>JAFTPV010000013.1 GCA_017463125.1 Clostridia bacterium | reverse complement strand
CTCAAGGATGAGTCCTCTTCTACCGTTGTAACCGGTATCGAGATGTTCCACAAGCTCATGGACTTCGCTGAGGCTGGTGACAACGTTGGTCTTCTTCTCCGTGGCGTTCAGAAGAACGAGATCGAGAGAGGCCAGGTTCTTTGCAAGCCCGGTTCTGTTCAGCCCCACACCAAGTTCGTTGGTCAGGTTTACGTTCTTACCGAAAAAGAGGGTGGCCGTTCCAAGCCCTTCTTCTCCGGTTACAGACCTCAGTTCTACTTCAGAACTACCGACGTTACCGGTATCATCAACCTTCCTGCTGACGTTGAGATGTGCCGTCCCGGCGACAACGTTGATATGAACGTTGAGCTTATCACTCCTATCGCTTGCGAGAAGGGTCTTCGTTTCGCTATCCGTGAGGGTGGCCGTACCGTTGGTTCGGGCGTTGTTGCTGAGATCCTTGCTTAATTGGCAATAGATTTGGTTTAATAGACCTTACAGTTATCCGACAGTCCTGCGGGGCTGTCGGATAATTTACCAAAAACATATAATAAAACAAAGAAAAATCATCATAAACATTACAAATCTTTGTTATTTGCTAAAAAGTTTATTGCTTTCTTTACTTGCCGAATTTGCGGCAGTCATAAAAATAAACAACAATATCTTTGGGGATTGGTGAAATTCCATACCGGCAGTAGAGTCTGCGAGGGGTGAGAAAAAATTCTTGCTCTTGACAAGGTGAAATTCCTTGACCGACGGTAAAGTCCGGATGAGAAAAGATTGATTAGCGGGTGAAGTTTTTCGCTTTGCATCTTTCGTCTCCGAGTGCTCTCGGGGATTTTCTTTTTCCCTAGCCGTAAGGGAATCGAACTCATAAGGTTTTGAAAGATAGATTTTCTCCTATACTTCGCCGAATTTTTCTTAAATATCCATATATTTCTCAAAAAAATTGGCTTGTCTATGAAAAAATCTCTTCTTGCAAAACTGCTTCGCATCTTACGGCAAATAAATTTTTGATGGATTTTGATGCGACAAGTCGCAGTCAAGTACGGACTTTACAAGGCTTGGCGCGTCGAAAGCCGCTAAAAGTTATCGCCGTAAGACTTGTAAGTTCGACTCTCTTACGGCTTGCGAAAGGAAAATATGAAAACTATAAAAACAGATACTAAAAAAATTGTGGGAATAGCAGTGTTTGCTTCCCTTGCCTTTGTGGTTGCCCTCGTTTGTCAGGTTATACCCCCTGTCGCGGGCTTTCTCTCTCTTGATGCTAAAGACGCCGTTATTGCTATCGCGTCCTTCATTTACGGCCCAGCATCAGCCGTTATCATCGCCTTTATTGCTGCGCTTATTGAGTTTTTAACTATAAGCACAACGGGCTGGTACGGCTTCATTATGAATTTTGCATCCTCTGCGGTATTTTCGCTCACCGCCTCACTAATATATAAAAGATTTAGAAATATAAACGGCGCCTGAATCTCCTTCTTCGCGGCTGTGGCTGCAACAACGGCTGTGATGCTTTTACTCAACAGATACGTCACTCCGATATATCTTTTCGATTACCTTGGCGCAATGCCGGAGGACGCTGCCCGCGAGTACGTTATCAGTATTTTGCCGACTGTTCTCTTGCCATTCAATTTCGCAAAATCGCTAATGAACAGCGCCATTGCCATGCTGCTCTATAAGCCTGTAGCAAACGCCATGAAGCGCGCAAAGCTTGCAAGCGGCTCTCTTGGTAGCGGTGGATTTAATAAAAACTCGGTTATAATACTTGTTCTCGGCTCCGTAGGCCTTGCCGCCTCAATCTTAATACTAATATTAATATAAAAAATACCGATTCTGTTTCGTACATTAATAAACGGCACAGGGTCGGTATTTATTTTATCTAATTGCAACATTTTATATATAATTTGCAATATATTTAATTGATTGTTTTATATCCGTATGTTAAAATATATAAAGAATAGCAATAAATCTTTTTTGAAAAGGAGACGCTATGCAGATAATTAACGCTAAAATAGTTTTAGAGGACTCAATTTTCTTCGGCAACCTTCGAGCAAGCAACGAAATTATTGAATACATAGGCGAGGAAATCAAGAGGGACGAGCCTACCGTTTCGGCAGACGGCGCGTATCTTGTGCCCGGATTTGTTGACATACATTGTCACGGCGGCGGTGGCTATGATTTTATGGATGCGACACCCTCCGAAATGAAAAAGATATCCGAGTTTCACCTCTCGCACGGCACTACAACTCTTGTTGCAACGACCATGACCGATAGGTACGAGCAAATATACCGTGCGCTTGATAATTTTTCGGCTCTCGGAGAGGATAGACTTACACTTCACGGTGTACATCTTGAAGGACCTTGGCTGAACCCTCTTCAGTGCGGAGCGCAGGACGTGTCAAAAATGTCGCTGCCTTCGGTGGAGAAGCTAAAGGAAATAATAGAAAAATATCCATTCGTTGAGAGGATAAGCATTGCCCCCGAGCTTGATACCGATTACGCGGTAACTCGTGCGGCAAGGGAAGCAGGCCTGGTGGTATCTGCGGCTCATACCGATGCGGATTTCGACTGTATGACGGAGGCGGCAGGCGAGGGTGTAACCCTAATAACCCATCTTTATTCCGGAATGAAGGGCGTAACTCGAAAGAATGCCTACCGTACAGCAGGCTGTGTTGAGGCAGGGCTTTACGATGATCGCATATTTACCGAGGTTATCGCCGACGGAAAGCACTTACCCAAAGGACTTTTACAGCTTATATACAAATGCAAGGGCGCTGATAAAATTTGTCTTATTACCGACGCTATGCGGGGTGCGGGAATGCCCGATGGCGTTACCACGATGCTTGGCAGAATGAATGACGGTGTTCCATGCGTGATAGATGACTCGGTTGCAAAAACTACCGACTGCCAAGCCTTTGCGGGCAGTGTGGCAACGGCAGACAGACTTCTTAGGACGATGTGTCATCTTGCAGAAATACCACTTGTTGATGCAGTAAAGATGCTCACAAAAACACCTGCTTCTGTTATGGGTTACAATGATCGCGGCAGCATATCAGTTGGTAAAGTAGCCGACCTTGTTTTACTTAATGAAAATCTTGAAATTAATAAAATTTTCCTAAAAGGAGTAGAAAAATGAAAATTAAACTTTACAAAAACAGCGTAGAAATGGGAAAAGCTGCAGCAAAAGCGGCGGCTGAAAAGCTCGGAGATGTTATTGAAAAGAAGGGGTATGCACGCATACTTCTCTCTACCGGAGCGTCACAGTTTGACTTCTTCACAGCCCTTGCAGATGAGAAGGTTGAGTGGTCAAAGGTTGAGATGTTTCACCTTGACGAGTACGTAGGAATTTCTCCCGACCACCCCGCAAGCTTCAACAAATATCTTCGCGAGAGATTCGTTGAGGTAAACCATCCTGCAAAGTATCACCTTATGAACGGCGAGTGTGACCCCGAGCAAACTATAAAAGAGGTATCTGCTCTTATCGCAGAGGCTCCCATTGATCTCGGACTTATCGGAATCGGTGAGAACGGACACATCGCCTTTAACGACCCGCCTGCAGATTTTGATGACGAGAGGGCATATAAAATAGTAGACCTTAACGATACCTGCATTAAGCAGCAGATAAGAGAAGGTTGGTTTGAGGACGAGAACGCAGCCTTCAAGCAGGCTATCAGCATGACTTGCAAGCAAATAATGAAATGCGAGTGCATTATCAGCGTAGTACCCCATGCGGTAAAGGCTGAGGCGGTAAAAAATACGCTCACTCTTGATAAAACTCCCTTAGTTCCCGCAACTCTTATGAAGTCACACAAGGACGTAACTCTCTACCTTGATGAAAATTCCGCCTCTCTTCTTGATGAAGATACGGTTAAGGCGTTTTCTTAAGACTCCTTTTTGTCAGTTAAGGCAGGGGAGCTGCCGATGATTTGCTTATAATTATAGTAGAAGGTTGTGTAGTTGTCGTAGCCTAGCTCGCGACACACCTCCTGTGCTCCCATACCGTCCCGCAAGAGCCGCTCGGCAAGCTGCATTTTCTTCGTAGTTATGTAGCGGCCGGGTGTTATGTGCATATATGACGAAAATCTGTGGCAAAGGGTAGACTTACTGACGAAAAGCTCGCCTGCAAGTTCATCAAGGCTTATCGGGCGTCTTATATTCTCGTCTATCAGCTCTATCACCCTGGCTATAAGCGCGTCCTTCGTGTAGGGCGCTTTGATGTTGGGGACGGGCTTTTTAAGCACCTTGTCAAGAGAAATGATAAATTCAATAAGCCGTGAGATTGAGTAAAGCCTCTTATACGGCTCGTCGTCCTCCGACTCGACTATCGACATTATCTGCTCACCGAGTCCGTAGCGCTGGGCGCTCTCCTTGTTTATAACGCGGGGTATTTTCCTCTCGTTTTCAAAAAGACGGTACCTTTTTCCGTCCTCGAGCAGTCCGTCTATTATTTCCATATTAAATAATATGACAGCTCTCTCGTAGCTTGAGTTTTTTTCAATTCTCAGGGTGTGGATTTCATTGGGAGATACGAGGATTATGTCGCCAGCGCTTACCTGATAGGTTTCTCCATCAATGATGTATGAGATTGAGCCGTCGATTAAGTAAAGAATTTCGTATTGTCTGTGTGCCTCCGGTCCGCTGGAGTATGGAGCGTAGGAGGGAGAGCTTTTTGTATGGTGGTAATAAAAATCGTCACCAAGAGCATTGTAGCTTTTCAAAACTGTGTTTATCATAGCTCTATTTTATCATAATTTTTTGAATATTTCAAGATATATATTTAATATTTTGCAAAGGAAAATGAAAATGAAAAAATACGTAATAGTAGGTGCGGGCAGCAGGGCATTCGGTATGTTTGTCAAGGGCCTTAAGGAAAAACAAGGTAAAACTCTTACAATAAGCGGCGTTTATGATATAAACAAAAAGCGCTCTGAATTTTACAGTGAATATCTCGGCCCCACTCTGACGGTATATACCGATTTTGATGAAATGCTAGACAGAGAAAGACCTGACGCCGTTATCGTTGCTACCATTGACAGCACTCACCACGAGTATGTTGTCAGGGCTCTGGATCTGGGATATGACGTAATATCCGAAAAGCCGCTCACAAACACCTACGAGGGCGCTATGGCTATTCGTGAAGCAGAGCGACGCTCCGGAAAGCAGGTAAGAGTGACATTTAATTGCCGCTTTATGCCGATTTTTGCGAAGGTAAAGGAGCTGTTACTTGAGGACAGGATAGGTAAGGTGCTGTCAATATCGTATAACTATACCTTAAACCGCTGGCACGGAGGCGATTATTTCAAGAGATGGCACAGAAAAATGGAGTACTCGCAGGGTATGCTTTTACATAAGAGCACTCACCATTTCGACGTGATAAATTGGCTTCTTTGCGACGAGCCTAAGTGCGTTGCGGCTCTTGGAAACAGAGTCTTTTACGGCGACGAGCGGAAGGTGCTTGGCGAGAGGTGCTCAAAGTGTGAGCGCGCGGCGGAGTGCGAGTCGTATAGGTCACAGTCAGAGGAGCTTGACAAGCGTCTTTATTTTGATGCTGAGGGAGAGGATGGGTATATAAGAGATAAGTGTGCCTATCTTCCAGACTCGGACATTTACGACAATATGTCGGTGTCAGTGATGTATAAGGGTGGTGCAATCCTTTCATATACTCTTAATCTCTTCTCTATGCGAGAGGGATATACAATGACTATTGTCGGCGAGCGCGGAATGCTGATAGTCGATTGCTACAAGTCCGATTACGGCAACGGTGAGGAGCTCGGAATCAAGATTTTGAATAAGGAAAACGAGGTAGTTGACATCCCCTTCGTTTCTGCAGAGGGCGCTCACGGCGGTGGGGATAAAAAGCTTCTTGAGATGATCTTTGGCGACAATAGATGTGACCCGCTGGGGCAGCTTGCAGATAGCTTTGCGGGTATCAGCTCTGCGATAATAGGCATGGCGGCAAACGAGAGTATAAAAACCGGCAAAACCGTAGACGTTACCTCGATGCTCGACGATTTAAGATGAAAGTATAATACAAAAAGGCGGGGAATTTCACATTCTCCGCCTTTTGCTCAATAAATATAATTAATATCCTATTTTATTAAAGAAATATTCCGCATATTTCTTCCAAGGAAGAGGCTGCTTTTGCCCTGCAAGAGCGTAAGCGTCCTGATAGATAAGAGCTATAAGGCTCATGCCGTTCACGTCACCCTCGGGTGCACCGAGAGAAACCACAACGTCGTTTGATATATGCGAGCTACCGCTTTTCAGATAACCGTAGCCGCCGTCGGGCATACGGAAGCCCTCAACCTTGTCGGATATGTTTGAGATAATATCCGCGATAGAGCTGTCAACAAGCTCTTTCATCTCTTTGGGAACGTCGCCAAGCGAGCTTAATACCTGCTTCATAGCGCCGAGCGGATTCCATGCTTCAGACCCCGACCTAGGTGAGAAGGTGCGCGATATTTCAACGCAGTTTTTGATGAATTTATCTGCATTCGGAAACGGCTCTGTTTCGGAATTGAAGAAGCCGCAAATCTTGAGAACACCGTTAATTCCGTTGGGTGACGGGATGGACTCCCACATACCCGTTTCCTTACACTGCTTTTCCTTAAGCCATTTTATCAAGGTGGGGCGATAGCCCGAGGCTATAATATAGTCGGAAGCAGACGCTAGGTCGCTGCCCCAGGAGTACGAGCATCTTGTGGGCGCTGAAATCTCTTCAAGCCAAGAAATAAATCCCTCCTCGGAAGCAAATCTTTCTTCAAATTTAGATGATTTTTTCGTTTTTTCTCCCGAGGCTGCTTTCAGTCGCTCGGAGGGGAGGGGATATGGAGCTTTCACGCCGTAGCCGTTGTATATCCAAGAGGCAAACGAGGTGTTTCTGTCCTTTTTTGCCATGTTGGCGATTTCCTTATACTGCGGGTCGTAGAAATATCCGTCACTCTCGTCTTGCCTTGCATTAAGGAAGGCAAGCGTTTTTGCTTTGAAGGCGTAGGGAACGACATAGTGCCCATTTTCATCTCTGCCGATAGCGCCCATTCGCGCAAGGAGCAGTATGGCTTGAACGAGGCTCTCAATATCGGGACCGAACTGCGGATTATCTCTGGAGCTTTCTGCATAGTAGAAGCCGCCCGACTCCCTGTCGTAAAGGCCCGCGAGCCAATCAACGACCTCTATGCCGAATTTTGCATCAAGCTTATCAAGTGCGGCTCTTACAGCCGGTGTTACGGAGCTTTGGTTCATATCAGTTTCCTGCCTTTCTTTTGCTTTCGGTAACTATTTCCATAAAACGCTCAAAATGTGGTCTGCCGAATATGGGAACTCTGTCCTCGACGCTTACACCGAGAGCATCCATGCACTTTTCAATAGTACCGCTGACGGCGATAAGAGTCGCGTTCACATCACCCTCCGCCGCCTGATAAAGTGCAACGGGCATCGACTGCGAAACCTCAGATGAATAGTCGCGTAAGAATGAGAATGAGCAACCGGGCTTCTTAAATCTTTTAAGCTTTCTTGCCGACGCTCTCATGCCCTCTGCCGCAACAGCCGTAAGGTCTAAAATCATTTTATCTGCTTGCTTTGCGCCTTCCTCGCCACCGTACTTGCGTAGGTTTTGCGCGAGGTTGTCTACGGTAAACCAAGTGTTATAAACGTCACATACGATGAAAAATTCTTCATCAGATGTAATTGCCTCAATAGCCGATTTTGCCGCTACCGTCGCATTGGGGAAGGGAACTTCGCCGATATTGTAGCAGCCGGAAATTTTGAGCAGACCGTTCACTGCGGTATATCCCGGTGTGTCGTGCCAATACCCGTTTTCAGGATGTTGCTTCTCGTTTAGAAACGTGATAAGATGGTCCATAAGGCCGAGAGCCTTTATCTGTTCTGCCTGAGTAACGAGAGCGTTGCCGACACCGTAGGACTGCTCACCGAAGTTAAGACCGGAAAGATATTCGGCAAATTTTTCCGGCGAGGAAAGATGCTCGGGAACTGCTGGGGAGTTTTGCTTTTCACGGGATATGCCTTTATCAACTATTGAAGCGTATTTCGGCTCAATGCCGAGATTTTTCAAAATGCTTCTCGACCATGAAAGGTCGCGACCTCTTCTGTGAACGGGAATATCC
This sequence comes from Clostridia bacterium, assembly GCA_017463125.1. Classification (GTDB taxonomy): domain Bacteria; phylum Bacillota; class Clostridia; order Oscillospirales; family CAG-272; genus UBA1740. The sequence continues at coordinate 149,461 of JAFTPV010000013.1, read as the reverse complement.
TTATTCCATTGGGGATGGTAATAAAAGCCGTCCTCGTCCTGAAGATTATATACCCAGCTTCCGATGTCCTTTTTCATCCATTCGGGCAGAGCCGCAGCGTAGCTTGCGCCAAAGTCGTCAACCATTCCGGCGCTTTGCAGGAAGTTTAGCGCTTGATTAGTTGACTCAACGTCGGGCAGGAGCTTGTAGGTCCTTTCGCGATATTCGACCGTATCATTATCCCTTGCAGACTCGGAGTAGTACCAGCCGCCTATTTTAGCGTCGTATAGTCCCGCGAGCCACTCGACAACCTCGTCGGTGTAAAGGCTGTGCCACTCCTTCAGTGCATCGCAAAGCTCCCTTCCATATTTTTTCTCAAAGTTTTTCCACTTTTGTTCTTTTTGAGTTAGAAATTTGTCCATTAAATCATTCATAATATTATCTCAAACGGTTGTAGGCTTTATAGTCTTTGCCCGAGGTTGCGGGCAAAGACTGCCATTTTTTTATAAGGTGAATCAGCCAATAGGAACCCAACTTGAATTGTCGATATAGTCATCGACCTCAACGAGTCTGGTCTCATAATAGTCGCAATTCGCGCACTTTCTCTTCTCGTGCGTTGAATCGCTTTCGTCCGTCATCCATTCGCCAAGACTGTGTCCGTCGACGGGAATAGTGTCCGTTGTTTCGTAGCTACAACCACTATTCTGACAGAATATTTTCTTCTCACCCTCTGCCGTGCAGGTAGGAGGAGTTATTACATCTCCGTCTACAAGATCGTGGTCGGTGACGGGAAGAGAGACTGCTGTCTTGTAGTCACAATCAGGATTATGACAGACAAGCTCACGCTCGCCCTCTGAATAGCACGTGGGAGGCGTTATAATATCACCTTCCGTAAGCGCACCGTGAAGGCACGGTCCCTCTTTCATAGACGTGTTGTCAAAGTAGAGGCTTCCGGTAGACGAGGAATGAGTATAGAAGCGCACTCTGTTAAGGCTGTCAATGGAGAGAGAGCCGTTTTTAACTACAAAGTTTTGAGAATCGTACACTAAATTATCATTAATGTAGATTTGTGCGTTTGCGCTCTCTGCACCGCAAGTACCAAGGTCAACGATCATCTTAAAGCGAACCCAAGTATTCAGGTCTGCGATAGCCTTCTCGGGACCGGGGTTAGCTCCGCCGTTGCTTGCTGTATCGTAACAGTAGAGCTTGCCGTTACGTCCGCTGAGAACGGGTCTGTACGCGTTCTTTGAGCCGTCGGTGCTGTTAAGCACGTTTATTTCATAGTAGCCGTTTATTCCGAAGTATATATCCGACTCAAAAACTATGCTAGTATACTTTTCGCTTGCGGGAGTAACGAAGTCGATGTAGTCAGCATCTCCTGCGGAGGTAGTGAAGTTAAGAACCTTTGTCACCTCGTTTTTTCTTGTCATAAGCTCGATTGCCGCCTTTGCGCCGCCCGTCTTGAGAGTTGCGGTAACTCTGTTAGGGAAGTCGCCCGTGCTTGAATATTCGTAGGTTATAACCTCGTCGGTATCGTCCTTCGTCTCGCTCTTATAGGTAGGAGGCGAGTAGGTGAAGAGAAGTCCTTCAAGGTAAACGTTATCAACGCTTGCTCCGTCGGAGATAATCTTTGCGGAAGCAACCTCGCCTCGCTCATCATTATAGAAGATACCGGTAGAGAGCAGGTACGTGCCAGCATTTTTGATAGCTACAATGTCGTTTTCGGGATAGTAGTTAAGAGTGAGAGGGAGATAAGCCTCTGTTACAATCGAAACGATAGCAATACTCAGCCTGCCCGACTCTGTAACCTCGTATAGTGAGAGAGTTTTGCCGTCGTAGCCAAAATCGAGCGCGAAAATTATATTTCCGTTCTTGTCAAGGAAGCAAACGCGGGTAAACGCCTCCTCGTCCGCCTTGTCGAGATACAGATCGAGATAAAGCTCGTAAGAGAATACGTTATTAACTCGCTTGTTCAATGGAACGGTAAGGTACTGACCACCCATGAGATATATCAGCCCTTCGTCAATCTTTCCGTTGAATTGCAGATTCTCAAGTCCGTCCTCAAAGTCGTAAATATCTCTGTCAACCTTGGGAGTCGTTTCTGTGGTATAATCACCGCGACGCGCTTCAACGAAGACGTTATCAAGAGTGCCTTCCATCTTACCCGAGTAGGTAAGAGTGATATCTCCAAGCTCGAATCTATACGTTGACTTGTCTGCAATATAGTCGCAAAGTGCCGCCAATTCGCCGTTTATGTAAATTAAAGTGTGCATTTGCGCGCTGAAATGCACGAATTCGACCTTGGTAGGCTCGTCGGAAACTGCAATTTTAGTAGCGGAGTATGTGAGTGCGCCGTTCTTCGACGTCACGACGAGATACTTTTGTCCGTCCTCGGTTACGCACTTAAGCGTAAGGCTCGTTATACCCGTTATCTTATCTTCGTTAGTGTACCTGAAGCGCTTTGTGAACTCGAAGGTCATAACGTCACCAACTGCGGCATCGGTAAAGTCAATGTCAAATCCGAGTGCATAGCAGTTTGCTAAACTCTGTCTTGCAAATGCGGGAATGGTGAGAACAGTCTTTTGAGAATTATTACTGAATTTCAGCGTGCCCTCGGATACGCTTACGTTACCACCGCCCGATACGATATTTATATCCCCTGAGAGTGTGCCGTCAGTAAAGTCGTAGGTCTTGCGCTCGCTGTCGGGAATATCCTCGTTTATTATAAGTCCCTTCGTGTTTGCTTCGGACTTGTATTCAACGTTCTTTCCCGTAACCAGAGTATTATCCATATACATATTCAGGTTGACGTAAGAAAGAGGCGATATCTGAAGATATTCAAAGCCCTTGCCCGGAGTCCCCGTGCCTGTCGAGAGCTTTTTACCGCTGGAATTAAAGTAGTTAGCGCTTACGGCAATCAGCTCGTCATCGAGATAGAACTTAATTCGTACGGTTTCGTGAGTGCCCTTATAGTACTCTATTCTGAGGTTGAACCAGTCGTCAAGCGGATTTTTAGCAAGGAGTCTTGCCTTCGTCTTTACAAGCTCAAGAGAAGAGTCCTCCCAAATCTCCACCATGCCGTCCTTTATTCTGAAGGAGAAGGCATAGCCGGGATTTAAGAGCATCTGCGTCACGTAAGTATTATCCGTACCCTCGCTTGCAATATAGAAATCACTCTCGAAGATAGAGCAGTTTCTATTCATTGAATAATAGAAATTAGTAAATCTTGCGTAATCGTAAGTGTACGACTGCGCGGGGTGCCAAATTTGAAGAACCTGATTATCTCTTCTTACAGGGTCATTGGCTACGAGCATCTTGCCCTTCTCGGACTCAATGCCGATTTTAACGTTTTCGGGTCTTTCGTCGACGTTATCGTCCTCAAATTTAAGGGGCGTGTCAGCCATGCTTCCATCCTTTAAGGAGCTGTTATTCGACTCAACTATGTCAAGGAAGATATACCAGTCAGCAAGGCCGTAAGGTCTTACAAACGGGAGATTAAGCGCGGTATACATATTTCCGAGAAGACCGCCGATGCATATAAGCGTCGCGTTTACGTCACCCTCGTAGGAGTTAAGAACCGCCGTAGGCATTCCGGTAGAGGTATCGGAGGAATGTCCGATAAGGTAAGAGAACGAGCCGTCGGGAATTGCGAAGTTTTCTGTCTTTTTGATAGTTGAGGAAATGGCCTCGGGCGCTTTTTTGAAGATAGCGTCATTTATCTGTGCAATCTCCGCGCGTATTTTTTCCTTTTCCGCTTCGCTTGATGCCTTCTCTAATGCATAGCCCATATTGGTTCTGATAAGGCCTATATTATGCCATGCGTTATACATATTACAAACCGTGTATACTGGCTCATCAGATGAAATAGCCGCAATGGTAGCCATAGCCGCCTGGTAAGCATACTTCATCGGCTTTTTGTAATCGTTATAGATACAAACGATTTTGAAAAGACCGTCGCACGCCTGATAGTCGGAGTCAGCATCCCAAAGTCCGTTTTCGGGATTTTGGTTTGTATCAAGCCACTCAAAGAGAATTTTGGTATACTCGCCCTGTGTCAAGTAGTCGAAAGGCGCATCCTTATCAACGCCTGCATACTGTCTGTCATAGGACTTTATCGTAGCAGTCTGCGCGCTTAGCGCACTTCCCGCGCCGTAAGACTGTGTCTTAATATTAAGTCCGGCAAGATAGGTGCGGAAGGCTCCCGGGGTTTTCAAGTGAGCGTTAAGTCCCGATGAGGCGGGGATAACCTTGCTTACCGCTGCGACGGAGGAAAGCGAGCCGAGTCTACTTGAAAGATAAGCTACAGGCTTGCCCTCACCCTTCATTCCGTTTTCAGTAGAATAATACGGATTTTTGCCAAGGCGCTTTAGTATACTCGTTGCCCAAGATAAATCTCGTCCCATTCTCTCGGGGGTGTTATGGTGCATTTCAGTAGACCACTGGGGATGATAGAAATATCCGTCCGACCTCTGCAGTCCCTTAACGAAACCGACAAGCTCGTTTTTCATCCAGTTGGGAATAGCATTTGCCCAGTTTCCGCCAAACTGCGAAACCAAACCGCCAGACTCAAGAAGCGAGAGAGCCTGGTTTGTAGACTCTATGTCGGGAGCATAGCCCTCGGTGTTTCTTGCAGAATTAGAGTAGTAGAATCCACCGTAGTAGCAGAGGGGATTTCCCTCGGAGTCCGTAGGGTGCTGGCAGACCTTGTTTCCGTTCTGGTCGTAGGTCGTGCAGACGCAAATTCTCTCTTCATAGAGGTTTGCAAGCCAGGTAACAAGCTCGGGCTTATATAGCGTGTACATATTCTTGAGAGCTGCAACTATAGCCTCGCCCGACTCTCCTGCGCGCTCGGCAACAGCCTCCCACTGTTCGTTCTGGCGCTCCTCGTCCTGCGCTCTGAATATTTCAATGAGATTGTCCTTTTCCTGTATAACTACACCCTCGTCAAGAATCAACTCGGGTGTGAAATACTCATCCGCAAAGGCAAGAAGCTCATCCTCAATATATATGTAAGAGAGCATATCGGTATAAGCTATCGCAAGGGACGTTCCGTCAGAATAAATTACGTAACCTGCGTCACCGAGGTTGTCGTATTCGCTTCTGTTAAGGATGGCGTACGCTTCCTTTGATATTTCTCTGTCTGTTGGGCCGATGATTATCTCGTGCTCTGTCTGCTCGGGAATCTCGTTGATGTAAATATCTATATTACCCGTTCCGACATGCTTAAATAAAGCGTTGTATATCTTCGTGTAGCAATCGCTTGATATATTTTCGTCCGCTATTATTAGCGAAACGTGCGTATTTGGATTATAAATAACGCCATCGCTGTCGTTATAGGTAGGAGCTTTGTCCTCCTCGCTTGGCGTACAGGAGAAGAGCGCCAAGACTAGCGACAGAACCGCTATTATCCATAATAATATTTTTTTCTTCTTCATATAAATCTCCAATAAAAGCCAAGCGCCCCTCGCACCCCGAGGAATGCGAGAAGCGCGAAAAATCAAACTAATCGCAAACGGAATGACTGATTAATCCTCTGTTGCAATGTATGTGTTGTCGAAGTACCAAGTGTGAGCGCCGGTAGCCTTATAATCCCAAGAGAGAAGTCCTACACCGCCAAACTGGCTGTTGCTTGCACTTGTGTTGCCTGAATATCCTGTTGCCTCATACGTCGTTTTGAGTTCACCGTTTATATAGATACTAACTGTTCCTCTTGCTGTTGATTCCGTACTCGAACCACAGGTTCCAATAGAATTTATTTTGTACTCAATACGAAGATTGTATTTTTCGCCAAAATTCAATCCTGTAATCAAGTTGCTCCAATCTCCTTTGGTGGAGTCCATGCTTTGAATTTTGAATTGGGTTGTTGAAGTTCTGTTGAATGTTAAGAAGAGGAAGAATGTTTCATTGCTGCCGTAATCAGTTCTGGAAGTCATACCGAAGTCTGCGAGAACTGTCTGGCTCAACTGATTTTCGGGTGCAAAGTCAATCTGCAAATCGGTCTCGAATACGTAAGTTTTTCCAGCTTCACCGGTTCTTTCGTTCTGATTAACTATTTCTATGGGACGCCAGTGACTGTCAGTTCTGCTTGCAAACTCTGGTGTAGCAAGAACTAACTCTCCATTATTAACATAGAGGGATTTTCTTCCTTCTATAACTTCGTTAAACGCAAGGTTTGACCCTGTAGCGTAGGGCGCTGTGTGTTCGCTTGTAAGTGTTAGGTCATTTCCGTTAGCATCTGTCCACGTCTGCACGTTGCCGCCTGCGTAATTGTAGGTAAAGCTATTCTGACCGATTTTAAGGGTTGTGTCGTAGTAATTCCAAGATGAAGCGGTATTATTGCCGTAAGCGCCGACCTTTTCTCCGTCCGCATTCTCAAATCCTGCGAAGATTGTGCCGCCGTAGGTCTTGGGAGCCTCGATAGTAACGTCAGCCTCTCTGTAACATACCTTCTCGGTAGAGGCAACCTCGCCGTCAACCTTTATAGTAGCGTTTACAATGTAGTAAGCATCGGCATATCCGTACTCGTTAAGCTGCTCCTCGGTGTAAAGACCGCTCTCGAGCATAACCTCCTGTGCCGACGCACCGTATGCAAGAAGTGCCTTGTAAAGCTGGTACTGGTCTGGTGTGGACGTGCCGCTAAAGCGTTCCATACAGTAATCAAAGATAGAGAACTTGTCTAAATCACCTGTCGCAACAACGTTGTTACTAGCGTCAACGATGACAGGAAGAGCGTATATCGGCTTCGTCATATCAACGGGAGCAATTCCGGGAGAGTAGACGAGGGGATAAGTTACATTGTTAATAGTTATTTCATCATTTGCTGCAATAGTGCCAACCTTCTCGTATGCGCTCTCGTCAATAGCTCCTGTGGGGACTGCTATCTCGTCGTAAGAGAAGAGAACCTTAACTTGCTGGCCTTCTGCGAGATTTGCGTCAATTGCGTAATGGATTCCCAGCGCGCCGTCGTAGTTGACACTCTTTTTGTAAATAGAAACCGAAGGGTCGGTGCCTTCTGCCGAAACGAAGATTCCAACCGCAGCTCCGATAAGGAGCAGGCAAGAGAGAATAACGGTTATAATCTTAAACTTATTTTTCATCATTTTTACCTTTCCTTTCTCGGTTTAGTTAAATTTGTCGGTGTCAACGAAGTTGACGGTGTAGAAATCTGCCGCAAGGTATGCGTAAGAGTAAATTTCCAGTTTGAAGTTATTACCATAGATTTCTTTGGTAGTGTCAAGTTCTGTATTTAAGGAGAAACCGTCGCCCATATAGTCACCGTTATACGCATTTGTTATCGCTACTCCGTTTATTTTTACCACCACAAGACCGTTGTCGTTTCTCTCTGCGGTCAGAGTGAATTTCTCACCTAAGGCGATATTTCCTGCGTATCTTTGAGTAGCTTCTGGATTTGTATCGGTAGAATCTCTCAGATATAAATCACCGCCCTGCTGATAATGGGCGTTTATGCGGCATCGTTTAGACGTGGTACCGTCACTAAACGTGAAATAGAGCGCAAAATCTTCGTTGCTGTCAACGTTGGTAAAGCACATATCAACCTCGATACGCTCGGTGTTGGTAGCAGAACTCTTAAACTCAACCTCGGTGCCGGTTACACCACTGAACGCCTTGTCGAATGAGAGGTAATTTACACCGTTATCTTCTTTAATCTCGGCAGATGTGGTTTTAACGACAGTGGGGTCGTCAGCGGAGTTTACCTGATATATTGCTGCAAATCTCAGCTTGTTGTTGGCAAAGAGCTTCTCTTGGAAGTGGTAATATATACCTGTGCTATGAAGGGTGGGAGCATTCGTTGTGGAGGGTGTCCCGAAATCGAGAGCTCCAACGGTCAGACTGTCAAAATCAAAGCGGCCTGCATAAGCCGATTCAGTCTTTGAGCCATATTTTGCGGTATAAACGGTGCTGTTATCGTTAAGAGTAACGTTTGTAACTCTGTCGTAGATTTGGTTTCCTTCGGCGTCAGTCCAGTATAGGAAATATTCGCCGTCTGCGTTTACTGTGCTTGCGGTGATGAGAGCGGTATCACCCTCGGTGAGAGCAAGGCCGTACTTTGCGCCCTTACCTGCGTAGCCGTTCTTTGCGACAAGTATACGGGTGTTTACGCTGTTATTAATAATCTTCTCGGCATAGTTGCCGTATGTAACAACGTTTGTATAGAGTTTAAGCTGTGCGTCGGTCAAGCCGTCCTGAGCGAGTCTGCTGTTTACGTACTTATAAATGCTGTAATCAATGATTTTGCCTGCAACCGTAGCTGTGGAATCATCTCCCGTAGCTCTCGTAGCTGGAGCAACATATATTGTAGCGCTCATCTCTGAGGCGGGAATGCCCTCTGTCTTATAGTACGTTACACCTTTTAGAGTGTAGCTTTCAAAGCTGTAATATGAAACGTTATCGGCATTTGGCTCGGCAACGTCCTTATCCCAGACTGCAAGGCCGATCTCGTTACCGTCAGCGACAGAACCTTCAATTGTAAACGCGAGATGCGTATTTTCGTTATACGCAACGTTAGCGGTTGTAATTGATAGCGTGGTGTCCGCTTCTGCAAATGCGGATATTCCGCCTAGCGCTGCTGCACATACGAGCAGAGCGGAAACGAGCATGATTTTCAATAAATTTTTCGTGTTTTTCATTGTTTCTTCCTTTCCGGTAAATTTTGAAGCTATGGTTTGATTAGACCCAGGCGTTTTCATCAGGATCTCTGTACGTAGACGACGTTGCAATCACGTCTGACGTATCGAATCTGATAAGCAAAAGCTCTGCGGGCTGGTACTCTTTTTTCTCTTTGTTCATTTTTTCTCCTCCGTTTTTCATTTTTTCAAAAGCACGTACCAAAGGGCTGAAAAAGGTTTTAAGAAAGAATCTTGCAACTCTTCTGCTTAAATTATATATAATAATTTCTCTTCCGACAATGGAATTTTCCGACTTGTTTTGTGTTTTTCTTGGTGGGAGTTGTTCAATTTGCTTCCTTTTTATTAAATTATACTGTGAAAAATAAACAAAAAAGCCTTGCCCAACATAATTTATTGGGGAAGGCTCTTTATTTTTCTTAATGCTTCGTGCTTTCTCTGTACTCGCTTGGCAGAACGCCCATGCGGTTCTTAAACACCTTGTAGAAAAAGTGCATATCGGTAAATCCGCTTTCGTTTGCAATTTCATTTATAGAACGGTCGGTGGTTGCAAGCAGACGGCAGACGTTTTCTATCCTCTTTTCCTGAATTGCTTCGTTTATGGTTTTTCCGGTATCCTTTTTGAATATCCTGCCTAAATAATCGGTGTTGAGATACACAAGATCCGCAAGACCTCTTACTGAAATATTGTTATCGCAGAAGCAGCGGTTAATGTAGTTCTGAACAAACTCCACAGCCTGCTTCCTGTAGATTTTTTCGTCAGAGTTTCCAAGCGTTTCGTTAAGCCTGACGGCGTTAATAATAATTAAAGTCAAATACGCCATCATAACGTCATTGTATCCGCTCTTTGCTCTCCTGTACTCCATATACATTTTATTGAAAAATTCTCCGTACATAGAGTGAGAGGTCTTTGAAAAATTAAAGAATATAAAAGGATGGCTTTCTTTATCACGAAGAGAGTAAAAGGCAAAAGAGCCCTCAAGAAGCCTGTAAGGATAGCTTGGCAGCGGTTCTCTTCTTAAGATGCCGTCGTTGAATATAAGCTCGTAGAAAAGAAGCGTTTCGTCAGTATCCTCTATTTCAGTGAACTTGTACGCTATATCCTTATTGACCATAACGAGATCGCCCTTTTGCGCCTCGTATACCTGATTTCCGAATTCAAATCTAGCCTTGCCGGAAATGATATAGTTGATCTTCATAAAGTTGCAGGAATGTAAAACTCCGGCATAGCTCGGATATTCGTTAGACATGTGTATATGAATATTTTCGTTATCCTTTAAGAAGCCATTTTTTGATAATTGTAATATTTTATCATTATCCTTCACGGTCGTATCCCCTTTATATTTTTGGGTTTTGGCGCATAACCAAATTAGGTGAAATCGTAATTCGGGTTTACAATCTTTCCTGTATTTGCAGATTCTACGATGGAGAGGCAGACCTCGACAGTTTTTGCGCCTTCGTAGACTGTGGTTACTACGGGAGTATCGTTTACAAGGCAGTCTGCAAACTCCTTAAATTCCGCTACGGCGTTGTGGTTATTTACCGTTGCGTCTATTTCAACAGGCTCTGCGGGAGCGTTGCCATTCTCGTCAATCTCAAATATCTGTACGGGTTCCTTGCCGTTTGTGAATATCATAGTTCCCTTCGTGCCGTATACGCAGGTTCTCATCGTGTAATTTCTCTTACAGCCGGTGGAAACGAACACCTTGCCCATTACGTCGCCGGGGAATTTCATTATTGCCAGATTTGCATCATCGTATGTAACCTTGGGCAAGAGCTTGTGAGTTCCATAAGCGTAAACCTCTGTGGGATCAGCGTCTACGAGCCAGCGGAGAAGGTCAACCGCGTGACAGCCGCCGCCAACAACGCCGTTACGTACGGGGTCTGCTCTCCAGTTGCCGGGCTTATCGAACATGTGCATATAGTCGTGGGCATACTCTGACTCAACGTAGTAAAGCTCGCCCATTCTTCCTTCCTCTATATACTGCTTTGCAAGCATAAACGAGGGGGTGAATCGGCATATCTGACCAATCATAAATTTGCACTCCGGGTGCGCTTCAACGTCCTTGACTATCGCCTCTATGTCTTCTCTTGTAAGAGCTAGGGGCTTCTCGCAGAGAATATGCTTTCCTGCCTCGAGGCACTCGTGTATCATCTCTCTGTGAAGCTGGTCGGGAGTTGCTATAATAACAACGTTTATATCATTATTATTAACTATCTCTTTCCAGTCGGTAATCCACTTTTCGCGAGGGAAGTTATACAGCTTCTCGCATCTTTCATACTTTGATTCCAAGGGGTCGCACGCAAGAGCAACCTCTGCTCCGTAATCGAGTGCCGCGCCGAGATGTGCGTGTCCCATTCCAAGTCCTATTACGCCTACTACGAGTTTTTCTACCTTCATTTAAGTATTCCTCCAAAACAAAATATAGTTGTGATAAAAGTTATATACAAACTTGATATGAAAGTCGATAAATTGAGTCAGCTTTTCGTACAAGTCTGCCTATAATAATTATAATTAAAAACGAGCAGGTCAGCAATGGTCTTTTCCGACTTTTAACTACGACTTTTTCTTATAAAAGCTAAAAAATATAAAGAAATGTTAAATTGTTGATTGAAAAGATTAAATAATTAATATATACTGATTTAAGAAACAGCAAACCGTTACGGAAAATATGGCTCGACGCTATCCGAGGGGCGCCGGGCTTTTTGTAACTATCTTTTCCATAAAGAGTAACTATTTTCCCTAATTGATAAATCCATATTTACAAAAATTAAAATTGGGTGTAAAATATGATAAAAAAATCACCTAATTGACGGATTTGACTATTTACAAAAAGAAAATTGGGGTGTAAAATATTACTTAATCAGGGAGTGCTTATATGAATACTTTTAAGACCCTCGGCGCCTGCTTTAATACCAAAAAAATACATATCGGTATGGACGAGGCGCACAATCTCGGAAGAGGAAAGCATCTTGACGTACACGGTTATGAAAAGGTAAGCGATATAATGCGCCGCCATCTTGATAGAGTACATCAGATTGCAAAAAAATACGGATATACCCCTATAATATGGTCGGATATGTTCTTCCGTCCTTGGAACGGCGGTGACTATTATACGAAAGGTAAGGCAACTATTCCCGATGAGTACGTAAGGGCGCTGCCCGAGGGCGTAATACCTGTTTATTGGGACTATTATTTCAGCAATGAAGAGCATTACGACGATATGCTCTCAAATCACGAGCAGCTCTCGGATAAGACCTGGTTTGCGGGCGGCGCTTGGACGTGGGGCGGATTTATGCCGCTTAATCAGCACACCCTTGAAAATTCAATACCTGCAATAAAGCAGGCAAAAGCACACGGGATAGAGAACGTTATAATAACTATGTGGTGAGATAACGGTGGCGAATGCTCGCGATACGCGGTTCTGCCATCTCTATTCTATATCGCCGAGCTTGCGAGAGGGAATGAGGATGTAGATTTGATAAAGTCGCGCTTTAAGAAAATCTTCGGCGTTGATTTTGACGATTTTATGCTCCTTGACCTGCCTAACAATATTGCTCACCCCGAGGTGTCAGACGACCCTATATACATCCCTGCAAATATATGCTTTACTCGGATTGCTTCTTAGGCTTCCTTGACTCTACGGTCAAGTTAGGGGGCGGTAGTCTTTACGTAAAATATGCCGATGAGCTTTTCAAGGTTAGCAAAAAAACTAAAAAATACGGCTATCTTTTTGATACAGCGGCAAAGCTCTGTAGAGTTCTTTCAGATAAATACGAGTTGGGTGTAAAGACGCGAGAGGCGTACAGGGCAGGGGATACCGCCGAGCTTTCAAGGCTTGCAAGAGAGGAATACACTCGTGTAGAAGGAAATACCAGAGCTTTTATGCGCGCCTTCGAGAAGCAGTGGCTAAAAGAAAATAAGCCTTTTGGACTTGAGGTTCACGAATATAGGCTCGGCGGTCTTATTACGAGAATAGCCTCCTGCAAGAAAAGACTTCTGGATTATGCTTCGGGAAAAATATCCGACATTCCCGAGCTTTGCGAGGATATACTTCCCTTTATGGCAGAGAGCGAGAGTACCTATTATAATGACTTTAATAAAAATTTCACGTCAAACGTGATGTAATAACGGAGGAATTTTATGAAAAACGGATATTTCGACAGTGAGAAAAGAGAATTCGTTATAACGGATATGTATCCGAGAAGACCTCTTCTCAACTATCTGTGGAACGAGGAGGCGGTTTGCGAAACCGACCAGTTCGGTAACGGCTACGCCTGGATGTCCATTGGAACACAACGCAGAAAGATCGAGGCGGGCGACCGCAACCTTTACATAAAGGATCTTGACTCGGGAGAATACTATTCGGCAAACCGTAATTATAACCGTCTGCCCTTTGATAAGCACGAGGCACACGTTGGACTTGGTTATCATACCGTCCTCTCGGAGTACAAGGGGATTTCGGCAGAGCTGACTCTTCTCGTTCCCGAGGAAACCCCCGCAGTACTCTATAAGGTTAAGGTAAAGAATACTACCGAGGGCGTAAAGCGTCTTGGCGTCTATTTCTCCCTTTATCCGAAGCCCGCGCTTTCGGGTCACGACTCCTATGGCACGGGTGATTATTCAGACACACTCGGCGGCCTTCTTTATTCACACGACGGCTTCCGTCTGCCAAACGACTACACCAAGGTTTTCGTAGGAACGGTAAAAGCTCCCGACGCCTACGACGTAGCGCCCCAGCGCTTTATCGGCAGTTATAGCGGAAACCACGCTCCCATAGGCGTTGAGACAGACAGGCTTGCCTGTGACGGCACAACCTTTGAGTCAAATTATATCGCGGCTCTTCAGTTTAACGTTACACTCGGGGCAGGCGAGGAGTTTGAAAACTATTTCTGCTCCTTTGCGGCAAGAAACGAGGATGAGTGCGCTGAAATAAGAGCAAAGCTGCTCTCTGACGGAGCGTTTGAGCGCGAAATGGCTACTCAGCGAGAGATTGGCGAGAAGACCTCGAGCGTTATAACAATAAACACCCCCGACGACTATATGAACCATCAGATAAACGTTTGGCTCAAGCGTCAGGTTTCTCTCGGCAAGACATGGGGCAGACTTTACGGCAAGGGCTTTAGGGATGTTTGTCAGGATATAACCGCATTCGTTTCCTTTGACCCAGACCTTGCAAAGAAGAGAATTATGCACGCGCTTACCTATCAGTACGAGGACGGTAACCCAATCCGTATGTTTGAGCCGAACTTCCGTTATCCTTATAATGACGGCGGCGCTTGGATTCCCAGCGCGGTGCTTTCTTATCTCAATGAGAGCGGTGATACGTCTATTCTCGACGTTGAGCTTCCGTATCTTGTAGGTGACAGCTACGAGCGCGCGTCAATTGAGGACAGCTTCATCGAGGAGCCGTACGCGGCAGGCAAGCGCCGTGACAGCGTGCTTATGCACGTCAGGGCAGCGATAGATTACCTGCTTGGCTCTAGAGGAGAGCACAACCTCGTTTTGTGGCGAGGCGGCGACTGGAACGACAGTATGAACAATGTCGGACTTGAAAATAAGGGCGAGAGCGTCTGGCTGAGTATCGCTACAGTGAAGGCTATTAACGAAACTCAAGAAATTCTCAGAATAGCAGGCGAGGGCGAGGAGCTTATCGGCTACTACGAGGATAAGAAAAACGAGCTTAAGAAGGCGATAAAGACTCACGGCTATAACGGAAAGCACTATATCTACGGCATAAACGACAAGGGCACGAGAATAGGCGATGAGGACAGAATATTCTTAAATCCTCAGTCATGGTCTGTTCTTGCGGGTATGGACGAAAAAGAGGATATGCTCTCGGCTATGGCAGAGGTTGAGAAGAGACTCAAATGCGATTGGGGATATACACAGTGCTCCCCGAGCTACCTTAAGGGAGATCCGGACATCGGCAGAGTTTCCTACTTTGTCAAGGGCGTTTTTGAGAATGGAAGCGTATACAATCACGGAGTTGCCTTCAAGATTGCGGCAGACTGTATACTCGGTGAGGGAGAGAGAGCTTACAGAACTCTTAAGAGTATTTCGGTAGATAACCCCAAAAATTCCGACTCGGGTGTTGAGCCGTACGCAGTTACCAATATGCTTATCGGTCCCGACAGCCCCTATCTTGCGGGCTATGCGCCTATGAGCTGGATAACGGGAACGGCAGGCTGGATATATAGGGCTATAACAGAGTATATGCTAGGAGTGAAGCCGACCTACAAGGGTTTGACGCTCTCTCCCGCTATGCCGCGCGGCTGGTCCGGAGTTACCGTCACGAGAAGATTCCGAGGCGAAACCTATAATATAACCTTCAAAGCATCGGATCGCGCGTATATTGTAGCCGACGGCAAGGAGGTTGGCATTCTTCCTCTTTCCGCTGCGGGAAGCGAGCATAACGTAATATGCAATTATGTTGAAAAGTAAATAATGATTTGCAAATAATGAGGAAAATAAGATGAAAACACAGAAAATAGCAGTTGTGGGATACGGCCAAAGAGGTAGTATTTATGCAAATTATGCTTTACAAAAACCTGAAGAATTTGTTGTTACAGCCATCGTTGACAACGACCCCGACAGACTTGATTTAGCAAAAAGCTTACACACCTGTCCTACCTTCTCGGACTATAAGGATTTTCTTGCCGCAGGCATTGAGGCAGATATAGTTGCCGTTGCGACACAGGACAAGGATCACAGAGAGCACGCAATTGCCTGTATGGCGGCGGGATATGACCTTCTGCTTGAGAAGCCTATTGCAACGAGCCTTGAGGACTGCGAGGCTATATACGAGGCATCGGTCAAATACGGCAGAAAGATTATCGTTTGCCACGTGCTCCGCTATACTCCCTTTTACTCAAAGCTTAAAGAGGTCGTTGA
This sequence comes from Clostridia bacterium, assembly GCA_017463125.1. Taxonomy (GTDB): domain Bacteria; phylum Bacillota; class Clostridia; order Oscillospirales; family CAG-272; genus UBA1740. The sequence goes on along the minus strand of JAFTPV010000013.1, from coordinate 133,942 downwards.
CTCGGGTGTCCTTGGCGAAATAGTTACAATGAATACAACAGAATGCGTTGGCTATTATCATCAGGCGCACTCCTTTGTCAGAGGTCCTTGGAGAAACAGCTACGAGGCTTGCCCTATGATTCTTGCAAAATGCTGTCACGATATGGATATGATAAGATACATACTTGGTAAAAAATGCCTTTCCGTATCCTCCTTCGGCGGTCTTACCCACTTTACCGGGAATAATGCGCCGGAGGGCAGTGCCGACTATTGCTCGGACTGTGGCTGCACCGACTGCGTATATAAGGCGCAGACCATCTACGAAAGAGAAGAGTTCTTCAGAGGCTATTTTACCACTGATGTATCCAATGAGGGAAATTGGCGCGAAAAGCTCGTACATTCTCCGTACGACAGATGTGTATACAAGTGCGACAATGACGTCGTAGACCATCAGGTGTGCATATTTGAGTTCGAGAACGGAGTGACCGTTAGCCACACGATGAACGCCTTCTCAAAGGAAATATACAGGGACATTAAGATTCACGGAACGAAGGCAGAGCTTGTCGGTAATATGGAGGCTCTTTACCTTGAGCTTCGTCCCTTCGGCAGCGATGTCGTAAGATACGACTTTTCTGACGCAAATACCTCCGGCAATCACGGCGGCGGCGACATCTCAATGATGCATAGCCTCTACCTTGAGCGCAATGGTAAGCCCGCTCCCGGTATAACCTATATTGACGTTTCAATCGACAGCCACCGTATGTCGTTTGGAGCAGAGAAATCCAGACTCACCGGAAAAGTCGTAAAGATATAGCTTTAGATGCCTTATATATTGACTTAAAGCCGACTTAAGGATCATTATGTGATATAATGCTCCTTAACAACGGAAAAGGGGCGAAAGTTATGAAATACAAGATAGACCACGACCTGCATATACATACATATCTTTCGGAGTGCTCACAGGATCCTAAACAGACACCAAAGTATATTCTTGAGTACGCAAAGAAAAACGGCCTTAACACAGTAGCCGTCACCGATCATTATTGGGACGGCGCTGTTCCCACACCGTCAAATTGGTATAGACCGCAAAACTTTGATAATTTGGCAAAATGCCTGCCGCTTCCAAGCTCGGAGGGGATAAAGTTCCTTTTCGGCTGTGAAACCGATATGAATTGGGATTTTACTATAGGAATTCCGAAGGAGCGTTTTGACGATTTTGGCTTCATTATAGTTCCGACGACTCACCTGCAGATGAGCGAGTTTACCATACACCCGGAGGACGCTGAGAGTGACGAGGCACGAGCTAGGCTTTGGGTAGAGAGATTCGACAAGCTTCTTTCAGCCGATCTCCCGTTTTACAAGACCGGCGTTGCTCATCTCGCCTGCCCTCTGATTAACAACGGCGCAAGGGATAGAGAAAAATATCTTTCCACACTTGACCTTATACCGTCGGGCGAAATGGAACGCCTTTTCGCAAAAGCAAAAGAGGTGGGCATCGGAATAGAGCTTAACAAGGCAGATATGCGCTTTTCAGACTCGGAGGCAGAACGGGTGCTACGTATGTTTAGAATTGCAAAGTGGCAGGGCTGTAAATTCTATCTCGGTACGGACGCACACCACCCGAAGAATTTTGAAAATGCAAAAGAAATATTCGAGAGAGCAATAAATATGCTCGGACTTGAGGAGAGTGATAAATTTGAAGTTTGTAAGCTTTAACACACAGCATTGCCTGAACTACCTCGAGCAGAGAATAGATTTTGAGATAATGGCAGATGCGATAAAGAGTGTCGGCGCTGACGTAGTAGGACTTCAGGAGATGAGAGGGTGCGGAATAGCCCCTGATTACGAGGAGCAGACGGAGATACTATCCGAGCTTTCAGGGCTTGCTCACTATCGCTTCGGTAGGGCTATTTACTTTGACGGACTTGGTCCTTACGGCAACTCGCTTCTGTCCCGCTATCCTATAATTTCCTCCGAGGTGATTCCAATCCCCGACCCTGACGTCAAAGTGGGAAACAAGTATTACGAAACCCGCGCCGTCCTTAAGGTAAAGCTCGAGGGGGACATAACGGTTCTGGTAACTCATTTCGGTCTTAATACTGACGAGCAGGAAAATGCGGTGCGTACCGTTCTTGAAAACATCGAGGACAAAAGGTGCATACTTATGGGTGATTTTAACGTAACGCCCGACGATTCCGTCCTCGCTCCCATACGCGAGAGAATGAAGGATACGGCAGACCTTTTTTGCGGAGAGCTGTTCAGCTTCCCCTCCGATAATCCAACGTTAAAGATAGACTATATCTTCGTTTCACCGGACGTCGAGGTAATATCAGCCGACATACCCGCGCTGATTGCCTCGGATCATAGACCCCACGTAGCAGAGCTTGAGCTCTGAAACAAAATATAAAAATATTGGCAGAGAGTACGTTTTTTGCCTTTCGGGCAGAAAACGTACTTTTTGTATAGCGAAGACTTGGAAAAAAGTCTTCGCAGGAAAACCACCAGTCCGGCTGGTGGTTCAAAAAAGCTTTAGCTATGCGTAGAAAAAGCACCTCCCTTGGTGTATAATAGAGTCGGTCTGCCAACCAACAAAATTAAAAACCAAGGGAGGATCAAGTCGTGAAACTTGACACAAATAGTTTAGCACATACAAAATGGAATTGCAAGTACCATATCGTTTTTGCACCAAAATATAGGAGACAAGTGATCTATGGAAAGATAAAAGTAGATATAGGAAAGATGCTACGAAAACTGTGCGAGTACAAACAAATAGAGATACTCGAAGCAGAAGCCTGCAAAGATCACATTCATATGCTCATATCTGTACCACCAAAATACAGTATATCACAAGTGAAGGGGTATCTCAAAGGAAAAAGCAGTTTAATGATCTTTGAGAAATACGCGAACTTAAAGTATAAATATGGAAACAGACACTTTTGGTGCAGAGGATTTTACGTAGATATAGTAGGACGCAATAAAAAGGCAATAGCGGAATACATAAGGAATCAATTATACGAAGACCATGAGGCTGAGCAACTAAGCATAAAAGAATATATTGACCCGTTTACGGGTGAGCCGGCAAAAGAAGGCAAATAAGAAAGCCCCTTTAGGGGCAAGCCGGTAAAATCTGCGCGGTTGGCAGACTTTTCGATGAGCCTATAGGCTCACCGAGCCGGTGTTATGCCCTAAGGGGGCTTGTGCATGCCACCGGCACGGCCGGTGGTCATGACATATATGTAGAATTATACGAGCATAAGTATCAGCGGCATCGTTACGATTGATAGAAGGGTGGAAATGGTTACCAGCCTTGAAACGTAAGCCGAGTCGCAGTCGTATTTTTCCGCAAACATAGTAGCGCTCGTAGCTGCGGGTGCGGAGGCGAGTATTGCAACAACAGGAGCTACCGCGCCGTGCATTTCAAGACCTGTGAGCGATACGAGCTTGAGAATAGCTACCACCGCAACGGGCAGCAGAACATGGCGAAGCGCAAGGAAGAGATACATATATTTATCGCGGAGAACTCCCTTGAAGCTGATGTCAGGAAGCCTCAATCCGATAACTATCATAGAGAGCGGAGCAACGAGGTTTTTCAGATGCGTTGCCGTGTCGGAAACAAGACCCCAGACCACCTCGGGAATATAGCTTGTGACAGGGAATATGAAGAATATAAGACCTATAGCCGCCGCGATTGTTACAGGATGAACGAGTGCTTTCACGATAGAAGCACCATTCTTTTTTGCGTCCTCGTGGTCGCAAACCCCATTATTGTCATTATCTCTGTCCTTGGTGCATATCATAACGCCGAGCGACCACAGGAAGAGGTTGAAGGTGATGTTGTAGATTGAGGCAAAGAGTGTCGCGCCGGGGAACTTGTCCTCAAGCACTGCCGCGATAAGAGGAATACCCATAAACGCCGCGTTTGAGAATATGGTGGCAAAGCGGAGCATTCTGCGTCTTGCGTCCTCTGCTCCATTAAAGAGTAGCATAGCAACTACGGCAAAGAGAGCGTGAGCTATTACCGAGAATATCAGCACGTACGCCGAGTTTATCAGAATATCCATATCAAACGGCTTAACGTATGCGAGGAATATCAGCGCGGGTTGCGCGATATATAAAACAAGGTTAGAAAGCCCCTTACCGAAGCTATCAGATACCATCTTGCATTTTCTCAGAATAACGCCCGGTATCATCAAAATGAATAAAAGAGCAACATTATAAATTACGTCTGCAACTATCATAAAAAACTCCTAAATGTAAAATAAAGTTGTCAAAATCTGCGGTTATACGGATTTTGCGCCCTTGATTATCTCAACAATCAAATCCACAGCCCTTTCCATTCCATCGATGGAAACGTACTCGAAGCCGGAGTGGAAATTTGCACCGCCCGTGCCGAGATTGGGGCAGGGCAGACCCATAAAGGACAGACGCGCACCGTCCGTACCTCCTCGGATAGGATTGACGATAGGCTCTATTCCCAGCTTTTTCATAGCCGACTTGGCGCCCTCTATCGTGTAGGGGTGAGCCTCTATTATCTCGCGCATATTACGGTACGAGTCCTTGACTGTCAGCGTTACCGTACCCTCACCGTATTTTTCGTTAAGAGTATGCGCCAAAGACTCGAAGCTCAACTTGAGAGCCTCCAGCTTTTCACCGTCGTGGTCGCGGAGAATGTAGTCAAGGCTCGCATACTCACACTCGCCCGACATTGAAATCAGATGATAAAAGCCCTCGTATCCCTCGGTTTTTTCGGGTACTGCCTCGGGGTCGAGGAGCGAATTGAACTCCGCCGCGATAGAAGATGCGTTTTTCATCTTTCCTTTAGCGGAGCCTGGGTGGATTGAAAATCCCTTAACCGAAACCTTCGCCGAGGCGGCGTTAAAGTTCTCGTATTCAAGCTCGCCAATCTCGCCGCCGTCAAGGGTGTAGGCGTAGTCAGCGCCGAATTTTTTAACGTCAAAGAGGTCAGCTCCTCTGCCTATCTCCTCGTCGGGAGTAAAGGCGATGGATATTTTACCGTGAGGGAAATTACCCTTGATTATGCGCTCCGCAGCAGAAACTATCTCGGTAATACCCGCCTTGTCGTCAGCTCCGAGCAGAGTCGTGCCGTCCGTAACGATAAGCCTCTCGCCAACCCGTCTTGAAAGTGCAGGGTAGTCCGCCTCTCTCATAACTATACCTTTTTCTTCATTCAGCAGGATATCCCCGCCGCCGTAATCAACCACGCGAGTCTTTATCGGAGAGTCGGGCATAGCGTCAGAGGTGTCAAGATGCGCGATAAATCCTACGGAAGAAAATCCCTCTGCCGTAGCAGGAATTGAGCCGTAAACGTAGCCGTGTCCGTCTACCTCGGCGTCGGATACGCCAATCTCGCGTAGCTCCTCTGCAAGAGCCTTGGCAAGCACCGTCTGCTTTTGTGTGCTGGGCGTGCTTTCGCTCTCCTCGTCGGACATCGTGGGATAACCCACGTAATTAAGAAATCTCTCTTCTATTTTCATAATTATCCGTTTCTTTCTTGATTTTAACATTAAGATTATATACCCAAATCCGACAAAAGTCAATCCCGTAAGTGCGTTTGTTTGAAAATTTTGATATATTTATTGACTTTATGTATTTTAATGTGCTATAATTAGTTATTACAATGTAATTTTAGGAGCAAACTAAAAAATGAAATGGACATCGCTTAACGACCTTCGTGAAAAGTATCTCTCCTTCTTTGAGAGCAAGGGGCATCTTCGCCTTCCCAGCTTTTCGCTTATTCCGAATAACGATAAATCTCTTCTTCTGATAAACTCGGGCATGGCACCGATGAAGAAGTTCTTCACAGGAGAGGAGATGCCGCCTCGTAACAGAGTCTGCACTTGCCAGAAATGTATCAGAACGCCCGACCTCGAGCGCGTTGGACACACGGCGCGTCACGGCACTTATTTTGAGATGCTAGGTAACTTCTCCTTTGGCGATTATTTCAAGGAGGAGGCTATTCCTTGGGCGTGGGAGTTCTTGACCGAAACGCTCGAGATTCCCGGCGACCTTCTCTGGCCCTCGGTATATGAAAATGATGAAGAGGCTTACGCTATCTGGCGCGATAAGATAGGCGTTCCCGAGGCTCATATAGTCAGACTCGGCAAGGAGGACAACTTCTGGGAGCACGGAAGCGGCCCTTGCGGTCCCTGCTCGGAGATATATTTCGACAGAGGCATAAAGTACGGCTGCGGCTCACCTGACTGTAAGCCCGGCTGCGACTGTGATAGATTTATGGAGATATGGAATAACGTATTCTCCCAGTTTAATAATGACGGTAACGGAAACTATACCGAGCTTGCACAGAAGAATATAGATACAGGTATGGGACTTGAGCGCCTTGCCTGCGTTATGCAGGGTGTGGACAATCTCTTTGAGGTTGATACCGTACGTGCGCTTCTTGACAGAGTTTGTGAAATTGCCGGTAAGACCTACGGTGCGGAGAAGAACGACGATATTTCCATTCGCGTTATCACCGACCATACGAGGTCTGCAACCTTTATGATAAGCGATGGCGTTATTCCCTCAAACGAGGGACGCGGCTACGTTCTCCGCAGAATTATCCGCCGTGCTTGCAGACACGCAAAGCTTCTCGGTATTGAAGGAATGTTCCTCAAAGGACTTGTTGAAATAGTTATCGGTCAGAATGAGGGTGCATACCCCGAGCTTCGTGAAAAATACGACTATATTCTCAAGGTTATCACTCTCGAGGAGGAGCGCTTTAACGCAACCATTGACGCGGGCCTTGGAATTCTTTCGGGTGTTATTGCCGACGCTAAGGAAAAGGGCGATAAGGTTATATCCGGTGCTGATGCGTTCAAGCTTTACGACACCTTCGGCTTCCCAGTAGACCTCACCCGCGAGATTGCGGAGGAGGCAGGACTCTCTATTGATGAGGACGCCTTCAAGGCTCTTATGGAGGAGCAGAAGCAGAGAGCAAGAGCCGCAAGAGGCAATATCTCGGGCTGGTCGGATAGCTCTAAATCTCTTCTTGAAAATCTTCCCGCAACCGACTTCGTAGGCTATACCGAGAACGAGTGTGAAGCGAAGGTTCTGTCCATCATCGTTGACAGCGAGGCTGTCGAGTGCGCCTCCGAGGGCGAATGCTCCGTCATCTTTGACAAAACTGCCTTCTACGGCGAGGGCGGCGGTCAGGTTGGTGATAGCGGCGTTATCGTAGGAATAGGCACTATAACCGACACCAAGAAAACAAACGGTATTTATATTCACGAGCTTACTCTTGATGCGCCTATCAGCGTAGGTGATACCGTAACGCTTAAAATTGATACAGAAAGACGTAATGCTATAAGAAGAAATCACTCGGCGGCGCATCTTCTTCAGGCGGCACTGCGTGCAGTTCTCGGCACTCACGTTGAGCAGGCAGGCTCTTACGTTGACGAGCATAGAGTTCGCTTTGACTTCACTCATCTTGCGGCTATGACTGACGAGGAGATAGCAAAGGTCGAGGCAATAGTAAACGCTAATATCCTTCTTGCCGAGCAGGCTGAAACGATAGTAACAACTCCCGATGAGGCAAAGAAGATGGGCGCTATGGCGCTCTTTGGAGAGAAATACGGCAACGAGGTAAGAGTCGTTAAGATTGGCTCGTCCTCAACCGAGCTTTGCGGCGGTACTCACGTGTCTAACACAGGAAATATCGGTCTGTTTAAGGTTATTTCCGAGTCCAGCGTTGCAGCGGGTGTCAGAAGAATTGAGGGAACGACAGGCCTTGGCGTACTTGCGCTTCTTTCCGAGCGTGACTCGCTTATCGCAGAAGCTGCAAGAGAGCTTAAATCTCCTAACGTCAACGCTATCGCGAAGAAGGCCGCAAGTCTTCAGAACGAGATAAAGGAGGTTCGCCGCGAGCTTGAGAGTGCAAACTCCCAGATAGCAAACGCAAAGGCAGAGGCGCTACTCTCCGGACTTAAAACCGTCGGTAAGGTAAGACTTCTTGCCGCAAGGGTGGAGATGCGCGCCGATCAGGCAAGAGCGCTCTCCGATACCGTCAAGGAGAAGTATCCCGATGCGGTAGCCGTTCTCGCGGTAGTAAATGACGGCAAGCTGAATTTTGTCGTCGCGGCAGGTGCCGAAGCCGTTAAGGTGGGCGCTCACGCAGGAAATATTCTGCGCGAGGTAGCAACCATCTGCGGAGGTAAGGGCGGAGGACGTCCCGACAGCGCTATGGGCGGCGGTCGTGATATTGATAAGATTCCCGAAGCGCTTGCAAAGGCAGAGGAAATTCTTGCAAGTATCTAAAAAAATAATAAGGGTAGTCCTGCGGGGCTACCCTTTTTTACATAGGTGAAAATAGATTTATCAAGGACGAGAATTTTACGGACAGTCGAGGACGCCTGTCCCTACAAACAGCGTACACATTTTACGAAATTGTTTTATAAGCAATTACAAATTCTTATCGCAATTTGAACGTACAACCGTAGGGACAGGCGTCTCGACTGTCCAAGTATTGTATGCTATTTTATCAGAGCGATTAACCCAAGGCTGATACGAGAAATTCAGCCGCGAAGCTGACACCTTTTGCAAAAGCGTCCTCCTCCATAATAAATTCCAACTCCTGCCTGCAATCAATAAATTTCTTTAGCTCGGCTTTTGCGTTATCGTCTAGCCGACACTCGAGCTTTTTAAGTATATTTTCACTTAATTTTTCAAGAGCCGTCAGCTCCTTTATGTATTTTCCTTCATTTGCGGCAGGGTGGATTTGACCGCAATACAGTTGGCTTAAAAAATTTTCCATTTGTGTTCTCCTTTTTATAATCCGAAAACGGCTATATATATTATAACTCATAATTTGTCTTTTGACAATTAACCAAATTCGGTCTATATAGCTTGGAAAAATCATGAATGAGAAGGCTTTGCCGATGAACAGAGAGCAAATAAAAAACAAACGCAGAATGTTATTGTTCCGAAGGCTCCCTTGTGTAAAGGGAGCTCCCGACAAAGTCGGGTGAGGGATTGGCAAAGGAATTTAAAAAATATCCTCCAATCCCTCCGTCGCAGATGCAAGCATCTGCTTGCCACATCCCTTTACACAAGGGAGGCTTATGGTGAAACACGTTTACGGGTAGCAAGCAACAACTGCATGGCTGGCAGGCAAATCTGGAACACGCCCGTGCGCACTGACAACAGGCAGGGCTATGCCCGAAAATGAAATCCCCTGTTATACAGGGGATATTTATTGACAAATGTAAATAATTATTTCCAATCTACGCGTTCTACGGTAAAATCATCTGCCGTAACGGTGATAAGATTTGCACCCGTCATTCCCGGCTCGAAGTAAACCGTAGTACCCGTTTTTCTTCCGTAGCAGAAAAGAATATCCTCGTATTCTATGAAGGTATTGTTCCTATGGTCGTGTCCGTAGAAAAGCGCGTCTGTACTGCCGAGAGTCTTCGCGGTGTCAAAAAATCCCGTGTCCTCGTCTTGAACGTCCACCTTATCAGCCTGTATTCCCGAGCCTACGGAGGAGTTTTCAGCGTATATCTGATGTGCTGCCTCGGTCTGCTGTATCGGAATATGGAAGAATACAAACGAGGGGATAACCTCGCCCTCTCTCTTTGAAATCGAGCTTACTGTATTCTCATACCACTCGACCTGCTCCTCGGTAAAATTAGATTTTGCAGAATCCATAAATATCAGAGTACGAACAGTTTCACCCTGAAGCTCTATATTATAGTAATAATTTCCGTATCTGTCATCAAGATACCCTGTCTTAAAGAGGCTGTACCTGCTTGCTTCAATTGAAGAACAAATATCCTCCATAGAAACGGCGGAATTTCTGTCGTGATTACCGAACACAAGCGCCCAAGGAAGCTCAAAGCTGTCCATAAGACTTATAAAAGCCGATAAAACCATAGTGTCCGAATTATCGGAGATGTTGTCACCAGTAAGAACTATCATATCCGGCTTGCATTTATCAACCATTCGCTTGACGGAGGGGTACGCCATAGCGCACTCTATAAGATTTGCCGTTTGTACGTCCGTGAGCTGAAGGATAGTAATGCTTTCTCCGTCGCTCGAGAGCAGACGATTGTCCTCGTCTACGGTCAGCGAGGTGTTATATGATGTGAAATTGGTAATTGTGAAAAACATCACAGCACCAAAAATCAAAAGTATTATAGTAAATAACACAAGAGTTGTGGACAAAACTCTTTTCATCCTAGTGGCTTCCTTTTCAGAAAATAATTCTTACATTTTGTGTAGATTTTACTTATTGCAGGGCAGGGCGCAGGTCAGACATTCCGTGTCGGAGGCGTCATTCACCGTGCCGCAGAGCGGGCAGGGCTGTCTTGTGACGGAGCGGCTCACAATTATCGGGTATTTAGCGCCTGCCGGCTTAAAGAGGGTGTCACCTTCCTCGTAAAGCTCTATATGCTCCTTATTAAGTCCTCTGATTTCCGTGACGTCACCGTCCTCAAGCCTTAAGTACACCGAGCTTTTAAGATTTGGATAATGCTTTCTTTTATTCGCTCCGGTGTTCGGCGCAAAAGGCTGAAGGCCCGAGGAGCCCACCTGCTTATACCTTAACCCCGGACCGTACGCCTTGGATACCGTGTAAAGATGCTCCTTTATGTTTTCACCCTTCATTTCCTTTGAGAAAAGAGTCTTTGCGTCGTATGCATCATAGAGATTTTTTAAGTAAAAGAGCATTACCGCAGCCGTAATCCCGCAGGCAAGGCGCATAGTGTCGCCCGCAATATTTACAAAGGCAAGCACTATAAGCATAAGTCCGAGGACGGCCGTTACGGTAAACCTTGTCAGAAAATCGCGTTTTTTTGCCCTGACTCTTGCATCAAGCTCCGACAGGTCATATTTCATAAAGCTCTCCCTTCAAACATTCTCCCTTACGTCCCTCACACCTCGGAGAATATGCTCCTTTGCCACCCTTGCGGCAGAGGCTGTGAGAGGCGGGACGTTGGCGAGTGGATATTCAAGCCCCAGCTCCTCGTATTTTGCCTTGCCCATAGTATGATAGGGCAAAACGTCAAGCGCTTTTAGGTTTTTTAGTCCTCCGATAAATCTGCCAAGCTCGTAGAGGTCTGCCTCACCGTCCGTGTATCCCTCAATTACCACGTGCCTTATCCATACGGGTATATTTTTTTCTTCAAGATATTTTGTAAAGGCGAGTATGCGCTCGTTTGAGTGTCCCGTCAAAGCCTTGTGCTTTTCAGAATCAATGTGCTTTACGTCAAGCATCACGAGATCAGTATATTTCATAAGCTCATCGAGCGACCTTCCGCCGTTGGTATAAGTAATACCCGAGGTGTCGATAGCGGTATGGATATTTTTTTTCTTCGCAAGTCTGAAAAGCTCTGTAACAAAATCAACCTGTAAAAGAGGCTCGCCGCCTGTAACGGTAATGCCGCCCTTTGTATAAAAGGCGCGGTTTTTTTCATATTCCTTGATAAGCTCCTCGGCGCTCATCTCATCTCCGTCCGACATATTCCACGTATCAGGGTTGTGACAGTAAAGACAGCGCATAGGACAGCCCTGCAAGAAGATAACGAAGCGGATACCGGGCCCGTCAACCGTACCGAAGCTCTCTATGGAGTGTATTTTACCCTTTATATCCTTACTCATTGTAATTCCTCACGGTTATATTTACTTTTATTATATCACTTAATCGCGCAATAATCAATATTTTTTAGCAAATTCGACCCTCACATGAGCATAGCGAAATAAAAACCGCGCCGACAGAGTGTCTGCCAACGCGGTTTTACGGTAATAGATATTAAATTATATCTTGTCGTGGAAGGTACGGGATATTACCTCGTCCTGCTGCTCCTTCGTCAGCTTGATGAAATTAACTGCATAGCCGCTGACTCTGACGGTAAGCTGTGGATACTTTTCAGGATGCTTTTGTGCATCAAGAAGCGTCTCGCGGGTAAAAACGTTGACGTTCAGGTGGTGTCCGCCCTTTTCAACGTATCCGTCAAGAAGTGATACAAGATTATCTATCTGGTTTTCTGTTGCTGCCATTTTGTTTTTTCCTTTCTTGTTCTTTATTTTGCGTCAAGACCCTCAAAGAGTGTGGGAGATGAGCAAGCGCCGCTCGTGCATTCCATATCAACCTCAATGTCGCCAACGAAGATAGCGTCGTCCTTACCGAGCGCTCCGGGAATAATAGAGAAGGTGTTGGAAATGCCGTCCTGCGCGTCGCGGAAGGGGAGCTTTGATACAGAGGCAAGGGACGCAATAGCGCCGTGAGTATCTCTCTTATGCATCGGGTTAGCTCCGGGAGCAAAGGCCTCGCCCTGCTTACGTCCGTCAGGAGTAGCACCGGTGTTCTTACCGTAAACAACGTTTGAGGTGATGGTAAGGATAGAGGTGGTCGGAATACTGTCTCTGTACGTGTGGTTCTTTCTCACGTGCTCCATGAAGCGATGGACGATCTCGTACGCGATAGAGTCAACTCTGTCATCGTCGTTGCCGTATTTCGGGAAATCGCCCTCAATCTCGTAGTCTACTACGATTCCCGCATCGTTTCTGACAGTCTTAACCTTTGCGTACTTGATAGCCGAGAGCGAGTCTGCCACAACCGAAAGACCTGCGATACCGGTCGCAAACCAGCGGGTCACGTTCTTGTCGTGAAGGGCCATCTGTATCTTCTCGTAGCAGTACTTGTCGTGCATATAGTGAATGATGTTCAGCGTGTTTACGTAAACGCCTGCGAGCCATCTCATCATATCGTCGTACTTTTTCATAACGTCGTCGTAATCGAGATACTCGGTAGTTACGGCTCTGTATTCGGGGCCTATCTGCTTACCGGTTATTTCGTCCACACCGCCGTTGATAGCATAAAGCAGACATTTTGCAAGGTTTGCTCTAGCACCGAAGAACTGCATCTCCTTACCAACTCGCATAGATGAAACGCAGCAGGCGATAGCGTAGTCGTCGCCGTGTGTAAAGCGCATAAGGTCGTCATTCTCATACTGAACGGACGAGGTTTCGATAGAGATTCTTGCACAGAAGCGCTTGAAATTCTCCGGAAGTCTTGTGGACCAGAGAACCGTGAGGTTTGGCTCGGGAGCCGCGCCGAGATTCTCGAGGGTATGCAGATAACGGTAGGACATCTTTGTTACGAGATGACGTCCGTCAACCGCCATGCCGCCGATAGACTCGGTAACCCACTGGGGATCTCCGGAGAAGAGAGAATTGTACTCAGGAGTACGGGCAAATTTAACGAGCCTCAGCTTCATAATGAAGTGGTCGACGAGCTCCTGAATCTCACTTTCCGTATACGTACCGCGCGCAAGGTCGCGCTCTGCATAAATATCGAGGAAGGTTGAGGTACGTCCGAGGGACATTGCCGCACCGTTCTGCTCCTTAACTGCCGCAAGATATCCGAAATAGAGCCACTGAATAGCCTCCTTGGTATCTCTTGCGGGAAGAGAAATGTCATAGCCGTAGGCGAGTGCCATTTTCTTAAGATCCTCAAGAGCGCGGATCTGCTCGGATAGCTCCTCTCTGTCACGGATAACGTCCGCAAGCATCGTAGAGCGGGTGGTTTCCTTCTGCTGTTTCTTGTCCTCGATAAGACGGTCAACGCCGTAGAGGGCAACGCGTCGGTAGTCGCCGATAATTCTGCCTCTGCCGTAAGCATCGGGAAGACCCGTTATAATATGACTTGAACGGCAGGCGCGCATCTCGGGAGTATATGCGTCAAAAACGCCGGCGTTATGCGTCTTTCTGTGAAGGGTGAAGAATTCCTTCACCTCGGGGTCGATCTCGTAGCCGTTGTCCTTGCATGCCTTCTCCGCCATTCTTATACCTCCGTAGGGCATAAGCGCACGCTTGAAGGGCTTGTCTGTCTGGAAGCCGACGATTTTTTCTTTTTCTTTATTGAGATAACCGGGGCCGTGAGAGGTTATCGTGGATATGATCTTTGTATCCATATCGAGAACGCCGCCGGCCTCTCTTTCCTGCTTTGAAAGCTCAAGAACCTGGTCCCAAAGCTCTAGAGTATCATTTGTTGGGCCTACGAGGAATTTATCGTCGCCGTCGTAGGGAGTATAGTTGTGGGTTATAAAGCTTCTGACATGGATTTCTTTAGTCCATTTACCGTCTTCAAAGCCTTCCCAGCCTTCGTACCTGTAATCCATAAAATTTGCCTTTCTTATTTTTTTGCTTACACTTATTTTGTACTGTGGCTTTTCTCTTATTCGCAATACAAAAAAGCATTTATTTACATCATATTATTATACACTGTTCTGCGGAAAATGTCAATCTTTCCTGAAATTTTTGTTTTAATTTGTTTTAATTTTAACTGTCACGGGATAATTATATTGTCGCCTATCCCGCAAACGCTATCTAGTATACCGTCGTTTGCCGTTACCGTGAAGGATGAGTGAACCAGAGCCTCTCTGATAAGTTCCGCTACCTCAAGAAGAGAAGCACAGCTCGTTGTAAGAATATCCTCGCGTATTTTCTTCTCATCCATCGCATCTCGGCAGGCAAGATGATTTATCGTAGCAGCCGTCGCCTTTGCTCTCGGTGTTTGTATTATATCGTATTCCCCGATAGCGCCTATGATATATTTGGCGAGGTCGGGCTCTCCCATAGCAAAATCGGTCAAAAAGTCAGCAGCCTTGAGAAAGCATTTTAGAGAACCATCGGGTGACGGATCACGGTAGGAGTAGAAGATGGCAGTTCCGTGACGCCTTGCCGTAAAGCCTGTACCGTATGCTCCGCCCTTTACCCTTATTTCGCCCCACAGATATTCGTATGAGAGTATATTTCTCGCAACTCTCAAGGCACCTATGTGAGAAGGTATTTTTTCGGAGAAAATTCCAAATGCCGTGTGCGAAATTTCAAGGGGCAGAGAGATTCCTTCCATGCGTATGCCGCTCGGCTCGAATTTTATTCTGTTACCGATATTGCCCGAGGGGAAAAGCTCTGCAATATCCCGTCCCGTCTGCTCGTCACAGCCTGTGCATCCGACGGTCAGTCGCTCTTTGATAAATATCCGCTCCGAAAGCTCTGATAGCCTTTTTGCAAAGGTCTCGCCCCGACTGTCAAAATCACGAATATATTCCTTTATTTTTTCATACGCAAAAAGCCCTGAAATCTTTTCCTGTGTCGCACCGCAGGCGCAAAGAGCCGAGTCTACGCGCTCCATAGCAACCCCGTCTGCGCCAAGCAGGATAGATTCCTCTGTAATAGAGCGTATCTGAAGAAGGATTTTTTTGATATTCCTTACGTCCGTGAATTTCGTTTTAGTAAGAACCTCACCGATAAGGTGAATAAGCTCATCTCGGTTTTCTATAAGAGCGCTGGTGTGTATGGTAACGTATGGTGTTGCCAGAGACGTGTCATGTGCGTCGGGAATTGCCGATGCAATAATGCTGAAGCTGCCAAGGGAGGATCTGATTTTGTTTTTCAGCTCGGATTCGGTATAATTTTCCGTGTCGGAATTGGCTAAAACCGAGGATAGAACGGGGAGCAAAGAAAGCTCGTTTTCATCAAGATCGTGCACGGAAAAGTAAAGTTCTGTGTACATTATGCCTTCTGTTTCGAGCTTGTGGTGCAAAATTTTTGCTCCGTCTTTAGAAATAACGTGAGTGAAATTTTCCTTTTCAGACAGATTAATATCGGAGAGCTTGAGTGTTGGAAGACTTGCAAGAGCCTCGGGGGAGTCCTCCGACTCGTTTCTCTCTTTGACAAGACACTCGATGCGTTTGATTTTATCCTTATCCTCTCGGCTCATCTCCTTATCGATTTTTGCAAGAGAATTTTTTAGTAGCTCCTCTTTTCTTTCTCTGCACGTCTTGTCGGGTACGAGTATTGCCGTAGCTCTGTGGTGCGTGCTTATAAGCATATCCCGAAGGACGCTAAAATAAAAATCACTATCAAGCCTTGAGTAGAGATATTCGAGGGTGTCCTCGTAGCATAGAGCGGCGGCGGGATCTATCCCGTAAAGCCAAACCCCGTATACCGAAAAAGCAAATGCAACGCCCTTTGGAAGAGAGCCGTAGTCCTTTTCTCTGTATCTGAATTTTAGCCGGTCGAGATTTGCCCTTACCGTCTGCATATCAAGTCCGCCTTCCGCAAGTGTGGTCAGTATTTCGTTTTGACGTGCGAGAATTTTTTCGGCATATTCGGGTCTAACACCGTGATATTCCAGCATAACCGTTTGCATAAGAGCCGTATTCGTAAATACCGAAACGTCCTCGCAAAGCCCCTCGTCTATCATCGCCTTTTTCAGCGGTGAGTCGTTTGCGCCGGCAATGGAATTAAGGAGTACTGAGGTCGCTACGAGCATTTCCGGTTTGTTACAATCGGCAAAGACGCTTGCCGAGATAACCCGAGCCTCCTCGCCGTCACCCGTAGGCTCAAACGGGATTTTTATAACACCGGCGTCGCGCGGTGCGGCAGGTGTGTCGGCAATATTCATCTCTTTTCTTTCATATTCCGAGAGGTAGGAGTCTATAAGACCGAGCGCCTTTTCGATATCAAGTGAGCCGTCAAGGAAAATATATGAATTTGAGGGATGATAATAGCGCTTGTGTGTGTTGACGAAGTCCTCGTATGACAGCCGGGTTATTTCTTCGGGGTCGCCGCCCGAGTCGTACTCGTATATGCTGCCGGTAAACAGCGCCTTGTTGAGCGATGACACCGCAAGCTCGTCTGGGGAGGAGTACGCCCCCTTCATCTCGTTATATACGACGCCGTTATAGGTCAGCTCGCCTCCTTCGCTGTATTCGTAACGCCAGCCCTCGTTGTAAAAAATCGCTTCGTCCTCAAGCATAAGCGGGTGAAATACCGCGTCAAGATATACCTCCGTCAGATTAAAAAAGTCCTTTTCGTTACGGGATGCTACGGGGTAAACCGTTTTATCCTCGTACGTCAGGGCGTTGAGAAAGGTGTTGAGCGACCCCTTGAGAAGCTCAACGAACGGCTCCTTTACCGGAAATTTTCTCGATCCGGAGAGAACCGAATGCTCTATTATATGAAACACGCCCGTGCTGTCCTTCGGAGGAGTCTTGAAGGCTATGGCAAAGGTCTTATTCTCGTCCTCTCGCTCAAGGTAGCAAAGGCGCGCCCCGCTTTTTTCATGCTCGAAAACATTAAGCGTTCCCGACACCTCGTATATTACTCTTTTTGATTTCAGATTAAATCCAAAATAGCTTTCGTTTATTTCCATTTTCAGTCCTCTGACTTTTATACGTTTATAATATATAATTGTAGCATAAATAAGGCGCAAAGTCAATAACGCGAACGAAGAGCGGCGCGCCGTTATATCCCTGTGATTTATGGTTAACTCAAAAATACGGTTTTAAGCGTTGGAATATAAAGCGGGCTTGCATATTTTTCTTTTATGCTATAACCGATAAGACGTGGAATGCGACCGAACAGACAAAAATCAACATTTTTCCTTTTTTATATGCTATAATAATACCCGTAAACAAAACGAAATGGAGAATAATACAAATGTACGCAATTAAAACGACGGGGCTTATTAAGCAGTATAAAAATCTGACTGCCGTAGATAAGCTGAATTTGGAAATCCGCCAAGGTGAATTGTTTTCTCTGCTTGGTGTAAACGGCGCAGGAAAGACCACAACTATCAAAATGCTTTCCTGCTTAACAAAGCCTACGGACGGTGATGCTATTGTAGGTGGGTACAGTATTACGAAGGAATCGAGGCAGGTAAAGCGCCTGATCGGTGTATCTCCACAAGAAACCGCCATTGCTCCGAATCTTTCAGTAAAAGAAAATCTCGAAATGATGTGCGGTATTCACGGCTTCTCTAAAGAAAAAACGGAAGCAAAGATTACAGAGATTTGCTACAGGCTTGCTCTGGATACCGTTTTACAAAGAAAAGCCGGAAAGCTATCAGGCGGTTACGGGCGCCGTGTCAGCATTGCGATGGCTCTCATCAGCGAACCTCAAATTCTTTTTTTGGACGAACCCACTTTGGGACTCGACGTCATTGCAAGGAACGAGCTTTGGGAAACGATTAGATCCTTGAAAGGCAAAGTTACGATTATCCTGACTACACACTATATGGAAGAAGCCGAGGCGCTTTCCGACCGCATAGGCATAATGAAAAGCGGCAGACTTCTTGCCGTCGGAACGGCAGAAGAACTAATCAATAGCGCAGGGACAAGAGGTTTTGAAGCTGCCTTCGTTTCTATTGTAAAGGAGGGCGCGGTATGAGAATGATGACTTTTGCTAAAAGATGTACGAAAGAGATTTTGCGCGATCAAATTAATCTTTGCTTCGGCTTGGGATTCCCTTTGGCTTTATTATTGCTTCTCAGTGCTATGCAGACAAACATACCCGTGAGTCTGTTTGAGATTGATACACTAACTCCTGGAATTACTGTATTCGGACTGTCGTTTATGACTCTGTTTTCCGCAACTCTGATTGCAAAAGACCGTGAAAGTGCACTCTTACAGAGATTATATACAACACCGCTTACGGCATTTGACTTTATCATAGGATATATGCTCCCGCTTTTGCCGATTTCTCTCGCACAGACAGTTATCTGCTATCTGTTTGCGTGTTGCTTGGGTCTGACCTTTAGCGTAAATATTATTTATGCAGTTATCGGTATGATACCTATGGCTGTTTTCAATATCGCCCTCGGGCTTTTGTGTGGCAGTATTTTGGGTGTTAAGCAGGTTGGCGGTATTTGCGGAGCATTACTTACTAATCTCTGCGCATGGCTTTCGGGCGTGTGGTTTGATTTAGCGCTTGTTGGCGGCTTCTTTGAGAAAATAGCTAACGCGCTCCCATTCTTTCACGCGGCGAAAATGGAAAAAGCGTTGTTTTGCGGAAGCTTCGAGCTTGCCCGAGAACACGTTCTGCCGATTTTTCTGTACAGTGCAATTATAACGGCGGCATCTGTGTTCTGCTTTCTCCGACAAATGAAGAAACAGTAAGGATTTTAGAAGATGAAATACAAACTTATTATTGACAAGGATGCAGAAGAAGAAATAATTGCAGTAGTCCACGCACCTTCCTATCTGACCGAGAAAATAGAAAATCTTGTATGTAGCTTTTCGGGCGCGGACAGCATTATTGGATATAGAGATGACGAGATTAGAAAGCTGGCATTTGGGGAAATCGAATGTATCACCGTTCTTAACAGAAAAGTAATTGCCATTGATACGGAAGGCAATCACTATTCGCTTAAAAACAGGCTTCGTGATTTAGAGGATATTATGCCCTCTTATTTTATTCGCATTAACAAATCTACCCTTGCCAATGAACATCGCATTCTTCGCTTTGATGCAGTGTTCAGCGGCGGCGTGGATGCCGTGTTTCATTGCGGATATAAGGAGTATGTTTCAAGACGATGCTTTTCAGAAATCAGAAGGAGGTATGAGGGAATATGAAAAGGTTTGTTATGGAGTTTTTGCGTCGCGGTTTGATTGCCTCGGGTATCGGACCGATTATTTTGGCAATCGTCTATCTGATTTTACAACAGTCTGCTGCCGTAGATACCTTAACAGTCAATCAAGTATGCATCGGTATATTTTCGCTCTCCGCGCTTGCCTTTATTGCGGGCGGTATGAATGCTATCTATCAAATTGAACGCTTGCCGCTTATGGTAGCAATCTTGATTCACGGCAGCGTTTTATATATCAGCTACCTCTGTACTTATCTAATAAACGATTGGCTTGAGTTGGGCATAATACCTGTTATCGTATTCTCGGTGATTTTTATTGTTGGCTATATAGTAATTTGGGCTATCATTTATTCTATAATAAAAAGGAATACGGCAAAGCTCAATGAAATGCTGAAGAAGAAACAACAGAATCCATAAATAGAAAAAATTCTAACTAAAAAACAGCCGATGAGGAATCTTACGAAACCTCATCGGCTATCTTCTAACCTTCGTTCCTCGCGCAAGGCTCTCTGAGCCCCAATTGTCGCAAGACTATCACCAATCTGAACAAACAGGCTCGCAACCAAAGCAAGCTCGCTCGACGTCAGATTGCACGCGATAGCATTTGCCAATACGGTTATGGCAGACGTCAGTTCTAAAGAATTCATTGCATATCACCTCTTTACAGGATATGTCAGAAGGGAATTGTTTGAACCAACCGTATCGTAGCTATGCGGTTTCAAGGCCGGTCGCTTTGTATGGCAGAGGACTCAGATTAAATGCCGTAAGTGTCTGTCAGGGGATCTTTGAATATGTCAATCTCGGGAGTTACAAAGGTAAATACAATAAATAGCAGAGCAATCACACATATCACTGCGAGAGCCAATTTAGAGGACTTACAAATCACTTTTTCGGAATTAAAGAGCCGTGCTTCGTAAATGTATGCGACCGCTGCCGAAACAAAGAAAATAGCAATATTAAGCCAATCGGGCGATTTACCAATAACACCGTTATATGTATAAAAGAGCAGCGGAATTAACAAAAGCCCAAGAAGAATACCTCTTGTTTTCACGCACCAAAAGTCATCTCTTTCACGAAAGAAAAAGCTCTGCACAACAGCAAATATCAGCATCGGCCAAAACAGCAGCTTCATATGCTCCCACGTAGACTCATTAACTCCCGAAAAGGGCGCTATCCACACAGACTCATCAAGCCACTCGTATAAGAAGTGTAACATCGTACCCAAAAACGACGTTGTGGAAAACCCCACAAGCTGCCAAAGACCAACAGATTTTTTCATAACCTCTCCAAGTTTAAGTTTTGGTATATTGTATGTGGCTTCGTACAAGTTATGAATAAATTTGGTTTGACATAGTAATGAAAGTTTGATATAATTAAAATAAATATTCCGTGCAGATAAAATTATGTTGAATTTTATATATGAATTAAGAGATAACAAAATGGCTGCAAGCTATAATAAAAATGAAAATACATATTCCAAGAAGAAAACACCTTTCATTAAAGCAAAATCAGCCGCTCGCTTGCTTACCGTATTTATGATTTTGAGCACATTTTTATTTACAACGGTTCACGGACTTTATGTTTACGCGCAGAGCGGTGAGCTGATAGACACAGCAGAGGACCAACCGCTACCCTCGCAGTATTGCATGAGAGATGAATACATCGTTTATGCGCAAGATCAGGACAAGCACGGATATTGCTGGAATTTTGCCGCAACTATGGCGGCATCTACCACCATTATGAAAGCTACTAACGAATACTATGACTTTTCGGAATTGTGGACCGGCGTAGCTCTTAATGCTTGCACAAACAAGCATAACAAAAAATTCCTCTCGGCAAAAAGACATTCGCCGAAAACAGCGGGACGGAAGAAACTCTATCAGAAAATCAAGAAAGCAAAATAATAATCAAAAGCACCGAAAACTTTGAAGAAAAGCAAAGACCTTTTCTTAAGTAAAAAGTAGAAACGGGAGATTTAAGTAATGAACGTTTTGAAGAAGCTATACGATAAGAGCGAAATATGGTTTGCTCTCGCATGGATCATCGCCTATTGCGTGTTGATGTCCGCGAGTGATGCGCTGTCCGCATGGATAGGCATAGACAAATCAGTAACACTTGCCATAGGAGTTATCCTTTCGGCAACGCTCTTACTGTTTTTGAAGAAAAACGGACTTTTTTTAGATTACGGTCTTTGCGCGCCTAAGGCTTCCGCCAAGTCCATGCTGTACTATGTGCCGATCTTTATAATGCTCACGGCAAACCTTTGGTATGGTGCGACATTAAATTACGGTGCGCTTGAGTTCGCGCTCTACATCTTGGCAATGCTTTGCGTTGGCTTTCTTGAGGAAGTGATATTCCGGGGACTTCTCTTTGAGGCTATGCGAAAAGACAACGTAAAGGCTGCCATTATTGTTTCAAGCGTGACCTTCGGCATCGGACATATCATCAATCTGATTAACGGCTCGGGCACCGAACTTCTACCCAATCTGCTCCAGGTGGTATATGCCACCGCCGCAGGTTTTATGTTCGTGATGATGTACTACAAATCAAAAAGTCTGCTCATCTGCATTGCCGCTCACGGCGTTTTCAATGCGCTCGGCGTATTTGCCAATGAAGCAAATGTGACTGACGAGATGCGTATACTCACCGCACTCTTCCTTACCATGATAACCGCCTCGTACGCTCTGTATCTTGCACTTTCGATGAAAAATAAAACGAGTGATTAACATTGGGAGAGTAAAATTATGCCAAAAGAACCAATAAGTCATATTCCACAGTTTATTTTGCACAATTTCGCATGTGATAATGATAAAAAACTCGTCTGTTATTGTGATAAAGAAAATCGTTTTATTTCAGAACGAGAGATCCGTGAAATCTTTATGAAGAACAGTTTCTTTACAAATGCACAATTGAGTTTAATACTGTAATCACAAGAAAGATGCTTCTTTCGTAAGAAGTGTATTACACAAATCGAGAAATTAAAAATAATTCTCACGAAGAATTAATATATGATCCGATATTCTCGGTAAGGAAGTCGGAGGTCGCGATGAAAGAAGATTTGTTTGTTGCATAGGACTTGCATTATATGCTAATGGCACACAGCTAAAGATGTGCAAGCACGGCCTCGAATATGATTTTTTATTAAACATATAATCTTTTTGGTGGACGAATTTCTACATATATCGTTATGGTAAATCCCAAATTCGTGGCAAAATCTGGAACAAGCAAAAAACACCGAGCCCCCATAACTTTAATCTGTTATGAACACTCGATATGCTCCAAACGACAACAATTGAACTTGCGGTCTCTATCACCCCAACGCGGGTAAACAATTGTTTACATTATAATTTAGTGCTTTTCGGTGCTTTTGTGTAGGAAAACTCTGCTGAATTTCGCACGGTATGCTCTTAAATCCAAGTAATCCAAGCATAACTGTGGTCGTTTATTGTGGTCGTTTTCTAAACTCAAATATAACGAATAATGGCGGAGAATTTTGTGCTAATACACCAAACGAACGAACATTAAAATGTAAACAAAAGAAAACATAATATTCACTCGAGTTTGCTATATTGTAGCTCTGAATCCATAAAAAATCAAGTCTTTTCCCAATAATATTTTTCAAAATTTACGCCGCTATATACAAAGAAAACAGCCGATGAGGAATCACTCAAATCCCCATCGGCTTTACCTTTTCATAATATCCAAACGGTACAAAAAGCATATCGGTGCTGAAAATATAAAAAGTGCTTCTGCCTTAAGGTGCAAAATTTGATACGCAGTAAGCAAATAAAAGGATAAAATTAATTCGAAATAATTGAAAGCACTAAAAATTTATGATATAATAAATCAAACCGTGCTAATAGAAGGACTTTATTATATGACAAAACATAGGCCTAAAAAGAACAATCACTTATATCCGAAGTTTCATATCAAGAAATGGATCAACTCCGGAGGAAAGATATACGACAAGGAAATCGAAAATATAAGGAAATGGGATAGTTCTAAAGATTACACATTGAAATACTATTACTCTTTGGGCGAAGAAAACAGCGAATTGGAAGATAGGATTTCGAGATTCGAAACATATATTGCACCGATTATATTGAAAATTGATGAAGCTGAGTCGGAGGTTGTTCTTACAGGCAAAGAGCTGGAATTGCTAAAGTTATATTGTGTCCTGTGCGGAAGCAGGCATAGTTTTACAAGCGAGGTCATAAAAGAAGACGAGTCGGGCATTTATCAAAGCAATAATTATTTGTGGGGATTGCACCGCGCGGAAAGTCAGGACCAGGCTGTCGGCATAACTAAACAAATAATGCGGGATTTTGAAAAGATACTTTCTTTAGATGAAAATATAGAATCGCAAATTTCGCATTGGATGATTGATCCGCAATACGTATATTCGACATATACCGTGGGATTGCATATTGCTATAGGAAGAGCCGACTCTCCCATGCTTTGTATTTCAGATAGATTTTGCATTATAGAAAACACTATGGATTCCGACTTTTTGTATTCATATGTTCCTATCTCGCCAAAAACTGCGCTATTCTTGGTCAAAAGCAAATATTATATGGATCAAGAAACTTTTGATAGGACAAAAGTACGTTTCGGTGAGAAATACGGCTCAGGAATTCCTGATCAATATCTTTCAGTTATTATGGGAAGCTCTAAAATATACGATGCAGAGGATGCATTGTTTTGCTCATACTACCGAGTGAGATCTTGCGTCCATGTCAAAGAGACGTATCTAACTAGAAATACCGTTAGTAAAGCAACAGTAAAAATTAATGTCTTGCCGAAATTTGTGTTTCAGCAATTTAATTCGGTTTTTTGTGAGGATGGAACTAAAATACTGTTTTGCGATGAGAATGAGATGCGGTTTGCATTGAATCACAAGTTGAATTGCAGAAAAATAACTATAAGGTAAAAGCAAGGGGAAAAACATCCCCTTGTTTTTATAAGCGATAAATGTATGATTTTGTAAAAAAATCAACGCTCTTGTAATTTCTTTTAGACCCCCTACTTGATTTTTATTAATAAAAGTGGTACAATGTTAAATGTATAAAAATATTTATTTTTATGAGGTGGAAAATGGCTGCAAGCTATAAGAAGCTATTCAAAATGCTGATAGACCGTGAAATGAAAAGCAAAGATCTTGCTGAAAAAGCGGGGATCAGTCCGGCAACGCTTGCTAAGATGAAGAGAGACGGTGCAACTATTTCCAGTGATGTATTGGTGAAAATCTGCACCGCTTTGGACTGTACGGTTAATGATATAATGGAAATTGTTCCTGACACTAAAAATTGACTTTTTATGGACAATCATACACCTGAACAGAGAAAAAAGAACATGCAGGCCATAAAAAGCAAGGATACTGAAATAGAAATTATCCTTCGCAAAGAATTATGGTCTCGCGGATACCGATATAGAAAAAATTATAAAAAACTAATCGGAAAACCCGATATAGCTTTGACCAAATATAAAATTGCCGTTTTCTGTGACAGTGAGTTTTGGCACGGAAAAAACTATCATGAAAGTACTGACAGGATAGGTACAAATGCTGCTTACTGGAAACAGAAAATTCTGAGGAACATAGAACGGGATCAAGAGGTAACCGAACAACTAACTAAAGACGGTTGGACGGTTTTACGCTTTTGGGAAAAAGAAATACGTAAAAATACGGGTGGCTGCATACAGACAATACTAGACGCTATTGCAAAACAGGGAGCGCTATGAGCTTTTGGAAGAAAATAATTGATGCCATTGATGCATTTATAAATAAAGATACAACGCGTCGGACAGTAACTGGCACAGAGCGTAAAGAGAGAAATTACCCTGTTGCCCCGTACGGTGCATGCGATGTCAATTTTGAATATTTGCGGCGCGAGGGAAACAGCTATTACACCACGCGCAAAGTGCCGTACTGTGCAGACAGATCATTTAAAACAGAAACGGTTGAAACTGTTTTTGAATTTGCTTATAAAATGACCTTCGGAAGAGCGGGTGCTCACAGAGACCACCGAAGCGGAGGAACACATTCACGCAGAAACGGAGAAATCTTTGCAAATACATTTCAAGGGAAACTGGCGGAGTGTGCAGTAAGCAATCTGTTTCACGGCCTCGGATATGATGTATCGCCGGATTTTGCCACATATGATCTAGGAAAATGGGATTCAGCAGATCTTTCCGTAAACGGTTACGAGATATCTATTAAGTCTACAAAACGGTTCGGGCAGCTTTTGCTTTTAGAAGCAAATGACTGGGACGAGAATGCTGTATACATTCCGAACAAAGATTTTGGTAACGGAATATATGACATTGTTATTTTTGTCCGATTAGATCCTAGCTGCGAAGATATTTTGCGCGATGCCAGATTGCTAAACCAGGACATAACGGATTATTCTTATTTGAAAGAGCTGGTTATGAGCCGTCAGTGGACGTATAATTGCGTTGGATATATTACAAGAGATGATCTAAGGTATATTATTGAAAATCAATATATTATCCCCCAAAACGCAATGCTGAACGGCAGAGTCAGAATGGACGCTGACAATTATTATGTTCAGGCGGGAGATATGCGGGATATTAACTCTTTAAGAAAATATTTTTAGTTAGGCAGGAAGAATATGTTTTACGAATTACAGCCTCAAATCCAAAGAGAAAATTATAAGAAGATGCTCTCTATTGTAGGAAGTCTGACGCAGTTGTTTTCCGAAAGCGACTGTCCGTATTTGGCTTACAGAGCGCATGAAAATATCTTTTGCAAATACTTCGAAGCGGAGAATCTTGCAAGGCTTGATTGCTCTGCAGATGCCAAGAAAAACCGTATAGGAATAGGTCTGAAAACATGGACAGGGCAGGACGATCAGAAAGTAGCTGAGTTTGGAAAGCTTCGCGAAACATTTGCAGGCCTTGCCGGCTTGGAACTTGTTAAGAAGATTGCAGAGTATAGAAACGAAAGAATCAGAGTTACCAAGAATTTGAACGGTATTGATGATATGATCTACCATGTCATCAAAAGAGTTCCAGGTGCGATGCAGGTTCTCGAGTGTGCTTTCGATTACATTGATATTGAAAACATTTCCTTGATAACAAACCGCGGAAACGTGAACAACACATATTTCACTGACGGCCGCCATACCTATCACTTCAGCACATCCAAGAATACACTTTATATGATATTTGAGGATATGGAATTGCTCGATAATTTCAATGTTGAGATTATGGACGATCCATACACGTGTTTGATGAATCTTATGCCCGGAGTCAGCGCAGAAACTGTTGCTGAGCAGGTCATACCGCAGCCCGTAGTTCCTAAAGAAAATCAGGTTTGCCTGCGTCTGTATTCTACCAAATCTGACGGTACTAAGTTCGTTGCAGAAAAAAGCGGTTTGAACCAGTGGAATGCAGGAGGACGCAAAAGGCATCCCGATGAAGTTTACATTCCGTATCCGGCTGAAGACAGAGAAAGAACGCGCGGATTCTTCCCAGACCGCGATACCGTTTTCGATCTTAGAATGCCTGACGGAACAGTGATTCCCGCTAAGGTATGTCAGCAAGATAATAAGGCGATAATGAGTAATCCTAACAAGATTCTCGGTGAATGGCTCCTTAGAAATGTGTTTGAGCTTCCCGAGAGAACTTTGGTTACTTATGAAATGCTCGAGCGTTTCGGCATAGACAGTGTTATTTTCACAAAGCACGGAGATCTGGATTACTCGGTTGATTTTGCTGAAATCGGTACGTATGAACAATTCCACGGAATTGACGAGGAAGAAACGGAATAAAAAAATGCCGACCTTGCGATCGGCATTTGGGTTAATCAACTAATACTTTTACCATCTCTTCGGCAATTCTCTTGATAACAGGAACAGATACTGAATTACCAGCCTGCTTATACTTACTAGCATTGCAAATATCAGCAGGGAACTCAAACTCTTCAGGGAAGCCTTGGAATCCAACGCACTCTTCGGGAGTTAATTTTCTGAATCCGTAGTTATCAATAATGAGGGGAACATTGTGTCCTCCTGTACCCATGTTTGCTGTAAGAGTAGGGCATACATTGCTCTTGTTTTCTCTGCAGTAAACGCGGCGCCACTGATATACTGTATTGGGATTCACCATGGCTTTTTCAAGTTCGGGATAGTACTTTGAATTGTTATAGTACATTCCTAGCGGTTTCTTTTCGGTAACATCGATGATGCTATGTATGGTTTTGGTTAAAGGAATAGGATCGGGATATCTGAACTTATTATAGGCCTCTTCCGAAAGGAAGCCTACAATATAGATACGTTCGCGGTGCTGGGGAACATCTCCGTATTCCATAGTGTTCAGAACTTTGTGATGCACGTGATAGCCAAGGTCTTCAAGACGGCTTTTGATTACTTTAAAAGTATTTCCGTGGTCGTGGCCTTCGAGGTTCTTAACATTCTCAAGAAGGATAGCGCGCGGACGCTTAACTCTAAGCAATCTTTCAATTTCGAAGAAAAGGTTTCCTCGTTCGTCTTCAAATCCCTTTCTGTAGCCGGCTACGGAAAAGGCTTGGCAGGGGAATCCGCCGTTTAAGATATCAATATCAGGAATATCGCTAGGATCGACAAGTTTAATATCGCCTTCAACAAGATATTCGTCTCCAAAGTTGTGTCTGTAAGTTTTGCAAGCGTCTTTGTCAATCTCATTTGCCCAAACAATCTCGGCACCTGCTTGTTTAAAGCCATAACATATGCCGCCGATACCGGCAAACAAACTTGCAACTTTTAAATTATTTTTCTTCACAGTAGGTTCTTCTCCTTGATTTGAAACTCGTTGTGCTCTGATAAATGAGGCATACTGCTGGATTTGGTTAAATTCGTCGTTTGTAAAATCCGAAAGAATTAATGTTCTGGACGATGAACCCTCATGTTGTGATTCATCAATATAGCCAGCTATCTTAAAACATTCAATTTGATTAATACCCAGAGCATCGGCAATGGTTTTTAAATGATGCGGAGAAGGTGTTGCTCTCTCTCCGCTCTCGATTTTATTAATCTCGCTATGGCTGATTCCGGTTATTTTCGACAGGCCTCTGATGGAAATATCCTGCTTTTCCCGTTCGCGTGTAATAAATTCTCCAATTTTGCCCATGGCGCACCTCCATGGCACTTATTATAACACAAAAACAAATAAAAATCAATACGTTTTGCAGAAAAATGTTTCCAAATGGCTGCATTTTTGTGAGATGTAGTTTTAACTTATAAAATCTTAAAATATGGAGAAATATATGAATCCTTTGTACGACAAAAGTACAGTCTTAGATTATTTATGGCAGCACTCAAGGTTTAGTGCACTTTGTCTAGATCAGAGCGAAGAGCTTTTTAAATTGGATAAAGGGTTTGCGGCCATTACTGTGTTGTTTAATTGTCTAGAAAACATTTCTAAGTCCATAGTTAACGATTATAATTCAAACACATATGAGATTTATCGAAAACTGTTTGATAAGGGCATTATTACACAAATTGAACATGATTTCTTGAATCAAGGAGACAATTGTGTTAGGAAAATAAGAAACTACTATGCACATAAGAATATCGCAGCAATAAATTATATAACTATTGAAAACGGCAGAGAAATACTTAATCCATTAACCGAGGACGCTACCTCGTTGCTCATTTATGATAAAATCTCCGATATTGTGTATAATCTTATTTTAAAAATGATTTGTTCGGAGTTCATTGATGAAGTAAAAAATAAGTTCAAGATTTGTTTAGATGATAATATTTTATCAAGCAATATTAATTTGAAATTTTTAACGGTTAAAGAACTCTTATTGCTTAAGGGATATCCGGAAGATTATATTCCAGATGATTTAGATATTCCCGAAGATGCTAAATATAGGATGATAGATAATTCACCTGATGTAAATATGTACAGTTACATTCTGTCTGGAATTCCCATTAAAACGGAAACATCCGGGGATTTAAACAAAGATAAAACATAGCTGAGCTATGAGTGTCTTAAACCAGTAATAAAAATGAATTCATGATAAAAACATCTATTATAAAAAAGAAAAATCAAATTGACAATGATCGATCAAAGCTATAATGGATAAAATACCAGTATCAAGGTACTGTAATTTCGGTATGTATTATCCTAGTAGATATAAGGAGAAGAAGGAATATGTCAAAATTCAAAACAAAAGCAAGAACGATAGAGCTGCTTGGAAGAAAGCAGATCAGGGATTCCGTCACTGCATTGGCAGAACTTATGAAAAACTCATACGATGCCGATGCTGATTGGGTTAGAGCATACTTTAATTCAAACAAAGATAATATTGTTTTGGTTGACAATGGTATGGGTATGTCTCAAGCAGATATAGAGGATAAGTGGCTTGTTTTGGGAACACCCTCCAAAAATACCTCTAAAAGAGTTTCTCCTAAAGGTCGTCCTTACATGGGTGCTAAAGGAATCGGTCGTCTTGCGGCGGCTAGTTTGGGCAAACATTACTTTATGATAACCAAAACTGAGAATAGCAATTATAATATTGCGTATTTGTTCTGGGATTTGTTTGAGGATACAACTGTTTCTTTGGATGAAATAGAAATTCCAACTCGTTACAATGTAGAAAAACAAGCCTTAATGTCTTCTTTTACATCTATATTGGATGAATTGATAAACATACAACTTAAAAATGTAGAAGTGTATGTAAATGCAACCTTCAATCCTTTTGACAGAGAATACTTAGAGAAATCTATTGTCAAGGCGAGGGAAAACGCGCAAAACATCATAAAGTATCTCGGTCTCATTAATGAAAAAGGAACGCTTCTTTTCATGAGTGAATTGAGAGATGATTGGAACAGTATCTTAGTACAAGATATTTCAAAACTCGGGGACGATTTGACAGCAGATAAAAATTACAAGCGATTCGCAAATTTTGTATCAACGCTTAATTCTGCGTATAAAAAACAGGAAAAGCTTAAAAACGATTTTGTCGAGATATTCAAAAATGGTCAAGTTATGCGATTCCATGACGATTACACTGAGGAAGATTTTGAAATATACGATATCAAATTTGAAGGTGTAATTGACAAAGGAGTGTTTACTGGAAAGCTTTATGCAAACAACACAAACCAAGAAGCGTTAGCTAACGCGAACAAGGCTTTAGCAAGCGGAATAGATATTTCTGGCGGAATTGAAAATCTATCAAAATATGACTGCGGTCCAATTAGATTAAAAGTTTGTCATATAGAAGGTCAAAAAAACCACTCATCTTTGACCGAAGAGAGATTTAAGTATATCAGAGATAAGATAGATGTACTCGGAGGTATCGGTGTTTACAGGGACGGAGTAAGGGTCTTACCTTATGGAGAATTAGAAAATGATTATCTTGAGATAGAGAGAAGAAGGACAAATAAAGCTGGTGTTTATGTTTTCAGCCATAGAAATATTTTTGGACGAGTAGATATCTCCGCTGAAAAAAATCCTAAACTCGAAGATAAGTCTAGCAGAGAAGGATTTATTGAAAATAACTACTATCATTACTTTATAAACACACTAAAAAATCTTCTGATAAAAATAGCCATGGACTTTCTGTCTGATGCGCGCAAGGACTCATATAATATCAGAACCTATATGGTTGAATATTATGCCAAGGAGATAGAAAGGCAACGCGAGAAAGAGGAGTATGAGAAACAAGAGAGAGAACGCTTTAAAAAAGCAGTTCAAGAATTAAAATCAAAAATACACTATTCATCCCAAAAGCTAGAATTTATAAAAAATCTTGAGAGCGAAATATCAAATATTGTCACTGGTATGGAAAAATTAAGTGGCATTGATTTGTTAGAAAAATTCCTATTGTTCCAGCAGAATTTACAATCAAGAGAACGCAGTGTGACAGATATGCTCAATAGCCTTGTTATTAATGTTCCAGAGCGATTTGAAGCAGATCTGCTTGAAAAAGAGGATAAACTATATCTAGAGGTTGTAAATTTTAATAAATCTGTAGAAATTGCAAAAGTAGGATTAGCAAGTTTTCTTCAAACTGTTAACGAAGCGGTTGCGATAAAAGAGAACGAATTCCAAATAGTGCTAGAAGAAAGAAAAACTGTAGAGAAACAGATAGAAGTATTGAAACAAAAGGTAAACGGAATTTCGTCTTTTGTGTCACAGGTTTTTGATGATTATTTCGCTAGGCGTAATGATGTAATTTCAGATTTAGATGCGGCTTTAAGCGCTGTTAAAGAGAATATTAATTGCTTGAATAGCAGAGAACTGTTTAAAGCTAAGTTGGATTCTATGTATAGAAAACTGGATACTATAACGTTTGAGAATTTTTCTGACGAAGATTATAGTCAAATCGATACAGATATCGAGCAATTGCAAAACGAAATCGAAAAGCTGGTCGATCAATTATACGGTGAGTTCAACGATGATTTATCGGCAACCAATGCAGTTGTTCAGAGCGTAAACCAACTGCTCAACAACAGAGATTTAATTGGTCAAGATGATAAAATCATTGGTTCTCTAAAGTCTGAAAATATGGTTTTACGCGAAGAAGTAGATTTGTATGAAGACTTGGCTAATTTCGGAATGGCATCTGAAATTCTTAACCATGAATTTAATCAGTTCTATACTAAAGCGAATGATGCAATAACGCAGCTTGGATCGTATCTGTTTGATAATACTTCTAGGTACTGGTTAAAGCAAATACAGATTGCATTTGATGCCATTTATTCAAGGCATAGCATGCTTTCGCCAATGTACAAAATAAAATCAGAAAAAGTAAAAGAACATTCATTGCTTGAAATTGTTGAGGGTGCTATCAAGTTGTTTGAACACACCTTTGATGTGGAAGAAATAGATGTCAGTACAGAGAAAATACCGTCAAATGTTACTGTCAACGTATTGCCATCGCATTTGTATCCTGCGCTTTCCAATATTATTTCTAACGCTGTTTATTGGCTTGCCGGTACTGAGAACAAGAAAATTTGGATACATTTTGTAACCGAAGAAAATGCTCTGTATATTGAGGATAATGGAAAAGGTATTCAAGCAGCAAGAAAAGAAGACATTTTTAATCCATTCTATTCGCTAAAACCAAATGGCAGAGGTCTTGGATTAACTATAACAAAAAGAGTATTGCAGAAGGATGGGCACGATATAAGCGTTGTTGAAGCATCCAATCATAAGATGCTAAACGGTGCATGCTTTAAAATTATTTTCAAAAAGAAAGACGAGAAAAAATGACTAACATTACAGCATTGAGGAATCATCTAAGTAATGTTATCTATATCGAAAACAACTTTGGACTTGATTTGTTCAAGTCCAAAGTTGAAGTTGAACGGGGTGGATTAGAAAATTTTGAGGATGCAATTGACATGAGGCAACCACCTTCGGCAGTTGCTAGTCAAGCTTCAGTCGACGAAACAAGTGTAGATAACAAAAGCGGTTCATTAAGTGATTTTTTTGGTATGGCTCAAAGAAAGGCAGCGGATATTAATATATTGCCTTATTATTATGATGCGAGTGCGTTTTGGAATCAGACTGATTCTTTGAAGAAAAAACTATCACATTTCCCACTTATAATTATAGACTGGCAGTTAGAGGAAAAAGATGTTAAAAGAACTGGTATTGATGTTTTAGAAACAATAATTCAAAACAATGAAATATTGCACTACTATGTCATATATTCGAATGAGATTTCTAGTGCGATGACCTCGTTTTCACAGAAATTTAACGATGTGAAAATAGGTGAGATAAAGGAAAACGGTGTAATTGCTCTTGATAATGCAATAGTAATGTTTGCAAACAAACGCACAAGAAATTTGAATGAAATAATAGAAGCTCTTGAGAATTTTACTATTGACAACTATGGCTATTTACCGCAATTGTTCTTGAGTGTTAAACAGCAAATTGAAAACAAAACCGCAGCTCTTTACAATGAATTCATGGGGCTTGATACAATGATGCTTCCTCAATTAATTACTGATGAGGCGTATAGCTATAATGGACTTGAAGACGAGTTGCTAAAAACTTTTATAATGAATAAACTGCGTGATGATTTGAAAATTACGGACAATTCATCAGAATCGTACATAAAAAACTCTATTAGAAGATTATTGAGTAAGCAAGTCTCTCAAACAGCATTTGAAAAAGCTTTGTCAATTTGTAATATAAACCGCGAAGTTCCAATCGTGTTGACCTATGCGGAATATCAAGAACGTTGTTCTCAAGTTCTCACCTTAAATTACATGGATTTAGAGCTTTTGCCAGCGTTGAAATTATCAGCACATTTGTTTGTTAAAGGAAGTGTTTGCACTGCTAAGCCAGAGGAAATAACAGTATTAAGCAATTATGATAGAGAAAAGGTTTACATTTTTGTTTTGATTTTGAGTATTTCTAATGATGAAAACTTTTTATTTAATTATGTAAAATTGTATAAACTTATTAAGTTGTCCGAATATAAGGACGATAAAAAATTTTCTATTAAAGAGTGCTTTGACGCATCTAGATGTAATACTCTTTGTCAAGGCGACGTGTTTATAGATGATGAAAATAATTATCTGATTTGCGTATCTCCCTCGTGTCAATTGATGCGGCCAAAGAAAATTAATCATTGCTATATGTTTTTAAAGGGAACTATTGATTCATCTGCAAATGAGAATCAAAAGCAATATTATGAAATAAGTTTGCTCAATAAAGAGATGAACAAAGTTGTGCCAGTAAAGATTTCTTTCTTTGATCCAGTTGTCATAGATATGAGTGATGGTACTCATGCTGATAAATACCAGAAATATGTAAGGTTATTTTCTTTGCACATTGAGTACATTCATAAAGTTGTAGAATTGTTTTCCGAATATATTAAACAAATAGGTGTTGAAGAATTGTTCGGCAAGACATCAGCACTTAAAGATACGTTTATTAATATAGGGGATACCCAAAATGATAGCAATTGATTTCTTTTGCGGTGGCGGAGGAATGACCCGCGGTTTACTTGATGCAGGAATTCAAGTGTTAGCGGGAATAGATTCTAATCCCCTTTGCCGTGAAACTTACGAAAATAATAATCATAATACATATTTACAATGTGATATTTGCGAATTAACGCCAAAGGCACTAGTGGACAAGTTCCCTCTGTTAAAAAACAGAAATGATGTAATGCTGGTTGGTTGCGCTCCATGTCAGCCGTTCAGTTTGCTAAGAAGGGAAGAGCTTGACGAGAACGGCAATCCTATACCTCATAAATCAGTAAATTTGTTGACTGAATTCGGCAGATTTGTTAAAGCAATAAAGCCAGCGCATGTCTTAGTGGAAAATGTTCCCGGATTAAAGGGCAAAGGTTCAGAAGTTTTGGATGAATTTAAGCTAATGCTTAAAGAATCAGGGTATCAGTGGGATGAAAAGATTCTTTATGCAAAAGATTACGGTGTTCCTCAAAACAGAAGACGGTATATCCTTATTGCTTCAAGATTGTTTGTTCCCAAGGTTCCTAAATCTACACATGGAACTGCAGAAGGCTTATTGCCATATTGTACAGTTCGTCAAACTATTTCAAAATACCCTAAGATACAAGCTGGCGGCGACTACAGCAAAAAAATTCCAAACCATCAGTGTGCTAACTTAAGCAAGTTGCTGTTAAAACGCATAAAAGCTACCCCGCATGACGGAGGAAGCCGAACGGATTGGCCTTCATCATTGGTATTGAAATGCCACAAGACATTTAAAGGACATACCGATGTCTATGGAAGAATGAAATGGGACGAGCCTTCGCCAACCTTGACGGTTAAATGTTTTAGTCTTTCTAATGGACGTTTTGGACATCCAGAGCAAGACAGAGCTATTTCTTTAAGAGAGGCGGCTGCTTTGCAAAGCTTTGACGATAACTACACGTTCTACGGAAATATGCAGGAAGTAGGCAAACAAATCGGAAATGCTGTTCCTGTTTTACTTGCTAAAGTTATGGGAGAATACGTACTCGGAGAACACACAAAATATCTTTCTAGTATAAAGAATGGTCAACGTGGGAGAAAAAGAAAATGATTAGGCAGTTAATGCATGATCCCATATTCCTTGCTGGAAAATCGGAAGCGGCAGTTAAAGAAGATTTGCCTCTGGCAAAAGACTTACTGGATACGCTTATATCGCACCGAGAGGGATGCGTTGGAATGGCAGCTAATATGATTGGTGTGCGAAAGCGAATTATAGCCTTTGTCGACGAGAGCAGACTTGCTCCTACATATACTGTAATGCTTAATCCGCAAATTATTGCGAAGTCGGGTATATATGAAACCGAGGAAGGTTGTCTATCTCTGCTTGGCGGCCCCCGTAAGTGCAAGAGATATAAAACAATTAAAGTGCAGTTCCAAACACTTGAAATGAAAACACACACTAAGAACTTCACTGGATGGACTGCACAGATCATTCAGCATGAGATTGATCACTGCAATGGAATATTGATTTAAACAATAAACAACACGAGGTAGTTATGGATTCAGTAAAAATTTGGAATAGAATAGTTAAGCATTATAAGGATTATTATTCTGCAAAGGAAGAGGTGCTTCAAAAGGATTGGGAGCAAATTTTTTCTGATTTGCTTAACTACAGTCGTTTTTTCGGAGAAATAGATTCGCATAGAAGCATTCATATTGGCTCGCATCAGCGTACTATACCCGATATAATAAT
Organism: Clostridia bacterium; assembly: GCA_017463125.1. Taxonomy (GTDB): domain Bacteria; phylum Bacillota; class Clostridia; order Oscillospirales; family CAG-272; genus UBA1740. The sequence continues at coordinate 97,914 of JAFTPV010000013.1, read as the reverse complement.
ACGCGGCGATGACGGTGACTTGTTTGATGTGGAATTGAAGCAGTATAATATGCCTTTCTCCATTGAATTTGAAAATCAATTAAAGAGTTACTTGGATTTGTTACATATATCTGTTGGTGTTCTTGTTTGCCAAAAGATTTATTTGTATGTTTATGATTTTAGCAAGTCGAAGCTGAAAAAGATGGCAATCTCTTTTACGGAAAACAATCCCGATGGCGTTAAGTTTGTTGAGCTCATGAAAAAGGGAAGTTTCAGTGCTGATAAAGTAGAGAACTTTATTGACTCTAAAGTAGCATTCAAAGAGAATGTGCAAAAAATCAAAGAAACCATCTCCAAAGAGTTTATAAAGCAGCTTATCGTAGATTATTTTATAAAGAATTATTCCGAGGAGGAGATTATGACCGCACTCGGAGATCGTGATTATTCTGAAGAAATAATTCACGACGGCAATGATGAACCTGGCAATTCTGGTACTGACAATACGGATAACAATGATCCTGATGACAGCAGTGTGTATGCAGAGCCGAGTTTTAATTATGTTATGATTAAAACATCCCATGAACGAATACAAAAGTGTAACGGAAGTCTGTATGAAGCAACAAGATATGCTTGGAGAGCCGGTGAGCGCATAACACAATATAATTATGTTATCTCTGTTATTGGAGGTGTTGTCCAAGAGGTCTATGTTGCTGATAAATGGAATATAGTCCAAAGCGGTGAATTGGTTGGCAGATATGAATTCCACGGTAGAACGGCAACTAATGCAGAGGCGCGTGCTTTGATAGGAAAGACAATTCCTTTCAAATACAGAAAACCAGGCTCAGCAAATCCCGTGATGTTCAAGAAACCTTAATGGGATTTTAGAGTAACATCAATAGCAATGTTTTAAAATGCGGTTTACAACTTAAAAGGTGGCCAATTGCTGAAGTTTGTCGGCAGTTGAGCCGCCTTTTTGCTTTTTAAATAAGAATTTGCACGCTGTAAGCAAAGAATAAGCACCTCGGGAAAACAAAGCAATGAAGGCTTTGAAAAACTTGCATAAACTGAGAAAAAACAGTTTCAAATTGACGTTTTTAAATTTTCAATATGTGATATCCAGTCGTAAAAACCTAGATAAATCAAGGATTTTTATCTGTTGGTGCAAATTTTGTAATTTTGGATAAACGGTAGGAAGGTTAAAAATGCTGATTTTTGCGTAAAACACTGTATATTCTGTTCCTAATATCTTGAAAAAAGACACGCAGTATGGTAGAATAAAATACACATAATTATCTACGAAAGGAGGGGTGATCTATGGCATCTAAAAAGTTTAAGGAATACGGGAACATGCGTATCATTTCAGCGGAAGGAAAAGATCTTTTTCTTGGTAAACTCACAACTGCGAAGAAGAACGGAAAATTAAATCGGGATACCTTTAACGGTTTGATGGACGAGAGTTTAGATACCGATTTTCTTAAAGAGATTTACGAAAAACATGCAGACTATATAGGTTATCCCTACCTAGAGGATAAGGAATATTGCCGTGCCCTTATTAACATAGCATTTAACTATTCTGTGAAGCTGTATGAGCAACAAGGCAACAGATTCGTAAGATACGGTTATTCCGTTACCGAAGCGGATATGGCAGATCACGTCTGCGTAAAGAGTGTTGGCGGAGAGAACTTACTCGTGGCAATAGAAATTGCTTACGAAAAGGACAAGAGTTATATTCCGGTAGACAAGCCTCTTGATAAAGACGTGCTCGGAAAGCATTTTTCATACGATGCTGAAAAGAAGGTATATAAGCGAAGTAAAACGGAAATACCTTCCTCGGTGAAATGTGAGGATATACGCGAGCACCTATATACGCACGGCTTCGATATTGACGGTGTACATTACGTTCGTTATAAGCGAAGCGCAGGTGCGAGCCGAAGCGGAAAGTGCTTATTCATCATAGAAGAGTTATACGAGGATATGATGCGCTGGAGCTCTTGCGGACTTGCTGAGGAAAACGTATCCGACCAAGCCTCGTGGCAGGCCTATATTGCGCTTACGCTAAGCAGTATAGAAAGAGTAATCAGGCTTCCGAAAAAAGCAATTCTTATAATTCCCGATAAGGTCAGCAAGTTCAAAACCAAAGCGGTATGCGTGAAAAAGGATGCGGACGGAGGACTTACAGCGACCGAGGAAGAAACCGAGATTGAAAATGTCATCTGGGACGGAGAAGCACTGCTCGATGTCAGCGAGTTCGAGAGATCCGGATATAAAGACAAGGGTATGATGCTCCTTCGCAACCGCTTCTTCAAAACCTGTGCGTTCAATACGAACCTGCAAAAGTGGTTTAAGGATAATAACATCACCGAGATAAGACAGCTCGCAGGATATACAACCGCAAGAAAGGTTGAGGACATCAAGCTCGTTATTACTGAGAGCAGTGTAAAGTATCTCAAGTTTATGCCGAAGGGTATGAAGCTCGGAGATGCGTTCAAGGCTTGGCTTGATGCGGTGTATGAGGGCGAGAAAACCTCTGCATTCGGTGTTGTTAAAACGGACAAGGGTTCGCATGCTATGTTTGGCAATATGGCATATACGAACTATCAGTTGATGAATACCCTTAACATCAACCGCGAGCAGATGAAAGAGGCTCTTGAACAAAGCCTTGACTTTTACAAAAAGCTTCTCGATGATCCCATATATCTGCGATACTATATCAATATGACTTCACAGTATGCGCAAATTGATGACGAGGATGAACTGTCCCTCGATACTTACAGACGTGATGTAGTTTTGGATATGACGGTAAGAACACCGCTGTTTCAATACACAGATTTTTATAAGAACTTCCGAAGCGATACCCTGAAGCATTATAAGAGAAGACTTAAAAAGGGAAGAATTGCGGTTACGGGTAATTACCAAACGATATTCGGCAATCCTTATGAATTCCTAACGGCAGCGATAACTAAGAAATACGAGCCGGCAGAGCCGTTGCTTCTTAAGAACAATGAGGTGCATTCACAGAGATTTCCGCACAACCAGGTAATGCTCGGAGCGCGAAGTCCGCATATAACTATGGGAAACCTCTTCGCAGTAAGAAACGTGCTCCAGCCAAAGCTTGTCGAATACTTTAATCTTACCGAGAACATCATCTGTGTAAATGCTATCGGAGATAATATTCAGCAAAGATTAAACGGTTGCGATTATGATTCCGACTCGATGCTGGTAACGAACAATCCCGGATTTATACAGCACGGACTCGCGGATATTTATTATGCTCTCAGCGTTCCCGTGTGCAAGGTTGATCCCTGCGGTAAAACAGATTATAAAAATACTCCGAAGGACATCGCAAGGCTTGACCGAATCATCGGTAATAACAAAATCGGTGAGATAGTAAATCTCTCGCAGTTTCTAAACAGTCTCCATTGGCATATCTACTTTAACGCAGACACAAGCAGTCCCGAATCAATTGAAAATGCAAAACAAGAGTTATACGAAATATATTACGATATATGTAAGCTCGCAGTAATGTCGGGCATGGAGATTGATAAAGCAAAAAGATTGTATCCGGTTGATGCAACGAAGGTTCTCCGTTCTCTTTCTAAACGCAAAAATGATTTCAAGAAAGCTAACGGAGATAAGCTTCCCGATTTCTATAATTTTATGATAGGAAATGAGGATGAAATAAGAGGAAATGATGAAGCAAAGCTTGACTGTCCGATGTCATTTATATACGATATTGTAAATGGAATAAGCGACAGAGCAAAACCGCACACCACCGTAAAGCTCGCTGAGCTCTTTGCGCTCGATGAAAGCGACAAAGGCGATAACGATTCCCGCAGTAAGCAAAATATTATTGAGACAGCAATTTCAGCTCATGAAAAAATCACATCGCTTCAAACACGTGCAAGAAAAGCCGAGGATGATGAAAAAGCTTTGCTTGTAAAGAAAGCCGAAGAAGCATTCGCCAATTGTCTTTCTGCCGTCTCAAAAAATGCTGTAAACGATCATATTCTCGCAATGCTTCTAAAAGAGATAGATAATCCTAAAGAATCTCGTTATAACATCTCAGCGTGCAGACATTTATTATTTGCGTGTTTGCTTTATGAGAAAAACAGAAGACTTCTTTCAAAGGTTATCGTTCCCGATTCTTATTATCCTATGGATATTGAATTTGTAGAAGAGCATGAAGAGGAAATAAGAGGGCATTCGTATGCGATAAACCTCTTCGATTATCCTCATCAAATCAAAAGCGCAAAAATCAAAAAAGATTAACCTACCGAAGCACGTGAGTGCCGAGTGAAAGCTCGGCACTCTTTTTTATTTGCAAATGAATGCAAATGTAATTAAAACTTTTCAAAAAGGAGGGATTTATTGAAATATACTCATGACACGAGAGATATACCGGGAACTTACTTCCCGGTGCCGAAATCAATTTTTAATCTGGGACTCGTCTCGGGTGAAATACTCGTATATATCTATTTAATGTATTGCGAGGACAGAAAAACATTTCAGTGTTACCCAAGCTACAACACAATAGGCACAGCTGTCGGAATGAGCAAGAATACCGTCAAGAAATACGTTGAAGGACTCGAGAGGCGCGGTCTTATTTATACCGAGCCGACAATGGTAAGAACGAAGGACGGCAGAAATCATAACGGCAGCTTGCTTTATACTCTTCAACCGCTGAAGCCGATTGAAGATGCGTACTTCGATAAACTCATTCGAATACAAAATTCAAAAATGTTAGCTCAGGCGGCACTTGAAAAATACGATAACAAATTGAAGAAGAAAGGAAAATTAAATTGAACAAATCATTATTCAAAAACAAGGAAGAGATGCCAATGTTCTTAAACGTGATGGACGTGGCACATTTACTCGGAATATCACGCGCAAGTGCTTATGAGCTTGTGCGCACCGCAGAGTTCCCAAAGCTTAAGGTGGTTGCAGGAAGAATTATAATTCCGCGTGATAGGCTTCTGGAGTGGCTGGATAGCGAAACACGGTATGATGCACTCCCGAGATAAAGAGGCGATGCTTGTGAAAGCTCTTATAGAATCGACCGAGTCACGACGCTTTGCGAGGAATATGAGCAATGCGGCGTAGGGTCGATATATAAGCAGGAGAAAGGGTCAGCGCTGTTGCCGCGACCCGTCTCACATCGGACGGCAGAGCCGACCGAATTCACGAGATTACGAGAGCTTTAAAGGGTTTTCGGGAGCAACGCTAAAATGAGCAAGAACGCTGTAAAAATAAAATAACGCTCGAAGGAGCGCCGGAAGTGCGGGTTTTCCCAGTGATTCAGGGGAATTGACCGACATTATTAAAAACATTATGAAAGGAAAAAGAAATGGAAGAAAAAATTACAAAAGAAACTAAGGAAAGATACACGGTATGGATGATGCCGTCAACCAGGGAAGAGGTAGAAGAGCTAATGCAGAAGGGCAACTGCAAAAGGATAAGCGAATTCATCGAAAAGGCAGTTAACTTCTATTGCGGATATCTCAGAAGCTCAACGCAGGATTACGTTCCGCAAATTGTATTAACTACGCTTAAGTCTTTAATGAATGAAAATGAAAACCGACATAACGGTTCTCTGTTCAGAATTGCGGTTGAATTAAGTATGATTAAAAATCTTCTTGCATATAGCAACGGAATAGGACAAGCACCGCTTGATAAGTTGCGTGCGGATTGTGCAAGTGAGGTTAAAAAGATTAACGGTACGATTTCTTTTGAGGATGCAATCAGATGGCAAACTTAATTACCAAATTCAAATATTATAAACCGAAGAGTGCAAAGCACAAGGGTAATTACGTTAAATACGTTGCAACACGAGAGGGAGTTGAGAAATTACCGAAAAACAATTCGGAAAGTCAGGTAACTAAAAATCAAATTGATTTAATTGAAAAGATAATTCGCGATTATCCCGACAGTGTAGAAATGCTAGAGTACGATGATTATTTAAAATCACCGACAATTAAAAATGCGAGTGAATTCATTACAAGAGCAATAGAGGATAATAATCTTTTTATTACCGAAGCAACGTATGCAGATTATATTGCAACAAGACCTCGTGTTGAGAAATCAGGCTCGCACGGTTTGTTCTCTTCGATTGATGAAAATATTAATCTCAAAAAGGTTTCCGAGGAAATTGCAAATCACGACGGAAACGTGTGGACAATGATTGTATCGCTTCGAAGAGAAGATGCGGAACGGCTCGGGTTTAATAATGCAAAAAGATGGCGCGACGTAATTGGCTCTAAAACCGAAGAAATAGCAAGAAACTTCAAAATACCTTTAAGCGAATTAAAATGGTACGGTGCATTTCATAACGAAAGCCATCATCCGCATATTCACGTTATTATTTATTCAAGTAAAAGCGATGAAGGTTACTTATCAAAAATAGGTATTCAAAGAATGCGCTCGTCACTTGTAAATACAATATTTCAAGATGACATATATCACATCGCAGAGGAGCAAACAAAAATCAGAAATGAATTGAAATCCGACTTCAAGGAAAAGCTCGCTGAAATATTATCAAGAATTGAAAACGGTACTTATGAGAACGAGGAAATAAGACAAAAGCTTATTGAATTATCAATTCGATTACATAATACAAAAGCTAAAAAAGTATACGGATACTTAAAGCGCGACGTGAAGGATTTAATTGATTCAATTGTTGATTTGCTTGCAGAGGATGAGGATATAGCAAAGCTTTACGATATGTGGTATGAGGAGAAATATAAAATACAGAGAATGTATTCGCGGAACGTGCCTCCGAAGATACCGTTATCCGAAAACAAGGAATTCAACAGTATCAAAAATGATATCATTCGAGAAGCAATGAAAATTCTTCTAAACGAAGAGGGGGAAGCGGTCAAAATGCTTCCTCCCGGTAATAAGAAAAAGGATTCAGAATATCATACGCAGAAGACTAAATATTACGAGTCGCGGAAAGGTGTGTCCGCAACGGCAGTAACAAGGTTATTTAAAAACCTCGGTAATATATTCTCTGATAAGCTCAGCGGTGACGATGCGAAGAAGCTACCTACAATTGATAAACGCCAGCGCAGAGAAATCGAAGATAAAAGGAATGCGGAGCTAACGTTGATATGATTATGATTGATAACAATTTGATAACTCTTGCGCGTGCGTCTGGATATGTACATAGTTCTGTGGTATTGTTTGGTTTGAAAAACGAAAGAAGGTGCACACATGGGAAGAAGACCTAACGGTGACGGAACGGTAAGAAAGCGTAAGGACGGAAGATGGGAAGGAAGAATTACCATCGGTAAGAAAAAGGACGGCACTTGCATTATCAAAACCGTCACCGCGAAAACACAGAAAGCACTAATGGCTAGGCTGAATGAGCTTAAATTCAGATACGCTGGTGCAAACCTCGTTGAAAAATGCCAAATGACAGTCGGTGAGTGGTTAATCGATTGGCTCGATAATTATAAAAAGCATATGATTAGACCGACAACATATCGCGGATACAAGAATTATATTGAAACGCATATGATTCCTTACATAGGTAAAAAGCCAATCACGAATCTGCGAACCTCCGACATTCAGAAAATGTATAACCAACTTAAAGAAGGGGGAAGAGCAACAGAGCATCCCGAGGACGGATTCGCACTGTCAAATTCAATGGTACGCTCGGTGCACATGCTTCTGCACGAGGCACTCGACGGTGCAGTGAAGGAAAGGATTATTCCTTCAAATCCTACAAAGGGTGCGGTAATTCCCAAAACGGATTATAAGGAGAAAACAATACTCCAAGAAACCGAGGTGGAAAGACTGCTTGAGATTGCAAAGGGGCATGTGGGATGGCACGACTTCTTCTATCTCGAGTGCATGACGGGGCTTAGAAAAGGAGAAATATGTGCTCTCAAATGGAGCGATTACGATGAGGTGAACAGAAAGCTGTCGGTCAGAAAATCGGCAACCTATATGGACGGAAAGGTGACGGTAGGCGAAACGAAAACTGAGCGAAGCCGAAGGAAAATAATACTCCCGAGAAGCGTATCTAGAATGCTCTCAGAGAGGAAAAAGAATGCAACGAGCGAATGGATATTCCCGAGCGTAAATGATTTAAACAAGCCGATGAATCCGCAAACGGCTTATAACAAACTGAAAAGTCTTCTGAGAGAAGCCGCGCTCCCCGATATAAGATTTCACGATCTGAGACACACCTTCGCAACGCATGCTGCCTCAAGCGGAGTCGATCCGAAAACACTCTCGGCAATACTCGGGCACACGGATGCTTCGTTTACGCTCGACACATACACACACGTAACAACGGATATGCAGAAAAATGCATCAAAAATAGTAAACAATTTTATGACAGATTTATTTGGAAAGGATTTAAAAATATGGGAAAAAGAAAAAACGGAGAAGGAACAGTAAGATACAGAGAAAGTGACGGCAGATGGGAGGGAAGAGTCTTCGTAGGATATGACTCAAAGGGCAATCCAAAGACCAGAAACGTCACCGCTAAAACAAAGAGCGAGTGCCTTGATAAGCTCGAAAAGCTGAAGCAAGAGATAGGCACGGTCGCATCGTACAAAATATGCCCCGAAATGAGGTTTGGAGATTGGATGAATCATTGGTATCAGACCTATTGCAAGCTCGGACTGAAAGCATCAACCCGTGTAACCTACGAGCACAGAATATATGATCAGATAATCCCCAAAATCGGTGATATACCGTTAAAGAGCATTACTGCAAGTATGCTTGAGCGATTCTATGCGGAGCTCAGATATGGCGGAAGACTCATCAGGCAGGAGATATACGGAGAGGGACTGTCGATGACAACGATAAGGAGTATCCATTTTCATTGCAAGGCAGCTCTCGACCGCGCAGTAAGGGATAGACTGATACTCTCAAACCCTGCCGATGCATGCACACCGATTCCGAAGCGCTCGGCAGAGGTGGACGTGCTCTCCCCGGAGGAGATGCAACGGCTTATGATTCAGGCAAAGGAAGAAGGCTTCTTCGAAATGTTTATGCTGGATATCGGAACAGGATTAAGACGAGGCGAGCTCCTCGGTCTTCAATGGAATGACATAAACTTCGAGAACGGTGAAGTGAAAATTACAAGGCAGATAAACATGGTCGGTAAAGTGCCGACAGTGAGTACGCTGAAAACAAAATCCTCAAACCGCACGATTATACTTCAAAAACCACTGCTTGATATGCTGAGAGAATACAAGGAGAGCGTTAACTCGCGTTGGATCTTCCCGTCACCCGTGTACGAGGACAAGCCGAGAGACCCCACTGCGTGCAGAAAGAAGCTGTCGCAAATACTTGAGCACGCAGGATGCAAGCACGTGAAATTCCACGCGCTGAGACACACGTATGCGACCATGTCGCTTGCCTACGGAATGGACGTCAAGACACTGTCTGCAACCCTCGGACATGCCTCGGTCAGCGAAACGCTGGATACATATTCGCATACCACTGACGAGATGCAGAAGAGCGCTGCCGCGAAGATTGACAAAGCCTTCGGCAACGCAGAAGAAGCCGATTTTGAGGAAGAAGAGAAGGAAGAGAGAAAGTCATACCCTCGTCCCGATTTCGAGGCGTACAAGGGCAAAAAACGCAAGTCAGGCACGGGCTACGTCAAGCAACTCAGCAAGAACTGCTGGCAGGGCAGATATACCCCGACCGTTAACGGAAAGCGAATCTCAGAGAACGTGTACGGTAAAACAGAAGACGAATGCAAAGCAAAGCTTGCGGAGCTCATAGACAAGATGAACCGCGAAAGAGAAGAGGGCACACTTGGACTCGAGATGAGCATGTAAACGCAAAAGCGACAGCCGAAAAAACGGCTGTCGCTGATGTTGTAACTTATTTAACTTTTTGGTTAAGTTAAATAAGTTACAACTGTTTATCAACTCATAGTCTCATCTAATATTTTTTGTCGCTAAAGGCATTTTTATTAGATGGAAGACTCTTATAGCGAATTTGAAATAACCAAAATGTCAAGTAAATTTCAAAAAAACTTGACATTTTTAAATTCGAGTTTTGATACGCAGAAAGCAAATAAAATGCTCAGGAGGGATCTGTTACCGTGTTAATTGGATATCATATGTGATATATTTAATTGACAAAAAGAACAGGGGTGCGAAATAAAAGAAGTGGGTAGCCTGAAAAGCGTCCTTTGGACTTTTTGATGAAATATATAAAATTTGTTCCATATTATTGAAAATCTTTAAATTTTGTGATATAATTTTCTTGAAATTAATATTTAAGTAATATGGAAGATATATGATTGGAGAATTATAATGGAAATCGCATACATTCCTGAAAAAAATCAATGTTCTATTGTGTTAATTGGTGATTTTAATCCGTTAATGTTTCAACCAGAATGGTTTAAACGAAATGAGATCATATCTCCTGAAGAAGTCAATATTGCAGAAAACAACAAAACTTCTCCTATGGTAGTTTCCAATCAAATTACTATGTTTAAGACTTCTCAATTGGATATACGTATTGAACAGAAAAGATTTCAAGTAATAGCAGAAAAAGAACCGTTTGTTGTTTTGAAAGATTTTGTTATTAAGACTTTTGAAAAATTCAGCGGTTTAATTATCAGTGCTATGGGTCTAAATTATAGTGCACACTATAATGTGGGAGATAAATCAAAGTACCAATTGGTTGGAGATAGATTAGCTCCCAAAAAGTATTGGAAATCTTTGCTAGAGGACGAGGTTTCTGGCGATGATAGGAAAAGCGGTTTGATTTCTATAACTATGCAAAAAAATAGCGATAGCGATACGGAGCACATTGCAATGACATTGCAACCATCCGCTATCATAAAACCGGGTATTTTTATTAATTGCAATAGTCATACTGATTTTAAAGATGATGCTTCTATGGCTGATAATGTAATGGAACGTTTGGATGAGTTGTTTGAATTGTCTTTTGATAAAATGAAAAATCTCCAGCAGGATTTATTGATAGAGGTGTTAAAGGAAGATGTTTGACAATAAAAACTCTTCATACATTGATCTGGATGCTAGTGAAGAGGATAAGAGTTATCCTGTTAAATTGCGAGACGAAGACGAATTGGATGCTTTAATGGTTGCACTGAACGATAATGTAGTTACGACAGATAAGCAGTCGGAACATGAATTTGCTACCAGTTCTAATTTGTTATATTTAAATTCTTCTGGTGGAAAAGTTAGAGTGTCTGAAAATGTAGAAGTTGCAATTAGGCATATAGCGAAAGAGTATAAAAGGATCGATACCGATACTTTTTATAGATATTTAGAGCAATACAATGGTATTGTTGAAACAATAAACTTTGAATCAGAAACCTTTACAGCAGTATTGACAAGTGTTGTTGATGAAACTCAAAAAGTTCTAGCAGAATTCGATTTTGAAGATTTGCAGTATCCATCGGATAAAGCGTTGATTAATATCGGAGCAAGCTTTGTTTGGCTAATAGGAAAAGAAACACAGAAAACAGGTCAACAAACAAATATATCCAAAATTGTTTTAAGAAGAACAAGAGCATTGAGTTCGCAAAAAATTGAGGAAGCAGAAAGAAAAGCTAATGAATGGACAGAGTTTTTTAGATCAATCGTTGTTTCAGACTCCACCGACGGCTGATGAAATAGAGATCTCCATTTTTGGTCGTGGATTTGGAGAGTGCATCGTATTATGCTGTAAAAATCAAAAATTTATAGTAATAGATTCTTTCGTTAATTCGAGCACGAGCAATCCTATAGCTATTGATTATTTGAACAGCCTGAATTTGCCCATTTCCTCAATTAGTGAAGTTGTATTGACTCATTGGCACCAAGACCATATATCTGGCATTTCTGATATACTAAATGAGGCTAGCAAAGAGGTAAAATTGGTTATTAGTCCGATAATCAGAGAACAAAAATTCAATCAATACATCTCAAGAGGTTTTGAGGAGAACAATCCTAGTACAAAAGAGTTCCGTAAAGTATATGATTTTATTCGTGATCGAAATGGGGAAAATGTTATTTTTGCTACAGTAGATAAAAGAATCTATTCCAATGAACACGAAGAGGAAGCGGAGGTTTATTCTCTGTCTCCAAGTGACAAAGATTTATTTAGATTTCTTGATAAGATACTGTTGCCGTCATCGAAACAAGCTACATCGTATTGTTTTCCAAGTGATAATTTGCTAAGCATAGTTTTGCTATTGAAATATAATGGAGATGGTTTTTTGCTAGGAAGCGACATGGAATCTACCAATTCAAAAGAGGATGGATGGGGGAAAATAGTAAATGAATATGCACATCCGAAAACCAAATCATCGGTTTTTAAGGTTCCTCATCATGGTAGCATAACAGGACACTTAGATGAGATCTGGACTACATTATTGCAGGAAAAACCTATTTCAGCAACGACGGTATACAATAAAAACAGCAAGCTTCCCACAGAAGAAGATATCGAAAGAATAAAGGCTTTATCGAGTAAGTTTTTTGTGGTAGGCAACAAAGGAAAAAAAGATAAAGATATATCTTTAAAAATCAAGAAAGTTATGCCTAATACCAAGATATCAACGATTCCGCAAGATATTGGTGTTTTTAGATATAGGAAAAATACGGTTGACGGATCTGAGAAAATTGAAACATTTGGATGTGTGCAAGAATATATTTCTGATAAAGCATTGGCTTTCGTTTAATTGGCAATAAAATCAAGCAATTTGCATTTTGAAGAAAGTTTAAAGGCGTTAATCGCAAGCTACGATTAACGCCTTTAATTATTGAATATTATCAATATCAATGATAACTAAAAAACGAAATATGGAGGTAAAATAAAAAATACAGTACTATAACGTACGTTCTCCTTTATTCTGACGTAGAAAATCAATTGTGGTCGCTATTGTGGTCAAGGGAATTATTGGCGAGGCCGTTTGACCGAAAAAGTACGAAAAACCGCTAAAAACAAAAGAAAAAAGCACAGAAAACGGCTGTTTTCTATGCTTTTTCTGGTCTGAGTGACAAGACTTGAACTTGCGGCCTCTACCACCCCAAGGTAGCGCGCTACCAACTGCGCCACACCCAGATATTGACTTTTTTCGCTTAGAGGGCTATTGCCTTCCCGAAAAGTCTAATATATTATATCACTCGTTTTGGCAAAAGTCAAGAGTTTTTTTGATTTTTGTCAAATAATTTTCAAATGTTTTTTCGAGTATGGTGCTCAAATAGGGTAGCGCGGACGGGTGAGTGTGGTTGAGTGCGGCAAATTTGCGCGTAAATGAAAACTTTCATTTACATTTGCGCTTTGCTATGAGTGCAATTAAAGAAAAGCACGCATTTTACTTTCGAGATATTCCTCGGATGCGATGAGCCTTTTAGCAATATTTTTTGCTTCGGTGTCGGCGTTTTTGTACCTGTTAAGGTACTTCGTGAGTGACTTGATGCCCATATCGCAACCGTCCGTCATCAGATCGGCTATACGGCTGTCGCTTTCCTTTGCCGCCATTGTGGCGCGTATCTTCATACTGCTCATAGCACGTGCCATCGGGTGGGGGTCCTTTGTGTTAGCGCTATGGCGCAGAAGCAGCTCGTGGGTTTCGTCGCCGAGCGAGGCGTGAGTGTTCTTACAGACCTGGAGGGTGTGCTTCAGTTCATCGCTGTGAGCGTGGGGAAGAACGTACTTTATTGCGTCCTCGCCCATTTTTATTCCTGCGTTACATTCTCGCAGGAGCCTTATAGTATCGGTTTGCATACCGTTGTTCCTTTCATTTTTTATTAGTATTTGGCGCGATATGGGGAATTATTAGTAGCAAATATTTCTTGAAAATAGGGGTCACCTTTGATCATTAGAATAAGAAATAAATTAGATTCATCTCAAAATAATGTTCAGCGCAAAATATAAAAATGTTGACAATCTTCTTGAAATATGCTATAATACTCGCGTCACACAAGTTAATAATATCCATTTTGGGGAAACTATACCTTGGTAAAAGGCGTTTTCTCTTTTTGCTTATGCCCGAAATGGATTTAAGCTTGTGTGACAACAATGAGAGAGGCGCTTTTTCGGTGCGCTGACCTCGGTTGGTGCATCTTTTATTTTTTTGATAAGGTGCGCTTGATGAAAGAAGAAGGAGAGAAGATATGAAAAAAGAAAAAGAGCACCGCCTATGTATCGCTTATAAACGCAAACTTGATTTGTCGGGAAACAAAACAAATTCCGGTTGCTGCAACACAAACTGAAGCGGCGCTCGCTTTTCGGGCGCCGTGATTTTATTAGATTATTCATACCAAACGGGCAGGCACCATTGTACGTAAAATTCGTAACAATATTATTTACCGTACTTGACAAAAAATAAAATATGTGATAAAATAATTTGGTTAAAATAAAGCGAAAAGAAAGTACGCCTACCGCGTGATGCGCTGGGGCGTAAGAAAGGCGAAGATGGCTGATTTTGTATCAGAGGTAAAAAGAAGGCGCACGTTTGCCATAATATCTCACCCCGACGCAGGTAAGACTACCTTAACTGAAAAGTTCCTGCTTTACGGCGGTGCTATACAGTCTGCCGGCTCGGTAAAGGGCAAGCAGAACGACAAGCACGCGGTATCTGACTGGATGGAGCTTGAGAAGCAGAGAGGTATCTCCATCACCTCGTCTGTATTGCAGTTTGAATACGACGGATATTGTATAAATATTCTTGACACTCCCGGCCACCAGGATTTCTCCGAGGACACTTACCGTACTCTTATGGCGGCGGATTCTGCAGTGATGGTAATAGATGCGGCAAAGGGTATTGAGCCGCAGACCAGAAAGCTCTTTAAGGTATGCGCTATGCGCGACATTCCTATCTTCACCTTCATAAACAAAATGGACCGTGAGGCAAGAGACCCGTTCGACCTTCTTGACGAGCTGGAGCGCGAGTTCGGCATCGGAACCTATCCGATGAACTGGCCTATCGGTTGCGGACAAAAGTTCAAGGGCGTTTACGACAGAGATAGGCGCTCGATACTCTCCTTTGGCGACTCCCACAGGGGTCGTGACAGGATACACGGTATTGACTGCGAGATAACCGATACGGCAAAGCTCGACGAGCTTATCGGCGAGTATCAGAGAGCAGAGCTGGTTGAGCAGGTTGAGCTGCTTGACGGAGCCTCCTTTGACTTTGACCTAGAGGCTGTAAGGCACGGCAAGCTCTCGCCCGTATTCTTCGGCTCCGCACTTAACAATTTCGGCATTGAGCCATTCCTCGAGCATTTCCTTAAGATGACGACCTCCCCTCTTCCAAGAGTTGCGGAGGGCGCAACAGTAGATCCCTTTGACGAGGGCTTCTCCGCATTTGTATTCAAAATTCAGGCGAATATGAATAAGGCGCACAGGGACAGGATTGCGTTTATGCGTATCTGCTCGGGAAAGTTTGAGCGCGGTAAGGACTATTATCACGTGCAGGGGCAAAAGGCGTTTAAGCTCTCCCAGCCCCAGCAGATGATGGCGGCGGAGAGAGAGGTTATAGACGAGGCTTATGCCGGCGATATAATCGGTGTATTTGACCCCGGAATCTTCGCTATCGGTGATACAGTTTGCGAGAAGGGAAAAAAGATAAAGTTTGAGGGCATACCTACCTTCGCTCCCGAGCATTTTGCTCTTGTTGAGCAGGTTGACTCAATGAAGCGTAAGCAGTTTGCTAAAGGCATGAACCAGATAGCCCAAGAGGGTGCGATACAGATATTCTTTGAGCCAAACTCGGGTCTTGAGAGAGTTATCGTCGGCGTTGTGGGCGTGCTGCAGTTCGAGGTGCTCGAATATAGGCTGAAGAACGAGTACGGCTGTGATCTTCGCCGCTCTAATATGAATTACAGCCAGATACGCTGGATAGCAAACGAGGACCTTGACCCTAAAACCTTGAAGCTCTCCCATGATACCAAGTGGGTTCAGGACTTCAGAGGAAAGAATCTTCTTATATTCACTAGCGAGTGGACTATCCGCTGGGTACTTGAGGACAACCCGGGACTCGAGCTTGCCGAGTTCAGCAAAAACGACGATTAATACGGAAGGGGCGACCCTATATGAGAATGAGAAAGAAAAAGAACGGTGAGGCAAGGCTTGACGCTTGTGCTGCGCTTGTTCTTGATAATATAACGGAGCCTATGTCCGACCCCGGAGCCGTTATGAATATGAGCGGCGCCCCCGTCTTTCTTGAAATAGGAGCGGGAAAGGGCGGCTTTGCCTGTAAGATGGCGGAGCGCTATCCCGAGGCTGCTTATTTTGCTATGGAGCGCGTCAGCGACTGTGTAGTGCTCGGCGCGGAGAAGGCAAAGGAAGCTTTCGGCGAGGGCGGCGGCAATCTTCGTTTCATAATTGACACAGCCGACAACCTGCTTAAAATATTCGCGAAAGGAAGCGTTGACAGAATATTTCTTAATTTCTCTGACCCTTGGTCAAAGAAGGGATATGCTAAACGCCGCTTGACGCACAGACGGTATCTTGCCGTTTATTTCAATCTCTTGAGGGACGGTGGAAAAATAACCTTCAAGACTGATAACGATGCCCTGTTTGATTTTTCTCTTGAGGATTTTTCTGCGATGGAGCTCCGTCTTGATAAAATGACCCGTGACCTTCACTCGTCCGAGTGGAATGAGGGCAATATTATGACGGAATATGAAACCGCCTTTTCTTCACAGGGCGTTCTTATAAATATGCTTGAGGCGACGAAGCCTGCCGGCTTTTCTCCGTTGATTTCGCCGGAATTTTACGATAGAGAATTTTATAAAAAGGAAAGTCTTTAATGGTTCCTAAGCATTTAGAAGACAATCAGGTCCATCTCGGTCACAGGAAACGTATGCGCGCCAAATTCGCCGCCTATGGCGCTGAGATATTCGACACGTACGAAATTCTTGAAATGCTACTTTACAGCGTAATACCGTATAAGGACACAAATCCAATAGCAAAAAGACTTCTTTACGCCTTCGGCTCGCTTGAGGGCGTTTTTTCTGCGTCTGAAGAAGAGCTTATGAGCGTGCAGGGAGTCGGAAAAAGAGTTGCCGAGCTGATAGGGAAGGCTGCGGAGATTCCCTTGCAGCTTAAGCTTGAGTGCGATTCGGGCGATTGTGCCTTTGAGGGAGTTGCGGATATAAAGCGCCTTTTTGTAAATCATTACAAGGAGTGCGGTGAATACAAGGTGTCGGTGCTTTATCTTGATAATTCAATGCATCCGATTGAGCTTTGCGATATTTATGATACCGACTTTGATTCGTCAGCGGTACAGCCCAAGGACTTTATTGATATAGCACTTAAAAAGCGCGCCTCTGTTGCAGTCATAGCGCATAACCACCCCTTTGGTCCGGATGTACCAAGCCCCTCTGACAGAGTTACTAATAATGAGATAAAGAAGGGACTTTCGGAGGTCGGTGTAAACCTTATCGAGCATTTCGTGGTCTGCGGAGAGAATGCTAGCGGCATGATGGAAAATTTCGAGCGCAGACTTTATCAAAAATTACATCTTCGGCAAAAATCCGATACGCCAAGCCCATCCTATGATGACGCCGATTTTATTGGGGAGAAGCTCGACTTTTATTGTGCGGAGGACGAGAGCGTAGCACTGCTGGGTGAGCTTATCGAGCCTGTCTGCAGAGGTGAAGGCCGCGCTATTGCGGATAAGCTGCTATTGCGCTTCGGAACGCTCGAGTACATTTTCCAGTCCGGTATAGACGAGCTGTCGGCAGAGGTCGGAGAGGGTGCAGCCGGTCAAATAAAAATACTCGCCGCGATAACGAGCAGACGCGTGACGGATAGCTATAAACCCTACGAGGTATATTCAACCGAACAGATTCTTGACTACCTTAAGGCGCTTTATCTTTACGAGCCTGTCGAGGTCGTGTATCTCATCTCACTCGACAAGGAATCTGCCTTTATCGCTTGTGATAAGGTTGCCTCAGGGACGGTGAATTGCTCTGAAATCATACCCCGAAAAATGCTGGAGATAGCAGCAAAACGAGGTGCAAAAAGCGTTATAATAGCTCATAATCACCCGCGAGGAAAAACAAGGCCCTCTGACGAGGATATGCAGCTTACCTGCGTAATGATGCGCGTTTTCGCAACCTCGCAGATAAGACTTGATGCTCATTATATAATTTCGGGACAGGAAAGCTCGTCGGTAAAGATTGATGCAACGTGACAGAGCTTTTTAATGTCAAAATGCTACAAAATGAAAACCAAACATTACATTTTTGGTGCTTTTGGCTTGAAAAACACAGAAATTTAGCGGTCTAAAATTTGAAAAATGAATTAAAAAATTAAGTTTTTTACAATTTGCCGCCCTTCCGATTTCTACATCTATATTATATTCTTCATATTCACCGCCTGCAAGGCTAAAGTCATCTGCTTGCAGGCGGTGTGCATTTTCTGCCTCGGAATAAAGCACAAAAGCTCATGTCCGCTTTTTATGCTTCAGAACACGTTTTTGAAAATTTTTTAGCTTTTTTTCAGAAAACGCTTGACAAATCCGAAAAATATTGTTATAATAATAAACTGCATTATAATCGCTTTTTCTTTTGGGGGATTTCTGCCCTTTTTACAGGTAAACTTTGTAAAAAATGCACAATTTTCCCAACAGAATTTTGCACAAAATGACTTTTTGCCGTTTTTTGCAAGTGCGACTGCGACTCAGTAAAATTTCAGGAATGGAGTGATTCTATTTATGATGCTTAAACCCCGGAAGCTTGGCAACAATGTGAGAATGAGCTTTTCCAAGATTGAGGCGGCGTGTGAGATGCCGAATCTTATCGAGGTGCAAAAGGACTCTTACGAGTGGTTCTTGAGAGAAGGACTTAACGAGGTTCTGCGCGACGTTTCTCCTATTGTGGATTACACCGGCAATTTATCCATCGAATTCACCGATTACACGATTGACCCTACCCCCAGGTATCCCGTTGAGGAGTGCAAGGACAGGTCGGTTACCTACGATGCTCACATGAAGGTGGGCGTGCGCCTTGTCAATAAGGCGACGGGCGAGCTTAAGACAGCCCAGATATTCCTCGGTGATTTCCCGATAATGACCGATAACGGTACCTTTGTTATAAACGGTGCCGAGCGTGTTATCGTTTCTCAGCTTGTCCGTTCACCCGGTATGTACTACGGTGATGAGGTTGACAAGCAGGGTAAGCATAATTTCACCGCCACAGTTATCCCTTACAGAGGTGCGTGGCTGGAGTATGAAACTGATGCAGCAGGCATTTTTTACGTAAAGATTGACAAGAACCGTAAGATTCCGATAAGCGTTCTTATACGCGCTCTTTGCCCCGACGGTCAGGATACCGATGAGGCTATTTCGGATATGTTCGGCTCTGAGGAGATGCTTATCGCCACTATGGCAAAGGACGAGTGTGCGGCACTCGCTGAGGAAAACGGCACCTCTCTTCGCGATGAAGCGCTTAAGGAGATATATAAGAAGCTCCGTCCCGGTGAGCCTCCACACGTTGAATCGGCAGAAATACTTATAAATAATATGTTCTTCGACCCGAAGAGATACGACCTTGCTCCCGTCGGAAGATACAAGTACAACAAGAAGGTGGCCCTTGCTTCAAGAATCGAGGGCAAGACTCTTGCAGAGGACGTTATCAACCCCATTACGGGTGAGATTGTTTGCGAGGCTGGTACCGAAATAACCCGCGAGATATCACAGACGATTGAGAATAGCCTTGTCAACAGCGTTACGGTTAAGACCGAAACCGAGAGAGTGGTTAAGGTCTTTGGTAATAACACCGTACGTCCCGAATTTGTTCTCGGATATGATCTTTCCGACTGTGGTGTGAAGGCAGGCGAGAAGGTTCGCTTCTCAGTTCTTAACGAGATCATAGCAGAGGCTGACGCTGAGGGGCTTGCAGGTGAAGAGCGTGAGAAATTTATCAAGAAATGCGCCTCTGAGCGCAACGCGCTCCTTTGCCCCAAGCATATAACTAAAGAAGATATATTTGCGTCCATTAACTATCTTCTTTGCCTTACTCACGGGATAGGCACTACGGACGACATCGACCATCTTGGTAACAGACGTCTTCGCTGCGTAGGCGAGCTTCTCCAGAACCAGATGAGAATCGGTATGTCCAGAATGGACAAGAACATCAAGGAGAGAATGGCTACTCACGACGCTGACGACCTGCGTCCCGAGGCTCTTATCAATACCCGTCCCGTAGCGACGGCTATCCGCGAGTTCTTCGGTTCATCTCCCCTTTCACAGTTTATGGATCAGAACAATCCCCTTGCAGAGCTTACCCACAAGCGCCGTCTTTCCGCTCTCGGCCCCGGCGGTCTTTCACGTGACAGAGCTTCCTTCGAGGTGCGTGACGTTCACTATACTCACTACGGCCGTATCTGTCCCGTAGAAACTCCCGAAGGTCCTAACATCGGTCTTATCTCTTATCTTGCTTCTTATGCGAAGATCAGCGATTACGGTTTCCTTAAGGCACCTTACAGAGTCGTTGATAAAACTACCGGCCGCGTTACTGACGAGGTTCGTTATCTCACGGCAGACGAAGAGGATAACAACGTTGTAGCACAGGCAAACGAGGCTCTTGACGAGAACGGATATTTTGTAAACAAGAAGGTTATCGCAAGACTTAACACGGAGTTCATCGAGGTTACTCCCACTGAGGTTGACCTTATGGACGCTTGTCCTCAGATGGCAGTATCGGTTGCCGCAGGTTGCATTCCCTTCCTTGAGAACGACGACAACACCCGTGCGCTCATGGGCTCGAACATGCAGAAGCAGGCAGTTCCTCTTATGATAACCGATTCGCCCATCGTTGCTACCGGTATGGAGTATAAGGCGGCTGTTGACTCCGGCTCCGTCGTGGTTGCCAGAGAGGGCGGCACGGTTGAGCGTGCTTCCGGCTCCGAGATCGTTATCCTTACAGATTCCGGTCGTAAGGACTCCTATTATCTCATTAAATTCAAGCGCTCGAACCAAGGCACCTGTGTAAACCAGAAGCCCATCGTCAGCGTTGGCGACAGAGTTGAGGCAGGGCAGGTTATTGCCGACGGTCCCGCAACACAGGGCGGTGAGATCTCTCTTGGTAAGAATGCTCTTATCGGCTTTATGACCTGGGAGGGTTACAACTACGAGGACGCAGTTCTCCTTAACGAAAAGCTCGTCCGCGAGGATATGTACACCTCTATCCATATCGAAAAGTTTACTAAAGAAGCGCGTGACACGAAGCTCGGCGCGCAGGAAATAACCCGCGAGGTTCCCAACGTCGGTGACGACGCTCTCAAGAACCTTGATGCAGACGGTATTATCCGTATTGGTACAGAAGTTCGCCCCGGCGACATTCTCGTCGGCATGGTAACACCCAAGGGTGAAACCGAGCTTACCCCTGAGGAAAGACTTCTCCGCGCAATCTTCGGTGAGAAGGCAAGAGAGGTTAAGGATTCCTCTCTTAAGATGCGTCACGGTGAGTACGGTGTCGTTGTTGACGTTAAGATCTACGACAGAACCAACTCTGACGAGCTTGCTCCCGGTGTAAACAAGGTCGTTCACGTATACGTTGCACAGAAGAGAAAGATATCCGTCGGTGACAAGATGGCAGGCCGTCACGGTAACAAGGGTGTCGTATCGCGCATCCTTCCTCCCGAGGATATGCCCTTCCTTGCAGACGGTACTCCGCTTGACATTGTTCTTAACCCTCTCGGCGTTCCTTCACGTATGAATATCGGACAGGTACTCGAGGTTCACCTTGGTATCGCTTGCCGCAAGCTCGGTATCAAGATAATGACTCCCGTATTTGACGGTGCGAAGGAGACCGACATTCTCGAGCTTCTGCGCCAGGCTAAATACACTCGTGACATTCGTCCTGACGAATCCGTACGCGGTAAGGCCGTGTTTATGGAGGTTGTTCGCGAGGACGGTAAAATGGATCTTCAGCGCGTTGATCAGACTATCGTTGACGATGAAGAGAAGCTTCATAACCTTATGAAGACCCAGTCGCTCAAGGTTATTGATGGTAAGGTAACTCTTTACGACGGACGTACGGGCGATCCCTTCGATAACCCCGTTACCGTTGGTATAATGTATTATCTCAAGCTCCACCACCTCGTTGATGATAAGATTCACGCTCGTTCCATAGGCTCTTACTCTCTCGTAACCCAGCAGCCCCTCGGCGGTAAGGCGCAGTTCGGCGGTCAGAGATTCGGTGAGATGGAGGTATGGGCACTCGAGGCATACGGCGCTGCATACACCCTTCAGGAAATTCTTACCGTTAAGTCGGACGACATTACGGGCCGTACTAAAACGTACGAGGCAATTGTTAAGGGTCATAATATTCCCACACCCGGTATTCCCGAATCCTTTAAGGTTATGGTTAAGGAGCTTCAGGCT
Organism: Clostridia bacterium; assembly: GCA_017463125.1. Classification (GTDB taxonomy): domain Bacteria; phylum Bacillota; class Clostridia; order Oscillospirales; family CAG-272; genus UBA1740. Next base: position 75,611 of record JAFTPV010000013.1, on the reverse strand, counting down.
CTCTGCCTTGACATCAGAGTTCTTGACGAGGACGGCGAGACGGTTGATCTCTCCGGCATCATAGAGGACGATACTCCCGCCTTCGCAAATATTGACGAGGTTGAGCGTGCGGTTGACGCCGAGAAGGAAGCATCCTCCGAGGATGAAGAGCCCTTCGATGATGGCGAGGAGCTTGACGACTTTGCTGACGACGAGGGCGAGGATGAAGAGTACGCCTTTGACGAGGGCGAGGATTTTGAAGGTGACGAGGAATAATTTCAGAGTAGGTTTGTCCTGCGTCACGGACACTAGGCGCCGATAATTTTCGGCGCTCCGACAACCTGATTCTTAAAAGAAAGGTACTATCAAAGTATGGATAATAATACATTTGATTCGATAAAGATAGGTCTTGCATCTCCTGACCTTATACGCTCCTGGTCACACGGTGAGGTAACCAAGGCGGAGACGATCAACTACCGTACTCTTAAGGCAGAGCGCGACGGTCTTTTCTGCGAGCGCATCTTTGGTCCGACTAAGGACTGGGAATGTCTTTGCGGAAAGTATAAGAGAGTTCGCTTCAAGGGTAAGGTGTGCGAGAAGTGCGGCGTCGAGGTAACCACAAAGAAGGTGCGCCGTGAGAGAATGGGTAACATAGAGCTTGCAGCTCCCGTTTCTCATATCTGGTATTTCAAGGCTCTCCCTTCCAGAATGGGCGCTATCCTTGATATGTCCACAAGACTTCTTGAGAGAGTTCTCTATTTCGCAAGATATATAGTTATAGATCCCGGTAACACACCTCTTGAGAAAAAGCAGCTTCTTACAGATGCTGAATACAAGAGTGCAAGAGAGAAGTACGAGGATGATTTCAAGGCAGGTATGGGAGCGGAGGCTATCCGTGAGCTTCTTGCCGAGATCGACCTTGATGCTCTTTCTAAAGAACTTCGCGAGAAGCTCGCAGATGCGACAGGACCGAAGAAAATCAAGCTCATAAAAAGACTCGAGATCGTTGAGGCGTTCAGAAAGAGCGACAACCGCCCCGAGTGGATGATACTTGACACTATTCCTGTTCTTCCCGCTGATATTCGTCCTATGGTTCAGCTTGACGGCGGTAGATTTGCTGCCTCCGACATCAACGAGCTGTACAGAAGAGTTATAAACAGAAATAACCGTCTTAAGCACTTCCTTGATATGAACGCTCCCGAGATCATTATCAGAAATGAGAAGAGAATGCTTCAGGAGTTCGTTGACGCTCTTATCGATAACGGTAAGAGAGGAAAGGCTGTAACCGGCGCGTCTAACAGACCTCTTAAATCTCTTTCCGAGATACTTAGAGGTAAGCAGGGACGCTTCCGTCAGAACCTTCTCGGTAAGCGTGTTGACTATTCTGGACGTTCAGTTATCGTCGTAGGCCCCGAGCTTAAGATTTACCAGTGCGGTCTTCCTAAGGAAATGGCTCTCGAGCTCTTCAAGCCCTTCGTTATGAAGCGTCTTATTGAAACACAGAAGGCTAACTCCATAAGAGATGCGAAGAAAAAGGCAGATAAGGCAGCTCCTGAGGTTTGGGACGCACTTGAGTACGTAATTAAGGAGCATCCCGTTCTCCTAAACCGTGCGCCTACACTTCACCGTCTTTCCATTCAGGCATTTGAGCCGATACTCGTTGAGGGTAGAGCAATAAAGCTTCACCCCCTCGTATGTCCTGCGTTCAACGCCGACTTCGACGGTGACCAGATGCCCGTTCACGTGCCCCTTTCCAGTGAGGCACAGGCAGAGTCCAGATTCCTTATGCTCTCTGCAAACAACCTTCTTAAGCCTGTTTCCGGTAAGGCCGTTACCGTTCCTTCACAGGATATGGTCCTCGGCTCCTACTATCTCACTATCGACCACCCCGGCGAGAAGGGCGAGGGTAAGGTGTTCCGCGACTTCAACGAGGTTGAGATGGCTTATGAGAATAAGCGCCTCGGTATGCACGCGGCAATTAAGGTAAGAGTTACTAAGGTTATCGACGGTGAGGAGAAATCCGCACTTATCGATGCTACCTACGGTAGACTTATATTCAACCAGAGAATTCCTCAGGACCTTGGTTACGTTGACAGAAGCGTTGATCCCTTCGGTCTTGAGATCAATTTCCCCACCACCTCCAAGAAGCTTAAGGAGATAGTTGACCTTACGATCAAGTATCACGGCTTTGCCGAGGCGGCAAAGGTTCTTGACGAGATCAAGGCTATGGGTTATAAGTACTCTACGAGAGGCTCGCTTTCTATCTCGGTATACGATATGACTATCCCGAAGGAGAAGAAGGGACTTCTTGAGGAGGCATCAAAGCAGGTTGACGAGATCAATGACCTGTTTGCTTGGGGTGAGCTTTCTGATGACGAGCGTTATAAGCAGGTTATCGACGTTTGGGATAAGACTACAAACGCTGTTACCGACGCACTTATCGCAAACCTTGATAAGTATAACTCGCTTAACATGATAGCTACATCGGGAGCTCGTGGTTCTATAAAGCAGATGCGTCAGCTTGCCGGTATGCGCGGACTTATGTTTGCAACAAACGGTAAGACTATCGAAATTCCCATTAAGTCTAACTTCCGTGAAGGTCTTACGATGCTTGAGTACTTCATGGGTGCAAAGGGTTCTCGTAAATCTCTTTCGGATACCGCTCTCCGTACCGCAGACTCGGGTTACCTTACCCGTCGTCTTGTTGACGTTTCACAGGACGTTATCGTTCGTGAGGAGGACTGCGGAGCAAAGTCCGGTATCATAGTTTCGGATATCGTATCCGGTCAGGTCGTCGTTGAGAAGTTCTTTGAGCGTCTTATCGGCAGATATACAGTAAACGACGTCGTCAACGAGGAAACGGGCGAGCTTATCGTTCCCGAAAACACGATGATTGACGAAAATCTGGCAAACGATATTATCGCTGCCGGCATTACGCAGGTTGAGGTTCGTACAATTCTTCGCTGTCTTGCAAAGCGCGGCGTTTGCGCGCACTGCTACGGCGCTGACCTTGCTCACGGCTCCACCGTTTCTATCGGTGAGGCTGTCGGTGTTATCGCAGCGCAGTCTATCGGTGAACCCGGTACACAGCTTACGATGAGAACCTTCCACACCGGTGGTGTTGCGGGTTCGGATATTACCCAGGGTCTTCCCAGAGTTGAGGAGCTCTTCGAGGCAAGACGTCCCAAGAAGACTGCCGTAGTTACAGAGTATAACGGTACTGCTCGTATCGTTTCTGATAAGAAGCTCTCGAAGGTTATCGTTCAGGGCGCAACGGATGCAAACGGTATGCCTGCGGCTGAGGAGATAATTTACGAAATTCCCTTCGGTATGCGTCTTTGCATAGAGGACGGTCAGCAGCTTGTTCGCGGTCAGCAGCTTACAGAGGGCTTCCTTAACCCCGCAGACGTTCTTCACATGAACGGTATTGATGCGGTTTATGACTACATTATCCGCGAGGTACAGAAGGTGTATCGCGGTGAGGACGTTGAAATTAACGATAAGCATATCGAGTGTATCACACGTCAGATGACCCGTAAGGTTGAGATTGAGGACGCGGGTGACACCGACTTCCTCGTTGGCACTAAGGTTGACGTAGTAGAGTTCCGTGAGGAGAACGAAAGAATCCAGGCGAGAATCGACGCGGGCGAAATAGAGCTTCGCAAGGCAGAGGGCGCGCCTCTTCTTCTCGGTATCACTAAGGCTGCTCTTATGACAGACTCCTTCCTTTCCGCCGCTTCCTTCCAGGAAACAACTAGAGTTCTTACCGAGGCTGCCATCAACGGCAAGCAGGATAAGCTTCTCGGCCTTAAGGAAAACGTCATTATCGGTAAGCTCATTCCTGCCGGAACCGGTATCGGTAAGTACCGTGCCATTGAGGTTCAGGATCACGGAGCAGAAAAGCAGGAGGAGAACACAGCATCTCAGAACGAGGAGCTTGTGTATTCTACAGAGAATTCCTCCGATCCCGATGCAGACCCCTGCGGTAATGATATAATCGCATAAAACCCAACTTTTGACAATAAAAGTTGACAAAAAATAGGCGACTCTTGTGCAAAAGCACTTGAGTTGCCTATTTTTAATTTGCAGAAAATAATATAAAAATTCACTTCTGACAATAAATATTTCCTTTTGTTTAGGGATATTCCTTATTACTATTGACTTTTGTTGTAAAAAATGTTAAAATATAGTCAATACATATTTTCATAACTAAAGTAAAAAATTAATAAAGGTTTCTATGAACAATACTGAAATTAAAGAAACGAGCGCCGTTGCAGGTGCTACGGAAAATGCAGAGCAGGTGCAGATAAAGGTTTCTGTAATCGTACCGATATATAACGCCTTTGATTACCTGCGTCCTGCTCTTGATAGCATTATTGACCAGACTTTAAGAGAAATCGAGATTATCTGCATTGACGACGGTTCAACCGACCGTTCTCTCGATATTGTGAAGAAATATCAGGAGTCCGACCCGAGAGTCAGAATAGTCACAGAGAACAACGCCGGTGTTTCCACCGCCAGAAATAAGGGAATAGTACGCGCAAGAGGTGAGTATATAATTTTCCTTGATGCCGACGATTTTTACGAGCCTACCCTTCTTGAGAAGCTCTATGATCTCGCGGTGGAGAAGGATCTTGACATTGCGCTCTCCCGCTTTGACATCTACAATAACAAGCAATCAAAATTCACCCCCTCGATAGACGAGGATCACGGGGACATTTTTGCAGGCGGTGCCGTTGTTTCAAAGAATGAATTTCCGGACTACATTTTTTTGAGCACGACGGGCTACGTCTGGAACAAGATGTTTAAGACCGCGTTTATTAGGGAAAAGGAGCTGGTGTTTGCTCCCGAGCTTTACATATTCGAGGACGTGCATTTCGTTTGCGCGGCTCTCTCACTTGCTGACAGGGTTGCGCGTCTTGACGAGGTGCTTATCCACCACAGAGTCTATTCTGACCAATCGCGCGCAAAGCTCTTCCGCAAATATTATAACAATGTTCCCGCTGTCTACCTTAAGATAAAGGAGTTCCTCGCGCATCACGGAATGTATATTCCCTTAAGCATCTCGTACCTTAACCTTTCTGCCAGCCGCCACTATAAGATATATAATCTTCTTTGGAATGACGGCAAGGAGGAGTTCTGGAACCTTTTGCATACGGGATATGCCGACGCTCTCGGATGGTACAGGCACGCGCCCTCTGACTTTGAGAGCCGCGAGGTTTATGACTTTGTGGCAAACGTAGGACTTTACACTCACGAGCAGTATGAGGCAAGACTCAAGAAGGGCAAGTCGCTTGATACGAATAACCTCGAGATTGAGGATCTGAATAAGAAGATAAAGAACGTAAAGCGTAAGGAAAAGATAACCGACGCCGGTCGCGGCTTCTTTGGCAGATTCAGACGAAAAAAGACGGAAAAGGAATAAGAAAATACAAAAAAGCATTGAATCATTTAAGACTCAATGCTTTTTCTTTTTATAGCGGCTTTTTTGAAATCTGTGCGTAGGGACGCGGATACGCCGCCGGAGTTTTCTCCTTTTTGTCAACCGAGATTATCGGGTGAGTAAGAGGCTCCTCGCCGTCAGCCTTCAAGGTTATCATATCGCAGACAGCGCCTCTTCCGCCTATGGTTGCGATAGCCTTCTTAGCCGCAGTCAGCTCAAACTCTGCATTCTTTCCCTTCATGGCAAGCAGCTTGCCGCCAACCTTCACGTATGGCAGGCACAACTCTGCAAGCACCCGTAGCTCCGCAACCGCGCGCGCTGTAGCGTAGTCAAATTTTTCACGGTACTCGGACAGCTTCGCACCGTCCTCGGCGCGCATAGCAACGGCAGTAACGTTTGATAGTCCCAGAAGCCTCGCCGTTTCTCTTACGTAGTTTACTCTTTTTTCGGTAGAGTCCATAGCAACTATCTTTATATCATCACGCAGTATCGCTAAAGGCAGGGTCGGAAATCCCGCCCCGCACCCAACGTCGATAAGAGTCGCGCCCTTCTTTATCCTTGATGAGAGCGTGGCGCAGTCGGCATAATGGTTAAGTATTATCTTTTTAGGTTCAGTTATGGCTGTAAGGTTATATTTTTCATTTTCCTCAAGCATTCTCACGGTCAGCGCGAGAAATTTACCGGTTCTCTCAATCGAGAGTAGGGAGGAAAGTCCGTTTTGCGAGAATGTTTTTGTAAGATATGACTTAAATTCCTGTTCGTTTATTTCTATAGGCATAACGATCTCCGTTTACAAATATTTATGCTATAATTATACCATAATGTAAGAGATAAATCAACCGATTTATATTGACTTCGTTTATTTTTTAGTGTATAATTTAGGTATCAACTTGTTAAGAGGCGCTTATGAAAAAGAATTTTGATGAAAATATGATAGTGAAAAAGGGTGTCACTCGCCCCGGAATAAAGTATTACGGCATAAACGAGCATCCATTTGAAATATACGGAGTGATAAAGGCACAAGAAGGGCATGTAAGAATGCCTCGCGAAGTAGCAAAAAACGTAAGTGCAGGCATTGCGCAGGATTACGCAAATACGGCGGGCGGAAGGGTAAGATTCGTTACCGACAGCCCGTACGTTGCGGTTTCTGCTGAGCTTTCCTCTATCTATCAGTTCTCTTCTATGAGCATTATGGGCACTTGCGGAATTGACGTTTACGTCGACGGAGAGTTTGGCGGTATTGTCCGTCCCGATGTAACAAATCCTGATACCCATATTACCGATATTGTTAATATGCGCGAGAGAGGCGAGCATATCGTCGAGGTGAATTTTCCTCTTTATACCGGTGTAAAGGAGCTTTTCATTGGTGTTGACGAGGGAGCGGCTATAAAGCCCGCACCGAAATATACCTACGATAAGCCAATAGTCTTTTACGGCTCGTCTATCACCAACGGAGCGTGCGCCTCACGTCCGGGCCTCTCCTATCCCGCAAGAATTTCACGAATGCTTGATACGAACTATATAAATCTCGGATTTGGCGGTCTTTGCAAGGCGGAGCAGGCAATGACAGACTACATAGCGGGGCTTGATATGAGCATTTTCGTGCTCGATTACGACTATAATGCGCCGGATGCGGATTATCTTGAAAAAACGCATGAAAACGCTTATCTTACAGTAAGAGAAAGAAATCCCGACCTTCCAATAGTGATGATAAGCTGTCCGAGAGCCGACCTTCGCGGCGCTTGGGGCAAAAGGCTTGAAATAATCAGGCGCACCTATGATAATGCCATAGCCAAAGGGGATAAAAACGTGTATATGATAAACGGCAGCGAATTTTTCCGCGAAATCGGCTACGATTACGCCGCCGACGGAGTACACCCCACAGACCTCGGCTTTGACCTTATGGCAAAGGGAATTGCCCCGATTCTTCAAGGGATACTTAAAAAATAAAAATAAAAAGCAAGGAAATTGTAATTGTTTGTTTACAAAATCCTTGCTTTTGCTTTTAATTATATTCTGAAAATTATATCGCCATAGGTGGGCATAGGCCACACCTCGCGGGCGCAGAGGATCTCCATAGAGTCAACGAGCTTGCGTAGCGCGTCCATTCTCGGTATAACGCTGTCCTTATAGTAGAAGGCGGCTTCCTCGTCAGAGCTCTTGGAGATAGCGGTCTTTTCGACTCGCTCGAGAGCTCCGTACGCCTCGTAGGTAGAAGCGAGAAGGTCGGAGAGCTTTTCTATAAGGTCGCGCTCAGCGGATACGTTTATCGACCTTGAAACTGCGAGCTTTGCGTTCACCGACTCGGAGAGGGCTCCGACGTATTTTGAAACTGCCGGGATAATATCCCTGACAGTCATCTCAAGCATCGTGCGCGCCTCGATATTTTTGATTTTTCTGTAGCTTTCAAAGAATATCTCGCGTCTTGAGCGCATCTCGGTTTCGCTCATAACGCCGAATTTGCCGAAGAGCTTTATGTTTTTATCATCGGTAAAGTGCGCGTATGCCTCGGGAGAGGTTCGGAAATTGGATAGACCGCGCTCCTTTGCCTCCTCCTCCCATTCCTTCGAGTAGGAGTTGCCGGAGAAGAGGATGCGCGAGTGCTTTTTGAAGGTGTCGGTTATAAGTCTGTCAAGCGTTCCGCCAAAGTCGATGGTTTCCTCAAGCTTGTCCGCAAAATCAGAGAGAGCCTCCGCAACGGCGGTATTAAGCACGATGTTCGAGAGCGCGATGTTCTGCGATGAGCCAACCATTCTGAACTCAAATTTATTACCCGTGAAGGCAAAGGGCGAGGTGCGGTTACGGTCGGTGGTGTCCTGTCTGATTGTAGGAACACTCTTTACTCCAAGGGACATATATTTAGTATCACGCTTTGAGTAGCCCGAGCCTTCTATAATCGACTTAATAATAGTGTCAAGCTCTTCACCGAGGAATATCGAGATTATCGAGGGGGGAGCCTCGTGACCGCCAAGACGGCAGTCGTTACCCGCAGTTGCCGCAGAGATACGAAGCAGGTCCTGGTACTCGTCAACCGCGCGGATCACTGCCGCAAGGAAGAGGAGAAACTCCTTGTTTTCACTGGGATTTTTACCGGGCTTGAAGAGATTTTTACCTCCGTCGGTAGAGAGCGACCAGTTGTTGTGCTTACCCGAGCCGTTAATACCCTCGAAGGGCTTCTCGGCAAGCAGACACACCATATCGTATTTTTCCGCAATCTTTCTCATATATTCCATAGTGAGAAGGTTGTGGTCAACTGCAAGATTTGTGGTAGAGAAGATGGGTGCCAGCTCGTGCTGCGCGGGAGCCGCCTCGTTGTGCTTGGTTTTAGCGCTGATGCCGAGCCTCCACAGCTCCATATCCAGCTCCTTCATATAAGCGCTGACGCGGGTTGGAAGAGTTCCGAAATAGTGGTCCTCAAGCTCCTGTCCCTTCACAGCGGGTGCGCCAAAGAGCGTCCTGCCGCAGTAGAAGAGGTCGCGCCTTGCCTTAAAGTCCTCGGCGTCAATGAGGAAATACTCCTGCTCGGCACCAACCGTTGAAACGACTCTCTGGGTCACCGTGTCACCGAAAAGACGCACGATACGCAGCGCTGCGGTGTTGACAGCGTCCATAGAGCGAAGGAGGGGTGTCTTTGTATCAAGAGCCTCGCCGCCGTAGGAGCAGAAGGCAGTGGGTATGTAAAGGGAGCCGTCCTTGATAAAGGCGTAGGACGCGGGGTCCCACGCAGTATATCCGCGAGCCTCAAAGGTAGCTCGCAGACCGCCCGACGGGAAGGAGGAGGCATCAGGCTCACCCTTGATAAGCTCCTTACCCGAAAATTCCATTATAGCTTTGCCGTGACCGACAGGGGAGAGAAAGGCGTCGTGCTTCTCGGCAGTAACGCCAGTCAGGGGCTGGAACCAATGGGTAAAGTGGGTGGCACCGTGCTCGATAGCCCAGTCCTTCATCGTTCCCGCAACAACGTCAGCAATACTCGCGTCAATCTCCTTGCCGTTAGCGATAGTGTTCAGAAGAGATTTATATACCTCTTTGGGAAGTCTTTCCCGCATTACGTCCTCGCTAAAGACCTGTGAGGCGAATATGTCCTGTATGCGCTCTGTCTTTTCCATATAATTGCTCGCCTTTCCTAAAAAATCGTATAATAAAGTATTATACACTAACGAAGACGAAAAGTCAAGGATTTTGTAAACGGTAGTTCGTCTCTTTTTATCCTTTCATATTGACTTTTTTTGCCCGTAATGTTATAATACTATAAGATAAACGTAAAGTAAAAGGAAATATAGATGTATTACATAACGCTGGACCTCGAGTGGAACCAGGCTTACGCCGAGAAGGCTCTCGCTGTGCAGAGGCGACTTTCGTGCAGGCTTCGCGGAGAGGTAATTCAAATTGGGGCGGTCAAGATGGACCGTAATATGAATATTTGCGGCTCGTATCAGATAATCGTGAAGCCGAAGTATTTCAAAAAACTACATAGGCACGTGTCGGCTCTGACCGGTATAACCCAAGAGCAGATGGATATGGGTACGCCGCTTCCCGAGGCGGCGGAGAGATTTAAGAAATGGTGTGGCAAGGACTTTGCCTTTCTCACCTGGGGACCTGACGATATCCCAATGCTCAAGGAGAATTTCCACGTCCACGATCTTGAGAGCGGCTGGCTTGAGGAGCGGGTGTACGACCTCCAGCATATCTTCAATCTCCAGACGGACGGTCTTGCAAAGCAACGCTCGCTTGAGTACGCTATGGAGCATTTTGAGATACCGATGAATCTCCCTGCTCACGACGCTCTTAACGACGCGTATTTCACAGCCCTCGTGGCGCAGGCGCTTGACGTACCGGCGGGAGTTGCCGTATACTCCAAGGCGAGAGGCGAATTTCTTGAGGAGAGCGTGATAGGCGACGCTGACGCGGGTGATGACGGATACGTTACGATAAACGAGATGCTTGATGACGACGTTGTAAAAAATCCCGTTTGCCCGATATGCAAAAGAGAGCTTACGCTATGCGACAAGCCTCTTCACTCCAAGGGGCAGAGATATACCTATCACTATCATTGTAAAAAGGACGGAGATCTACTCCTGTCCCTGAAGCTACACAGGAATTTCAATGACACCTGGCGCGCAAGGCGCACGGTTAAAAAGGCGGATGAGACCGCCATTGCCGAGTTCCGCGACGGACTCGAGCGTGCAGAGCAGGCAAGAAAGACTGCGAAAAAGAGAAGAGTAAGGCACCGCAGAAGATCAAGCGGTGATAAGACCGCCGCAGCTATCGCAGAATAAAAAAGAAAAACGCTGATAATTCTCGAACCCTTTATACCGAGAATCTAAAATCAGCGTTTTTCTTTTTTATTTACGCCTTGCTCTTTCTGCTTTTAGCTATTATGACAAGTACTGCCGCAAGAGCGAGAGCCACCGCCGTAACGATTGCGACAAGCAGCCAGTCAACCTCGGCAAGACCCATTATCATAAACTCGCCGCTGTCGTAGTTTTGAAGCTTTGAAAATACGAGAACGGTGTCCGTGATAAGAGATGCGAGGACAGCAAGACCTGCGCCGGCGTAGCACCACGCGCTGACGGGGTCAAGCTTTTCCGTACGGAGCCTTGCGGGTGTCTTGCGTGTGAAATCGAGAGATGAGGTGAGATATACGGTGGTGAGGACGAGTATTATCGTCTCCGGCACCATATAAGTTGCGTTGTAGCTTAAGGAATAAGCCATCGCCGCCTCGGTGGGAATGGAGAGTCCTGCCCATATTGTAGCGCCCGAAATCACGTGACAAAGATAGCGTAAAAGGCTTGCCAGAACTACGCCGACCGTTGCCGCAAGCGACTGTGACCTTATCCATCTTTTCATAAGACCGACGAGCCCAAATACTCCGAAGGCGAGTATGTAGTCAAATACTCCGAGGGCAACAAGCGACTCGGGGGTTGTGAAATACGAGAAATTTTTCAGCCCGAGGAGCAGCTGTATCACCGATGCTACGAGCGCTGTGGATATTCCGTACTTGAAGCCGTGCCTGTGTGCTATTACGGCAACAGGGAGCATTGATGCGAGGGTTATCGAGCCACCGTATGGCATCTCGAAGAGCTTGATAACGCTGAGTACGGTCGATAGCGCTATCATAATACTGCATTCTGTCAGGATTCTGACGTTTTCTTTTGCCTTTGCTTGCATAAGTTTTCTTCCTTTCGGGAAATAAAAATACCGCACAGGATACATCCGTGCGGTAGAATAAAGGCAAAAGCCGTTATGTTATCTCCCTACGACGGCATTATCCGTATCAGGTTAAAGGGTTTGACGCTATGCGCCATCTCAGCCAAAAATCAGCACCCCTGATGCATATTCTGTTCGGTTCGTTATGTAGTATAGCACTTTTTGTCTGCCTTGTCAAGTGCTTTTTGAAAATTAGTTTTCTATCATTACGAGAAGCGTTCCGTCTTTAACCTCTATCTCGCATTCGCAGTCAAGGAAGCTGTTTGAAACTCCTAATGGAAAATCGGGAGTGAGAGTTACGTTATCCGCTTCATATTTTGCGCCCTTTACGCAAACTCCACTTGCGCTTTCAGAAAAAGCAAATACAGAAAACGTCTTACCCCTTGTACCGACAAGAGTGATTTTTTCGTCCTTTATTGCAAAAATCTCATATCCGTCAGCTACAAGAGTAATATCGTGTCCTGCGTTTTTTCCGTGAATAAGTAAACTAAGGTTTGCAAAAGTATGATCTATGCGTCCTCCGACAGCGCCGAAGAGCATAAATTTTTTGTATCCGCGTTTTACGCCCTCGTAATATGCGAGGAAGGTGTCCGTTTCGTCTTTTTCTACAGGAAAACGCAGTATTTCAACATCACGCAGATTCTCATTTAACGAGTCCATATCGCCAACGAAAAGGTCGCATTTAACCCCGCGCTTTATCAGTGTGTCGTATCCGCCGTCGGCAGCAATTACAAGGTCATTTTCCTTGGGAGTAAAATCCCCAAAGAATTCCCCCGCACCAACAATATAACAGATATTCATATTATTTCTCCGAAAGGTCAAGCATCTCGTCAATAGCTCTCATAATGCCAAGCTTGCCGTAGTCATAGGTGAGTCCGCCCTGCATATACGCGGTGTAGGGTGGGGTAACGGGACCGTCGCAGGAAAGCTCGTTTGTCGCACCTGTAACGAAGGTTCCCGCCGCCATGATTTCGGGGTGAGAGTATCCCGGCATATCTCCCGGCTCCGGTATGCAGTACGCCTCAACGGGCGAGCCCATCTGAATACCCTTGCAGAATTTTATCAGCTTGTCTGCCGAGTGCAGATTTACCGTCTGGACGATGTCGGTGCGCTTTTCGTCGTATCTTGGGTCAACCTCGGAAAATCCGCAAAGCTCGAGCATCCTTGCCGCAAATGCCATAGACTTCAAGGTCGCGGCAGTAGTGGTAGGCGCCATAAAGAAGCCCTTGTAAAGTGAGGCGAGCTGATTAAAGTTTGCGCCAAGCTCCTTGCCGATACAGGGTGCGGTAAATCTCTCGGCAATGTCCTCGATAACCTCGCGTCTGCCGACGCAGTATCCGCCGGAAACGGCAAAGCCCGCCCCCAGATTTTTCATCATAGAGCCAACGAAAACGTCAGCGCCAACGTCTGTGGGTTCTCTGTCCTCGGTAAACTCACCGTAGCAGTTGTCAACCATTATTATAGTGTCGGGAGATGCCTTTTTTATAACCCTTATAGCCTCTTCAATCTTGTCAATAGTCAGGCTCTTCCTTTGCGAATATCCTCTGCTGCGCTGAATTGCCGCAACCTTAACGTCCCCCTTTGAAAGACGCTTTTCTATTGCCTCGAGGTCAAAGTCGTTGCCTATAAGGTCGATTTCCTCGTATTTTACACCGCATTTTATGAGCGAATTTCTGCTCTCACCCGAAGTACCTATAACGCTCTTCAAGGTATCGTATGGCGCACCCGAAACATAAAGAAGCGTTTCACCGTATTTTAAGAGTCCTCCGAGCGTCACCGCCAGGGCGTGCGTTCCTGACATAAGCTGCGGGCGCACCAGAGCGTCCTCCGCGCCAAAGACCTTCGCGTATATTTCCTCGAGCTTATCTCTTCCCGAGTCGGTGAAGCCGTAGCCCGTCACCTCGATAAAGTCGGCAGTTGAAACCATCGCCTCCTGAAAGGCTGTCAGCACCTTTGCCGAGCAGATAAGGGCGTTTTCATCTATTTTTTTGAAAACCTCGGCACAGTCTGCCTCCGCCTGTCTTGCAAGAGCCGCCGTATAGTCGCTGATTTTGTATCCGTAGTACATTTTTATAATTCCTTTAGTAGTCCCGGAAGCTCCGAGAGTTTTTTTATTTCATAATCGGGCATAATGTCCGTTTCGTTAGCCCTGCCGACAGGATTATAATGGCAGGTCCTTATTCCTGCGTTTTTCCCTCCTAAAATATCGGATCTAAGACTGTCACCAACTATTATGGCAAGCTTTTTGTCAAAGTCTTTAATATTTGCAAAGGCTGCTTCAAAAAATCGTACGTCAGGCTTTGCATATCCCAATCGCTCCGAGATAAACACACCGTCAAAATATTTATGAAGACCCGAATCTCTGATGCGTCTGTCCTGCACGATCGCCGTACCGTTAGTAACCGCGTATATGGAATATTTTCCGTAAAGCTCCGAAAGAAGCTCACGCGCCCCGTGAATAAGAGGATGATGGCTGCCGAGCGCATTCTCGTACACCGCTTGCGCGTCGCTTGGAGATACATTGACACAAAGCTCGGAGAAGAGGATGACAAATCTCTTCTCGAGTAGTTCACCTTTAGTTATCCTGCCCAGCTCAAGTAAATCCCAGCAATATCTATTTATCTCGCTGTAGCGTTTGACGGTGCTCTCTGTCGGAGAGATACCGAACTTAACAAGCACCTCGCTGATAGCCAGCCTTTCTGACGTAGGGAAATCAAAAAGAGTTTCGTCAAGATCAAAGAAAACGTATTTTATCATAGACATAGCTCCTTATTCGCTAACGAAGAATATTTTACCATACTCGTACCTGCAAATCAAGAGAAATAGATAAAAAATATAAAAAAATAGAGCCGTCTTATCTAAAAGACGGCCGCTGTATTAATTAAATATGACTCTCGTCGAGGATTTCAATCCCGTTTGACCTAAGGATTTCCTCGGTAAACTCGGTGTCGTCCGTACGCATAACGGTGTATGCCTTGCCTGCCTCGCTTGTGATGAGGGCATACATATATTCTATGTTTACGCCGCGTCCTTCAAGAAGGCTAAGCACCTTTGCAAGACCACCGGGAACGTCTGGAACAGCAAAGGCGGTTATCTCACGAATGTTTGCTGTGTGGCCTGACGCGTCAAGAGCAGCCTTTGCTTTTTGCGGGTCGTTAGCGATAATACGAACTATGCCGAAATCGCTCGTGTCTGCAACGCACATTGAACGAAGGTCTACTCCCGCCTTTGCCAAAACGTCCGTAATCTCGTGAAGTGAGCCCTTTTTATTTTCAACAAATACAGATAACTGTCTGATACCCATAGTAATTTATCCTTTCATTACTTTATAGATTTATTGGCTGTATTAATCGTGAAGCTTGCGCTCGTCGATTACTCTCTTTGCCTTACCCTCGCTTCTTTGGATGGTCTTGGGAGGAACGAGGTGAACCGCCGGGCCTATGCCGAGCATAGTTCTGAGTGCTGCCGCAAGAGATTTTTCTTTCGCGGTGACGTTCTTAACCGAGTCGTCAAACTGCTCGGGAGGAAGCTCCACGTAAACGTCAAAGGTGTCGTTATTGTTCTCTCTGCCGAGCTTAATGAGATAGTTCTCGGAGAAGCCTTCCTTAAGAAGAACCGCCTCGATCTGCGAGGGGAATACGTTTACGCCTCTGATAATCATCATGTCGTCGCTTCTGCCCATAGGCTTTGCCATACGGATATGAGTTCTTCCGCAGGAGCAGGGCTTTCTGGAAAGCACGCAAATATCTCTGGTTCTGTAACGGAGAAGAGGGAATGCCTCCTTATCAAGACAGGTAAAGACAAGCTCACCCTTCTCACCCTCGGGAAGAGGCTCGCCTGTATCGGGGTTGATTATTTCGGCTAAGAAATGGTCCTCGTTTATGTGCATACCGCCCTGCTCCGAGCATTCAAACGATACGCCGGGGCCGGAAATCTCGGTAAGACCGTAAATGTCGTACGCCTTGATGCCGAGTGTGTTCTGAATATTCTCTCTCATCTCCTGTGTCCAAGGCTCTGCACCGAAGATACCTGCCTTAAGCGGTATGGTTTCAGCAGTGTAGCCCTGCTCCTTGAGAGATTCGCCAAGATATGCAGCGTAAGAGGGAGTACAGCAAAGCACGGTAGCCTTAAGGTCGGTCATAAACTGTATCTGTCTTTCGGTATTTCCCGATGACATAGGAAGAGTCAAACAGCCAACCTTGTGAGAACCGCCGTTAAGGCCGGGGCCTCCTGTGAAAAGACCGTAGCCGTAGCTTACCTGAACGACGTCCTCCTTGTCAGCACCTGCCGCAACCAAGGCTCGCGCACAGCACTCGTCCCAAAGGTCGATGTCATGCTGAGTGTAGTAGGCGATAACGCGTCTGCCGGTCGTACCGGAGGTGGATTGGATTCTTACACAGTCCTCAAGGGGTACCGCCAGCATACCTGTGGGGTAGGTCTCACGCAGGTCACTCTTCTCAATAAAGGGAAGCTTGTAGAGGTCCTCTATGCCGTGAATGTCGTCCGGGGTAACGCCCTTCTTGTCCATAAGGTCGCGGTAGTACGGAACGTTTTTATAAACGTGCTTTACCTGCTTCACTAGCTTTTCCGACTGAAGCTTCTTGATCTGCTCAACCGGCATAGTTTCGATTTCTTCTTGATAATACTTTCTTTTTACCATTGTTTTATACCTCAATATGTAAACTTTTGATTACTTTCTTCCAAGTCCGAATGCTTTAAGGTTCATTTCTACAAACTTTGGTGCAACGCTCTGGCGGATAGCCTCTTCCCATTTTGTCGCCTCGATGTCCATGTATTTTGACAGTCTGCCCATCAGCACGATGTTCGTCGCCTTTGCCGAGCCTGCCTCAAGAGCAGGGGTGAGAGCGTCAATGCAGTCGACGTCAACTCCCTTTGCCGAGAGCTTCTCGAGCGCCTCATGAGGATATTCCATAGCACCCGTGATAACGGGCATAGGGTCAATCTCCTGTGAGTTCACGATAATTTTGCCGCCGGGCTTAAGGTATGGGGCGTATCTTGCCGCTTCCAGCTTTTCAAACGAGATGATAAAATCTGCCTCGCCCTTGTCAACTATAGGGGAGTAGACCTTCTCACCGTATCTTACGTAGGTAACGACGCTTCCGCCTCTCTGGCTCATTCCGTGAACCTCGGATACCTTAACGTCGTACCCCTCGTTTACGAGAAGTCTGCCGAGTAGCTTGCTGGCAAGGAGTGAGCCCTGACCGCCGACTCCTACTATCATAATGTTTTTCGTTTCCATTATTCGTTACCTCCTATTGCGTCAAATGCGCAGAGCTGCTTACAAACGTTGCAGCCAACGCACTGGGTAGCGTCAATGTAAGCCTTGCCGTCCTTCATTGAAATTGCGGGACATCCTATTCTCATACACGCCTTGCAGGAGCGGCATTTGTCGGTATCTACGACGAGGGCGGGCGAGTGCTTAACGTATTTAAGAAGAGCGCAGGGACGGCGCGAGATGATAACCGATGGCTCCTCCGCCGCTATCTCTTCCATAATTACTGCCTCGGTAGACTTAAGGTCATAGGGGTCAACGACGCGCACTCTTTTAATTCCGAGAGCTCGGCAGAGCGCCTCAAGGTCAATCTTTGTCGCAGGGTCGCCCTTGATATTATAGCCCGTCGTGGGATTTTGCTGATGTCCTGTCATACCGGTAATAGAGTTGTCAACTATAATAACGGTGGAGTTTGTGCCGTTGTAGGCGATGTTTGCAAGCCCCGTCATGCCCGAGTGCATAAACGTCGAGTCACCGATAACGGCAACCGTCTTTTTCTCACTTTCAGCTCCGCGTGCTTTGTTAAATCCGTGAGTACCGGAAACCGAAGCACCCATACAGAGAACCGAGTCAATGGCAGACAGAGGCGGCGCCATACCGAGAGTATAGCATCCGATGTCGCCGAGTACGGTTATTTTTTTCTTTGCAAGAACGTAGAAGAGTCCCCTGTGAGGGCAGCCCGCGCACATAACGGGAGGACGGACGGGAATTACGTCGTCGGATGCGGTAAATGCCTTTTCTTCCTTACCCATAACCCTTGCGATAAGGCTCTGTGAAAACTCACCGCAGATGGGGAAGATATTTTTTCCGTCAACCTTAAGGCCGAGCGCCTTGCAGTGATTTTCTATCACCGGGTCAAGCTCCTCAATGACAACGACTCTCTCGTGTGCCGCCGCAAAATCGGTGATAAGCTTCTCGGGCAGGGGATTTACAAGACCGAGCTTAAGAACGGATACGCTATCACCGTAAATCTCCTTAACGTATTGGTACGAGGTACCCGAGGTGATAATGCCGAGAGAGCTATCCTTCGCGTATTCGGCGCGGTTAAGCGCTGTGGTTTCAGCAAAATCAATAAGCGCCCTGGTCCTCTCTTCAACTACGGGGTGACGTCCTATCGCGTTTGCGGGTGCCATTATGTATTTTTTCGGACTCTTTTCGTACGTCTTAAGCTCCTTTACCTCCGGCTCGGCAAGCTCGACCGAGCACTGTGAGTGAGCAATTCTCGTGCAGGTTCTGAAAAGGGTGGGGGTGTCAAATTTTTCGGAAATCTCAAACGCCGCCTTCGCAAATTCCTTTGCCTCCCTCGAGTCTGACGGCTCAAGCATCGGGAGCTTTGCAGCTATGGCATAGTGGCGTGAGTCCTGCTCGTTTTGTGACGAGTGCATACCGGGGTCGTCCGCAACGCAGACCACAAGACCTCCGTTTATACCCGTGTAAGAGAGGGTAAAGAGGGGGTCTGCCGCAACGTTAAGACCAACGTGCTTCATACAAGCTGCAGCTCTCGCGCCGGCAAGCGATGCGCCGAAGGCAACCTCGAGCGCAACCTTCTCATTAGGCGCCCACTCGCAGTAAATTTCGTCGTACTTTGCCGCGTATTCGGTAATTTCGGTTGAGGGCGTTCCGGGGTAGCTTGATACTACCTTACAGCCGGCTTCATAAAAGCCGCGCGCCGTCGCCTCGTTTCCAAGCATTAGTTTTTTCATTTTTATGACCATTCCTTTCGTCCGAGAGGTCGTTTGTCTTCGGTTTCCGTTAGGAAATTCGTTCCATTCCCAAAGGAACGAAAGACACAAACGACGGTTTGAAAATTAATTTTCAAACTTCGCTCCTAGAATATAAATCACTTAACTTAATATCTGAGCTTCTACAAGGCTTCCGCCGCAGTATATCTCACGCAGCTTTGGTTTTTCTATCTTGCCGGTGGGGTTTCTCGGAACCTTTGCGAAGATGATTCTTCTTGGGCGCTTGTATTTCGGAAGAGCAAGACAGAACTCGTTTATCTCCTCCTCTGTACAGCTAACGCCCTCTTTTATCTCAATGATAGCCGCCGCAATCTCGCCAAGACGCTTATCCGGCAGACCGATGACCGCAACGTCCTTGATTTTTTCATAAGCTCGTAAGTGATCCTCAATCTGAACGGGGTAGAGGTTCTCACCGCCCGAGATTATGACGTCCTTCTTTCTGTCAACGAGGTAGATAAAGCCGTCCTCGTCCTCCTTTGCCATATCTCCCGTAAGAAGCCAGCCGTCCTTAAGTATCTCGGCAGTAGCGACAGGGTTTTTATAGTAGCATTTCATTACTCCGTCACCGTATACCGCAAGCTCGCCGACATCGCCCGCCTTGACAGGTTTGCCATCCTCACCGACGATAGCCGTCTTCCAGCCGAAGCCCGCCTTTCCGATAGCGCCGACCTTATGTATATTCTCAACACCGAGGTGAACGCAGCCGGGACCAATGGATTCCGAAAGACCGTAGTTAGTATCGTACTGATGAGTCGGGAAAATACTCTTCCATCTCTTTATTAAAGAGGGAGGAACGGGCTGTGCGCCCGCGTGCATAAGGCGCCATTGAGTCAGCGTGTGCTCCGAAAGATCAATATCCCCTCTGTCAATAGCATCGAGAATATCCTGTATCCAGGGAACGAGCAGCCACACGATGGTTGCCTTCTCGTCAGACACGGTTTCAATAACCCATTCGGGACGCACGCCGCGTAGGAGAACTGCCTTGCCGCCTGTGACAAGAGAGCCGAACCAATGCATCTTCGCTCCCGTGTGGTAAAGGGGAGGGATACAGAGGAAAACGTCGTCCTTTGTCTGTGAGTGGTGATTTTGCTCCGCGTAGCACGAGCTAACAAGAGCCGCGTGCCTATGAAGGATGGCCTTCGGGAAGCCCGTAGTGCCTGATGAGAAATATATTGCGCCGTCGTCCTCGTCGGAAAGCTCGACGGGAGGTACCTGCGACGAGCAGTAATAGGTCATCTCCGCGTAATTGTCAGCATAATTCGGCGTTTCACTGCCCTTACCAACGAAGAAGAGGTTGTCAACGGCAGGGATACCGTCCTTTACCGCATTGATACGCTCGATAAACTCAGGACCAAAGACAAGCATACGCACGTCGGCAAGGTCAAGACAGTACTTTATCTCCTCTGAGGAATATCTGTAATTCATAGGTACGACGATAGCGCCCGTCTTGAGTATACCGAAATATATAGGGAGCCATTCAAGACAGTTCATTAGGAGAATAGCTACCTTGTCGCCGCGCTTGATGCCTCTGGTAAATAAAAGGTTGGCAAAGCGGTTTGCTCTAATGTCAAAATCGCGCCAGGTTATCTCTCGGCGGTACTTGTCGGACTCTGCTGCTGTTTCAATAAGATTATATTCACGCCATGTGACGTTTTTGTCAGGCTGTTTTTCGGGATTTATCTCAACTAGAGCCACGTCGTTTGGATAAATCTTGGCGTTTCTTTCCAGAAAATCGGTGATTGGCATTGCTAACTCCTTAAAAAAGAATAATTAAAACAATTATAGCACATAATATCCCATTTGTCGAGTATATTTTCGCATTTTTATCCTAAAAATATGCACAAAAAAACGCGCCGAAATTTGACAGGGCGCGTTTTATAGTGATATTACTCGCCGTAGGAGAGGAGATTTTTCAGAGTAGACTCGGCAGACTTATATGCACTGCCGTCGTCAGACTGACCAAGCATACCGGGCTTCCTTAAGCAAACGACGGTGTTTTCGGGAAGTTGACTGACGGTAGGAAGACTAAAAATTCCGAGCGAGGAAAGGTATATTCCGTGCTCCGAGGCGTACTCATAGCTGCCGCCGTCCTTTGCGTAATCCTCGATATCAACGAATATAGACTCCTCGTAAAGAGCCTCGTATTCAAGAAACAGGCTCTCTGAGAGCAGACATAGGTAATATCCGCCGTACATAATGCTGTTGTAGAAGGCGTCGCGGTTTTCCTGCACCGTTGATTCAAGCTGCGATTTTTTCATAGGGTCGGAGAAGCGGCTGGTTACCTCGGTAAGCTGCTCTGCATCTAATATGTAGAGATTTTGCAAATTAACATTTACATTTCCGTCGTTGTTGCAGTCGTCTGTTACGGTTTTAAGGTCGTCTGTCAGCATAAGGTACTGCGAGCTACTGCCTGTTACGGACGAGGTGGAAATGCTTACCTCACCTGCGTAAATTATATCAACGTCATATCTTTCTTTAGTACATAGCTGAAGCGTAAGTATAAGCGCGCAAATGAGAACAAATACGGCTATAATCGTATGCCATTTATAGTGATACCAGAAATTTTCGAGCTTTTCTGACGTTTTGATATGCAATTTTATCTCCGCGTCGATATTTTCGTGATTGTCGTTCATTTTTTGATAGAGGGCCTTTCCTTATATTGAATATATTATAGCAGATGGCAGGGAATAAGTCAATTAATTTTTTGTAAAGAAAACGGGTCGCACTGCGTTTTTTGCGTACGACCCAAAAAATGAGTATAAATGTAAAATTTACTTTACAAACAATGCGCTTCCGTCGAAATCAACTGTCATAACGGTGTCCGGCTCTACGTCCTCACCGATGATTTTTCTGGCAAGCAGGGTTTCTACCTTCGAGCCGATAAATCTCTTAAGCGGCCTTGCACCGTAGTTTGGATCGTAGGCGGAATCTATGACAAAATCCCTAGCGCTATCCGTAAACTCCACTTTAAGCTGCTTTTGCTTCAGACGGCGGTTAAGGTCGGCAACCAGCAGGTCGACTATACCGCGTATATTATCCTTTGTCAAGGGGCGGTAGAACACTATCTCGTCAAGCCTGTTTAAGAATTCGGGTCTGAACGAGCGCTTTAGCAGCTCGGAAACGCCCTCCTTAGCTCCCTCGCTTATCTCTCCCGAATCGTTGATGCCGTCAAGGATAAGATTTGAGCCGAGGTTTGAGGTAAGGATTATAACCGTGTTCTTGAAATCCACAGTGCGTCCCTGTCCGTCTGTTATCCTGCCGTCGTCAAGCACTTGAAGAAGCACGTTAAAGACGTCGGGGTGTGCCTTCTCGATTTCGTCAAAGAGAATGACAGCGTACGGCCTTCTTCTCACCGCCTCGGTAAGCTGACCGCCCTCGTCGTAGCCGACGTATCCGGGAGGCGCTCCGATAAGGCGTGATACCGAATATTTTTCCATATATTCGCTCATATCAATGCGTATCATGCTCTTCTCGTCGTCAAAGAGCGCCTCGGAGAGTGCCTTTGCGAGCTCTGTCTTACCGACGCCCGTCGGGCCAAGAAAGAGGAAGGAGCCTATTGGGCGGCGCGGGTCCTTGATGCCTGCCCTAGAGCGAAGAATTGCCTCCGCGACCTTCGTTACTGCCTCGTCCTGACCGATAACTCTCTTATGGAGCAGGGACTCAAGCCCCAGCAGCTTCTCACGCTCGCTCTCCATAATTTTAGAAACGGGAATACCCGTCCATCTTGCAACGATACGGCAAATCTCCTCCTCGGTTACCGTGTCGCGAAGAAGTCCTCCGTTTTTTCCGCTCTCTGCCGCGCGCTCCGCCGCCTCAAGCTCTGCCTTAAGCCCAGGCAGCTTTCCAAATTTCAGCTCCGCAGCCTTTGCCAGATCATAGCTATTCTGTGCGCGTTCAATTTCCGCATTCGTTTCTTCAATGTCCGAGCGCAGCTTCTGGAGCCTCTCGATAGAGGATTTTTCAAGCTCCCATTTTGCCTTCATTTCGTTGAACGAGGCTCTCATATCCGCAAGCTCGCGCTGTATCTCCTTAAGATGCTCGACGGATAGCTTATCCTTCTCCTTTTTAAGAGCCGCCTCTTCAATCTCGTGCTGCATTATACGGCGAGATACCTCGTCCATCTCCTGCGGCATAGAGTTCATCTCGGTTTTAATAAGCGCGCACGCCTCGTCAACGAGGTCGATAGCCTTGTCGGGCAGGAATCTGTCCGAAATATATCTGTCAGAGAGGGTCGCCGCCGCGATAAGCGCCGCGTCGTGGATTTTGACGCCGTGAAACACCTCGTAGCGCTCCTTAAGTCCTCGGAGTATAGAAATTGAGTCCTCAACCGTAGGCTCGGGAACGGTTACGGGCTGAAATCTTCTCTCAAGTGCCGCATCCTTTTCGATATACTTGCGGTATTCGTTCAGCGTCGTCGCACCGATGCAGTGAAGCTCGCCCCTTGCAAGCATTGGCTTTAAGAGATTTCCCGCGTCCATAGCGCCGTCTGTTTTACCCGCACCGACTATCGTGTGCAGCTCGTCAATGAAGAGGATTATCCTGCCGTCAGACGACTTAACCTCCTCAAGCACAGCCTTAAGCCTCTCCTCAAACTCGCCCCTGAATTTCGCACCCGCAATAAGCGCGCCCATATCGAGCGAGAAAATTATGCGCTCCTTAAGATTATCCGGAACGTCGCCCTTCGCAATTCTTATCGCAAGCCCCTCGGCAATAGCTGTTTTACCAACGCCGGGCTCGCCGATAAGGCAAGGGTTGTTTTTAGTCTTACGGGAAAGAATTCTGATAACGTTTCTTATCTCGTCGTCACGGCCGATAACGGGGTCAAGCTTCTGCTCCCTCGCCCTTGCCACGAGGTCGTGACCGTACTTGTTGAGAACGTCGTAGGTATCCTCGGGAGTGTCGCTCGTAACCGTTCTGTTTCCTCTGACGTCCCGAAGCGCCTGCAAAAACGCGTCGCGCCCAAGGCCGCCCTTACGGAAAATATCCTTTATTTTTATATCCCCCTTGCCAAAGAGCGCAAGCATCAGATGCTCCGGAGCAACGTACTCGTCCTTCATTCTCTTTGCCTCCGCCTCGGCAGATGATAGTATTGCCTCAAGCTCGCCCGAGGCGTATATTCTGTCACTACCCGCGCCCGAAACCTTCGGCAAGACGGAGATCGCCTCCTCGCATAGCTCTCGCATAAGCGAAGCATCAGCCCCCGCTTTCGTAACAAGGCTGGGAATCAGCCCCTCTCCGTCGGATATAAGAGCGAACAGAAGGTGAATAGGCTCAACCCTCTGGTTGCCGTGCTCTCTGGCAGCGCTCTGCGTGCCGTTAAGCGCCTCCGCACATTTTCTTGTAATTTTGTTTGCATCCATATCGCAAAAGCTCCTTTCTAAAAGCTTGTACTTGTTTACAATTATTAACGGTAGCATTATGTTTTCCGAAGTGCCAATAAATGATACGAAAATCAAAAAAATAACACTCGTGCTATCAGTACAATATAATAATACCCATAAAATATGAATTATTAAATACCAAAATATTAACAAACTGTAAATGTTAGCACTCTTTTGTGAAGAGTGCTAAAGTTACCCGTGCAAATAAGGAATTAATTTCAAAAAAGCGTTACTTTGAGCCGTAATAACCTAAAGCGAAATAAAAACAAAAAATGCACTCAATTTCTTGAGTGCATTTTTATAAAATGAATGAAGAGTTATGCCTCGGGCTTCATTGTCGGGAAAAGAAGAACATCTCTTATCGACGCGCTATCCGTAAGAAGCATAACAAGTCTGTCAACACCAAAACCAAGACCGCCTGTGGGAGGCATACCGTACTCGAGCGCGGTAATGTAGTCGTAATCGACCTCTGCGGTCGTATTGGGGTCCTCGGCTCTCTTCTTTGCCACCTGACTCTCAAATCTTGCTCTCTGGTCGATGGGGTCGTTAAGCTCGGAGAAGGCGTTGCCGTACTCGGTGCAATTTATGAAATACTCAAATCTCTCTGTAAATGCGGGCTCGGTGGGCTTGCGCTTTGCAAGAGGGGAGTTCTCTACAGGGTAGTCGTAGATGAAGGTGGGCTGAATGAGCTTATCCTCAACGTAAGCGTCGAAGAATTCTACAAGCACGGTGCCTTTAGTAGCGTCCTCGGGAACCTCAACGTGCTTTTCCTTTGCAGCAGCACGAGCCTCCTCGTCGGATTTCCACTCGTAGTAGTCGACACCCGCGTATTTCTTAACAGCCTCAACCATAGTGAGTCTTTCCCACTTGCCAAGGTCGATTTCAGTGCCCTGATAGGTAATCTTTGTATCACCGCAAACCTCTTTTGCAAGCATCTTATAAAGCTCTTCAACAAGGTCCATCATGCCGTAATAGTCGGTATAAGCCTGGTAAAGCTCGATAGATGTGAACTCGGGATTATGCTTTTGGTCCATACCCTCGTTTCTGAAAATTCTTCCAACCTCGTAAACCTTGTTCATACCGCCGACGATAAGGCGCTTTAAGTAAAGCTCGGTCTCTATACGAAGGTACATAGGAATGTCGAGGGTATTGTGATGAGTAACGAAGGGGCGTGCAGACGCGCCTATCTCAATAGGAAGGAGAATGGGAGTATCAACCTCAAGGAAGCCCTTGGAGTCAAGGTACTCTCTTATAAGCGTAAGTATCTTTGAACGCTTAACGAAGGTGTCCTTAACCTCGGGATTAACGATAAGGTCAACGTATCTCTGCCTGTATCTCTGCTCGAGATTTGTAAGACCGTGAAACTTCTCGGGAAGGGGAAGAAGCGATTTTGCAAGCAGGGTAATGCTTGTCGCGTGTACGGAAATCTCGCCGGTTCTCGTGCGGAAGAGGCTGCCCTCAACGCCGATGATGTCACCAACGTCCCATTTCTTAAAGCCTGCATACACATCTTCGCCTACGCTATCTCTTGCAACGTAGAGCTGTATCTTGCCCTCGCCGTCAAGCAGATGGGCAAAAGACGCCTTACCCATAATTCTGCGGCTGACGAGTCTGCCGCCAAGGCGTACCTTTATCTCCTCGCCCTCGGCAAGAGTTTCTTCGCGCTCTTCAAAGAGCTTGATTGCCGAAAGACTTTCTGTTGTTACGTCGTACTTTGTTATCTCAAAAGGGTTATTTCCCGATTCGTAGAGGCTATTTAGCTTCTCGCGGCGCACCGCAAGCTCGCTGGTTGAATTAACGTTATTCTGATTAGTATTTTCCTGATTTGCCATTTTTGCCGTCCTTTCCAAAAGGTCGCATAGGTTGCGATTTTTTACTGTTCTCTTGCTCTTGTAACGCTCTTTATCTGAAGGTGCTGCTCCTTAACGCCCGCAACGACAACCTCGTCGCCAACCGATGCACCGATAAGCGCAAGGCCTACGGGAGAGGAGTCGGAAATCTTGCCGTTCTTGGGGTCGGTTTCATAAGAGCCAACGATGTGGTAGGTAAACTCGCGTCCGCGCTCGACGTTGTAAAGCACGACGATAGAGCCTACGCTTATCTTCGATTCGTCTATCTGGGATTCGTCAATAACCTTCGCGTTTGCGATCATCTCGCGAAGCTCGTCGATTCGCGCGTGTATCTTGCCCTGCTCCTGCTTTGCTTCATCGTACTCCGAGTTCTCCGAAAGATCGCCGAATGCTCGAGCTGTGGAAATCTCCTTTTTATTCTCCTCGACTCTTACGTTTACGAGGTAGTCAAGCTCATCTTGAAGAGCCTTGAAGCCTGCTTGGGTGTAGGTTTTTGTTTCAGCCATTTTTGTGATTCTCCTGAATTCTATATATTTTAGTGTATTTTTGACAAGTTTAGTTTGCGTTTGCGAGCTTTTTAAGCTCCTCGTAAGCTGACGAAAGCTGGTTGTCTATAAGATATTGCTTTCCACTCTCG
The DNA here is from genome assembly GCA_017463125.1 of Clostridia bacterium. Taxonomy (GTDB): domain Bacteria; phylum Bacillota; class Clostridia; order Oscillospirales; family CAG-272; genus UBA1740. The sequence continues at coordinate 49,076 of JAFTPV010000013.1, read as the reverse complement.
TCGGTGCCTATCTCGTTCTCTACCGTAACGTCAGGGCTTACGCCAACCCCGTGATAATTTATCTCCGAGGGAGGATTATAGTAGGCAACCGTGAGAGTTACTGTTGAGCCGTCGTAGTACTGCGCGCTCGACTGCATAATACCCTTACCGTAGGTGGTTTTTCCTACTATCCTCGCATTGAGAAGTCCCTCTGTCTTGTAGTCACGTATGACCGAGGTAAAGATCTCGCCTGCAGAGGCAGTATATTCGTCGCAGATAACGACGAAGGGAAGAGTGAGCGTATGGTCTACCTTGATCGCCTCGCCCTCCTCATTTTTAAGAGTCGGGTGCGGGTCGTCGGTAGCGTTGTTATACCTGGGCTGCTCGCCCTTGTAAGTGTAGGAAACCAGCTTTTTGCCGGTTGGGAGCAGGTAAGAGAGCATATTGCATACGGTGTGCAGGTATCCGCCGGGGTTGCCGCGCAGGTCAAATATTATTCCCTTGGCACCGTTTGCCTCCATATAGTCTATTGCCTCGATAAACTGCTTATCCGTGTTATCCTTAAAGGACGTTATCTGTATATATCCGTATCCGTCCTCGAGTATATAGTCAACGGTTTTTTCCTCAACCTCGGCTCTGGTCGCAACAAGGTCTAAAAGATCGTCGCCGCGCTTCACCGTAACCGTAACGTTAGTACCAATCTCACCTCTGACGTAGTCAACTGCGCTTAAATACCCAATATCGCTGACGAGCTTACCGTCAACCGCCCATATTATATCGCCGACCATAAAGCCCGCCTTCTCCGCAGGGGAGTCGATGTATATGGAGCTGACAGTCAGAGTTTCGGCAGAATGGTCGTACTCTATAACGACGCCGATGCCGCCGAATTTACCGCTCATATCGGTATTATAGTCGCTAGAGTCCTCGGGTACGCGGTAGATGGAATACGGGTCGCCGATAGCCTCCGTGTAGCAGGTGATAAGAGCGTCGGTCACGGCAGCCTTATCCGTGCGGTCTATAACGTCGTAATACTCCGCCATAAACGCCTCTGCAGTAAGACGCGCGTGCTCGGAGGTTGCCGGCAGACCGCCCTCAAGGTTAAAGTTCCTGTTAAAGACCATCTCTGCCCAGAGAAATTTCATATTGTCAAAGGTCGGGATACCGACGTCCTGAAGATATAGGTAAACGTACTCGTACCTTGACTCAGATGTGTCAATAGAGCTGATATTTTGGATTATCTCCTCCTTGGTGTAAACTCTCGGCTCCGTGCAGGAGAAGAGCACCGATAGGGTGAGAATAAGGACTAACAAAGCTGACAATATACGAAGATGAGGCCTGTAAAAATTATTTTTCATACCATACCTTCTTTTTATTGGCTTATGTACATACTTTGAGGCTGCCGGCAGCATTTAACAAACGCCGACAACCTCTTATGTTTATTTTATCACATTCTCCGAGCAAAAATGCGGAAATTCTGTCGGAGGGATATTTTTTAGAACTTAATAGGCTTGTTGGAAAGATATTTTTTAACCATAAGCGCAACCTTGAAGGTTACCGCGTGGTCAAACTCGCGAAGGTCAAGGCCTGTGAGCTTCCTTATCTTCTCAAGACGGTAAACGAGAGTGTTTCTGTGAACAAAGAGCTTTCTTGACGTTTCGGAAACGTTAAGGTTATTCTCAAAGAAGCTCTGAACCGTCATAAGAGTTTCTCTGTCAAGAGATTCGAGCGAGCCCTTCTTGAACACCTCCTGCAAGAAGATGTCACAGAGGGTTGTGGGAAGCTGGTAGATAAGACGGCCGATACCGAGATTTTCGTAAGACATGATAGGCTTCTCGATGTCAAACACCTTACCAACCTCGAGGGCTATCCTTGCTTCTTTATAAGCTCTTGCAAGATCCTTAAGATTTTCTACGATAGAGGATATACCGATGAGAACCTTTGAGCCATACTCCTCGGAGATTTTTGCAATAATTCCCTTTGCATACTGCTCAATCTCGTCAATCTCAACCGTGCGGTCGATCTCGTGTACTATAACAACGTCCTGCTCGCTGATATTGATGACGTAATCGGTGTCACTCTCGCCAACTATCGCCTCGATTATCTCGTAGGGCTTCTCGTCAGAGACAGGCTGGAACTTTGTAACTATAACGACGCGGTTTTCCTCGTTAGAGAAATGAAGCTCGTTTGACTTAATATAAATATCGCTCGGGAGAATGTTATCAAGAATAATGCTCTTGATAAATGAGCCCTTGTCGTACTTTTCATCATAGAGGCTCTTGATATTGGAGAGGAAGATGGCGAGAAGCTCTGCCATCTTTGCCGCATGGGAGTCGTCACCCTCAACGAAGGTTATGCACTCGTTCTTACCCGATGCGTTGATGAAATGATATGTATAGTCCTCGTAGACTACGGTGTCGGCAGAGAATGCAAGCTCCTCGCGGATACGCTGCTTCGACTCGCCGATTTTGTTAAGCTCACTGCATGCGATGACGATACCGTTCTCGTCAATAACGCCGATGGTGCGCCCAACTATATCCTTCATCTGATGTATAACGGTTTGGAACATTCTGTTTGACATAATAGAAAAAATCCTTCCTTCAACTGCTGTCTTAAAAAACGAAATCGCCCGCTGGAACGAAAAGAAAAATCGCGGAGCGGGGATTTTGTAAATACTGTACTATATTTTAACTCATTTTTGGACATTTTTCAATAGTTTTTTGAAAAAAACTGAAAAAATTAACAAAAAAAATTATAAATCTTTGTTGGAAATTACGATACAAGCCCCAAAAAGTTGTGAAATAGGCGTTTTTAATATAAAATCGTGGCGTAAAAATTGGTCATTTTTATTTTATGCAAATTGTCTAAAGCAGAAAAAATGCAAGAATAGGTGCCATATATTATTACTAATGTAGGATTTTTTCTGTCCGATATGTAAAAAAACGCGAGGACCGAGCCGCAAAAAAAATCAAAGCTCGAAGCAGTAGGAAATAGCGGAGAGAACGTAGGACGGTGCGGTTTCACAGCGCAAAATCCTCTTGCCGAGGGTAACCGACGCGCAGCCTGCCGCTCTTGCCGCCATAGCCTCCTCTTCCGAGAAGCCGCCCTCACAGCCCACGATGACGGATATTTTCTTCGCGTCCCGATTCTCCTCAAGAACCGCCTTCAGCGTGCGCTTACTCTCGCCCTCGTAGCAGAAGAGCGCAAGAGCATCATCCGACGCACTCTCCAGCATTTCGGAAAAGGTTACGGGCCTTGCTACCTCAGGGAGCCTGTCGCGGCCGCTTTGCTTTGCCGCTTCCTCGGCAATTTTATTTAGCCTTGTCAGCTGTCTATCCAGCTTTTCTGCCTTCGGGCGCTTTATGCACCTCTCCGACTCAAAGGGGACTATCCTTACGGCACCAAGCTCCACCGCCTTTTGTATAACGACCTCGAGCTTATCCCCCTTGGGATACGCCATATACAGAGTTACGCTGACGGGTGACTCCGACGAAGACTGTGCGCTTGAGATTATCTTACACTCGCATACGTCGTCCCTGATTTTCGCGAGAGTACATTCATAAGTAATCCCCGTGCCGTCTGAAACTGTAACGGTATCATCCACCGCCATACGCAGAGAACGGGCGATGTGATATGCGTCATCGCCAACTAAAGTTATCATATCACTGCCGATATTTTCGGGATTTGCGAAAAATCTTGGCATAAAAGCCTCCAAAATGTGAAATAAAGTTTACAAAACACTAAAAATTATACTCTTACAAGAATTCCGAGCCAATCATTCTCGGTGATTTCCTTCTCTATTACGAAGCCCTCTTTTTTGATAGCCTCTCTTACCTCGTCGGCTCTGTCGAGAATAATTCCCGAGAGTATAAGAGGTGAGCCTGCCTTAAGATACGTGCGTATATCGGGTAACATTCTTATGATAATATCCGCAACTATATTCGCAACGCAGAAGTCGTACTTGCCGCCTGTGAGGTCAACGTTCTTAAGTAGGTCGGATACCTCGACGGTTATATTGTCACATCCGTCGGAGATGACGTTATCCCTCGCAACCTTAACGGCAACGGGGTCAATGTCGTAGGCGTTACAGCTTTTAGCGCCGAGCTTTGAGGCGCAGATGGAGAGTATTCCCGAGCCCGTACCGACGTCAAGGACGCGCTCGCCGCCTGCGATGACGTCCTGCATCAGCCTTATTACAAGGCGGGTGGTTTCGTGCGTTCCCGTGCCGAATGCCATACCGGGATCCATTCTAATTATGACCTCGCCGTCCCTTGCCTCGTACTCCTCCCACGCAGGAACTATCGTAACTCTGCCGAGGGGAACGGGCTTGTAGTACTGCTTCCAGCTCTCTGCCCAGTCGTCCTCGTTTACTCCCTCAATCTCTATTTTCGCGTTGATATTCAGCGCGGGCAGGCGTCCCTCGAGGAACGTCTTATACTCAAGGAAGCTGCGCTCCTCGGGTACGAAGAGGGAAACCTTAACCGTATCCTTATCCGCGTTCAGAATAGAGTCGTCAACAAGCTCGCCGTACATTCCATTGAGCGAAAAGTCGCTGTAATCCTCTATCATAAGACCGTTGTCGAGCATACTCATAACCGAGCATATCTCGTCAAGATGCTCGGTCCTTCCGATAACCGTTATTTTAGTCCAAGCCTTTGCCATGTCAAATCTCCGTTTTCTCTTATTGCCGTTTTTTCATCCTCCGCTATCCTCGCGACAAGCTCTTCTTCGCTCTCAAAGCGGCGCTCGTCCCTGATATAGCCGAGAAAATAAATCTTAAGCTCCCTTTCGTATAGGTCGCCGTCAAAATCAAGTATATAGGTTTCCGTGTGTATTTCCCGCTCTGTGAAGGTAGGGCAGGTGCCGACGTTTGTAATTCCGTTATATATCTTATCGCCTATCGGAATTGCGGTGCGGTAAACTCCCCGCTTCAGCACCGCGCGTGAGCTATCAATGGGAATATTAACGGTAGGGAAGCCGAGCCTCCTGCCCTCGCTGCGTCCGTGCGCGACCCTGCCGCATATAAAGTATGGAACGCCGAGAAGCAGACGCGCCGCATCCGGCTCACCGTTTGCCAGTAGCTCGCGTATGCGGGTTGATGATATTGGAGAGCCCTTGGCGGTCATCTCGGGTACGGTAACTGCCTCACCGCCGTAAAGGTGCATAAGGCGCACCAGTGCCTCGGCATCTCCCATAGCCCCCCTGCCAAAGCGGAAGTTGTAGCCCGATACGGCAACCATAGCGCCAATATCGCGTATTATAACGTCCCTTGCGAACTCCTCGTCGGATAGCCCCGATATAGCTCTGAAATCGGCAAGCACGGTAAAATCCGCGCCGCACCCCGAAAGAAGCGAAAGCTTTTCTTCCGTTGAGTACAGCCTCGGTGAGCCGTGCTTCAGGGGGTCCTCTGAAGGAAAGGTGAAAATACCGAGAGGAAGGCCCTTGATTTTCGCAATCTCTCCGGCTTTCCGTATCAGCTCTCTGTGCGCTGCCGTCACACCGTCAAAGAAGCCCAGCGCTATAACGCATCTTCCGCACGCGAGCTTTTTATTGCCCGAATATTCGTAAATATCCATAAAAGCCCTCCTTTTTGATAAATTATCTTTATTTTATTACATAAATCAAGAGCTCTTAATCCTTGATTCCGCAATCTTACATCACTATTTCGTAAAGCTCGAGCAGCTCTTCTTCAATCTCGCCTTTTCTCGTATCTATCTCTGCGGCTCTTACGTAGTCGCTTGCCGCCTCGCCGAAAAGCTCCTTGTCAAGTGCGGAAAGCTCTTCCTCAAGCTCCTTGATTTTTTTCTCGGCGCGCTCGCGCTTTTTTTCTTTAGCACGGCGCTCGGCGCTCTCGCGCTTGCGTTCCTCGTAGGAGAGCTTTGCGTCGGTGGGTGCCGACTCGGGCCTCACCGCCTCCTCTGACTGTCGCTTAAGCTCCCTCAGACGCATATACTCGGTATAGGCGTCGTCGTAGTCCTCGAGAGAATAGTCGAGCATTCCGCGCTCGCTCGTGGGGGATAGCTCTATTATCCTCGTCGCAATCCTGTTGATGAAATATCTGTCGTGTGATACTGCAACTATCGTACCGTCAAAGGCAAGCAGTGCGTTTTCCAGCGCCTCCGAGGAGCTGATGTCAAGGTGGTTTGTCGGCTCGTCCATTATCAAAAGATTTACCTTCTTAAGTATCAGCTTCGCCAGGGTGAGCCTTGCGCGCTCACCGCCCGAGAGGGTGGATACCCGCCTCTGTATGTCGTCGGCATCAAAGAGAAAGAGGGCGAGGGTCGAGCGCAGCTCAAGGTCGGTTTTGGTAGGGTATTCCTGCCTTAACTCCTCAAAGACCGTGTTCGTGTCAGTAAGGCCTCTGTTCTCCTGGTCGTAGTAGCCTATTTTTATGTTATATCCGAGGGTTATCTTGCCGTGCGTTGGCGTAAGCATAGAGTTTATCAGCTTCATAAGCGTTGACTTTCCGCAGCCGTTCTGACCGAGGAAGAGAACCCTCTCGTACCTTCTAATAAGGAAAGAAATATTGTTTATAAGCGGCTTTTCGCTGTAGGAGAATGAAAGCTCCTTTGCAATAAGCACGTCTCCCGCAGACTCCTCTTCGGTGGCAAACGAGAGGCGTATACTCTTTTCGTCCTTCGGAGCAAGCTCAACCTTTTCCATTCTCGCGAGCTGCTTTTCCTTCGACCTTATGGTGACGAAATTATGCTCTCTGTTGCATCGACGCTGGAACTCTATGTTTGCCTTTATCTTGGCAATTTCCTTCTGCTGCTCCTTGTAGCGCTTCTCTAGGGACGCGGCCTCTGCCTCCGCCTCCTCCTTGCACCTTGAGTACGCGCCGTGATAGAGCCTCGCCCTGCCGTAGCGGAGCCAGAGAGTTTTATTCGTAGTCCTGTCAAGAAAATATCTGTCGTGCGATACGATAAGCACCGTCTTTTTATACCCCGCGATAAAGCTCTCAAGCCACGCAAGAGCGTCAATGTCAAGGTGGTTTGTCGGCTCGTCGAGCATCAGTACGTCAGGCTCTGTGGCAAGAAGGCGCGCAAGCGCAAGGCGGGTGTACTGTCCGCCGGAGAGCGTACGTATCTTCGCCTCCAGCAGTCCCTCGTCAAATCCGAGGCGGAGCAGCATTCCCCGACACCTTGACCGAAATTCAAGTCCGCCGAGTGATGCGTATCGGGAGTTTTGCTCTCCGAGCCTTGACGATAGGGTGATAAGCTCCTCCTCGTGCCCAAGCCTGCCCGCCTCTTCAAGAAGAAGCTCGGTTCTCGCTATCTCCTCTTCAAGTGAGAGAAGGTCGGGAAAAGCGGTATACATATATTCAAGACAGCTTGTTTCGCCGGGAAGGGATGAGAGGTCGGGATTTTGCTCAAGAATGCCAACCGTGTGCCCCTTCTGTACGTAAACGGCACCGGAATCTGCGGTGTACTCGCCCGTAAGGATGCGGAAAAGCGAGGTCTTGCCCGCACCGTTTACTCCTATTATACCCAGCTTGTCGCCGTCATTTACGGCAAACGAAATATCCTTTAATATAACGTCGGTCCCGAAGGACAGATTTATATCCTGTGTTGAGAGAGCTATCATTTCCTTCGTTTCCTTTCGTAAGTCAATAGATATAATACATAATATTTTATCACAAACGGAGAAAAAAATCAACAGTAAACAAAAATGCATAAATATTCACTGCGACTTCGGACGGAACGAATATTTTTTCACAAAAAGCAGTTTTATTTTGCTTTTACTATTGACATTTATTTTGATTTGTTATATAATGGTTGCATAAAAATAATAAACGGGTATATCCCTGATGAAAGGCAGAAAAAATGAAAAAGATTATTTCTCTTATTCTTGCGCTTGCAATGATGCTTGCGCTTGCAGCCTGCACACCCGCCGATAACGGTGATAACGGTGGCGGTGAGGGCGGCTCCATCTACGTTCAGACTAACGCTTTCTTTGCTCCCTTCGAGTACTACGACGGCACCGAGATCGTCGGTGTTGACGTTGAAATTATGGAGAAGGTTGGCCAAAAGCTTGGTAAGGACATCGTTTGGCAGGACGGCGATTTTGGTATTATCATAGATACCGTTAAGGTAGGCCAGCTTGCTGACTGCGGCGCCGCAGGTCTTACCGTAACCGACGAGAGAGCTGCGAAGGTTGATTTCTCAACCCCCTACTACACCTCTATTCAGTACGTGGTTCTTCCCGCAGGCTCCGATATTGCTAAAAAGACTGCCAGCGGCGTAGAGTACATCGTTTGGGAGGCTCTTGCAGGCAAGACTATCGCAACCCAGACGGATACTACCGGTTGGATCTACACCGACGGTGAGATAAACGCTACTGCTGATAACGACTACGGCTATGACGGCGTTCTTTACGGTACAGGCACGACTCATCAGCCTATGGATAACGCTGACGTTGCGGCTGACGCGCTCGGAACCACCGTTGACGCTCTTATCATCGACGAGCTTCCCGCAAAGTACCTTACCTCAAACAGCACGAAGGGACTTACCTGCTATCCTCTCTACTACTCGGGCGCCGAGGGTGAGGCTGATTCTCCCGTTGAGGAGGAGTACGCTATCTGCGTAACCAAGGGTAACACCGAGCTTCTTACCGCTATTAACGAGGTTCTTGCAGAGCTTCTTGTGGAAGATGCAAACGGTCAGACTCAGATTGAGAAGATGGTTATGCAGCACATGGGTATGAGCAACTAATTTGATTTTTGAAAAAGAACCGTGCTTTATCACAGGTTCTTTTTCAATGTTTAGAGGAGTTTTATGGACTTTTTTGATAATATAGTAAGACTTTTGACTACGGAAAAGTATATGGATATGATCTACCAGGGTCTTGAAACCACCCTGACAGTTTCCATATTTGCAGCCATTCTCGGTCTGCTTATCGGTACCGTTGTGGCAATAGTCGGCATTTCGGGCAATTCCAAATGGATGCTCTTACCAAAGCTTATATGTAAAATTTACGTCACCGTAATTCGAGGAACGCCTATGGCGCTTCAGCTATTCATCATGGCGTACGCTATCTTCGCTATTCGCGGCTTCCCGCAGGAGATAACCGCCATAGTGGCATTCGGTATCAACTCGGGCGCCTACGTTTCGGAGAGTATTAGAGCGGGTATTCTCTCGGTTGACATAGGACAGACCGAGGCAGGCCGCGCGCTCGGACTCTCGGGCGCTACCACGATGATAAGGATAGTTATCCCCCAGGCGATAAAGAACGTTATACCCGCTATCGGTAACGAGCTTATCGCTCTTATCAAGGAAACCTCCATCGTCAGTATGATAGGTATGTACGACCTTACCCAAGCGGCGAAGATTATCGGCTCGGGTACGAATATGGCAAGCTACATAGTTCCTATGTCGGTTGCAGCGTGCTTCTACCTTGCCATAGTCTATATTCTCACGTTTGGTATTAAATTTATAGAAAAGAGGTTGAGAGCCGGTGATAAGCGTTAAGAAAGTAACTAAAAAATTCGGCAAGCTGACCGTCCTGCGCGGCGTTGACTGCGAGATAAAAAAGGGCGAGCAGGTCGCTATAATCGGCCCCTCCGGCAGCGGAAAAAGCACGCTTCTCCGCTGTATGAACCTGCTTGAGATACCCTCGGGCGGCGAGGTGTGGCTTGAGGAGTCGCTAATTTCTGCTCCCGACCCATATCTTCACCCCGAGATAATTAAGGAGTCAAGTACATATAAGACTCTGACGAAAAACGGCGCAGAGGATGCCTGCGAGCTTATTGTAAACGAGCGTAAGCTCAAAAGATACGAGGGACTCGGCTTTTCGGGGGCTCTTAAGAGCTACACCGCAGAGCACGGCATAGGTATAAATTCCGCAAGACAGAAAATGGGTATGGTGTTCCAGCACTTTAACCTTTTCAACAATATGACGGTTATACAGAACCTGACCCTCGCTCCCGTACAGCTTAAGCTGAAGACGAAGGAGGAGGCGGAGGCGAAGGCTATGGAGCTTCTTCGCCGCATAGGACTTGAGGATAAGAGGGACGAATATCCCTCAAAGCTCTCGGGCGGTCAGAAGCAGAGAGTCGCAATCATAAGAGCGCTTGCTATGGACCCCGACGTTATCCTCTTCGACGAGCCGACCTCTGCGCTTGATCCCGAGATGGTCGGCGAGGTGCTCGACCTTATGAAATCCCTCGCGAAAGAGGGAATGACGATGGTCATAGTCACTCACGAGATGGGATTCGCCAGAGAGGTTGCTGACAGAGTGCTGTTCATAGACGAGGGAGTTATCAAGGAGGAAGGACCTCCATCTGAAATCTTTGATAATCCCAAAAATCCAAGACTCAAGGACTTTCTCTCAAAGGTCTTGTGATTTTCTCACGTAAAATACCAAGCCTTCCCCAAAGGGAAGGCGAAAATAAAAAGTCACGGACTCGTTGCCGTGACTTTTTGCTTTGCCCAAAATATTAAAGAGCCATTTGCCGAAAAATCAATGTAACCGAAGAGGCGTGTCTATTAATCCGGCTATATAGTCGAGGCTCAAGTTGTAAAATTTTGCAAGCTCTATGTATTCATGAAGCTTCATTTTCAGCTTTCCCTTTTCAAAAAGCCGAACCGCCTCTACGGTGGTGTTAAGAACTCTGGCAACCTCCTCTTCCTTTACACCCCTTTCCTCTCTGATTTGCTTAAGTCTTGAATGATATGCCATATTTTTCTCCTTTTTGTAACATTTATGCTACTATTATATAACACTTGTGTTACAAAGTCAACACTTTTTGTAATATTTGTGTTATTATATATAAAAAGGGGGATTATAGCTATGCAATATCATAAAATAATTAAAAATTTACGTATAGATAATAATGTGAGTCAGCAGACAATTGCTGATTTTATTGGGATTGACAGGGTAACTTATAACAGACTCGAAAATGAAAAATATTCAATAAAATTTGATTATATCATAAAAATTGCAGAATTTTACAATGTTCCAATTGATTATTTGGCAGGACGCTCGGGAACATATCAAAAATCCGGGAATTCGAGCAAGTGAACATTAAACGATAATTGTGCAAACAGACTTTTTTACCTTAAAAATTCTTTTATACAAGGCTCGGACAGGCGTCTCGCTTCGGCTCGGTCACAGAACGGCTCTGGCGTTATTAACGCCATTCACTACCGTTCTGCCGCTTCGCTACCTCGACTGTCCGTAAGATTTCCCCGTAGGAAAGGCGAAAATAAAAAGTCACGGACTCGCTTCCGTGACTTTTTGCTACATTTTGTAAATAATACTTTTCAAAAATTAGAGTTTACACCTCTGATTCTCCCTTTAGAATCTCGAGCGCTTGCTCGAAATTATCGGGCAGCTCACATTCAAACGTCATCCGTTCCTTTGTTTTGGGGTGGGTTAGCGTCAGCCTCTTTGCGTGGAGCATCTGCCCATCAAAGAGTGCGGGGTGCTTTTTTTCAAATTGCGTCTTGTTACCGGCATACACACCGTCACCGAGGAGCGCGTGACCGATATACGACATGTGCACTCGTATCTGGTGAGTTCTTCCGGTTTCCAGCTCCAACGCAAGATAGCTTACCTGCCCGAAGCGCGAGAGCACCTTGTAGTGAGTGACGGCATCTCTTGCCGTCTGGGAGCCGCCCTGTATAACCGCCATTTTCTTTCTGTCAGTCGGATGGCGGCCTATGGGGTAATCAACGGTTCCCGAGTCACTCTTGAACCCGCCCGAAACGAGCGCGCGGTACTCTCTCACGATACCGTGATGAGCCATTTCAGCCGATAGAGCCTCGTGCGCCTCGTCACACTTGGCGCAGACGAGAAGCCCCGACGTGTCCTTATCAATTCTGTGTACTATACCGGGTCGAATAACGCCGCCGATGCCCGAAAGAGAGTCGCCACAGTGGTAGAGCAGAGCATTGACAAGCGTACCCGAATAGTTACCCGGTGCGGGGTGCACCACCATGCCCGACGGCTTGTTTATCACTATTATCCAGTCGTCCTCGTATACGACGTCGAGAGGGATATTTTCCGGCTTTGCCTCGCACTCGGCGCACTCGGGAAGCGTAAGCTCTATAACGTCGCCGACCCTTGCCGCGTATTTCTTCGGCTGGGATGCGGAGTTTACAGAAACGCAGCCCTCTTCAATAAGCTTTGCCGCGTTACTCCTTGAAATATCAAAGGCTGCCGCCACGAGAGCATCAAGGCGCATACCCTTATTATCTTCCGTTACCGTGTAAGTCATTTCGCCTTACCCTGCTTGCTCTTCGATTCCTCAATCATCTCAAGCACCAGCGCTAAAATCAGCAGGCCCGCACCTACGCAGACGAAGGAGTCCGCACCGTTGAACACCGCGAAATTGATAAGCCTGAAATCGATAAAGTCAACCACGTATCCAAGGGCGATCCTGTCTATCATATTTCCGATACCGCCCGAGATAACCATAGCTATCGACACCTCGTAGAGCCTGTTTGACGCATGACCGAAATATAGGTAGGCGAGCATAAGGATTATCGTAGCGGTTGAAACTATCATAAAAATCCAGCGCGCGTCCTTCATTGAGCCAAAGGCGGCACCCGTGTTATGTACTCTCGTAAAATGAATGACACCCTCGATTATCGGGTGCGTTTCATAAAGCTCGAGCAGCGTCACCGTCAAGTATTTCGTAAGCTGGTCGAGGACTATGCCGACAACGATTATCAGCGTGTAGAGCGTGTAATCAAGCGGCTTTTTTTTCTTTATAAGATCGGGAAGTTTTATCATATAACCTTTTTCACCTTTACGTTTTTTCATATCTCGGGAAGAAATGAGCGGAGCAGCCAGAGAATAAAATAAGCAACGAAAAATCCCCAGTCGATAGGAGAGCTTTGTCCGATATTCATTTTATACATCGCGGCGCGCACGGGCGCAACGAATGGCTCGGAAATATAACAGCATATTTCGTTTATCTTACTGTCCTCGGCGTCTGTAAACAGAGGCAGAAGCATTCTCACCATCATAGCAAGGCTCGTAAGATCAAGCCATATCCGAATAATTTTCGCCAGAATAAAAAACAGTGTTTCCAAGAGTGGAGAATTTCCTTTTACAAAAATAAAATTATAGGCTGGGCCAAGGCGACCCAGCCTCTTTTGACTTTTTTTGTTAAGCTCTGTCCGAGAAAAATTACTTATCGTCGGAAACGTCAACGTTGTGAGGCGTGATTATGTACGTGCTCTTGGCAACGTTCTTTATATCGCCGTCGGTGGAGTAGGTTACTCCGTTAAGGAAATCAAGAATTCTTATGGTAGACGCGGGGTCGAGAACCTCAAGGTTGAGAACGACCGTGCAGCCGTCAAGAAGATAATCCGCGATAGTGCCAACCTCGTCAAAGGAGGAGGGTCTGACTACCTTGAGCTCTATGTTAGAGTCGGAGTCGCCTGTGTTAGCAACTATGGGAGCCTGTCTTTCTACCTTTTCGTAAGCGCTGTCAATTGCAACCTCGCGAGCCTCGTAGGGCTTGAAGCTGATGTCAGCAGACTCGTCCTTTTCATCCTTCATTCTTTTAAGCTTTTCGCTGAGTGATTCAAACATTTTTTAATTTCTCCTTTATTTTAACTTAATTTTTAATCTTTAATAAACAGGCGCCGTCCGACGCGCACGAGCGTCGCACCCTCTTCGATGGCAACGCGGTAGCTGTCGCTCATACCCATAGAGAGTATCCCGTTGCCTGTGAAGCAGCCCGCAGCCTTCATTTTATCAAAAAGCTGCTTTGTCAGCCTGAAATACGGGCGTATATCCTCGGGCTCGTCACACACAGGCCCCATCGTCATAAGACCGCGCACCGAGATGTTCGGCATATCCTTTATCTCTTCGTAGAAAGCCATAGCGTCGGAGGGCATAACCCCGTCCTTTTGCGGCTCCTCTGCCGAGTTTATCTCAATAAGCACAGGCACAACTCTGCCCGCCGCCTCGGCTCTCTTGTTTATCTCCCTTGCAAGCTCGAGGTTGTCAAGAGAGTGAATAAGAGAAACCTTGTCAATTATATATTTTACCTTGTTGCGCTGGAGGTTGCCTATCTCGTGAAGTGCCGGAGCGTATCCTGACGCCGAGAGAAGCTCACCGCGCCTTTTTAGCTCGCCCGGCCGGTTTTCGCCGATATTCTCTATCCCGAAGGACGCAAGGGCTAAAAGCTCGTCGTCTGTACCGCTTTTAGTCACGGCAACGAGAGTGACTTCATTTCCGTATTTTTCTTGAAGCTCTGAAAGCTCTGCCTTAAGAGCCTCGAGATTTTTCTTAATATATCCGTAATCCAAGGCTGTATTTCCTTTGAAAAAATGGCAGATACTCCTGCCTTGCTTTATTATACCATATTAAAGATGATAATTGCAAGTCTTTTCAAAATTTTTTACAAAAAATTATTCTTCGCGCCTAAAGAAAAATATTATTTTATATCTATTGATTTTATATAAGTTTTATGATACAATATAAAGATGATAAAGAAGGGAGGCACACTATGCACGAAAAAATAACCGGCTCCGCTCTGCCAAGTGTTATGGCTCTTTCATACCTTGGGGACGCGCGCCACTCGCTCTACGTCAGGCGTATGCTTGTCGGACGCGGAATAGTAAAGTCGGGCGAGCTTAACGAGGCGTCGCTCAGGTATGTCACCTGCGAGGCGCAGGCAGAGATGATGCGTAGAATAGAGCCTTCACTATCCGATGATGAGAGGGACGTTTACAGACGGGCGGCAAATTCCTCTCACCTTAATAAGCCAAAGCATGCGCGTATTCAGGATTACAGGGCGGCAACGGGCTTTGAGGCGGTCGTCGGCATGCTCGAATGGATAGGAGATACCGAAAGGCTCGCCGAGCTTTTCGAGCTGGCGCATAATTTTAATGAAGAAAACACAGGAAAGGCAGAAAATATAAAATGATACAGAAGATTAAAGGAACGATGGATATACTCCCCGAGGAAACTCCTCTTTGGCGTCATATTGAGGGAATTATGCGTGAGGAGGCCGAAAAATACGGCTTCGGCGAGATACGCACACCCACCTTTGAGAACACCGAGCTTTTCGTGCGCGGTGTGGGTGACACCACCGACGTTGTGCAAAAGGAGATGTACACCTTCGCTGACAGGGAGGAGAACCGCTCTATTTCTCTTCGCCCCGAGGGAACGGCGTCTGTTGCCAGAGCGATAATCGAGAACGGTAAGTTTTCCGACCCCATGCCCCTGAAGTATTATTACATAATCTCCTGCTTCCGTCACGAGAAGCCTCAGGCGGGCAGAAGCCGCGAGTTTTATCAGTTCGGAACGGAGATGTTCGGCTCACAGAGCCCGGCGTCGGACGCAACCTCGATAGCTCTTGCAAATTCCGTTTTGAAAAGACTTGGTCTTACTAACGTTAAGCTCCACCTTAATTCCATAGGCTGTAAGGAGTGCCGTCCCGCATACCGCGCGGCGCTCGTTGAGTACTTTACCGCGCATAAGGAATGCCTCTGCGACACTTGTAAAACCAGGCTTGAGAAAAATCCTCTTCGCCTTCTTGACTGCAAGAGCCCCGAGTGTAAAAAAATAGCCTCGGGTGCGCCAAAAACCGTAGATCACCTTTGCGAGAAGTGTAATTCCAACTTTGATACTCTCGGCAAGGCTCTTTCGGCTATGAATATTGACTACGAGATAGACACGAACATTGTTCGCGGTCTTGATTACTATACGGGAACTGTCTTTGAGTTTATCGCGGAGGGCATCGGCGCACAGTCTACCGTCTGCGGCGGAGGACGCTACGACGGCCTCGTTTCCTCCCTCGGCGGCCCAGAGCTTTCGGGAATCGGCTTCGGTATGGGTATAACACGCCTTATCCTCGCTCTTCGCGAGATGGGACTTGATAACGTTGAGGCAAAAAAGCCCGTAGTTTACATCGCCTCCCTCGGTGAGCGCGCTATGGTGAAGGGGCTGGAGATAACCGAGCGCCTTCGCTCACTCGGTCACTTTGCCGAGTGCGACGTGGTTGGCAGAAGTCTTAAGGCACAGATGAAATACGCGAACAAGATTGGCGCTGCATACACGCTGATAATCGGCGACTCCGAGGTTGACGCAGGCGTGGCGCAGCTTCGCGATATGCAGTCGGGCGAGCAGCGTGAGGTCGCCCTTGACAGCTTTGTGATATGATAGACAGGACAGCTTTTCTGCCGACGACGTCAGAGGACGTAAGATTAAGAAATTGGTCGGAGGTAGACTTCGTTTACGTGACGGGTGATGCATACGTGGATCACCCGTCCTTCGGCGCTTCTATTATAACGAGAGTGCTTGAGGACGAGGGCTTCAGAGTAGCAGTCCTTGCCCAGCCCGATTATAAGAGTGCTGACGATTTTTGCCGCTTTGGAAGACCTCGCCTCGGGTTCCTCGTATCAAGCGGTAATATCGACTCTATGGTGGCGCACTACACGGTTTCTAAAAAACGCCGTACCTACGACTATTATTCTCCGGGCGGTAAGATGGGCGCACGCCCCGACCGTGCCGTTATCGTTTATTGCAACAGAATACGCGAAGCATACGGCGACGTTCCGATAATCATCGGCGGACTTGAGGCGTCCCTTCGCCGCTTTGCCCATTACGACTATTGGGACGATAGAGTAAGACGCTCTATCCTCGTTGACTCGAGAGCTGATATACTCACCTACGGTATGGGTGAGAATATTATAAGACGGCTGGCAAGACTGCTTGATAAGGGCGTGCCGGTTAAGAAGATACGTGACGTGCGTGGCTGTGTTTACCTCTGTAAGCGCGGCGAGGCAGTTCACTTTGACTCGGTCGAGGTTGGAGATTACGATACTCTTAAGACCGATAAGGAGGCGTACGCAAAGGCCTTTGCCGCACAGTATAAAAATACCGACTCGGTAAGAGGTAAGGCGATAATTGAGTATTACGGCGATAAAATGCTGGTGCAAAATCCGCCTATGCCCCCGCTTGAGCGCGAGGAGCTTGATAAGGTGTATTCTCTTCCTTACGCCAGAGATTATCACCCCGATTACGAGGCGCAGGGCGGCGTTCCCGCAATAGCCGAGGTAAAGCATTCCATAACCCATAACCGAGGCTGCTTCGGCGCATGCAATTTCTGCGCCATAGCCTTCCACCAAGGTCGCGAGGTGCGCTCGAGGAGCATTGAGAGCGTTGTCGAGGAGGCTCGCAAGATAACAAAGCTTGATGATTTCAAGGGTTATATCAACGACGTTGGAGGCCCTACGGCGAATTTTCGTTACCCCTCCTGCGAGCAGCAAAAGAAGTGCGGTGTGTGCCCGAATAAAAAATGCCTCGCTCCCGCACCCTGTAAGAATCTTGTGGTAGACCATACGGAATACGAAAAAATGCTCTCCGAGATAGAGAAGCTCGATGGGATAAAGAAGGTGTTTATCCGCTCGGGTATCCGTTTTGATTACCTTATGTACGACTCTGACGACTCCTTCTTCCGCCGCCTTGTTACAAGGCATGTTTCGGGTCAGCTTAAGGTCGCGCCTGAGCATTGCTCAAATAATGCCCTTATGATGATGGGTAAGCCGAAGATAGAGGTCTACGAGGCGTTTAAGAAAAAGTATTTCGCCCTTTGCTCCGAGGCGGGACTTGAGCAATACCTCGTCCCGTACCTTATGTCAAGCCACCCCGGCACTACGATGAACGATGCTGTCGAGATGGCTCTGTGGCTTAAAAAATGGGGATATATGCCCGAGCAGGTTCAGGACTTTTATCCAACCCCCGGCACTATCTCGACGGTAATGTACTATACGGGTATACACCCAATGACAGGAAAGCGCGTTTACGTCACCACCGATTATCACGAAAAGCAGCTCCAGCGCGCTCTTCTTCAATACTCGAAGCCAGAGAACGCAAATCTCGTAAGAGAGGCGCTTCGTCTTGCGGGAAGAGAGGAGCTTATAGGCAACTCTCCCGAGTGCCTTGTCCGTCACGCATTCGGCGGCGGCAGACAGAATAACTATACCTCGGAGAGCAAGAACGGTAAAAATAAGCGTACAGCACGCAAGTCCGGCGCACAGCACGCAAGGGGCGGCAGAGGTACACCAGAGAAGGTGGGCAGGCAAGGTGACGGCCGTCCTTTTGGCAGAAGCAAAAAGCTTGACAGACTCTTTGGCGATGATGCGGGCAGGATACGCCGTGAGGCCGAGGTAATGGCAAAATCGAAGCCGAAAAATGCGGTATCGGCTAATAAAAAGTCGAAATCCAAGAAAAAATAATTCTCTTATTCGTCTTTTTTACGAAATGTTTTGCTAAAAAAACGAGGGCAGAAAAAGAAAAGCTGAAAAAAGGCGATTTTGGCGAAAAAGCGCTGCTTTTACCCTCTGGAACGGAAAAGTGTACTTTTTGCAAATTTTGCCCTCGCGTCAACAATCCTGCGGGGGAAAATGTGGAAAAAATGCGGTTTTGAACTTTAGTATCACCGAAAATTTGGCAAAAACGGGATTTTTTCGACAAAAAGTTTTCCACATTCTCCACATACAACAGTGTGGAAAACTACTCTTTTTGCCCAAAAATCACACTTTTTAATTCGGGAAAGTTTAGTTTGTCCGTTTTTATCAAATCGGACTCTTTAGCTGACGAAAGCGCAAAAAACAAAGACTCTTTTGCTTCGGCGGCGTAATTTTTACGAACCTATCTCACCCTTTGTGCAAAAATAACGAAAGTACGGTTAAAAAATGCAAGAAATTAACGAAAGATACCTAAAAGCAAAGCGCGCCCTTTTTGACAAGGTGTACGGCGAGAGGTTGAACCCCGAGCAGCGCAGAGCTGTTTTTACGGCGGGAGGGCCTCTGCTCGTTTTAGCAGGTGCCGGCAGCGGCAAGACTACGGTTCTTGTCAACAGAATTGCATACCTTATTAAATACGGCAACGCATATTTTTCGGACGAGGTGCCTGACGGACTGTCGCCCGAGGCGTGCTGCGCGCTAGAGTATGCTTTGAATATGCAGAGCGACGAGATAGAGGAAATTCTTCCGCAGTTTATAACCGAGCCGACGCCCCCCTGGTGCGTCCTTGCCATAACCTTTACCAACAAGGCGGCGCGTGAGATACGCGAGAGGCTTGACAGAGCCTTTGACGATGGGAGTGCCTCCTCGTCGATATGGTCGGGAACCTTCCACTCGGTCTGCCTTCGCATACTCCGTAAGTACGGCGAGAGGGTGGGCTACCGTGATGGCTTTTCAATATACGATACCGATGACAAAAAGCGAATGATAAGCCATTGTATGAAGGAGCTCGACATTGACGAGAAGCGCCTTGCGCCAAGAGCTGTGGCAAACGCTATCAGTATGGCAAAGGACGAGCTGAAGGCTCCCGAGGATATGGACACGACCTCCGACCCGCGCTCACGCGAGGTTATCGCTATATATAAGCTGTATCAGAAGAAGATGATGCAGAATAACGCCCTCGACTTTGACGATATAATTATGAAGACGGTCGAGCTTCTTTCTGATAGCGACGACGTCAGAGATTATTATCAGTCAAAGTTCCGTTTTGTTCTCGTTGATGAGTATCAGGACACAAACTACGCGCAGTTCGTTCTGACGAAGCTCCTATCCGATAAATACAGAAACATTATGGTAGTCGGTGACGACGACCAGAGTATATATAAATTCAGAGGCGCGACGATAGAGAATATACTTAATTTTGATAAGACCTACCCCGACGCGACGGTTATAAAGCTTGAGCAGAACTATCGCTCTACCGCAAATATTCTTAACGCGGCAAACGCGGTTATAAAGAATAATAAGGACCGTCACGGCAAGAGCCTGTGGTGCGATAAGGGCGACGGCGCTATGATAACGCTTAAGGAGGCAGAGGACCACAACGCCGAGGGTAAATATATAATAGAGAAGATAACCGGCGGTATTTATACCGAGCACCGTAAGTATTCCGACTATGCCGTTCTTTACAGAGTAAACGCACTCGGACGAACCCTTCAGACCAGCTTTGCAAAAAGCGGTATACCATATAAGGTAGTCGGGGATATGGGCTTCTATGACAGAAAAGAGGTAAAGGATATGCTCGCTTACCTCTCCGTCCTCAATTCTCCTTCGGATAACCTAAGGCTTAAGAGAATAATAAATGAGCCAAAGCGCAAGATAGGGCAGACAACCGTTGACGCCATCGAGCAGATAGCCGAATCAGAGGGAATCTCGATGTACGAGGTGCTTGGCAGAGCAGGTGAGTACATCGCCCTTGCAAAAAGCGCCGAGAAGCTCCTCGCCTTCCACAGAATGATGGAGGAAATAAAGGCGGCAGCAGCCCTCCCCTCCGCTCTTATAAGCGAGCTGTTTGACAGAAGCGGATATCGCACGATGCTTATTGCTGAGGGCTTTGAGGGTGAGAGCAAGATAGAGAACGTAAATGAGTTTATCGGCGCCGCCGTTGAGTATGAGGCAAGATGTGCCTCCCTTGGCGAGACTCCCACGACCTCGGGCTTCCTTGAGGAAATATCCCTCGTCACCGACGTTGATAAATACGATGAGGACGCAGACGCCGTCGTGCTGATGACCGTCCACGCGGCAAAGGGACTCGAATTCCCCGTAGTATTCATCGCGGGAATGGAGGACGGCATCTTCCCCTCGGGACAGAATATCGGTGAGGAGGAAGAGATGAGCGAGGAGCGCCGTCTTGCTTACGTTGCGATAACTAGGGCAAAGGAAAAGCTCTTCATCACCTACGCAAAGTCACGTATGATGTACGGTAAGACAACCTTCGGCCGCCTCTCCTCCTTCATCAGAGATGAGGTCCCGAAAAATCTTATAGAAATAGACAGACCAAAGACCGCGCCCCCGAGGGCGACCTCCTATCAGTACTACGAGCGAAGAGTACCGCAAAGCGAGCGTCAGAGCTACACCGAGCTTAAGCGCCCGCCCGAGATAAGTCAGCCGAAGCAAAGACGTGCTGCGGGCGCCTCCGAGTACGGCATCGAGAAATTCGAGATAGGCACCCGCGTCACCCACATGGTCTTTGGCGAAGGGGAGATACTTTCCTCACGCGATATGGGCGGTGACGTGCTTTATGAGGTTAAGTTTGACAACGGGCAGGTGAAGAAGCTGATGGCAACCTTCGCCAAGCTGAAGAAGGCTTAATTTTCGCGAATCACTTCAGAGTTTTTTGGTCTTGCGGTAGGTTTCTACCGCCGGCGACGCAAAAATCCTCGTGCTTCATCAAAAATAAAGCCTTCTTCCAGTATGCCTTAATTTTCGCGAATCGCCGCAGAGTTTTGCACCTTGACGTAGATAATTACGCCTGGCGGTGCAAAATCCTCGTGCTTCATCAAAAATAAAGCCTTCTATAAAATGCCTTCCAAAATTGTAGGGGACGGCGCCTCGACGTCCCGAAATATAATAAAAAAGGAGAGAAAAAATGGAAAAGCAGCGTACCCTGAAAAACGGAATAGAGCTATACAGCTACGAGAACCCGTCCGTACACGGCTTCTTCATCTCCCTGTTTTTGAAGGCGGGCAGTATGTACGAGAGGGAGGACGAGTCGGGCATTACTCACTTTCTTGAGCACGTGTCAATAAGGAACGTAAACGCCCTGATGAACGGCGCGCTTTATCCGACACTCGATAAATACGGTATTGAGTTTAACGCATCTACCTATAACGAGATGGTGCAGTTTTATATCTCGGGTGCCGGGAAGAATTTTAAGCTCGGTGCAGAGATACTCTCACACGTAATCTCCCCAATAGTCCTTACCGCAGCGGAGATAGACACCGAGCGCCAGAGGATAAAGGCGGAGATAAGAGAGAATGACGAGAACACCTCGCTCGTCGCCTTCACGAATGCCATAGTCCATAAGGGAACGACCCTTGCTTCGTCCATAACGGGAACTGCGGGAAGCACCTCGCGCATAACGAGGACGCGTCTTGAGGCTTACAGACGCCGTGTGTTTACTAAAGAAAATCTCTTTCTTTACGTGACGGGCAGCTTTGACGACTCTGACCTTGACGCCCTTGCCGACGCCTTCGGCGAAAGGGAGCTTTACTCGGGTGAGGTACACGAAAATATCGCGCCTGTGCCTTTGGATTTCGGAAAAAGAGCGCCGCACGTTCATATAAAAAACGCTGATTTCACAATGGCGCGCTTCACCTTTGATATGGATATGTCACGGGTTGGCGGGTGTGAGTGCGACCTGATATACGATATGCTCCTCGGCGGTTACAGCTCACGCTTCTTTGTTGAGATGAGCGAGAGGCGAGGCCTCTTTTACGATATTACGGGCAACGTCGAGCGGTACAAAAATATCGGCACCTTTGCCTTTTCCTTTGAGGTAAGGGCGGATATGCTTGCCGAGTCGGTAAGGTGCGCCCTTGGTATCCTTCTCGAGCTTATGAGAGTGACACCCTCCGACGACGAGTGTATGAAGGCGGGCTACGTCGATAACGCCGCAATGCTTCTGGATGACTCGCGAGAGCTGAATTTCACGCTCGCTTACGACTCTCATATAATGGACGAGAGGTATGCGAGCCTTGACGAGAGAACCGAGAAATACAGAAGGATTGACGGGCAGATGATACGCTCGGCTGCGATAGCTATATTCGCTCCCGAAAATCTTACCCTTACTCTCAAGGGACGTAAAAAGCGCATTAAGACTGACGAGCTTGACGGTATACTCGCTTGGTATAAAAAAGCCTTTTATGAAGAAAAATGACAACAATTATTTTCAAAAATGGATAAAAATATGATTAAATGCTGTATATTTGACCTTGACGGCACGCTTCTTAATACCCTTGATACGATAACCTATTACGTAAACGTAACGCTAAAAAATCATAATATCGAGCCTATAACACTAGATGAGTGTAAGAGCTTTGTAGGCTCAGGGGCAAGAAACCTTATCCGTCGTGCGCTCGCCTCGCGAGGAATATCTGACGAGAGTCTTACTGACGCATACCTTGGGGAGTATAAGTCCTACTATGACTCCGACCCCTATTACCTCACAGAGCCGTATCCCAAGATATACGAGCTGCTTGACGCCCTTAAGGCGCGGGGGATAAGGCTTGCGGTTCTCTCGAATAAACAGCAAACGGCAACCTCTCTTGCGGTAGAGCATTTCTTCGGTGACAGATTTGATGCCGTACTTGGCGACGGTGGGGATATGCCCTTAAAGCCCGAGCCCGACAGCGCGTTTTACATTATGCAAAAGCTCGGCGTCACCCCGTCCGAGTGCGCCTATATCGGTGACTCTGACGTTGACGCTCTGACGGGTATAAATGCAGGCGCCTCGCTTAATATCTCTGTCCTTTGGGGCTTTCGTACCGAGGAGGAGCTTACGAGGGCGGGCGGCAGGCTTTTTGCAGCTTCGGCAAAACAAATTTTTAATATAATTTTTAAGGAGAAAGAATTATGAAAAAAAGCAACATCGTTTGGGGAATTATTTTGATAGCTCTCGGCGTGCTTATCGCCCTTCGTGCCTTCGGAATTT
This sequence comes from Clostridia bacterium, assembly GCA_017463125.1. Taxonomy (GTDB): domain Bacteria; phylum Bacillota; class Clostridia; order Oscillospirales; family CAG-272; genus UBA1740. The sequence goes on along the minus strand of JAFTPV010000013.1, from coordinate 25,682 downwards.
TCGACTTTGACCTATTCTTTGACGGCTGGTGGACGCTGTTTATCATCGTTCCGTCCCTTATAGCCCTCTTTACCGAGAAGCGTAAGCTCGGCAGTATCATAGGGCTGGTTATCGGTGTTCTGCTCCTGCTTTGCGCGTGGGAAATTTTTGATTACGATATTATAGTCAAGCTCATTGTGCCTCTGGTAATCGTCGCCGTAGGCGTGAAGCTCATAATAGGAGGAAGAACTGCCGGCAAGGCAGCGGAGATACTCAACGGAGCTAAGGGGGAGGGGCGTCACGTGCCGACAGGCTTTGCAGCCTTTTCCGAGTCTGTATTAAGCTTCCCGGGTGAAAAATTCACGGGCGCGGAGCTTACCGCTGTCTTTGGCGGTGTGGAGTGTGACCTCAGAGGAGCTATCATAGACTCCGACACCGCGATAAACGTTACCGCGATATTTGGCGGTGTTGATATATTCGTTCCGGACGGTGTTAAGGTTGTGGTGAACTCTACGGCAATATTCGGCGGTACTGACGACAAGACAGAGCCTCTTCCCACAGCCGACAAGACCCTTTACATAAAAGGACTCTGTATGTTTGGAGGCATTACGGTAAAATGATAGACAGAGATGACCCCAAGGTACAAAAATGGATAAAATACGGTGCGATAGCCCTTGCCGCGTGGCTTGCCATAAGTATTCTCGGCGGTATAATAGGCGCTATCGGCTCGGTTTTCGGAATTTTCTTTAATGACCTGACACTCGATGAGATAAAGACTTATGATATAAGCGCTGATATAACCGAGCTTGATATTGAAATCTCGGCGGCTGACTTTACCGTAGAGTACGGCGACGCCTTCCGAGTAGAGAGCAATCTTCGTCGCCTTGAGGTTGAAGAAAAAGGCGCTACCCTAATTATCGAGGACGATAACAAATTCGGCGGTAACTATAGCGACGCAATCCTGACTCTGACAATACCCGAGGGCGTGGCATTTGAGCGTATAGAGATAACGACGGGCGCCGGAAGAGTGCGTATTGAGGGACTCACAGCAGAAGAGCTTGAGCTTACCCTTGGCGCAGGTGAGGTGACTATCGAGAGCCTGACGGCAACTAAAGCAGCGAGCATTGAGGGCGGAGCAGGCGAGGTAACAATAGGGGGCGGCAGCCTTTCCAAGCTCGACTTTGATATGGGTGTCGGCAAGGTGACCTTGACGGGTGCCCTCGTCGGTACGGCAAGCCTTGACGTTGGAATCGGCGAATTTAACCTTAACCTTATCGGCAGCTCCGAAATATATAGCCTTGAGCTGAATAAGGGCATCGGCAACATAAGAGTTGACGGAGCTGACGTTGATAACGGAGCGACCGTCGGCACGGGCGAAAATAAGGTCACGGTAAACGGCGGCATCGGCGCTGTGAACGTTAATTTTCCTAAATAAAATAAAAAATGACGGAAATTTTTCCGTCATTTTTTCGTTATATTTATAAATTATTGCTCGGGATTTGCCGAAATGTGCTTAAGATACGCGTTGATGAATCCGTCGATCTCACCGTCCATAACCGCGTCAATGTTTCCGTCCTCGTAGCCGGTTCTCGTGTCCTTAGCAAGAGTATAAGGCATAAAGACGTAGCTGCGTATCTGGCTGCCCCACTCGATATTTGCCTTGTTGCCCTGAATGTCCTCTATTCTGTCGAGCTTCTCGCGCAGCTTTATCTCCATAAGCTTTGCGCGCAGCATTTTCATAGCCGTTTCCTTGTTCTGAAGCTGGCTACGCTCTGTCTGACAGCCGACAACGATACCTGTGGGCTTATGCACTATACGGATAGCAGAGTCGGTCTTGTTGATATGCTGACCGCCCGCGCCCGAGGACCTGTGCGCCGTAACCTCAATGTCCTCATCTCTGATAACTATCGTGTCGTAGTCCTCAAACTCGGGCATTACCTCAACGGAGGCAAAGGACGTGTGCCTTCTTCCCGAGGAGTCAAAGGGCGACACTCTTACGAGTCTGTGAACTCCGTTTTCGCTCTTAAGATAGCCGTAAGCGTTGATACCCTCGAACATTACCGTCGCAGACTTAAGTCCCGCCTCGTCACCGTCCAGCCAGTCGATAAGCTTGACGTTAAAGCCATGAGCCTCGCCCCAACGAGTGTACATACGATAAAGCATAGAAGCCCAGTCCTGCGCCTCTGTTCCGCCGGCGCCTGGGTGGAGTGAGAGAATAGCGTTATTTTTATCATACTGACCCGAGAGCAGAACCTCAATTCTCTTTTTCTCCGCCTCGGTCTCGATAAACTCTGTTTCGGTAACGACCTCCTCGACGGAGTCCTCGTCGTTTGCCTCTATCGCCATCTCGCAAAGGGTAAAGGTGTCCTCGAGCTTTGACATAAGATTTTCGTAGCTCTCGTACTTGTCTTTTAATTGCTTTATTTCCTGAAGCTTTTTCGAGGATTTTTCCGCATCGTTCCAGAAATCCTGAACCAGCGTCTCACGCTCAAGCTCCGCGCACCTCTCCTTCGCTTCCTCTATTCTTAACTGATTGCCAAGCTCTTCAACTACTTCAAAAAGAGCCGTCAGCTTTCTCTTCGCTTCTTCAAGCGCAACTATCATTATGTTCTCCTTTTTACGCTAATTTTTAACCGTACCGATATATTTTACCATAAAATCTCTAAAATGTAAATAGTAACTTTGAAATAAATATTGATTTTTATTCACTTTTGTGCTATACTATCATTGTTTATATAAAAAGTTTTATAAAAGAAAGGTTTTTTCAAAATGAAGGTTACAAAAGAAACGGTTATCGGCGACATTCTCGATTTTGACGTTGAAACGGCGCAGTTCTTCTTCGAGATAGGTATGCACTGCCTCGGTTGCCCTCACTCCAGAGGTGAGTCCATAGAGGACGCTTGCATCGTTCACGGCACTGACGCTGACGAGCTTGTTAATAAAATAAACGCTTTCCTTGAGTCCAAGAAATGAGCGGTGGCGTGCTGGGTGCGCGTCTTTTGTCCGCTGCGGGCTTCGTTAGGCAGGGCGCGGTTTTTGCCGACGTTGGCACGGACCATGCGTACCTGCCTATCTTTTTACTTGAGTGTGGGCGAGTGCTCCGCGCGGTTTGCTCGGATATAAATTCAGGCCCTCTTGAATCCGCAAGGCAGAATATTGAGGCGGCAGGTCTCTCTGATAGGTGCGAGCTCGTGCTATCCGATGGTGCGGCAGCCCTTTCGGATAAGGGGATTACCGATTACGCGATATGCGGTATGGGCGGTGAGCTTATTGCCGAGATTATTGATGCAGCACCGGCTCTTCACAAAGAGGGGGTAAATCTTATCCTTCAGCCTATGACAAGACCAAGAGCGCTTCGTAAATACCTTTGCGAAAACGGCTTTGAGATACTCTCCGAGGCATACTCCGAGGAGGGAGCAAAGCACTACGTTTGTATAAACGCGCGTTACACGGGCGCGGCGCGTATGATAAGTGACGTCGAGGCTGAAATCGGACTGAAAGAAGCTGAAATTGTAAATAAAGATGTGCAAAAACGCTATCTTTCCGAAAAAAAGCGTAGTCTTTTACGTACTATAGAAGGAAAGACGAGGGGCGGAGAGGACGCTGATTACGAGCGTGCTGCCTGCGCCGAGATAGAAAGAATACTTAAGCAAATAGAGGAGTGAGTCTTATGAACGTAAAAGAGCTTTATGAAAAATTCTCTTCGCGTATGCCCGAGTCTGATAGAGAAGAGTGGGATAACGACGGCATTATGTGCTCGGCGGATCTCAGCCGAGAGGTTTCTCGCACGCTCGTCACCCTTGACGTCACCGAGGACGTCATAGACTATGCGATAAAGTCGGATATAGACCTTATCGTTTCGCACCACCCTCTGATTTTTAAGCCCCTCACCTCCGTCAGCGAGGATAATCACGTGGCGAGGAAGGTTATGAAGCTTATCGAGAGCGGAATTTCCGTCTTTTCCTTCCACACGAGAGCCGACAAGGCGGCAGGAGGAGTGAACGACACGCTCTGCGACCTGCTCGGTATATTTGACGCGGAGATATTCGGCGAGGGCGACATCGGCAGAGTCGGCAATCTCGGTGAGGAATGCAGCCTTGAGGACTTCGTATATAGGATAAAGCAGACTCTCGGCTCGGATATGGTTCGCTATGCCGACGGATTTAATAGCGTTTCGAGAGTTGCAGTCGTCGGCGGTGACGGCAAGGATTTTGTAAGGGACGCGCTTGCGGCGGGTGCCGATACCTACCTTTCAGGCAGGATAAGCTACAACGTGATGGAGGAGGCAGGCGAGCTTGGTATCAATCTTATCGAGGCAGGTCACTACTACACGGAGCAGCCCGTCACCGACTTTTTCCAGGAGATGCTCGTTGAGTTTGACCCGAATATGTACGTTGAGATAGTGCAGTCCAACGTGATAAAGACGTATTAATATGAGATATTTTAAGATAGCAGGCTTTGCTACGGGGCTTTGGTCGCTCGGCTTCGCTCTGCTTCCGCCTCTTCAGTTTCTTATGAATATCGGCTACACGGCGCTTGTTGACTGGTTTCCGAGAGTTTTTCCTACGTACAATTATGTTACCGAGCACGAGGATTTTATTCGCCTTGAAACGAATCTTCTGCTGATTATTGCCTCGATTTGTCTTATAGTGACAAACTACCTCTCGGTGAGATTTGATAACGAGAGGCTTGAATATATGATAACGAGAACCGAGGGAATGTATACTCTATCGGATGGCGCAGCCATATACTATTCTCGCTATTTCGTTGCGGATAGTGTAGCTTCTGCGCTTATTCCTCTCCCTTTGACTATAATTATTTACTTTTTACCGCTAATTTCGCTAGCGTTACCCGAAACGCTGTACGAGCTTTTGCTTATTCCCCTTGAGCCGACGATGCTCTTCACCGAGCCGTTAGGACTCGCTTTTGGATATCTTGTTATGGTGATTATCAGCTTTTTGGCAAGGCAGGCGTCGGGTGCACGTGCCATAGCTGTTTTCAGAGCGGCGTGGCTCTCAGATGTTGAGTATTACGGATAGAGGTGGCGGTATGACTGAAATAATAGAATTTCTGATAGCAATCCTTGTACTTTTATTTACCGTCAGACTTTGCGTCACCGTCTACAAGCGGATATTTCTGATTTTCAAGATGCGCAAGGTCGCCGCCCTTGACGGAGTGACGGTGGAGTGTAAAAAAATCCCGCTCCTCTCGCTCTTTACACTCTCCCGTACCCCCGAATACGTGGTGAAGCTCCCGAAGGTTACATATCTTGTCCGTACGTATGACGGCGGAGGCGCGGGCTCGGTAGTGCATTTCGCCTCGGAAAAGTTCACGGTGCGCTTCTCCCGTATGAAAAGCACGACCCACAGAGCCGCGCGCGGCTTCTTTACCTTAAAGGGTGGCTTTGCACTTGGCTCGAGGGTAAAAATACTGCCGAGGCTTGAGTATGATGCTGATGAATTTCGCGGCTCGGAGATACGCGAGGTGCTGATATTCAACCCTGCGCCAAGCGAGGTCAGCTACGTAATAGAGCAAAAGACGTCAATACGCGTTGCCTTCACCGGCGACGAGGTTTACGGCGTCGGTATCTTCACGGGGACGACCTTCTTAAATCATATTGACAGGGCGGCACGGCAGGCTCTTACCGAGAAAATAATCTTACAATAAAATTATAAACGGAGAATTTTATGAAAAAGATAATTAATCTTACAGCGATTTTTTTGACTTTGATAATGACGCTCGGTGTCCTTTGCTCATGCGGCGATACGGAGGAGCCGTCAGATGACGGCGGACTTAACGGACCGGGCGGTGTGCAGGACCAAATAACGCAGGGATACGAGATTGGGCAAAGATGTCCCACGATGTCACTCGAGCTTGTAGACTCCGACTCTACCGTCAACCCGAAGGACTATCGCGGCAAGGTCGTTGTGCTGAACTTCTGGGGCATCTGGTGCGGACCCTGCAAGTCGGAGCTTCCCCACTTTGACAGAGTGGCGGAGGAGTATTCTGACGAGGTGGTTATTATAGCTATCCATTCGGTGAGGGATAAGGCGTATGCCCCCGATTATATAGGCGAGAATTTCCAGGGGTCTAATATTATTTTCGCCTACGATAAGTCTATCAGCAGCGGCCCTGATATGTACTACGACCTTACGGGCGGTGCCGGCTACTATCCGAAAACCCTGATACTTGATAAGGAGGGTATAGTTACCTACTCGGTAGAGGGCGACATCTCCTATGAAACACTTAAATACGAGGTTGACGCAGCGTTGGCTTTAGGAAAATAATTTGTCTATTTAATAAATGAGGTATATATAATGAAAAACACACTTACAAAAATTTTAACTCTTGTCCTCGCTCTCCTCTGCTCGCTCTCGCTTCTTGTGGGCTGTGACGCAACCGTTGATGAGGACGCCTTCCGCAAGGCGCTGACAGACGCACTCTCAAACGTTACGATGGACGTTGAATATACGAGCGAGAGTATGTCTTATAGCCGTACGGTAAAATCGGTTGATGGCAAGACGTATCTTGAAGGAGACGATGGAAAGTGGATAGAAACCACGTCGGCAAAATCCTTCTTTTTAGTAATCGGTGCAATAGCGAAGCACTACGACGCTTTTACATTTGTTGATGGCGCTTATCAGGCAGAAAGCCTTCACCTCGTTGATGAAGAAGAGCATTACACCGACATCAGTAACGTTAAGATAACCTTCGACCTTAGGGGTAATGCAAAGAGCATCAGCTTTGATGAGGTGAGCGCAAACGGCAATGCCGGCACCCATATAATAAAGCTCTCCTCTCACGGCACGACAACGGCACCCGAAAACGTAGATAACGGCGGAGGTACTTCTACCGATGGCGGCAACGACGTATCGGGCGAAAATGATTCGTACGGCAACGTCATCGACGGAGACGGTATGGACGTTACGGAGGGCAATAAGGGCGATCCGTCAGGCGATATGGGCGACGGTACCTTGATACCCGATGTTACCGTTGGCGCCGAGGTTGACGACAAAAAATGGAACGCTGCCTTCTCTCTCCTTTACGAGCTTAATTATTCTGCAATTATGAATTCTTCTTCTCCTGACGGAGATTTCAGAGCGTGCTTTATCGTGGCAGACGGTATTGCATATTATTCCACTGATAAGGAGAGCTGGACCAAAGGTGCTATTGAAGGTGTTACAAACGGTATTTCTCCCTTTGTCGAGTACTTTGCCGAATTTGAGTATGACGGATACAGATACTACTGTGATACACTGGAATTTGACGGTTACAGCGTTACGGACATCTCGATAGTCTTTGATTCCGAGGGCAGAATAGTAAACGTCAACCACACGCTCGTTTTGAACGGCGAGTGCGGAACTACCGATATAAGTATCTTTGATTATAACGTTGCAGTGGCTCCCGACGGCTTGTCCGGCGGCAGCTCATCGGAAGGTAACCTCAGCGGCGGCAACGTCAACTCCGGTGATGACAGCTCTTCGGAAACTCCCGATAAAGTAATCATTGGTGACAGAACCGAAGATAATTTTTCAAAATAAGAAATACGCGTTACTCCCCCGAAAAAATCGGGGGAGCTTTTTTGTATCATTTTGCTGAAAAAATGAAAAATCGCCCTCTCGGGGGAGTGTTTTTCTATTGAAATTTCAGGTAAATATATCATTTGTTTTTTCCTCGTTAGCCTTGTCCAAAAGCATTAAAGCATATTTTTCGATGTCAAGTGAATCAGGTTTTATTCCATATCGTTTTTCTAGAGAATTCCTCAACGCCTTCTCCAAGAGAATTTTATCTCTTGCATATTTATCTAACTTTTCATCCTTATTCTTTTCATTCATTCTTTGCTATCACCTTTCGCTGTTAAAAATGCAAACTATTTTATTTTTCTCTATTATACCATAAAATTCTCGAAATATCAACCATCAGTTATGATATCATCCTAATATATTCTGTATTCTTTCGCTCGGCTCAACTATACTATTAGTTAGTGATAGCAACTAATATTATAGGAGAGATTATGAACACGTCATCGATTGGTAAACGAATTAGGAAATACAGAGAGGCGAAAGGCTGGAGGCAAGAGGATTTTGCTGAAAGGATTGGCTTGAGCGTTACTTATACGGGTATGATAGAGCGCGGCGAAAAGGTTCCGAAGCTCGAAACGTTTATTACGATTGCTAACGCGCTTGAAGTGTCTAGTGATATGCTTCTTGCAGATGTGCTGTCTGTCGGGTATAACATAAAATCGTCCGAGATGAGTGATGAGATTGCTACGTTAATCTCAAGTGAAAGAGAACGGATATATAGAGTTGTTGATACAATGATAAACTTTGAGAAAAATAAATGAAAAACACTCCATCGGTAATGCGGGAAGTCCTTAGCGGAGAATTAAAAAAACACCACAAAGTGCGAGCATCGCATTTGACTAGTCAAACGCAAATATGGGCTAAGCCCAAACCCGTATAACGGCAGAATAGAGAACAAATCGGTTTTATAGCCGAAATGTTCTCTCTTTTTCTGTTGTTTTTTAGTTTAGAGTTATGGGGCTCGCTTTGCTCGCCGTTATGAGCTTGCATAGCAAGCATTATGATATGATTGCCTTGGTAACCTATAACTTGGCGAAGCCAATCATAACGATACGAAGTATCTCATGACTTATAACTTGCCCGCAAGGGCAATCATAGTTTAGCGTGATTTGTCCGTTAAGGACATCACGCTAATGCGGGAGTGTTTTTGCCTTGGCTGCCCGAGCTATGTTTAACCCAAAATGAGCCCTTTTTTACCGCGCTTTCACAAAAGTGCGTTTTTTTGTTTGTTTTGCATAAAAATGTCGCGTGTCGAGTGACAAAATTTAGAATCCGCCTGTACTTACAGCCTTAAAATAATATGGTAGAATACTCTCGGAAGCAAAAAAGTTTTCAACACCCAAACTAACACAAATCCACAGCTAAATTTCAATTTTGCTTATAGTTTTGGCGAAAAAGCTTTGGAAAGTTTTCATTTTTGTGCCGAAAAAATCGAAAAAACAGAGCAAAAAAAATGATTTTTGGTGTGAAACTTTTCATTTCCAAAACAAAAATTCCAACAAAATTTTCAAAAACACAAAGGAGAAAAACAAAATGGCAGACCGTAGAATGATTTCTAAAAAGGTAATTACAAAGGACGCTTTTGCATCCTTGAGCGACAAGTCACAGCTTCTTTATTATATGCTGTTGATGTCGGCAGACGACGATGGATTTGTCGAAAATTCAAGGCAGGTAATGGCGACCTGCCGAGCAAACAAAAAGTCCCTTGACGCCTTATGTGACGCGGGATTTCTCATAAAATTTCAGAGCGGACCGCTGGTGATAAGGCACTGGAAAATACATAATCTTATAGCCAAGGACCGTTACAAGCCCACCCTGTGTAATATCGAGCGCGAGCAGCTTACGCTTGACGAGAGCGGGGCGTACGTTTTATCTATTGATTCGGAGGAGGCGAGGTCGAGATTTCTGTATACAAAGTGTTGACAGCTTGTTGACACTTTGGCAACACAGGTTAGGTAAGGTTAGGTTAGTATAGATTAGGTAAGGATAGGCTAGGATAGTATTACTACTGCCGTTATATTCTTTCTTAAGCGCTTCGCGTGGGAGAGCGCCGCTCTTACGGCAAAAAACTCCCCCGATTTCTCGGAGGAGCGTGGTGAGTAAAAGGATATCAATCGTCAAGGCTTATGTCAATGCCGTTTACCGACACGCCGCCGCTGACTCTTATCATTATGTATTTTTCGCCGTTTACGGTCTGGGTTGATACGAGGTCGCGGTGCTCGGGGTCAACCTTGATGCTCACCTCGGGGGTGGATAGCTCAAAGCGGTTGTGCGACACTATGTTTTTCGGCGTTATTGCCGCATTTGTGCCAAAGCTCTCGTCGAAGGCCTGACCGAATTTCTCGAGCTTTTCGTCGTCTATACCGCAGCCCGAAAGTATAGTCTTTGCGGTGGATTTAGTAATAACGAGCGGTTCCGGGTCGCGCGACTCCTTATGCGACACAACCATCTCGCCAACCTGCGCGTGCACCGAGCGCACGAGGTTAAAGTCGCACTCATCTCCAAGCGACTCGGAAAGCACCTGACTAAAGGCTGCCTTCTGCTCCTTTGGCGGCATTGGCGCACCCTTGCCAAACACCCTTTCCGTAAAGGCTGGATAGCTCTCAGCGACGCTTCTCGTGTAATAAAGGGCTGAGTAAATATTGCTCTGCCTGTCGTCGAAGGCAGGGAACATAAAGCCAAGCTCGGGAGAGGAGAGCAGGGAGGAGATGCTCGATGAGTGGAATAGGCTGTCAGACTCGTGGAACGAGAGGCCTCCCGGCGTGTCCTTGAGGGGACAGACGGCGCAGACGATGTAGGAGAACTGCGAGGTGGAGTCTGCCTCCTCACCGTCGGTGTGACGCGCGGGAACGTCGTATACGTCGTTTGCTAAAAGGATAACGTAATTTCCTTCAAAATTAAGGCTCTCGATTACCTTCGAGTAAAAGCTCTCAAGCGCCTCGCCGTCAGAAAGCGCGCTCGAGCGCAGGGTCATTATCAGCTTGTGCTCATCGCTCTCAAGCACGTCCTTGGTTGAAAAGCGCACGTCGTTAAGATTGGTTCCGAGAGAGCCGGAAAGCGTCTTTTTCATAACTCCGAGCAGCATTTCCGAAACCACAGAGTCAGAAAGTCCGAGCGGCTGTGATATTCTGGCAATTATCTGTTTATTCGAGTTGACAAAGCAGCCGACGATACGCATAATGTTGCTTCTCTCGGGTCTGAAACGGCGCTTTATCTCCCTGAGTTCTTTTTCTATCATTGGTTCTCCTTGTTCAGAACAGAATTCGTCTTAATTCTTCTACCGTTTTAAGGTAATAGTCGCAGTTTTTTCGCATGAAATTCTCAATTTCGGGGATATCATACGCCCAGCCTGCCGCAGCGAAGGTGACTCCTGCTGATTTTGCCATATCGTATCCCGGCTTCAAATCATCAACCACCAGCACCTCCGAGGGCTTAAGGCCGAATTTTTTCATCAGGTCAAAAAGCGTGTCAGGTGCGGGCTTGCGCATATTCTTCGGAATGTCCCAGCCGTAGATAATATCGGGGTCGGGAAGGTCGTTGTGCTTCCAATCACGGACGATATACTCACTGTATGAGTGAGAGTCAACGGCAATAATGCCGCCCTCTGCCCTGAAATCCGAGATTATCTCGCGTATACCCCCGTAGACCGTCGGGATATGCCCCTTTACGTACTCTGACCAGTATGCCTCCTCGTGCAAAAGCTCCTCTGCGTTAAGACCGACCTCGTCAACGAGGAGCGAGGTGATACCGGGGTGAAAATTCTTAACGAAATAGCTCTCGACGGTGTAGTTCTTTGCAAGGTGCGGATAAAATTTCTCAAGATATTCGACAAAGCAGGGGTAGTGTATCGTCGCCGTGCTGTTCACAACGGTGTCGTCGTGGTCAAGCACCAAGCATTTGTATTTTATCATTCCATATCCATAAAGCTGACCTTAGGCGTCGAGAGTGAGCAGTCGCTCCTCTGTACCGTCAGCGTTTTTCCTCTCATTATAGACTCCCACCTCTCGCGAGTACCGCCGAAGGAAATCTCCGCAAGCGTGTCACATTCGCCGAAGGCGTCCTCGTCCTCAATCTCGCGAAGATCCTTTGGGATAGCTATGCGGGAGAGCGATGAGCAGCCCGAGAAGGCGTCAAAGCCTATGCTTGCCGTGCCAAACGGCAGTATCAAATTTGTAAGAGACGAGCAGCCCTTGAAGGCTCTGCGCCCGATTTTGACAAGTTTAGTTGGCAAATCCACCGTTTTTAACGACCGACAGCCCTCAAAAGTGGATTCGTCGATAAGCCCCATATTATCAGAAAGCTTAACACCCTCGAGCGAAAAGCAGTTAGCAAAGGCGTTAAATTCCACGAGAACACAACTGTCGGGAATAGTTACGTCCACGAGGTTGAAGCAGTAGGCAAATGCGCCCGAGCCTATCATAACAACGCTCTCCGAGAGCTTCACACGCGTAAGAGAGGCGCAAGCCTCAAAGCAGCCTTCGCCTATTCTCTTTACCGAATCGGGTATGATTATCTCGGTAAGGGAGGAGCAGGAGGAGAACGCCTCGTCAAGAATTTCCTCAACTCCAAGCTCCATAACGACCTTACGCAAATTAGCGCAGCCCGAGAATGCACAGGCGGAGATCTTCGTCAGCGAGTGCGGCAGATATACCTCCTCAAGATGAGTGTAGTCACGGAAGGCGTTCTCCGCAATTTCGAGAATACCCTCGGGTATTCTGACAACGCGGTTTTCCTCCGCGTCCTCGTAGCTACCCGAGAATATTACCTTTATTTCTTCGTTTTGTGCCATAATTTAATTTAACTTTGCAAGCGCTGCCTTAAGCGACTCGCGTACGTCGAGATACTTTGCAAGCTTCGCACGCTCACCCTCAATAACGGCGGCGGGAGCCTTTGCTACGAAGCCCTCGTTTGCAAGCTTCTTTTCAATTCTCTCAATTTCGGAGTCGTTCTTCTTCATCTCGGCGGTGAGTCTTGCTCTCTCCTTTTCAAAGTCTATAACCTCGGAAAGAGGAATATAGAGGCTTCCTGCGTCCGTAGCTATCATAACCGCGTCGTCGGAGGAATATTCATCGGTAATTATAACCTCGGAGGCGGAGGCGAGCTTTAAGAGTATCTTCTCGGCTCTTCTGAAGGTGTCGGCATATTTCGTAACGACGTAGAGCTTTGCCTTCTTTGAGGGAGGAACGTTCATCTCGGCTCTTCTCTGACGGATAGCGGTGATGGATGTTATAATTCTCTCAACGTCTGCCTCCTCGGTCTTATAGACGAGGCTCTCGTCAAAGGCGGGATACTCGGAAATCATAATAGACTCGTCTGCGTGGGGCAGAGCCTGGTATATCTCCTCGGTGATGAAGGGCATATAGGGGTGAAGGAGCTTTAAGATACCCGTAAGAACCTTGACGAGCACTCTCTTTGCGGTAAGGGCAGCAGCACCGCCCTCGAAGATACGGCTCTTTGCCATCTCGATATACCAGTCGCAGAAGGTGTCCCAGCTGAACGAATATATCTCGGAGAGAGCGACGCCAAGCTCGTAGCTGTCTACGTTGTCGTTTACGGTTTTTGCAAGAGCGTTAAAGCGCGAGAGTATCCACTTATCCTCAATCGCAAGCTCACCTTCATCATAGGGAGCAAGAAGCTCCTCGTCTGTTTCATCAAGGTTCATAAGAACGAATCTCGACGCGTTCCAGAGCTTGTTTGCAAAGTTTCTTGCCGACTCAATCTTTTCATCGGAGAATCTCATATCGTTACCGGGCGCGTTACCCGTAGCAAGCGCAAAGCGCAGAGCGTCAGCGCCGTATTGCTCGATAACCTTCAGGGGATCAATGCCGTTGCCGAGCGACTTTGACATCTTTCTGCCCTTCGCGTCCCTGACAAGACCGTGAATAAACACAGTGGAGAAGGGCTTCTCGCCCATGTGCTCCATACCCGAGAATATCATTCTCGCAACCCAGAAGAAGATAATGTCATAGCCTGTAACGAGAACGCTTGTTGGATAGTATCTTTTAAGCTCCTCGGTCTTGTCCGGCCAGCCCATAGTAGAGAAGGGCCAGAGGGCAGAGGAGAACCAGGTGTCAAGAACGTCGGACTCCTGCTCAACCTTGCCGTTACACCTAGGGCATTTTTCAATATCGGTCTTGGAAACCTCCATGTGACCGCACTCCTGACAGTAGAAGGCGGGTATTCTGTGCCCCCACCAGAGCTGACGGGATATGCACCAGTCGTGGCAGTTCTCCATCCAGTTTATATAGGTCTTTGAGAACCTCTCGGGCTCAAACTTAACCTCGCCCGACTTAACTACCTCGAGCGCGGGCTTTGCGAGAGGCTCCATCTTAACAAACCACTGGTCGCTCGTCAGAGGCTCAACTGTGGTCTTACATCTGTAACAGGTGCCTACGTTGTGGCTGCACGGCTCAATTTTAACAAGGTAACCGCCTGCCTCAAGATCGCTGACAAGAGCTTTTCTGGCCTCATATCTGTCCATACCCGCGTACTTGCCGCCGTACTCGGCAGAAATCGTTGCGTCGTCGTTCATAACCTTGATTATCTCGAGGTTATGCCTCTTTCCAACCTCAAAGTCGTTGGGGTCGTGGGCGGGAGTAATCTTAACGCAGCCTGTACCGAAATCCTTTTCAACGTACTCGTCGGCAACTACGGGTATCTCACGGTTCACGATGGGCAAAATAAGCGTCTTGCCGACAAGGTGAGCGTATCTCTCGTCCTCGGGGTGTACCGCAACGGCAGTATCTCCGAGCATGGTTTCGGGACGGGTCGTTGCTATCGTTACGAACTCGTCGGAGTCTTTAACGGGGTATCTGATGTGCCAGAAGGAGCCCGCCTGCTCGGAATACTCAACCTCTGCGTCGGAGAGGGCGGTGAGACACCTTGGGCACCAGTTGATAATACGGTAGCCGCGATAGATAAGGCCCTTGTTGTAAAGGTTGACGAACACCTCTCTTACGGCCTTTGAGCAGCCCTCGTCCATAGTGAAGCGCTCGCGCGACCAGTCGCAAGAGGAGCCGAGCTTCTTGAGCTGATTTATAATTCTGTTTCCGTACTGATTTTTCCAATCCCATACTCTCTCGAGGAATTTCTCACGTCCGAGGTCGTATCTCGTCAGTCCCTCGTTCTCGCGAAGAGCCTCCTCAACCTTAATCTGCGTGGCAATTCCCGCGTGGTCCGTGCCGGGAACCCAAAGGGTAGAGTAGCCCTGCATACGCTTGGTTCTTACGAGTATGTCCTGGAGCGTTTCATCAAGAGCGTGTCCCATGTGGAGCTGACCCGTAACGTTTGGCGGTGGGATAACTATTGAAAATGCCGGCTTCTTTTTGTCCGAGTCGGGCTTGAAATATCCCTTGTCGCACCAATTCTCGTATATCCTGTCCTCAAACTCGGCAGGATTGTAGTTTTTTGCTAGTTCTTTCATTTTTATATATTCCTTTCGGTTGTTTACTGTCAAAGCCTTCCCTTACACGCTTCGCTGGGAAAATAAAAATCCCCGAGCAGTGAAAAAAGACTGCTCAGGGCGAATAATCGCGGTACCACCTGATTTTATGGGACAATCCCACCTCGTTAAAGCTATAACGGCGCTCACCGTCGGGTTCTAGTAAGATAATCAATTTCAAATTCCAAATTCCGAATTTAGTTATCCGTTCTTCCCGAATACTGCGGGGCTACCTTCACGCGACGCCTGACAGGGCTTGCACCAACCGCCCATTCTCTCTCGTCCACAGACGCGTTACTCCTCCCCGAGAAATATCATTTGTTATTTTACCATATTACACTCGCTTTGTCAACATTTTCTCTTAAAATTTTTCTTATGATAAATCTTGAAAAAATTGATATTTACCCATAAAATTGATATCTTTGACAAAAACGCTTGACATATTTTTCGGTTGTGGTATACTAAATTCAAAAAATATTTCCTTAAAAAGGAGAAAGATTATGAAGCTTTTAATAGGCGCTGACACGGTTCCTACAAGTGTGACAAACGACCTCTTTGTTAAGGGGGACGTAAAGACTCTTTTCGGCGATATTTGTAATCTTGCGAGAGAGGCTGACAGGGTGATAATCAACCTTGAGTGCGCTCTTACGCGTCACGACGGTAAGATAAAGAAATTCGGCCCTAATATCAAGTGCGACCCCGAGTGTGTGAACGGACTCGTCCAGCTTGGCGTTACCGACGTTTGCCTCTCTAACAATCACGTTTTTGACTACGGAGTGCAGGGACTGCGCGATACTATGGCGGCTCTTGAGGGCGCGGGACTGCCCTACACGGGCATTGGCGAAAATGACACGGATTCAAGAAAGCCCTATTTCTTTGAGTGTGAGGGCAAGAGGGTCGGCATCGTGAACGTCTGTGAGCACGAGTATACATACGCTCTTCCTAACCGCATTGGCGCAAATCCCTTCGACCCGTTCCTTACGATGCAGGATATAAGAGAAGCGAAAGCGGTGTGCGACTACCTTATCTGCATCTATCACGGCGGCAAGGAATACTGCCGCTATCCCTCGCCACGTCTGTATAATCTCGCGCACGAGATGGTTCTTTGCGGCGCTGACGTCGTTCTTGCCCAACATAGCCACTGTATCGGCTGCTACGAGCAGTTTGAGGGCGCTCATATCGTCTACGGCCAGGGAAATTTCAATTTTGTCTTTGCGGGCTACGACTGTCCTGACTGCTGGTACACCTCGCTTCTCGTAGAGCTGAATATCGAGGACGGCATCAAGATAAAGTTCCACCCCGTCGTTGCGACAGAGCAGGGCTGCGACCTCGCAAGAGGCGCAAAGGCGGCGGAAATCATCTCCGAGTTTGAGAAGAGAAACGAGGAGCTGAAATGTGGCAAGTGGCGCGACGGCTGGCACGAATTTTGTACTCACCCCGACAGAGCCTATTACCACAACCGCGTAGTAAACGCCTGCACCACCGAACAGGATCTTCAGGGCTTTGCTCACTACCTTGATTGCGAGGCGCACACGGACGTGTGGAGGGAGCTGTATCCGACGTGGAACACCACCAATGAGTTATGATCGTTTCGCAGAAACGAACATATCATAACATTCGGCGGAGCCGAATTCATCACTATAAACTGATAATATAATTTAAAAAATATATTAAAATCGGCTTTACAAAAAAACTCACGGCGCCCGAAAAAAACGGGCGCCGCTTCTACTTGTGTGACAACGTGAGAAGGCTTTTTCGTTTTGTTTCCCGACAAAAGAGGGTTGCATTTATAAGTAGTACGTAGGCGGTGCCCTTTTGTTTGATTTCATTGTTTTTCCTTTCTACTTTTTGTTACAATTATATTATACACCCATTCAGGCGTAAAGTCAATACATCTATTTGGATTTATTCTATAATTGTAACAATGAACAAAAAATTATCCCGATAAGTAAAGTTGAAAGGAAAAAATTATGTATTTTTACCAAAGATTAAAGGACTTGCGCGAAGATAGTGACAAAACGCAAGAAGAGATAGCAAAGTTACTTAATACAACTCAACAGCAATATTATAAATACGAGTCAGGAATACGCGAATTGCCAATGCACCACTTCATTACTTTGTCGAGGTATTACAACGTATCCCTCGATTACCTCGCGGGACTTATCGACACACCGCGAAAATTGAATTAACGAAAGTTTTCTCCTTTGAGAAGGCTTAGGATATAACAAAACAAAGAAAAACGTGAAAGGAACCGCTCTTTTCTCTTTTCTTTTCCTCCTTCCGAAAAAACTTTCTGAAAACTGTTGATTTATTTAGAAAAATATGCTATCATTTATATGTTTAGGATAAAACTTTAAGGAGGACAGAGCCATAATTATCTTAAAGCTTATAAGAGCAAACGGCGACGTCAAGTTCCGCGCCTTTGGCGACGAAATAGACGAGCGCTATAACGGCGAGTACGAGCCGGGCGACAAGATACGCCTCGAGCTTGCCGATAGCACTTATGTCAAAATGAAGCTTGACGAGAGCCTTGCCGAGTCTATTGTTTTTGTGCCTGACGGCATATTTGAGTTTGTGATTCCCGAGGGACGCGAGCTTACATCCTGCTACGCACCCGGAGCGTTTTGTGGCGACAGTCACAGATTCGTGGTAGCGGAGCCGACGGACAGCGAGATATACGATGAAAGACTCATCTCGCTCAACTCTCACGACCGCCACAACGTACATAAGTATTTCCCTCACGCATGGGCAAACTTCGTAACCCGTGAGGAGCCATGCTTCTTTGAGCGTAACGCGATAGACGGCGTGTGCGATAACTCAAATCACGGTGCATATCCCTATCACTCATGGGGCGGAGGACTCAGAGAGGACCTTGAGTTTGAGATTCGCTTCGGCGCACCTGTTGAGGTTTCAAAGGTTGTTATATTCATTCGCGCAGACTTCCCCCACGACACCTATTGGAAGGAAGCAGACCTTGAGTTCTCGGACGGCACTCGCACTCACATAGAGCTTACCAAGACCGCAGAGGGACAGGTGTTTGAATTTGATAAGAAGGTCACCGAGCTTGTAAGGCTTACGGGACTTAAGCAGCAGAGGCTCGAGGACGGCTCGCTCTCCTTCGCGGCACTCTCGCAGATGGAAGTTTACGGAAATTATATTAAAAAGGAGATAGAAGGAATGGAAGTAAGAGACGCATCTAATGCAAAAGACGTCAAGTATTATACAACAGACAGACTCAGAGAGGAATTCCATATAGCAAACCTCTTTACCAAGGACAATATCAGAATGGTGTACAGCCACACCGACAGAATTATAGTAATAGGAATGAAGCCCGTTGAGGCAACCCTCACTCTCCAGGCTGGCAAGGAGCTTGCGGCAGAGTATTTCCTCGAGCGTCGTGAGCTTGGCTGTATCAACATCGGCGGCCCCGGCATAATCACCGTTGACGGCGAGACCTACGAGATGAATCCCCGTGACGGTATCTACGTTGGTAAGGGACACCGTGATCTTAAGTTCAGAAGCGTTGATAAAACCAATCCTGCAAAGTTCTACATAACCTCTTGCCCCGCACACACCGAGTATCCTACCGTAAAGATCGATATTACGAAGGCTCGTAAGGTTCCCTGCGGCTCACTTGAGGACTGCAACAAGAGAGTTATCAATCAGTACATACACCCCGAGGTTATGAAGTCCTGCCAGCTTGCTATGGGACTTACCGAGCTTGAGGTCGGCTCAAACTGGAACACCATGCCCTGCCACACCCACGACAGACGTATGGAGGTTTATCTCTATCTTGATATGGGACCTAACGACGCAGTATTTCACATGATGGGCGAGCCGAAGGAAACAAGACATATCGTTATGCATAACGAAGAGGCGGTCATCTCTCCCTCTTGGTCTATCCACTCCGGCGTTGGTACGAAGAACTATTCGTTCATCTGGGCTATGTGCGGTGAGAACCAGGAATTCACCGATATGGACCATATCGAAACCCGCGAATTGAAATAATTAAAATTTAAGGAGAACATAAAAATGGCTTACACAGAAAATTTCAGCCTTGAAGGCAAGGTTGCCCTTATCACAGGCGCATCCTACGGTATCGGCTACGCTATCGCAAAGGGTATGGCAAGAGCCGGCGCAAAGATAGTTTTTAACGACATTAAGCAGGAGTTCGTTGACAGAGGTCTTGCTTCTTACCAGGCAGACGGCATCGACGCGAAGGGTTACGTTTGCGACGTTACAGACGAGGCGGCAGTAAACGAGATGGTTGCAAAGATTGAGAAAGAGGTCGGCGTAATCGACATTCTCGTAAACAACGCAGGTATCATCAAGAGAATCCCCATGATTGATATGAAGGCAGAGGAGTTCCGTCAGGTTATCGACGTTGACCTCAACGCTCCCTTCATTGTTTCAAAGGCGGTTCTTCCATCGATGATTAAGCAGAGAAGCGGTAAGATAATCAACATCTGCTCTATGATGAGCGAGTTCGGTCGTGAGACCGTTTCCGCATACGCTTCTGCAAAGGGTGGACTTAAGATGCTCACCAGAAACATCGCATCCGAGTACGGTCAGTATAACATTCAGTGTAACGGCATAGGCCCCGGCTACATAGCAACTCCCCAGACCGCACCCCTCAGAGAAAAGCAGGCAGACGGCTCAAAGCACCCCTTCGATAGCTTCATCACCGACGGCAAGACCCCCGCAGGTCGTTGGGGCGACCCCGAGGACCTCGCAGGTCCCGCAGTATTCCTTGCATCAAATGCTTCTGACTTTGTAAACGGTCAGATTCTCTATGTTGACGGAGGAATACAGGCATACTTCGGCAAGCAGCCCTCTTAAGAGGCATAAATCGCCCAATACGTCGTTGCGCCTGCGATACTCGGCTCGGAGTAGGTAACTACACCGTCGCCTGTGTTTCTCGGTGCGCCTTGTCTTGAACGATTTCTGCTCTCTTAACTAGAATGAGGCGACATATAAAAACGCGCTTTTTGTAACGCATTGTTTGCAAAAAGCGCGTTTTTCTTATAATTTTGCGGTTTTCTATTGCGTTTTTTCTTTTTGTATGATAGAATAAAAGAAAACAAATCTGTGAGGTAAAGACCTATGACCGATAAGAATGATGAAAATAACGGAAAAATGAAAATTATAATCTACGTCACGGCTGCAGTCCTTGCATTTATCCTCGCTTTCGGAATAGCGTTTGCCGTAACGTCGGGGCTCCTTGCAGGTGACGCGCCAGACAGTAGTGATGACGGCGGTAAGGCAGACGGCGGAGAAAATAACGGCGGCAATAGTAACGGTGACAATATCGACCCGGACGGCTGGACCCCCATAGATTAACCCCATATCATAAATATATTGTAGAAAATCTAACGCATAGACTTCCCTTTGGATAAAGCTTTTTCGGGACGGCGAGGCGTGTAAAACGGATGAGTATGTTCGTGAGTCTGCGATATCTCTGTTTGCGGTTTCATAGCGACAGAGCTATACTTATCATTTCAAATTTCTTGTTTTTCATTTCCTTTGTCAAAAACGGCTGAAAATAAGAAATTAAATCCGAAATTATGTCTAATTTGCTCGCAAAATGTAACATTTTTATTAATTTAATGTTTTTATACTTGACTGACAATTGATTTTATAGTATTCTAACATTACAAAATTATTTTAATCGGCATGTTAGTGCAGATTTTACTCTCCGTTTTAGTGCGTAGCGGTACGCGCCGCCCTCGCATATTATTATAAATACAAAACTATTTTTTTCATTTAGAAAGGAAAAAAGTAAATGAAAACCACACAAAGAAATCTCAGAAGCTCTGTTGTTTCGGTTCTCGTGCTTCTTTGTATGCTCTTCAGCATCATGGCACCCACCGTTATGGCACTTGATTCCGCGATTGATGACAAATCCGATGCTACCGGTGAGAAGGGAGATCTTAATCTCGTTACCTTCGGTGCATCTAACGTAAACGGCTTCGGTATCCAGGGTTACCTTCCCGAAAACGTAACTGACTTTGGTCAGAAAGACGAATACAACGTTTACGGTTATAAGAGAGTTCCCGAGGGAAGCTATCCTGACCTTCTGGTTAAATACTTTACCGAGCAGGGATACAACGTAAACATTGACCAGCTTGCTATGAGTTCAATGCGTGCCGAGGAAGTACGCGTGCTTCTCGACAATACATACGCAGGTGATGCTTATACCGACTGGCGTTTCAACGGTGACAATGGTTGGTATCACGGTGCAGGCAAGCTTGCTTATGCAGAGATTAACGGCATTGATGTTGCAGGTAACGTTCAGCACGAGGCGATCAAGAACATTGATTTTGAAGACGCTCTTGGTTATCTCCGTCAAGTTTACCAGCAAGACGTTGAAGAAGCAGATTACATCATCTGGGACTGCGGTACTAACAACTTCGGCGTTTACCTTTCCGGCAGAGTTGTTGACGGTTCTTATAACGAAACCATCGAAGATCTTAATCCCGAGATTGCTGAGTATTACGAAGAGGGCAAGGCTTACGTGCTAGATCTTCTTTCAGAGTATGATGAAGAGCTTTACAACCAGATCATCGACTTTGGTGCGGAGCATATCATCGACTCTCTTGCATACTGTCTTGTTGCATACTGCGTAAACTACGATCTTGTTATGGAACGCATTTACGACCTCAACCCCGACGTTCAGATTGTTGCAGTAAGCATTCAAAACCTTATGAAAGGTCTTGTGGCTACGATTCCCGGTATTGACTTCGAGATTCCTCTCGGCGATATTGTAAATGCTGTTATCAATGCGGCTAACACTTATATTGCAGTTATTTCTCCCTATGCAGACAGAACTCTCTTTGCTAACGTAAGCGAGGAGCAGCATGTTACTTTCTTTATTGATCAGCTTGCAGAATACAACGGTGATCCCACCACTCTTGACCAAGATATGATCAATTGCTGGAGAATGTATAACGGTGGAAATATGTTGGCGTCTCTTGAACCTTTCATTTTTGATGAAAATGGCAAGCTTGTCACCTATACCGTAAGCAATGATCTTTATAATATGCAGCTTATCGCAATTGACGCTATTGCTAAATATCTTCAGGTTGCGGCGAAACTAAATGTTATTGACTTCGGCTGTCTCGCAGGCGGTGACTGGGGCACTGTAAGTGACACGGGTATGGCTGCTATCGAGT
The DNA here is from genome assembly GCA_017463125.1 of Clostridia bacterium. GTDB lineage: Bacteria > Bacillota > Clostridia > Oscillospirales > CAG-272 > UBA1740. Next base: position 3,507 of record JAFTPV010000013.1, on the reverse strand, counting down.
CTGCTGTTACAGATGAAGTTACCAGATTTATGGGACACGTTACGAACGGCGGCTCTTATGAAGACTTCGACCTTACCACTGTTGATGATAACTTCTGGGAGGAGCTTGCTGTTGCAAACGGTATTGACGTTTCTCTTATGAATACATTCGCGGCATACGGTGTTCGTACCTACATCGGTAATGCATTCTACGCTCACCCCAACAAGCAGGGCTGCGCAGAAATTGCAGAAGCTATTATTGCGGCTTATGAGAACGACACCAAGGGTTACGAGATAGTTATCGAGAACGTTATCGACCTTATTCTTGAGTACTACGACGATGCATTCAAGCTTGCATACGACTATGCAGAGAAGCAGGGCTACATTGCAATGGTTGTAGAAACCATTGACAAGGCAATTGCCGAGCTTGAGGCTCTTAAGGAAGAGCTTATCCCCGACGGCGGCGTAATGGCAGTTGCGGCAAGCAGCGAGCAGACTGCGCTCGAGGAGCTTACAGAGGCTCTCATCAAGGTAATTGACGAGGCTGTTGTAACTCTTAACCTTATGGCAGAGGTCATCGAGAACGGTGACGCATCTACTCTTGATGCTCTTGGAGATACTCTTACCGAGCTTGTAATAGTTTTCGTTGAGCAGATGGATACTATTATAGAGCTTGCAGCAGAGGTTGGCGTTGTTATAGATAACAGACTTCCCGAGATAATCGAGGAGGTTGAGGTTCTCGTTCGTGACTTCCTTGAGGACGTTGAGGACAGAGTTGAGGACTTCATCGAAGAGGTTATTAAGGTTGACTACGCAGAGATCGCTATCCGCATCTTCGAGTACGTTGTTGCAAACTTCCCCGAGGTAGCGGCTGACGTTTATGACTACCTTATGAATAATCCTGAGGAGGTTATCGACTTCATCGTAACCTACGGCGAAGAGATAAAGGACCTTCTTGTTGAAAACGAAGAAGTAGTTATTGAAGTTCTTACCTATATATATGATAATTACGGCAAGGCAGCTATTGAGTATGTGATGGAAAATCCGAAGGAAGTCCTTCTCGCACTCGTAGACCTTGTTGAAGAGTACGGCGACGAGGCATGGGCACTCGTAGAGGTATATGCAGAAGCAACGGGCCTTACAGCAGCAGTTGAAGCAGGCCTTGCAGAAGCAAAGGCAGAGCTTGATGCGCTTATCACAGCACTCACAGCAGAGCTTGAAACACTTAACGCAGAGCTTGAAACAAAGATAAACGAAACCAAGGCAGCTCTTGAAGCAGCACTTGCAGAAAAGCGCGCAGAGCTTGCAGACCTTCTTGCAAAGGTTGAAGAAGGAATAGACGAAGCCGAGGCAGCTCTTATTGAGATGCTTGAGGGCGAGATCGCAAAGATTGAGGCGATGATTGCAGAGCTTGATGCTGCAATTGCGGCAATCGAGGCAAAGATCGCTGAGGTTGAGGCGAAGATCGCAGAGGCAAAGGCAGCACTTGAAGCAATCTGTGCAGAGATAGCAAAGGTAGTAGAAAAAGTAAACGCACTTAACGACGCACTTGCAAATCTTGTAGAGGAAGCAAAGGCAGCAATGAACGGCGCCGTAGCAGACCTTAAGGGAGCAGTAGAGGACGTTAAGGCGGCACTCGACGCGCTTGTTTCAGAGCTTGAAAGCGAAATAGCAGAAAGAATTGCCGAGATAGCAGATAAGGCAGCAGAGGCAGCAGCCCTTGCGGCAGAGAAGCTCGCAGAGCTTGAGGCTGTTGTAGCCGAGAAGGTAGCAGAGGCAGTAGCAGCTCTTGAGGTTCTCGCAGAGGAGCTTCGTGCAGAGGCAGAAGCACTCGCAGCAGAGCTTAAGGCAAAGGCAGAGGAGCTTGCAGCAGAGCTTAAAGTAAAGGCAGAGGCACTTGCAGAGGAGCTTGTAGCAAAGGCAGAAGAAATCAAGGCAGAAATAGAAGCAAAGGTTACAGCACTCAAGAGTGCAGCCGAGGAGCTTCGCGCAGCGGCAGAGGCGGCAGCAGAAGAGCTTAAAGCAGACGTTCTTGAGGCAGTAGCACTCGTAGAGGCAAAGGTTGAGGAGCTTATAGTTAAGCTCGGCGAGGCTTACGAGATGGTAACTCTTGCAATAGAGTATATAATCTGGTCGGCAACCGAAGCATACTATGCACCTAACGAGGACTCCTACTACGTAGCACTTGGTGACGGAGCAACGGCAGGCGGAGCAGATTACTATGGCAAAACCTACGTAGAGCTTCTTGCGGCAGCACTTGGAGTAGATTACACCGATCTTTCGGAGGAGGGTATGACCCTTGAGGGAATGCTCGCACTCATAGAGGAGAATAAGGGTGTCATCTCCGGCGCAGATATAATTACTGTAAATTACAGCAACACCGGAATGCTCGGCTTCGTAATGGGCCAGGCACTCGTAGAGGGTGACGTTGAGCTTGACTGGTCGTTCCTTGGCGAAAATGCAAACGAGTACGTAGACGCACTTCTTGCAGAGGTAGATGCACTTTTTGCGGAGGAGGGACTCTCCGAGCTCCCCGTTGATATAACCGCAGCAGTAGAAGCGCTTGCATACTACTACGCATCGAGAGTAGCATACTATCCCACAGTGGTTAGCGCGCTTCACGAGGCTTCACCCGAGGCACTCGTAGTAATCGTGGGAACGTATAACGACTATAAGGGCTGTACACTCAACCTTGAGGGAACCGAGATAAAAATAGGCGAGTATATGCAGTACGTCATAGACGGTCTTAACCTTGAAACCTTCATACTTGCAGCACTTAATGAGAATACCATATACGTAGACATCTCCGAGGTAGAAACCCAGATAGGAGAGGACGTAAGCGAAGAGGAAATGATGCTTTACCTTATGGGTAACGCACCCACCGAGGCAGGCCACGAGTATATAACAGCACAGATCCTTGATGCAATCAATAAGTACGTATGTGAGGACGGCGCGCACGTATACGATAACGACTGTGATGCATACTGTAACGTCTGCGGAGCAAAGAGAGTAGTAGGCGACCACGTATACGACAGTGTATGTGATGAGGACTGTAACATCTGCGGAAACGTAAGAGGAGCAGCAGCACACACATACTACAATGCTTGTGACGAGGATTGTAACGTATGCGGTAAGATAAGAGTTGTCGGTGACCACGTTTACACGGCAGATTGCGACGAAAGATGTAACGTCTGCGGTGAGAAGAGAGAAGCGGCAGAGCACGCATGGGGCGAGTGGGTAGTCGAGAAGGCACCTACGAGCGAGCTTATGGGCAAGAGAGTACGTGAGTGTACCAAGTGCGGAGCAAGTATGTTCGAGCTTATCCCTGTGCTTGCAGATGAGGCAGAGGACGAGGGCCTTTCTACCGGAGCGGTAGTAGCGATAGTAACCGTTCCTTCCGTATTCGGACTTGGCATCGGCGGTCTTGCAATTTACTGGTTCGCATACAAGAAGAAGAGCTTTGCTGACCTTAAGTCACTCATTATGGCTCTCTTCAAGAAGGCATAATTAAAGTAAACACAAAAAATCC
>JAFTPV010000012.1 GCA_017463125.1 Clostridia bacterium | reverse complement strand
TATAAAATACAAGATCAATATATTAACGGATTTTATACATACAGCAAATTGAAGAGGATATATAAATATGAAAAGAATTTTTTCTAATCCTGCTGCGTTTTTTATGTTAATTGTATTAATAGTGACTATCTGTGTAGTATCAATACCGTTCATAGTACTTTTCATATAATAATCAAATACAAATAGTATTGTTGATTGTCATATATGTTGTATGTGCGGGGCTGAGGCTACAGATGCCGTGGGCATAAGTAAATTCTATTGTGCCGATTGTTACGATAAAGAATATGGGGATGTGCCAATATATCGTGGTTTCCCCCATTAAATCATTAGGCAAGGCAGGAATAACCGGCTCACTTTTGGCAAATTTACTGCTTAAAAACAAAGTTTTCAACTGTATTTTTGCTTGTATGATTTTTAGTTCTGTGGTATGATATTTGTCATACCACAGTTTTTTGTGTTCTGATTTGACACAAGCATATATAATAAGAAGGAGGGATCACCATGACACCCATTGAAAACAGAATTGAACAGGTAGTTGACAGCATCCTGGAGGATTATCGCAGTGGGCGGGATATTGACCGGCTGGAGCCGCTCCAATGCCCTGACCGGGATGTGATCATTGATATTATTGAAAAGCTGCGCAGGATCGTTTTTCCCGGTTATTTCCGGGATAAAAACTATAAATACTATAATGCAAAGCCAAATTTATCTGTGCTGATCGAGGATGTTATGTTTCATCTGACACGGCAGATGAAACTGGTATTTCAGAGCCGGGGCGAGGATGAAGCCGGGGCAACAGACCGCGCACAGGAGATCTGCCTTGCTTTTTTCAGCCGGATCCCCCAGATCCGCGCCCTGGTGCAGACAGACCTGCAGGCTGCCTATGACGGAGACCCGGCCGCCACGGATATGACGGAGATCATTTTCTCCTATCCCGGAATTTTTGCTATTACGGTCTACCGCCTTGCCCATGAGCTGCATATGCTGAATGTTCCTATGTTGCCCAGAATTATGACGGAATATGCCCATAATCTCACGGGCATCGATATTCACCCCGGTGCCACTGTGGGCAGATATTTCTTTATTGACCACGGTACCGGTATCGTTATCGGTGAAACCACGGTGATCGGAGAAAATGTCAAGATCTATCAGGGTGTGACCCTGGGCGCCCTTTCCACCCGGGGCGGTCAAAGTCTGCGGGGGAAGCGCCGCCATCCCACCATTGAGGATGATGTGACTATCTATGCCGGCGCGTCCATTTTGGGCGGTGACACGGTGATCGGCAGGGGTTCGGTGATCGGCTCTAACGTGTTTATTACAGAGTCGGTGGCACCGGCAACCTCGGTCATCAATAAAAAACAGGAGCTGCAGTACAAGACCCGGGATAAATAAAGAAAAAATGCCGCTGCCCAACCGGGCAGCGGCGATTTTATGTTGTAATGAATTACAGCAGGTCGGAGAAGTGCTTAATGGTGCGAACCATCTGAGAAACATAGGAGTTCTCGTTGTCGTACCAGGAAACAACCTGAACCTGAGTCTTGCCGTCGGGCAGCTTGCAGACCATGGTCTGAGTAGCATCAAACAGGGAGCCGAAACGCATACCGATGATATCGGAGGAAACGATCTCGTCCTCGTTGTAGCCAAAGGACTCAGTAGCAGCAGCCTTCATAGCGGCGTTGATCTCCTCAACGGTGACGCTCTTGGAGCAGACAGCGTTCAGGATGGTGGTGGAGCCGGTGGGGGTGGGGATTCTCTGAGCAGCGCCGATCAGCTTGCCGTTCAGCTCGGGAATGACCAGGCCGATAGCCTTAGCAGCACCGGTGGAGTTGGGAACTATGTTCTGTGCGCCGGCTCTTGCTCTTCTGAGGTCACCCTTTCTGTGAGGACCGTCGAGGATCATCTGGTCACCGGTGTAAGCGTGAACGGTGGTCATGATACCGCTCTGGATAGGAGCGTAGTCGTTAAGAGCCTTTGCCATAGGAGCAAGGCAGTTAGTGGTACAAGAAGCAGCGGAGATGATCTTGTCATCAGCGGTGAGAGTCTTCTCGTTAACAGAGTAAACGATAGTCTTGAGGTCCTTACCTGCGGGAGCAGAGATAACAACCTTCTTTGCACCTGCGTTGATGTGAGCCATAGACTTCTCGGTAGAGCAGTAGAAGCCTGTGCACTCGAGAACAACGTCTACGCCAAGCTCGCCCCAGGGGCAGTTAGCTGCGTCCTTCTCAGCATAGATCTTGAGAACCTTGCCGTCAACGGTGATGGTGTTTGCCTCGTCATCAGCAACAACGGTGTGACCGTCGTAACGACCCTGAGCGGTGTCGTACTTAAGAAGATGAGCGAGCATAGAAGCCTTGGTGAGATCGTTGATAGCTACGATATCGTAACCCTCAGCGCCGAACATCTGTCTGAAAGCAAGACGTCCGATACGGCCGAAGCCGTTGATTGCAACCTTAACATTTGCCATTTTGAAAATCCTCCAAAATATAAAAAATTTTTATAAAAAACTAATTTTCGGGAGTTTCCACTCCACGCCATTCTCAATTATAGCACATTTTTTTTTAGTTTACAATAGCTTTGCTAAAATTTTATCAATTTTGTTAATTTTTTTGCAAAAACTACTATTGTAAGCGCTTCGGTTTGTTTACCTTTTTCGAGTATTTTTTTACATTAGCACTTGAAATAAAGGATTCTTTGTGCTATACTTATTTCATACATTAAAAAACAGAGTAGACGGATACGCGTTTAGTGCCGAGCGGACGGGGAGTTGTCGCGCGGACGAATGGCTGAATTTTGCCTGCGGTGTGTCCTTCGCATCCCACTGTTACCTAAAAAGACTTTTTGCCTTCATGGTACGGAGATGTAAATCTGTATTATGGAGGTATTTTTATGAAAAAACAAAAAAATCAGGCACTTAAGGTTACGGCAACACTTGCAATGCTGGTGGCTATCAGCATAATTGCCGGAAAGTTTCTCGCCATCAGGGGCGGTGACATTTTAAGGTTTTCTTTTGAAAATCTGCCTATCATCTTAGCGGGTATCGCATTCGGACCTGTTCCCGCTATTCTTGTCGGTGTGGTCGCCGACCTTATCGGCTGTCTTATGGTCGGATATGCGATAAATCCGATAGTGACGCTTGGCGCTGCTGCCATAGGTGCAGCCTCGGGTATTGCCTACATTTTATTAAAGCGTACGCCGATAGCCGACAGTGCGGCAATTGTAATTACCGTGATACTCTCTCACCTTGTAGGCTCGGTTTTGATAAAGACGTTTGGACTTGTGGTATTTTACGACATGCCCCTGTGGCTGCTTATGCTATGGAGGCTGCTTAATTATCTGATAGTCGGAGCAATCGAGGCGGTGCTTCTGCTGGCGATTATGAAAAACAAGGAAATAAGAGCAAGGCTCTCGCGCCTTGGCACAAAAGAGGAGCATAAAAAATGACTTACGATGAAGCGCTCGAATATATACACGGTATAAGCTGGACCTTCTGCAAGCCGGGACTTGAGCGTACGAGAGAATTATGCGAGAGGCTCGGAAATCCGCAAAAATCCCTTAAATTCGTTCACGTTGCGGGAACTAACGGCAAGGGCTCGTTCTGCTCTATGCTCTCGTCTGTTCTCTGCTCTGCGGGCTATCGGGTGGGGCTTTACACCTCGCCGTATATCTACCGCTTTAACGAAAGAATGAGAGTGAACGGTGAGGATATTTCAGACACACAGCTTGCCGAAATTACCGAGTACGTAAAGCCTATTGCCGATTCTATGACCGACAGACCAACCGAGTTTGAGCTTATAACCGCTATCGCCTTTGAATTTTTCAAGAGGCAGAGGTGCGACGTTGTAGTGCTTGAGTGCGGAATGGGCGGCAGACTTGACTCAACAAATATTATCGACACACCAGACCTCTCGGTTATTACGGGTATCTCCCTTGACCACACGGCGTTTCTCGGCGACACGGTTGAAAAAATTGCGAAGGAAAAGGCGGGGATAATAAAGCAAGGTGTTCCCGTGCTGTTCGGCGGAGAGGACGAGAGCGCCGCGAGAGTTATAAGCGAGGCGGCAAACGAGAGCGGATCGGTGACAATTTTTGCCGACTACTCGAAGCTAAAAATCAAAAAAACAGACCTAGGCGGAACCTTTTTTGACTATAAAGGTTTACAAAATGTCGATATTTCACTACTTGGGCTCTATCAGCCAAGAAACGCGGCGCTGGTGCTTGAGGCGATAAGTATTCTGAAAAGTCGGGGTTACGTTATCGACGAGGCGGCTGTGCGCGAAGGCCTTAAGAACGCGAGGTGGAAGGCGAGATTTGAGATAATCTGCCGTGAGCCGCTGATAATCTTTGACGGAGCGCACAACCCTGAGGGCATAAGGGCGGCTGTCGATAGCATAAAGACCTATTTTGAGGATAAGAAGGTTGCCATTCTTACCGGAGTGCTGAAGGATAAGGACTATGAGGAAATTGCAAAAACTCTCGCCGAGGTAGCAGATGCCGCCTTCACGATAACGCCCGACAATCCAAGAGCCCTCACGGCAGAGGAGTATAGAGATACTCTTGAGGGCTGCGGCATCGAGGCTGTGGCTACCTCGGGCATCGGCGAGGCTCTGCGGGCAGGCGGTGAGTACGCAAGGAAAAACGGAACGGCGCTCTGCTGTCTTGGCTCACTTTATACCTACGTGGATATATTACCAAAGGTCAGAGAGCTATTTTTATAAATAAAATGCAAAAGAGGCTGCTTCTTATCTTGAAGCGCCTCTTTTTTCGGTATAAGCGTCGTTTTTGGGGGTTATAATAAGAAAAAAACGAAGGTAAGGTTTTTATGGTTTCATCAAAGCACAACATAATGAATATTACGGCGCGCGAAATACTCGATTCACGCGCAAATCCCACGCTTGAAGCAACGGTTATGCTGGAGGACGGAAGCTGGGGTACAGCCGCCGTTCCCTCGGGCGCATCGGTTGGACGCTACGAGGCAAGAGAGATGCGCGACGGGCATATGGAGCGCTATTTCGGCAAGGGTGTGCACGGCGCTGCAAGAATAGTCAAGGAGGTCATTGCCCCGGCTCTTATCGGCAAGTCTGCTATGATGCAGGGAGCCGTTGACCACGCAATGATTGACCTAGACGGTACTAAAACAAAGGAAAAGCTCGGCGCAAACTCTACTCTTGCAGTATCCCTCGCCACAGCAAGAGCAATGGCGGCAAGCTTAAATATCCCGCTTTACCGCTATCTCGGAGGCGCACAGGCAAGGCGTCTGCCCGTTCCGATGCTCAACATTATCAACGGAGGCGCTCACGCGAAAAACAACGTAGAGATACAGGAGTTTATGATAGTTCCCTCGGGGTATACAGCATTTACGGAGGGTGTGCGCGCGGCGGTTGAGGTCTACCACACGCTCGGAAAAATCCTCGAGAAGCGCGGCTATGCCACGACTCTTGGCGACGAGGGCGGATTTGCCCCTGACCTTCGATGCGACGAGGAGGCGCTGGAGCTTATTACTGAAGCAATCGTTGCCTCGGGTCACAACACCGACGATATAGAAATCGCTCTGGACGTTGCCTCAAGCGGCTGGTACAGAGACGGACGATATACTATGCCGAAGAACTCTCGGGCAACAAGCTCCGAGCATCTTATTGAATACTACGAGAGGCTGGTTACGGACTACCCTATTATATCTATAGAGGACGGACTCTCCGAGGATGATGCAGAGGGATTTGCCGAGCTTACACGAAGGCTCGGTAACAGGATAATGACCGTCGGAGACGACCTGTTTGTAACGAACAGAGAACGGCTTAACAGAGGTATCAGAGAGAGGTGGGCAAACTCTATACTGATAAAGCCTAATCAGATAGGAACTCTTACCGAAACTTTAAGCGTTATTGATATAGCAAAGCGCGCGGGATATAACTATATCATCTCACACCGCTCGGGAGAAACCGAGGACACGTTCATTGCAGACCTCGCCGCTGCAACTAACGCACCGTATATAAAGACGGGTGCTCCCGCAAGAGCCGAGAGAACGGCGAAATACAACAGGCTTATGCAGATTGAGGCTTGGCTCGGCTGTAGCTCTATGTATGGTAATAAGGAATAACTTTTTCAAAAAATGTTTCCTTTTATTGAACATTTGTTTAACATTTGATAAATTCTGACAAAACGCGATTGCACGTCCGTGTCAGTAGTGCTATAATCATCATATTATATAATATGAGAGAATCATTTAATATGTCTAAAAGCAAGAAAAAGATTTTAATTACCACATCGTCGTTTATATTACTTGAGTCGGTACTGACAGCGCTGGTACAGTTGACGAACGGAACGCTTAACGTTTTCGTATCCTTTACCGCTATCGTTTCCGCCGCTCTTTTTGCCATAACCTTTTTTGAAAAGACTACGGACGCCGCTCTTATGTGCATAGCGCTTATATGCACCGTTTGCGCCGATTTCTTTCTGGTAGTTACGGAGCCGCGCCACCAGCTCGTTGCTATGATATTTTTCTCTGTAACGCAGATATGCTATTTTTTGCGCCTTTATATGCGGCAAACCAAAAGAAAGCTTCATCACGCGGCAGCGAGAATTATTCTTATCGGGGCAGCGGTTATTCTGACGGTGCTGATTCTCGGTGAGAAGGTTGACGCTCTGAGCCTTGTGTCTATTTTCTATTTCGTAAACCTTTTGGTAAACGTTACCGTCGCGTTTATTCAGAGAGAGAAATCCACGTTCTTCGCAATAGGACTTCTGCTCTTCTCCCTGTGCGATATTTCGATAGGGCTTTCGGTTATGGATAAATCATATATTCCTCTGCCGAATGGCTCGCTTTTGAGGCGGCTTGCAAATCCGGGATTTAATCTTGCGTGGATATTCTACGTTCCGTCGCAGACGCTCATTGCTATGAGTATAACCGAGGATAAGATAAAACGGGTATTCAACGAATACAGGACCAGACTTATTAGCGGCGGTGCACAAGAGGATGCAGAGTACGCTGATAATTACTAGAACAAAGCTCACGGTCAAAAGCACCGTGAGCTTTTTCTCTTTATGTCTTGAAAAGACATTTTTCTTATGGTAAAATATAAGAAAAACGAAGAGAGTCGGTCTTATAATGAAAGATACTAGAAACCTAGGTAAAATAGATCTTAATAAGGAGTGTGCAAAGCCCGAGATAACTACCATGTGGTGCAGGATAGCGTGCGACGGTAAGAATGGACAAAACTACAACGAGCAAACGCACTCCTTCTTTGAGCTTCATTTATGCACGGAGGGTAAGTGTGAGATTGACGTCGGCGGCGAGGTGTGCAAGCTGACGAAGGGAAAGTACGTGCTCATTCCCCCTATAGTGCGCCACAGGATACTGTCTGTCAGCGAGGATTTTACGAAGCTCGTATGGGGATTTAGCATCTTAAGTGACGAGCTTTGCGGTAGGGTATCATCAGAGCCTTACAAGGTAAGAGAAGTGCCCCAGTGTGCCCTTGTGGCTCTGGAGCTTATGCTCGGAGAGGCGGAGGATCCGTCGGGATTTCAGGCCGTCAGCATTATACGCGATCAGCTTTTTTACATTCTGATTCTCCTAGTACGCGATATCACGGGAATACGTGCCGACGTGCGCTCGGTGAAGGAGCCGCGCGCACTGATGAGAGAGATGCGGCGCTACGTCAGCGAAAATCTCTCGGCAAGAGTCGGACTTAAAGACGTGAGCAAATGGCTCTACGTGAGTGAGAGGCATATAGAAAGGCTGTGTCTGTCGGAATACAGCGTAAGCTTCGGCGAGATGAAGCGAAGCATACAGCACGAGCGAATACGCGCTCTCCTTTCCGGAACGGATTATTCTCTGTCGGAGATAGCCGCTTGCGCGGGCTTTGCCGACGAGTATTCTATGAGTAAGTTCTTTAAGCGCAGGGAGGGGGTAAGCCCTGCCAGATATCGCAGACAGAGCAAAACGTAAATGTCGGGTACAGACATTTTTATGTCATTATATAACATTTCCTTCCCTTGTCATTTGTGCTACACTTAAGTCATAAAAGCAAAGGAAGGATTTTTTATGAAAACTATTGCAAAGGGCATTTACCCAACTATGATAACGCCGTACAAGGACGGCAAAATAGACTACGAAAACGTTCAAAATCTCGTCGAATGGTACATAAAAATGGGCTGCACGGGCATTTTTGCCGTTTGTCAGTCGAGCGAAATGTGGTATCTCTCACTTGATGAGAGAGTTGCACTCGGTAAGGCCGTCGTTGAGGCTGCGGCAAGGCGCATAAACGTCGTTGTTTCGGGACACACCGCCCCCTCTCCTGAGGAGCAGGTTAAGGAAATCAACGAGATGGCAAAAACCGGCGCAGACGCCGTTGTCCTCGTTTCTAACAGGCTTGATATACACAATCTAGGCGACGACGAGTTTATCAAAAACGCCGAGGCTCTGCTTGAGAAAATCGACCCCGATATCCCTCTGGGAATTTACGAGTGTCCTATTCCCTACAAGCGACTTCTCACCCCGAAAATTATCGACTGGTGTATCTCGACGGGCAGATTTCTCTTCATCAAGGACACCTGCTGTAACCCTGATATGCTGGAGGCAAGGCTTAAGCAGATGGAAGGCACGGGAATCCTCCTCTATAACGCAAATGAGCAGACCTTCCACCATTCATTAAAGCACGGCGCGGCAGGCTACTCGGGAATTATGGCGAATTTTCACCCCGACCTACTCACCTGGCTTCATAACAACTTTGAAGCCATGCCCGAGGCGGCAGAGGCGCTCTCCGACACCTTAAGTATGATAGCCTTTACAGAAGGTCCGGCATACCCCTGCACCGCAAAATATTATCTATCTCATGAAGGCTTCGATATGGATATTTACTCCCGCAGCTCCTCTCCAAAAAACCTCACGTCATATCAAAAGCTCTGTATGGACCAGATGTACAGACTCAATAAAAGCTTAAGAAAACGCTATAATTGTCAAAAATTGTAAATCGAAGTTTACAATCACCCATAAAGGTTTGAATTTCCCATAGTTACTATTAATTATTATTAAATAGAGCCTCAGCTCCTTGTATATTTTTACACCGGGTGATATAATTTTGGTGTAAAAATCATCAGGAGAAACGCTATGAGCCTTTTTGATAAAATAATCAGTATTCTCGACTATCAGATAGACAAGGCGCCCGAAATGTTCGGCCCATTCCACTTTGTTTCGATTGCTTGCATCATATTCGTCACTTATCTCTTCGTACGATATCTCAAGGACGCAGATGACAAAACGTTCAGAAAAGTGATGCTTATCTGCTTTATCATCCTCGCTTGCGGCGAGATATATCACCAGATGTGCTTCTCGGTTGACTTTGACAGCGGGTCTGCCGTTTGGGATTACCCTTGGTATAAGTTCCCTCTGCAATTCTGCTCAACGCCTATGTACGTTCTGCCATTCGTAATTTTTATGAAGGACGGTCACGTGCGCGACTCTGCTATGGCGTACATATCCTCGTTTTCACTCTTTGCAGGGCTTGCGGTATGTATTTACGCAAACGACGTTTTCTGCCGTACCGCAGGAGTCAACGTACAGACTATGGTATCGCACGGCTTGCAGGTCGTTATGGGAGTATACGTGACCGTTTATAACAGACGCCGCCTGACGCACAGCTATTACCTCAAGGCAATACCTACGTTCGTCGCCTTTCTCACCCTTGCGTCCGTGCTTAACCTTGTTGCATACGAGATTATACCCGACGAAACCTTCAATATGTTTTATATAAGCCCGTATTATCAGTGCCACCTGCCGATACTCTCGCTTATCGACCCACTTGTTCCCGACGTTGTATTCTTCCTTATCTACTCTCTGGGATTCGTAGGAGTCGGCGCACTTGTGTATTATCTTCAAAGACTGATAATAAGCCTTGTGCAAAAAAGCATAGTGAAGGAAAAGCCCGCCGCAAAGGGAGAGCTTATCACACACTAACTTGATTTCAGGAATAAAAAAGACTCCGACTGAGTGAACTATTTGGGGTTCACTTCAGTCGGAGTTTTTTTATTTTTAGAAGGTTACGCCAAAGAATGACAGCAACCCGAATACGAAAACTATCACCATAATTACGGGAAGCACGTATTTCATATATCCGTACATCCAGCGCTTGACCTTGAGTCCCTCGCCTTGATTTGCCTCGTTCATAAGATTATCAAAGCCCCAGCCAATCCTTTTATTCGTGCAATAGATTATATATGCAAGCGAGCCTAGAGGCAGCAGCAGATAGCTTACAAAGAAATCCTCCCAATCCTGAATGTTTTTGCCTAGGGGAGCAAAACCGCTCCAGACGTTAAAGCCTAAAACGCAGGGGATAGAAAGCAGGAGAATAAGGACGCCGTTTACGATGCACGCCTTTTTTCTCGACCAGCCGAACTTGTCCATCGTGCAGGCGAGAATACCCTCGAACACCGCAAGGATCGTGGAAAACGCGGCAAAGGACATAAATACGAAGAAAAGGCTGCCGCAAAGTCTGCCGAAGGGCATATCGTTAAATATCGCGGGAAGAACCGAGAATATAAGTCCCGGACCTGCAGTAGTGACACCGCCCGCATAGGTGAAGCAGGCAGGGAAAATAATGAATCCCGAAACCAGCGCAACAAAGGTGTCGAGTGCGGCAACGTTTGCCGACTCGCCGAGAAGGGCGCGCTCCTTTCCGATGTAGCTGCCGAAGATCGCCATTGTGCCAATACCCAAAGATAGCGTAAACAGCGCCTGTAGCATAGCGCCCGAGATAACGTTGATTATCCCCGCATCGAGCATTTTATTAATATCGGGCACGAGGTAGAATAAAAGTCCCTCGCCTGCCCCCCGAAGAGTACAGCAATAAACCGCAAGCACTACCATAAGCACAAGCAGCGCTATCATCATAACCTTAGTAACCCGCTCAAGTCCCTTTTCTACTCCAAAGGAGTTTACGAGGAAGCCTGCCAATACGACTATCACCGTGCAAACGGTCATAGAAACGGGGTCGGCAAGCATCTCGGAGAAGGAGCTTGTAACCGCACCACCCATAGCCTCAAAGCTACCCGTCGCGGTATTAAAGAAATAGTAGAGCATCCAGCCCGTGACAACGGTATAAAACATCATCAGAACGTACATACCGATAAAAGATACCCAGCCGTGAACTCGGAACGCCTTGTGCCCCGGCAGCTCGTCGTACAGACATATCGGGCTCTTGCGACTCGCTCTGCCAAGAGAAAATTCCATAGTCATAACGGGCAGTCCCATTATCACAAGGAACACAAGATAAAGGAGAACGAATATTCCGCCTCCGTACTGTCCTACCATCCAAGGAAACTTCCACACGTTGCCGACGCCGATAGCGCACCCTGCCGACAGAAGTATGAAGCCGAGGCGCGAGCCAAGACGCGCTCTGCCCTTTTGCGAATTATTATCCATAAATATAATCTCTTTCAACAAATACGGTCCGGTCAGCCACAAAGCGATCGGACCGTATATTTATTTTTGATTACGTTAAGTAAAATTATGCCTTAATAATATCGGATATGGAGTTTTTACTCAAATTTGCGAATATTTATTTACAATTTCGCGCATTTCAGGGAGTTTTTTCTCCATATCGGAAACAAGCTTGAACTGATTTCTCGCTCTGTCGAGGTTGTGAGCGGGGCGAGAGGTTCTGAAATATGTATCACCCTCAAGGTAGTCTGTAAGGAAGCGCATTCCGCACTCGAAGGTCATCATAATAGCGCCTATGGGAAGAAGGTCAAGCTCACACTGTGTAAGACCGCCCTTTGCCCCCTCGATAAAGCCCTTAACATACAACTCATAGAGAGAAATATCAAAGTTTACTTTCGTAAGGTCTGCCTCGTCCTCAAGAGCCGTTGTTGCGCCGAATCTTATAGAGTCACCAAAGTCGTTTACCGAATAACCGGGCATAATGGTATCAAGGTCGATAACGCATATTGGCTTGCCCGTTTCCTTGTCAAAGAGGATATTGTTAAGCTTGGTGTCGTTGTGAGTAACCCTGAGAGGAAGCTCTCCTGCCTCTCTTGCGCGCTCAAGCGTCGCAGCAAACTCTTCTCTCTCCTTACAGAACTCAACCTCAGAGGTAACCTCGGAAAGTCTTCCGCACTTGTCAGCATCAACTGCCGCCATAAGATTTGCAAACCTTACGGGAGTGTTATGGAAATTGACTATCGTTTCGGTAAGAGTTTCCGCAGGATAGCTCTTAAGAAGATATTGGAAATTACCGAAGGCAACCGCGCTATCGTAGAACTGCTCGGGGCGCTCTACCTTATCGAAGCTAAGACTATCTGTCACGAAGAGAATAAGGCGCCAATATTCGCCATCCTCGTCAAGATAGAAATTCTTACCCTCACGGGTCTTTACCACATTGATGGTTTCACGGTCGGGGTCGCCGCCGTTCTTTATAATGTTTTTGCGGAGAAACTCGGTAACCGAGGTATAGTTCTCCATAAGCTTTGCAGGATCTTTGAATACATTCTTATTTATTCTCTGAAGAATATACTCCTTATTTTTGCCGTTCTGATTAATAACAACGTATTTCGTGTTATTGATATGACCGCTGCCGTAAGGTACTGCGGATACAAACTCACCCTCAACGTTGAAATTACTGATTATGCTCTGAATCTGATCTGCCATATCTGAATCATTCCTCCTGTTTTCCTAAAAGAGCGCTGCCTATTATACCAGCGTCATTCATAAATTTTGCAACACAGACACGCGTTCTGCTTTTAGCCATTCCGAAAGAAATTCGCTCTATCTGCTCACGGAGGGGTGCCATAAGCCGCTCGCCTTCTCCCGAAACGCCACCGCCGATGCAAACTACGGCGGGCTGGAATATGTTAATTAAGTTGGAAATTCCTACCGCAAGATATTTAACGTAGTCGTCGATGACCGCCCTTGCGGCAATATCGCCCTCAGCAGCCGACTTAAAGGGTGTTATGCCGTTGACCCGCATTACATTACCACCGCAAATCTTCCACATAAGACTGTCACGGTAAAGGCTCATCATTCTGCGAGATTCGGACACCAAGGCTCTTGCAGAGCAGTATGCCTCAAAGCAACCGCGCTTTCCGCACGAGCAATTTATTCCGCCCGCATCTATGACCATGTGACCTATCTCCGCCGCAAAGCCGTTCATTCCCTCCCAAATCTTACCGTCGATGACGATACCTCCGCCAACACCGGTTCCGAGAGTTATGATTACGAGAGAATTTTCTCCCTCTCCGACGCCCCACGTTGCCTCGGCAAAGGCCGCACAGTTAGCGTCGTTTGCCACGAAGATGGGAAGATTGGTCATTGCTCCTAAAATGCTCGTCAAATCATCGTTATTCCACCCTAGATTGCTGGCAGTGACGACAACACCGCCCTTAACTATTCCGGGAGTGGCAACGCCGATCCACTTCATATCCGAAAGCGATACCCCCTCGGCAGAGCAAAGATCTCTGCAAAGCTTAACGATGTCCCTAGAGATTGACTCACAGGGACGGGGCGCGTTTGTCTTAATGCTCGCTTTACGAACTATTGATTTTGAGCTTAAGTCAACGATACCTGCGGCAATATTAGTTCCCCCAAGGTCTACGCCGATACAATATTCCATATTAGCTTATCCCTAAATTAATGTTTTACCTTATTATTATATAACATTCTATTGACAATTGCAAGGGAAAATAGTATAATATTTTTGTAGAATAGCACAATATTTTTAATTCTTTTTTACAAATGGCGGCATCTTTTACTTAAATTCAGCCAAAATAATGAAACGGAGAGTCTTTTATGAATAAGCAGGAAATCGTATCGGTGCTTGAGGAATTGAATAAGATAACAGGCTTCAGGGTGTCGCTTCACGACGTGGACTACTGTGAGATTGCCGCTTATCCCGAGGACCAGACCCCCTACTGCAAGGCGGTAAAGCAAACCGACACAGAGCGCACAAGATGTGCCGTGTGCGACAGAGAGGCCTGCCTTATAGCCCTAGATAAGAAGGCGACGCATATATATAAATGCCCGTTTGGCTTAACAGAGGCTGTGAGTCCGTTATATAATTTCGGCACGCTGACAGGCTTTCTGATGATGGGTCAGGTTGCTACGGGCAGCTCCGATATTATGCACGCAAGAACCGAGCTTTCGGCGCTTTTAGGCTCCGGTGACGAGGCGGATAAGCGTGCCGAAACTATACCTATCGTTGATAAGGATATGCTGCGCTCTTACGTGAAGATTATGACGATATGCGCCCAATATCTCACCCTCTCAAACGCAATATCCACCCCGAAGCCAACGGTTGCCGAGATGGCGAAGAGATATATCGGCGATAATATCAGCAAAAAATTCGGGATCTCCGATATCTGCGCGTATCTTGGCTGCTCAAAATCCACGCTTCTTACAACCTTCAAAAAAAGGTACGGAATAACGGTAAACGCTTACGTCACGGAGCTACGTCTTGAGAAGGCAAAGCACCTTCTCGCCAAGGGCGAAAAGACGATAAACGAGATAGCGTCAGATATAGGATTTACAGATCAGTCTTATTTTTCAAAGGTGTTTTCGCAAAAATTCGGCACACCTCCGAGCGAATACCGCACGCTCCTGCTCCGCGAGCATACGGATATATAAAGAAAGGAACTTTTTAATGAAAATACTGCATACGTCGGATATACATATAGATTCACCTATGACCTCCCGCCTGCCCGCAGCGAAGATACGTGAGCGCAGAAGAGAGCTGCTTTTGGGCTTCGATGATTTGGCAAGAGCGGCGGTAACAGAGGGCTGTCAGGCTATGATAATAGCGGGCGACCTCTTTGACTCCGAGGAGGTTTCCAAAAGAGCGCTTGACACGGTGCTTGGCGTAATAGAACGCTATCCATCGCTCATATTTTTCTACCTCAAGGGCAACCACGAGGGCGACGCGCTGGCGGGGCATTCAGTGCTTCCGAACAACCTTCTCATCTTCGGTGAGGATTGGACCTACTTTTGCGCTGACGGCTTGACGGTAGCGGGCAGGAGTATTTGCTCTGATGATATGTTTGACACGCTCGAGCTACCGTCTGATACGAAAAACATCGTCGTTTTGCACGGCGAGTTACGCGACCGCTCGGCATTTCCCGACATTATCGGACGGAGTGACGCCGCCGGCAAAAATATTGATTATATGGCTCTCGGTCATTATCACACCTACTCCGCCGAGCCTATCGGTGAGGACGGCTTGGCGGTCTACTCGGGAACTCCCGAGGGGCGCGGCTTTGACGAGGTGGGGGATATGGGCTACGTGGTTATTGACACCGAGGGTAAGCTCACCCATAGATTTGTAAGCTTTGCAAAAAGAAAAATGCAGATAATCAAGGTTGATATTACAGGGCTTACACGCGGGCAGGATATAACAGAGCTTGTTAAAACGAAGCTTTCGGACGTTAACCCGTCGGACATAGTAAGAGTAGAGCTTGTAGGAAAATACGTAACGGGCTTGTGGAAGGACACCGAGGCTATACGCGAAAGATTCGAGGGCGGCTTCTACTATCTTGAGGTAAAGGACTCATCAAAAATAGAGATAGACCCCGACAGCTATAAAAACGACAGGTCGCTTAAGGGCGAGTTTATCCGACTCGTGACCGCCGACGAAAGCCTCTCCGACGAGCAGAAGGAGAGGATAGTTGCCTGCGGCATTTACGCGCTCATGGGCGACAATATTTACGACAGATGAGGAGAATCGGATGAAGCTTATAGAATGTTATATAGAAAATTTCGGAAGAATAAGCGGCAAAAAATTCACCTTTAACGAGGGGCTTAACTGCATTGTAGACGATAACGGAAGCGGTAAAACCACCCTCTCGGTATTTATAAAGGTAATGCTCTTCGGAATGAGCGATACGAAAAAAACGAGCCTTGACGAAAACGACAGAAAAAGATATATGCCCTGGCAGGGCGGACGCTTTGGCGGCTCGCTGACCTTTGAGGCAAGAGGCAAGGTCTATCGTGCGGAGCGCACGTTTTCACAAAAGCCCTCCGAGGACACCTTCACCCTATACGACACCGAGCTTGGACGGGAGTGCGATGATTTTTCGTCCTCTCTTGGCGAGGAGCTTTTCTCAATTGACGCCGACGGCTTTGAGCGCACGGTATTTCTGTCGGAGAAGAGCCTTACACCGAAGAGTGATAACAAAACGATTTCGGCAAAGCTCTCCGACCTCGTAGGGTGTGACGGCGACATCGGCGTTATGGACGCGGCGGTAAAGCTGCTTGACGAGCAACGAAAATTTTATTATAAAAAGGGCGGCTCGGGAGAGATCTCCAACGTGAAGGCAAAAATGGCGGTAATCGATGAGCGCATCGATGTGGCAGAGCGTGCAGGCGCGAGGATGAAGGAGGCTGAAGGACGGCTCTCCGAGATGTCAAAAAGAATTGACGCCTTGCGCGCCGATGAGCAGGGGCTTATTGCCGAGCGAGAAAGAGCAGCCGTAAGAGCCAGCGAACAGAGCTACAAGGAAACGCTACGCGATATGCAAAGGAGGCTTGCCTCCGCAGAGGCGCGTCGCGACGAGCTTCTAGCAAGCTTTGGCGGAACGCCACCCTCCTTTGAGGAAATCGACAACGCAAGCTATAAGGCAAAGGATGCGGCAAGGCTACGCGCGACTCTAAGCGAAGGACCGAGCGAGGAATACTCTCTCCTGCACCGTCGCTTTAACGGTAACGCCACCCCCTCCGAAATAGAGTGCGTATCACTGTGCCTTGATAGAAAAAGGAGCGGTTATTACTCAAGCTCTCCAGACGGTATCAGACGGCGCGAGATATTCGTAAAGCGCACCCCATCTCTTACCGAGGTAGAGGAGCTTTTGTCACTGTATTCGCAGAACGAAAAACGAGGTGGCGCTGTGTTTAAGATTATCGGTGTACTGCTTACCGCTTTCGGTATAGCTCTCGGTATTCTTTTCACTCCCCTCTTAATAATATCGGCGCTCGGTATAGCAATTGCGGCAGCTGCATTTATATCCGAGGGAATTAAGAGTAAGGCTATGGAAGAAAAAAGAGAGAACCTAGCTTTACAATTCTTGTCCTCTGTAACGGGAGATGTAGCAACTGATGCGGTGTCCGTCAGGAATTTACTTTGCGAGATGCGTGAGCTTCTGACAAAGGATGACGGCTTCGAGCAGCTAAAGCATGATGACCTTTCTGCCGTCACAGCCTTTGTAAATAGGTTTTTCAAGGATTCTGCTGACCCGTTTGCCGACGCATCGAAAATTTTAGAGGAATATAAGACCTACTCAAGACTCACCGTAGTTGAAAAATATAAGGAAGAGTCGAGAGAGGAGGCTCGGATAAGGCTCACACTTCTCGATAGTGACACAGAGGCTTTCCTCGCAAGATTCTCACCTCTTGGCGACGAACCGTACTCAAAATTGAGAGCGGCGCTTACCGAGTATAACAGACTGTGCGAGGATATTATAACGAGGCGCAGGGATATTACTAATATTTCGTCAAAGCAGCTTATAGGCGAGGATAGTGCCTCGTCGCAACGAAGCACCCAGGAAATTAACCTTGCGGCAAAGGAGCTTTCGGAGAGTATTTCGGCTATTTCAAGAGAAATGACTCTTATAGAGCGTCAGTACCGTCAGGACTGCGAGAGCTACGACGAGGCGGCGGAGCTTAAGGTGCAGCGAGAGGAGCTTCGGGAGCTATACGATAAATACACGGAAAACCTCGAAACCGTAAGGCTTACCGAGAAATTTCTCGTTGCCGCAAAGGACTCTATGACGGCAAAATATCTTGGCAAAACGAAGGCTAGCTTTGAAAAATACGCAGAGATTATCTCGGGCGAGCCAGGAACTTACGAGATGAGCACGAGCTTTGCCGTATCGAGAAACGAGGGAGCGCACACGCATCCGACCGAGGCTTACAGCCGAGGCGTGCGCGACATATATAATCTTGCGGCAAGATTCGCCCTTATAGATTCGCTATATGAAGGCGAGCGTCCCTTCGTGATTTTAGACGACCCCTTCACCGCCCTTGACGACGAGAGATGCCGTGCGGCAATAAGGCTTATAAAAGAGCTTTCTATTGAGGGGCAGATAATCTATTTCACCTGTTCGGAGTCAAGATCCACCTCTGCCACTTGACAAATTCTAAAAAATGTAGTATAATACACAGGACCAAGCGGGGCAATCGCGCTATATGTTGCCGAAAGGTGTTATAGCGAGGAAAGTCCGGGCATCACAGGGCAGGATAACGGATAACGTCCGTCTGAGGCGACTCACGGGAAAGTGCAACAGAAATATACCGCCCTGATTGTTATGCAGTGTGCAGAAGACGATAATTTTGTGTCGCCGGACGTAGTTACCTACGTTAAGACCAAAATTAGTGACTTAAATCCGAAGAATTTGTTCTGTGCTCTGCATAGCAATCAGGGTAAGGATGGAAAGGCGAGGTAAGAGCTCACCCACTCCTATGGTAACATAGGTTTGCTGTAAACCCTATTTGATGCAACACCTTGACCTTGCTTTCTGCAGGGCGGCCCGTCCTTTTACGGTCATGGTGGC
This sequence comes from Clostridia bacterium, assembly GCA_017463125.1. Taxonomy (GTDB): domain Bacteria; phylum Bacillota; class Clostridia; order Oscillospirales; family CAG-272; genus UBA1740. Next base: position 11,661 of record JAFTPV010000012.1, on the reverse strand, counting down.
AGAGCCGAAAGGCTTGAACTGCGGGGTGACTCGCAGTGAAGATAGATGATTGCTGCGTTCTTTAACGTACAGAACCCGGCTTACAAGCTTGGTCACACCTTAATAATAACGGCACAGCATTCGTTGTGCCATTATTTTTGTCAAAAATCGGTATTTTTCATATCATAGCCTTGGGATTGTTTTATTTTTGTAAACTTTACAGACTCTTTATTGACTCTCCCGCTATTTTAGTCTATAATAAAAGGTAATTATGAGATGAAAAAGCTTAAACCTTATTCATTTGGTAAAGAAGTCGGAGTCGTCGGATTTTTCGGAATAGGCAAATCAAGCCTTGCGCTCCTTGAGCTTATGCCAAGCGATGTAAAAATCGTGCTACGCTCCGAGGGTAAAATAAAGCGGGAGCTTTTGCCAAAAGGGATACCGATTATTAAAATATTCGAGGGCGAGGACGCATTTTCCGACATTTGCGAGGATATTCTCTTCCTCTCCCCGTCGGTGAGGCGGGATAGAGCAGAGCTTCTTTCAGCAAAGGAGCGCGGAGTTATTTTAAGCTCTGATTTTGAGCTTTTCTTAAAAGAAAACGATAAGCCGCTCTTTGCAGTTTCCGGCTCTGACGGCAAAAGCACCACCGTCACGATGCTTGCGGAATTACTGTCGGAAAAATACGGTGACGTAGAGCCGATCGGTAACGTGGGAGTACCTTTTTGCACGGCTCTTAATAATAGCGCTAGCGCACACGTAGCGGAGATATCGAGCTTTCAGCTTCAGTACTCTTCGCCCGCATCTTACAGAGCCGCCTTGACATCAATAACCCCTAATCACCTGAATTGGCACAGCTCGTTTGAGGAATATGCAAAAACGAAGCTCAAGCTCCTTGAGCATTCGGAGTGCCCCGTAGTATCGCTTGACAGAGGGATTCTCGAGGGGTATGCAAGAAGCCATGAGACCTTTGCCCTGATTGATTCCGAGCGCACGTACCGTGAGCTGCAACGCGACTTTAACTCAAAAGTATATTTTACGCTTGAGTCGGGGCAGATATTGCGAAACGGCGAGCCTGTCATTTCAACAGAACAGATATTAAGACGCGAGGAATATAATATAAAAAATCTGATGACGGCTGTCGCATTGGCGGACGGACTCGCGACGAGGGAGCGTATAGCTCGTCTTGCGTCAACCTTCACAGGACTTGCACACAGATGTGAGCTTTTTCTTGAAGCAGGCGGTGTAAAATATATCGATTCATCGATAGACACCTCGCCCGCACGCACGGTAAAAACCCTATCCGCACTTGGCGAAGGACTTATCGTGATACTCGGAGGGCTCGGCAAGGGTACGTCGTACGACGTTCTGCGTGAGCCGCTGCGCCGTCACGCAAGGGAAGTCGTCATAACAGGTAAAAACAGATACGAGATTGCGGCATCTCTCGGATGTGATGCTTCAATACACACCGAGGGGGATTTTGAGAATGCCGTAAGGCTTGCCATAACCCTTGCCGCGCCATCTGACACGGTTATCCTCTCCCCCGCCTCCACAAGCTTTGACGCCTTTGAGAGCTACGAGAAGCGCGGAGAATTTTTCAAGAAAATAGTTAAAAATTATTACAAAACATAGGAAAATGCAAACAGGAGTTTACAAAAGTATGAAAAAAGCGTTGTTGACAGCTCTGATTTTCATCGTCACGTCAGTCGGACTTTGTGCATGCTCTGACGGTGAGATTGAAGTTCCCGACGGGCTTCAGATAGTTAAGATTTCAGAGGATGAGGGGTATCACCTCTTTGGACCTGAAGGGTGGGTCGTGGCTAATGACGGAAGCATTGCGGCAAGCTACGTTTCTACTATAAACAGCACCTCCATAACCTTCACGAAGGCAAAGGCACCCGAGGGAACGTACGAAGAGTACTTTAATCGTGAGATAGCTAAATTCGCTTATGACATAACGATTCTTGACGGCGAGGCGGCAAAGCCAATAGCCTTCGGCAACGCTGACGAGGCGGTGTCGTACGTTTATACCTTTGAGTACGGCGGTGTTAGCCTTGCTTCATGGCAGATACTCATAAAGAACGACGGCGAGTTTTACATATTCACCTATACCTCATACGGCGACCCGACCGACGAGGAATCCGACTATCAGTATTATCTCGAGGTAGTGAGCCTTGCGGTAGACAGCTTTGAGTTTGTGGAAAAGAGCGGTGCGTCCGACAAGGCAGAGCCTACTGGCGAGTGGGTTCTCACGTCTGATAAATCTCTCTCGGGATTTGAGCTTTATCTTCCCGACACGTACCTTACCGAGAACGTCGGCGGTATAGTCAAGGCAATGATTTCGGATAAGGCAAGCCTCTCGCTTACCAAGGCGTCAACTACGGGTGTCAGTATCCTTGAGTACATCGAGCAGCGCAAGAGCGAGCTCGAGAGCCTTTTCGGCGAGGTGAGCGACATTGCAATAAAGCTTGAGACACTTCCCGATATGAGCGGAGAGAACGCTGATATGTTCTCGTCCTTCGACATATCCCCAACAGCCGACCCTGACATCACCTTCGGCAACCTTGAGAAGAACAGAATTATCCGCTACGAATATTCCTACACCTATAACGGAAGGGTATACCGCACATGCCAGCTCTTCGGTGTAAGTCGGTGGGACGGCTTCGTATTTACTTATACGGCGGAGGAGTCAGAGTACGGTACACATATTGATGAAATTGAGCGGATTCTCCAAGAGGTAAAATTCTGATGGAGCGACATATATATCTTGACAACAGCGCAACTACTAAAATATGCGACGAGGCACTTAACAAATATATAGAGGTTTCGAGGGAGTGCTACGGCAATCCCTCTTCTCTTCACGGCTACGGCTTCGAGGCTGAAAAAGTGCTTGATGCGGCGAGACGCGAGGTGCAGCTTTCCCTTGGAGCAAAGGGCGCTAACGTCATATTCTGCGCCTCCGGAAGTGAGGCAAACAACCTCGCTATACTCGGACGAGCCTTTTCAAAGGAGAGATACCTAAAAGGCGCAAAGATAATAACCACCGACGGTGAACACGCGTCGGTAAACGAACCGCTTGCAAAATTAGAGTCGCTCGGCTTTAAGATAGTTAAGATACCTACTCTTCACGGTGAGCTTGATATAAAGAAACTTCAGGCAGAGCTTACTCCCGACGTAATTCTCGTCACTATGATGATGGTGAATAATGAAACGGGCGCGTACTACGATATCCCCTCGGTTTCACGACTTATGCGAGTACAGTCAAAGGACGCCCTACTCCACGTTGACGCAACGCAGAGCTATATGAAAATTCCTTTTACGAAGGCGTCGCTCGGTGCGGATATGATAACCCTCTCCTCTCATAAGATTGAGGGACCGAAGGGGGTTGGCGCGCTCCTTCTTGACGAGCGGGTGAAAAAGACTCGGGCGCTTTCTCCGATAATTCTCGGTGGAGGGCAGGAGGGCGGACTCCGCTCGGGTACAGAGAACGTTCCCGCAATAGCGGCATTTGGCGAGGCGGCAAGGCTCGGAGCTATTAATATAAAGGAAAATTACAGGCGCTGTACCGAGCTACGCGAATATCTTATCTCATCAATCGAGGGGCGCGACGCCCTTTCGGGAATTTCTATAACCATTCCAAAAAATGCCGCACCTCATATACTGAATATCACTCTTCCAAGCATCAAGAGCGAAACCATGCTACACTACCTATCCTCTCTCGGAATCTACGTTTCCAGCGGCTCCGCCTGCTCGTCAAACGGTCACGGTACGTCCCCCGCTCTCGTTGCCTTCGGCAGAAGCGCCGATGAGGCGGATTATTCGATAAGGATAAGTCTATCTCACAGGAATGAGAAAGCCGATATCGACGCGCTGACCGAGGCGTTGGTATCAGGACTCGAAAGACTTGCGAGGGTGAGATAATGACGAATTTGACGATAATAACCGTCGGCACTCTTAAGGAAGGGTACTTAAGGGAGGCTGTCGCGGAATATAAAAAAAGACTCTCGCAGTACGCAAGAGTCGAGGAGATCAATATTAAAGAGGAACGCATAAACGACGAGGACGACAAGACCGAGATAAAGGCAGCGCTTGACGCGGAGGGTGAAAAAATTCTTCTGGCAGTTCCGAAGGGAGCGGCAAAAATCGCCCTGTGTGTTGAGGGAAAGGAGTACGACTCCCCCGCCCTTGCAGCCCTTATCGGATCACTTTCCGACGATTGCGGAAAAATTGCGCTGATCATAGGCTCGTCACACGGTCTTTCTGAGACCGTCAAGCGCGAATGTCGGTTAAGGCTCTCGGTGTCGAAGATGACCTTCCCTCACCAGCTTATGAGAGTTATTCTATACGAGGCTCTTTACCGGTCATTTACTATTCTTGCGGGTAAGAGATATCACAAATAATTTTATTCTTTTGGGAAGGCTCGGGACATTCCGGCGTTGGAATATCGCTTATCGCCCGTTACCTCACGGACTATTTTTATAAACGGTGGAAAATCCACCGTTTTTTCTCTATCGTCAAGCTCGGTTTCAAGAATTGCGTTGTGCTGCCACTCGGGATAGACGTCAATCTCAAATAGCTGTCCGAGATAGGTGAAGGTGTGTCTCGTCTTTATTATCGGGCGGGTTTCGGGGTCGATATTACAATAGAGGCGCTCGTAGTCCTCTCTGCCAATCTCCCTCTCGTCCTCAAAGGCAGACATTCTGTCTATCCTCACCTTTTTCGTTTCGGTAAATGTGACGTTTCCCGACTGCACCCGACGTCTTATCCTGTGAGTTACGCCCTTAACTGACATAAGATATATCTGGGTAATATCGCTTCTATCATACCCGGGCATACTCTCCATACTCTTGACACTCGGCAGCTCGATTATATACTTTTTTTCAATCTCGACCTTTGAATTATTCATTTTAGGCAGTTCTCCGATTATATATTTACAGCTTATTGTACCATAAATGCCAAAAAAATTCAATCATATTTTCCACTTTGTATTGACTTAATGGAAAATATGTGGTAGAATATAGACGGTGAAAGTTTTTTACGCGCTATTTTTAGCAGAATGGAGTCCTATTATGGCAAAGTTTTTTGATGATATTGCAGCAAAGTTCAGAACGGCTAAATGGAAAAACATCTTTGACAAGATCACGACAGGTCTTCTCATAGCGATGATCCTCTCGCCTATATTTATCCTTGGTTACATACTTCTTTGGTTCATTTTCAGATAATTTTTTGTATATTAAAACGCACCGAAATATTCGGTGCGTTTTTTGTTATCGGAATTACTTTCCTGATTGAGAATTCAACCAACTTTGAAAAGGTGTCAGTGAATCGGCGAGCACCTTTATCGCGGTGGTGGACTGTGCATGCGTAACATCAGACGCTATTACATAATTACCCTCCGAATCCTCGGTATAAACCCGGTATACATCCTTAAGTGTTGTCATTGTCTTGGTAAAATTAGTCCATCCGCTTCCCGAGAAATTACCATCCATAATCAACTTTGCATCAGCTAAAAGATCCGCCAGCACCTGATTCGCGGTTTGTCCCGTAGGCAATACGGAATTATTGGTAGCCTGTATGACATTACTAATGCTTCTATCTGCTACGACAGAATAGCTGTAATCGTTAGAAGCGTTATAAACCCCCGCAACAGACACCCATGTGCTAGGCTTAATACTGTCTGCATTAAACCATCCATTTGGGTTTATGCCCGTAGTATATCTTTGTCCGTAAGCCCTTCCGTTATAAAGGTCGCCTATCTGGTACCATGTTCCCGTAGGATTGCCGTCTGCGTCATATTCAGAATTTGTAAACACGGCACAATACACATCGGTAATATACGTTCTGCTGTTGCTGATGCCAAGCCCTATAATATCGGTAGGAGTCAGGTAGATAACCATTTCGTCACCTATCTTTCCGTCGACCTCAGCTTCTTGTATAAGAGTTTTAACCTCTGTCTCACCTAACGTTAGCTTGTCGCCAAACAACTCTAAAACAACCTCATCATCGTCCGTAAACCAGCCTGCCACCAAGCTCGTCGCAACGTTTCCGATATAATCTCTTTGCGACGAATTGTATTTATTCATCAGCGTTTGATAAGAGGTAGAATTGTTAAGTATCTGCTCGAATTGAGCAAGCGCACCGTCAACTGCCGCAACCCCCTCATCATCAGTGTGAATTCCAAATTGATAATTCAAAACGGTTCTAAAGGTGTCAGGTGCGCCAGCCATTATGGTATATGTTGCATAAAAAGTCAGAGTATCGAGAGGATTACCGTTTGAATCAGTTGTTCCGCTAGCTTCTATCGTCGTCCCCACTCCAAATGTATTAGCAGTATCAGACACGGAATTTTTAGTTACGACGTTAAGACCTGTTCCGTAAATACCGTTATCGTACAAGGTTTTGTCAAGCGCGATTCCTGCATACGATTGCTTATATGATGAATAATTCTTAACAGTAATTTTATACGTTATCGTCTGCCCCGTTGTGCCGGAAATGGTACTATCAAGATTTGTAGGTACAAATCCATTAACATTTATGCCCGTTGCTGTCGAGTTAATCTGCTCGACACTTGTAATAATAACCCCGTCATAAAGCGGAGTATATGTAACCTCTACATTTAATTGCAAATTTCCTGTTATAACAGCGTAACCAACAGATGTGAACAAAACCATAAAGGAGAGCAAAACGCCCACCAAAATCTTAACTCTCGGCTTAAGGGTCATCACTTTGCTCTCCTTTCTTATTTTGATTTACTCTATTTATTCTTCCGAATTAACGTCGGGAGTGAGCGCTGCTTCAACCTTGCGCTTAACCACACCGATAATTTTCTTCAACGGGTGGACTATGTGTTCAGGCTCAACTCTGTGATTCGGGTGGGCAACCGCCGCCTTGCGTATTATATCGCGCTCCTTTGCCGCGTCACGCGAGGGGACGAGAACGACGTCGCCTGCTTGTAGCTGCTCGCCGTTTGGATCATAGCGGTATACCTTATTTTTATGCTCTCTCTCGGGCCAAACGACTCCGATAACCTCAACGCCCGGCTCATCCTCTGCCGCAGCAAAGTCATCATCGTCATCCATCTCATACTCGATATCCGAAAGCACAACGTCGGGGGTGGCTATCGCCTCGGCAACTGCCTCAACGTCAACGTCGTTAGTAAGGATTATCGCTTCCTCAATGTCAGAGCACTCTATCTCTAAAATCTCTTCCGGCTCTGTGGGAGGCTCGGGATTGTAGATCTCGTCATAGTTATCAACCTTTATCTCGAAAACGTAGAGAAGCTGGGTTGTGGTAGGAATAAGGAACTTGGTGCAGGTTTTATCAAGGTTTTCGCTCATAAGAATAGGCGACTGAATGGTATCGCGTATTCCGAGAAGCTCAACGAAGGACTTGATATATATTTCCTGGTAGCCCATCGTATCGAACTCTCCATCTATCTGCTGAATGAAGGAGCGATATGCGGAAACAAGCTTCTTTACTTTAATAGAATAGTTAATATCCTCGTTTCTCGTAAGGTACATAAATGCTACGAGTCCGCCACCCTGAAGAAGAGCGAGAACAAGAGCTATGATACCGATAACAAGGAAAAGATTTTGGTTTACAGCACCGGAGCAAGCGAGAACCTTGCTTTCCGACTCTGCAACACTGGAAGAAAGCTTTATATCCAGAGTATCGGAATTAAGAGGAATATTAAGGGCTACAGAATAAGAGTTTTGGCTATTCTCCTCAAACTCCTCGCACTCACTGAGTACATTTACCATCAACGTGAGTGATAAAGTAGAGCTAACCTCCTTAAGATCATAAGTCTTTATAAATCTTTTTGCAAGTTCGTTATATTCTGCATAATCTATCGATATTTGCTCACGGATCTTTATGTAATTTCCCGTAGCAGAAAGCGTTTTTTGAGGCAAAAGTTCATATTCCGGAGCAAAAAGCGGATCACCGGAGATTTTGTCTACTATAAGCAGCCTTGCGCCAATGGAATAGCTATAATCAAAACCAACGCGCTCTGCATCCATATAAAGATCATACTTAAAATCTGAAACGATATCATCAATGAGTGAAGCAACGTATGCCTTGTCGGGACCGAGCCACTCCTCCTCAAAGAAATCATTTTCATTAAGAAAAACTTTATAATCTACATCGCCTTTTTCTGTATAATGAATATAGTAAGTACGGTTCATATTATCGTATACTATAAACGAGCCTATTGCTATTATAGCGACTAAAGCCATCGCCGCAACCTGAATGATAATCCATTTCAGTCTGTTTTCCTTATAGTCCTGTCGTCTTTTTCTTTCGGCTTCAGACATTTTTCGCTCCTTTCCAGCGTTAAAAGCAGATTATCTTGTGAATAGGCTTCTCAACCAAATGGTAGGGTAACCCACGTACGGAAGCTTAAAGCTTACAACTCCCACTATCTGCCCGCTTGTTATATATCCTGTGTCAAGGGTTTCGTTGGCATCACCTTTTGTAAAATATTGTGTAACACCATCGATCCTCTGTATATCTACTACTCTATGAACTATTTTAGAGCCATTTTTTTCAAAAACTATTACCTGACCTTCTTTTATTATCTGGTCGGTATATTCTTCAAATATGACAGCATCACCCTTGTCGATTTCTCCTGTCATACTCTCGGTGGCTATAACCAACGCACCGTACTTAAACTGATTGGAAATTAACATTACAAAGGCTGTCATAATAACAACCACGACTCCCGTTAGTATAGGAGTCAATTTACTCTTTTTCGCAAGAGCGTAGCGACGCTTCTTCTCATATAGCGCATCAACGAATAGGTAAATTAAAATAGGGATAAATAGGTTTGCAAAAGCAAACAAAGAATCCGGCAGCGCCGGTGCAAAAGGAATTATATATGCATACAGAGTAGTTACAAGCCTGTATACAATATTAGGGTACATACCGTACCGACTCGATAAATAATTGTACAAAAGATTTGCAACTATCGCAGGAAAAAGCCTTATAGCAGCAAAATCCATAAAGATATTAAAGGAAGTTATGCTGCTTATATTACCAAAAATCATCGTTTCCGCGACAACGCAACCAACATAACTGAGTGCATCGGCAAAAAAGTCTTTCTGCGCCCTGACAACCGATCTAATAACCTCGGTTGACACTACGATAATGACAACAGGGACAATATATTTTAACATAGTGTTAAGATAATTGTCATTCAAGCTCTTGTAATAACCGAAAGCAAGACCGGAAAGATAATATATAGCCACATACACAAGCGCAATAACCGACATTAATATTGTTATTTCGCGCTTGTTTATAGATAAAATACTTCGCTTTTTAATTGCAACAGCAGTTGTTGCTGCAAGCACCAACAGAAGAATCGAGACAACGATTCTTCCGCTGTACTCGCCTGGCAAAAGAAATGCTAGCAGGAGAATGGCAATAGAAGATATTGATACCGAATATAGTATCTTTTTATCAATATACATACCATCCTCCTGTCAGATTCTTAAGATATACAAAAATTACTGTGCGGAATAGTTAAGCTGAACAGTGAAAGCACAGTTCTCAACCTGTGCCTGCCCCTCAACCTCTGCGTAACTAAGCTCAACATAGAAGGTGTAAGTTTCACCAACCTTAAGCTTAACTTCAGCACTCGAGGCGGTCCATTCAGTAGTTCCGTCAGACATGAAAATCTTGTGTGTAAACTTAGGGTTCTCCGAGGTGTATACAATCGCAGGAACCGCAATGGTAGCATCAGGAAGAGTTGTTACGTTAGATGTATACTCGATAACATACTCAGCCCTTGCCGTATAGCTTCCGGCAACCTCAACGTTAGTATCAGTGAAGGTTGCGATCATATTGGCAACGTCACTATTAGTCGTATCGGTAACATCTGCCGTGCAGTTTTCTACAGCTTTAGCACTTTGGAATCTTACTGCCGAATGAACGTCGCTTGATGTCTCGGAAAACTCGTTGAATTTACCTGAAACATTGACGGACAGCATACCGGTAACAGCAGCGTAACCAACGCCGATGAGCAGACATGCAGCAAGCACGAATGCTGTGATGATTGTTTTTCTGTTTCTCATTGTCATTTTGTTTTTTCTCCTTTTTATTTTTGTTTTTTGATGACAAAGTATATATCTAAAGGGGAGTGCCCTAAGGATATCTGAAAAATGTTTTTACTAAATAATTATTTAGAAATAACTAGTTATTATGATTATACATCTTATTTTATTGTTTGTCAATATTTTAGCAATATTTTTTCACATAAAATATAACAAAATTTGCCACAGGCGAATACAGTAAAAAATGCGTCGGCTTCCCGACGCATTTTTGTTATTAGCCGTTGATCATCTTTGCGATCTCGGCGCCATAGTCTTCTTCTCTCTTCTGGATTCCCTCGCCCTTGTCGAAACGAACATAGCCGGTTACCTTAATGTTACCGCCAAGCTCCTTTGCAACAGAGGCAACGTACTTGGAAACAGACATGGAGTCGTCCTTAACGTAAGCCTGCTCAAGAAGGCAGTTGTTCTCATAGAACTTACCGAGTCTGCCCTTAACGATGTTTGCAAGAATGTTGTCGGGCTTGTTAGCCATCTTGGGATCTTCCTTCATCTGCTTGATGAGGATAGCCTCCTCCTCTGCAAGAACGGATGCGGGAACGGACTCCTTATCAAGATACTTAACGTCCATAGCAGCGGTCTGAAGAGCAACGTTCTTTGCACACTCAGCGAACTCTGCCTTGTCAGCAAGGTCGGTATCGAAGGAAACGATAACACCGGTTGCACCCATACCGTGAATGTAGGTGGAAACTGTGCCCTCAACGATTACGAAGCGGCGGATAGAGAGCTTCTCACCGATCTTATAGGTGTTCTCTGCAAGAGCGTCGGCAACTGTGCCCTCACCTGCTGCAAACTTGGACGCAAGAAGAGCGTCAACGTCAGCGGGCTTATTCTCAATTATAGACTTAAGGATATCCTTAACGAAGTCCTTGAAGGTCTGGTTTTTAGCAACAAAGTCGGTCTCGGAGTTTACCTCAACGATAGCGGTGGTGTTGCCAATAGTCATTATGTCTACAAGACCCTCTGCTGCGATACGGTCAGCCTTCTTTGCAACAGCGCCCATTCCCTTCTCGCGAAGGTACTTAACGGCAGCCTCGAAGTCACCGTCTGTCTCGGTGAGAGCCTTCTTACAATCCATCATTCCGCAGCCGGTCTGCTTTCTGAGCTCGGCAACGTCTTTAGCTGTAAATGCCATAGTTATATTCTCCTTTTATTTTTGAAATTAGGTGAGGGCAGAAATTACTCTGCTGCCTCTTCTGCTGCAGCCTCTTCTGCTACAACCTCCTCGGAAACCTCCTCGGAAGCCTCCTCCTGAACGCCGCCGCGAGCCTCGATAACAGCGTTTGCAAGTGCGCCTGCGATAAGCTTGATAGCACGGATAGCGTCATCGTTACCGGGGATTATGCAATCAGCATCGTCGGGATCACAGTTAGTGTCAACGATAGCAACTACGGGAATACCGAGCTTCTTTGCCTCAAGGACAGCGTTACGCTCCTTGCGGGTGTCTACGATGAATACGCAGGAAGGAAGAGCTTCCATATCCTTGATACCGCCGTAGGACTTCTCAAGATCCTCGATTTCCTTAAGCTTCTTAGCAACCTCCTTCTTGGGAAGAAGATCGAAGGTGCCGTCTGCC
>JAFTPV010000011.1 GCA_017463125.1 Clostridia bacterium | reverse complement strand
GTCGTCATACTCGTACACGTAGGTTTTACCTAAAAGGCTGTTATTCTCTCGAATAAGCTGACCTATGTCATCATAGGTATACTTTATTGTGTCAGAGCCGCAAACTACATACGTAATGTTGCCCTTACCGTCGTATATATATGTGTATACGGTGGAAGTGCTTCCCATCTTGCTGATATAATTACCGACAAGACCTGCCGTTAAGCCGTCTGCGTCTATATCGTATATATACTCCTCGCTGCCGGTAAAGCCGCTGGGGGTAGGATAAGAATATTCCTTCTTATACAGTCTACCAAGAGAGTCGTACGAGTAGGTAATATTAGTTCTTCCGTCGAATGAAACGTAAGATGAGCTGACCTTTCCGTCATCGGTGTAAGAATAGGAGTTATCTATAAACGCTCTATTGACATCGGTGCCGGCAAGGTAGTCCAAGGTGTCTGTTTGCATAGACAGTCTGTTATCCTGCGAGTAGATAAATATAGAGTCATAATCATAATTCATATCCTCGGTGTCATACTCTGCAAGCTCCACGAGCCTTTTTGCCGTGTCGTAGACGTATACGGTGCTTCTGCCCGTTAGCAGATCGTCAACTCGGCTTAATGAACCGTCGGTAGTGTAGGTGTATCTTACCGCGCACTCGCTTGTTCCGTTACTATAATTATACCAGATTTCCGAAAGCATTTCAAGACTGTTATAAATATATTCTTCCGAAAAGCCGCTAGCGTAGTTGACCTTTTTTAACTTACCGTTGTTTTGGTAGTACTCGTAGGACGCTATCGCACTATTTCCGACCTTAATTGAGTCTGAATTTCCGAAGCCGTCGTACGTAAAGCTATACACCGTGCTATCCGTAGTGATAGATGCTAATTCTCCGTAAGAATTATAAGTATAGTTTACATTTTCGGCATTTTCGGTCGCTGTATAGGTCTGTCCGGTTGCGGTCGCGGGCTTTGCACCTGTGAGTCTGCCGATGGCGTCGTAGCTGTAAGCCGTGCCGTCGCCGTCCTGCAAGGTGGCAACGAGTCTGCCGTTATCTTCATTGTAGAAATAACGGGTTTCGGGGTTTACACCATCACTCTCCTCCGTCAGCGCTCCGAATATTGCCGGGGTGGCGCTGTATTCATAGGTGTGGCGTATAATCGGCGCGCCGTACGTGGCGTTTCCGGTGCCGTCTACGGTTGCAGTGCTTGTTTCGATTTTTACAGGCAGTCCGTAAGAGTTGTACTCGTACACCGTCATTCTTATTGGCGTTATGGTTATGAGGTCGTCAGGATTTTCTGCTGATATTGGATAATGCTTTGATCCCCAATCGTTTATGAAGGAGCAATATATTTCCTTGACAACTTGATTGTTGTTATTGTACTCATATTCATAAAGCTCGCCGCCGTTATTTCTCGCTTTGCGCGTAAGATTAAGATTATCATCGTAGAAATAATATTCGGTGTAGAAAAAGCTTTCCTTTTTTGCTAAAGCTCCGCTCTCGTAATAGTAGTATTTATAGGCGGAGTACTCCCAGCAGTCCGTAACCGAAATCTTGTCAAACAGAGCATATCCGCCGGGCTGACCGGAATATTCACACACTATGTCGATATAGCGGATACACGTATAGTCGGCGGTATCTCCCTCGGCTGCTTCAACTGTGCCGCTGAAAGTGCCTGCGGCAAACTGCCACTGACCGACAATATTCTGAAAGTCAATATAATGAGATACTAGAACGTCATCCTTGCCTGTTCCTTGGTAATAGTAGACGTCTGCCCTTATTCTGAAATCAGTGCTTGCCGAAAGCTCTTCGGACGTGTAACCGAATGCGGAAACGGCAAATTCCGCAATAGCGTTGCTTATAAACTCCGAGGGTGTGTAATCGTATTTTGACAAAACATCGGGTTGAACAACATAAATTCGTTGCTTCGATTCCTTGACAACGCCGGATTGACCTACGATTTTCAAAACGTCATTGAACGGCGCGTCAGCCGTAATTATCGTTGCCTGATCCATAGACCACAAGGACTCTGCTCCGGTTGTTACAGTGCTGGCGGAGTTGATCAGAGTATCGCCGAAGCTGCCTGCCTCAACAAAATTGTAGGGCATTACGCTCTCGCCGTCAGTAAGCACGAGATTGTCAATATAAATTCCGGGGGAGTTTGTGGCAGTTCCTCCGTTTATCTCCACGTAGACCTTAAGGTTGTCGCCGCCGCCCGTTTTTTCTTCAACAGAGAATGTTACGCTATCAGTCATCACATCTGTTTCATAAGTTTGATCCTTCCCGAGCTCCTTGGTGGCAATATCAAGCCCGGTGGTTAAGGATTTCACCTTTATATACGCTCTAGCTCCGTTGAATCTAGAAATGTTGTAATTGAGAGAAAGTGTGTATTCTCCCGAAGGAAGAAAGACGTATTGATATATTTCGTCCGTTACGTTTTGCTTCGGGGAAACGTAAGCTTTGTAATAATTGTATTGATTGTTTTCAAAGCTGCGGACGATGTTATCGGTTACCGACCAGTGAGTAGGAGCGGACGATGATGACGGCCAATCGTCAAAATCACTGTTGAGTAGGTAATTTGTCATCGAACCGCCTATGGTTGTTTTTTCTTTAATCTTGTTTTTTGCTTTCTCCAGCGTTTCGTATTTTCCGGTAGTGGCTCCGTTAATTTTTGTACCGCTTACGTCTGTGGAATAATATGATATTATTCTGCCGGCATTGTCGTAAATATAGTAGGTGTAAATATCATCATCGTCACCGTATATATCGTTTGTTCCGCTGGCGCGTATACGAGTGTATTGATTACCGTAGTAAAAATTCAATTCCTGACCGACGATATTCCCTTTACCAATCTCTTGAGCAACCGTAACCTTCCGCCCGTTGTTATAGGTGTATGTAATGGAGCTGCCCGCAAGATCGTCACAAGCCTTTATTAAAGCGCCGTAAGCGTCGTATTCATAGGTTGCGCTTATTGATTCTGTACCGTAATTATATGTTACGCGCCTCAAATATGTCGATGCGTCAACAGACGGTTCGCCGTTATACACGTCAGAATATAATAAATCAACGTAATATCCGCTAGTCAAGCTCTGTATGCGGGAAATTTTTCCGTAGGAATTGTAACTAAAGCTCAACATATCAATAGTAGTTGAACTGCCGTTTGGAGATAAGCTGACCTTTGTAGGACGGTAACTTGAGTCAACGGTTATTATGACGGAGTTGCCTACTTTATCGATTACTTGGGATAAATACCAACCCGCAGTACCAAGCGGACTGAATGTTTTCACTGTATTGTCTTTATCCGTTATTGTGACAGTGGTGTCGGTATATTCCATTTCTAAGCCCAATCCGTCTTCATCAGTCATGCTAACCGATGAAAAATAATGGCACGTTCCGTCAGAATCCGTGTAAATATAGTATTGTTCTGTGCTTCCGCCAGAGGTATTAAGATTTTTAGATACGACCGTTTCGCACAAATTGAACTTAAAGCCTAAAGGCGTATATGATGTGCTATACGGTGTATACGTGTTTTGGGAAGTGTATGCTTTGCCGAGCAAATCAGAATTATATACTAGTGACGGAGTAACAGGCATTAAGTAGTCTGTGCTTGTCAAAGTATTTATATCAAAGACAAGATTTCCGCTAGCCAAATTGATGTGACCGATTCCCGCGACGCCTGCTGATTGAGATGTGTATGACCAATAGTCCTCTAGTCCGTGCATTGGGACATAAGATAGTTCAAAATAAGGAGATGTACTATATTCTCCAAGGCTCTCGCTTGAATATAAATGCATTACTCCGATTTTTCCGCCACCTGTAACTATCCTGTCTTCTCCGTCTGCTACGTATCTTGAAATTGCAAATTCATGATTTTCGTACGGGCTTTGATACCAAGATGTTACTAACGAGGTTATATCAAATGTATATGTGAATTTTGGATTTGTGCCTAACTCGTAATCAATGATACTGTTTCCAACAGTTGCTTCTCCGATTCCGTTATCACAAACGGTAATTATATCGTATATCACAACAGACGGAAAGACTTTTCCAGAGCTTCTTAAATATGTGAAATTGATTTTAGCATTGGTTATTAAGCTCGAATTATCCAACTCAGGCAGTTCGTTTATTTTGAAATACGTAGGAGAACTGATAGAGGCAATTACGATATAGGGATCATTTTCACTCTGCCCTACGGTTACATCTTCTACAACAGCAGTAACTCCCGCATCTTCAATTGTAGGATCAACGGTAACAGGGAATAGGATATCCTCGCTATTCATCCACTCGGGATCCACCGTTACGGTTAAGGTATATTTGCCGCTCTCGCCTGTGAGAGTGTAATATGCAGCGTCATTGGGGGCAATCTGTCCCACATCATCCATTACAAGAGGCGCAGGAATCCTATATTTAGCTTCTCCGTTTTTATTTGTGAAGATGATTTCTCCGTTTTCATTAAGGGACGCGGAGAGATTATTGACCTTTAATGCAAAGGAATAACTATATGTATCACTTTTTTCTTTTACGATAATGTTTTCCTTAACATTTAGTGAATGGACTATGTATTCAACGTCAATTCCGGGGAGTATATTTTCGTAAAGTATTCGAGAGGTCAGATTTTCTAGGTTCATAAGTTTGCCTAATTCTGTTTCCTCGTTGTCATCGGTACTATGGTCGCTTGTAACCACGCCCTCGGTTTTCTTTATCGCTCCGACGAGGCCCATAGTTATTTTTTCGTTGCCGTCGTGGAGTGTGAAAAGGGTTTCGTTTCCTGTTATCTTTTTTGCAAATTTTATTTTCGCGTCAGAGGTGGAAAATTCGCTTCCCGAAGATAAAAGGCGGTTATCAATATCCTGCCAATTGCCGTCGTCATCCAAGTAGTGTACCGGCTCTACGTATGAGGCCGCTAAATACGAGCCGTCCTCGAGTCTGAAATGCTTTACCGTTTCTTCCCTTAATTCTTCAACCTCGAATACGGGTAATCCTGCATTATGGACAGTTTGCTCATCATTTTCGAGTGCTTGAGTTGCCGTAACGTTTGAAGACTCTTCCATGCCGGTACTCAAAGCTTCCGCAAAGACCGTGACCGGCAGAATTTGAAAAATAATCAACAGGGTGAGAATGAGTGAAATCACTCGAGTTTTTGTACTGTGGATCAAGGCCTTTTTCATGACTTTTTTCTCCTTTCATTTTATCATGTCATATTGCCAAGAGGAACCTTTCCTCTTCGCCTTTATTTTATCAATTTTCCCTTTGAAAGTCAAGGAATTTATGTCGATTTTCAAAATTTCGGATACCTGCACAAGCGCGGTTCGGCGATTTTAGTAAATAAAACGAAAAAAGCTGCCACATATTTCCATAGTGACAGCTTTTGCGAATTTTATAGGCCTTTTAGATTTCAAAGCCGATGAGCAGACCGCCCGACTCGGCATAGAAGCTGCAAAGACCGCCGGCGGTGTCTACGGTTACGTCAGCGTCGGTGAACTCGGAGAGAATCTTGTTTTTCAGATTTTCAGCGGCGTCGGGATTTACGGCGTGGTGGATACGCACTCTACCGCCCGAGTAACCCTCGCCCTTCATATTAGCGAAGATGTCCTTTATCATAGCGGCAGCACCTCTGGATTTACCCGTCATCTCGAGGGTTCCGACGTCGCTTGCGCGTCCCACCGCGCGAATGCCGAGAAGTCCCGCCATTTTTGCAACAAGGTGGCTCACTCTGCCGTTGTTAGCAAGATTGTGCATCGACTCGAGGGCAAAGATTAAGCGCGTGTGATTATGATATTCGGTGATTTTTTCCTTAACTGTATTAAAGTCCAGCCCCTCGCCGCAAAGCTCGGCAAGTTTTCTGATAAGCAGATAGTTTTCGGGACCGGTGGAGAGCGAGTCTATAACGTGAATGCTGCACTCGGGGTGTTCATCGAGAAACATCTTTGCCGCTGTGCTTGCCGCGTTGTAGCTACCGGAAAGACCGCTGGTTATAGTAATACAGAAGATGTTTTCCGCGCCCTCAAAGGCGGCAAGGTAGTCACCCGTGCTGGGGCAGGAGGTGTGGGATTTTCCCTTATAAGTTTTAAGCTCAAGAAGCATCGCCTCGACGTCTAGGCTTTCGTCGTCAATATATTCTTTTTTGTCTGTTATTATCTTCAATGGTGCCGAGGCGAAGGGGATACCCTCGTAAGACAGGGTATCCGCCGAGGAGTCGGTAACGATTTTGTAATTCATAAATAAAATACCTTTCTTTTGTAAGTACGAGTATATTCTACCATTTTTTGTTAGCAAAGTCAAGATATTTCTCTTTTTTAGCCCTTGACACTTGATTTATCACCAGAATTGTGATAAAATATATTAAATATTATTTTAGGCGGTAGAAATGAAGACTGAATATCTTGAGGGCGGCAGAATATGCACGGCGCACGGCGTGCGCGGAGCCTTAAAGCTCGAGCATTTCTGTGATTCGGCAAGGGTGCTGGCGGGAGTCAAGCGCGTTTTCCTAAAAAACAAGGACGGCTCCTTTTCTGAAAAACGGGTGCTTTCTGCGTCTGCGTCAGGGCAGTTCGTTATAATGAGCCTTGAGGGCATAGGCTCGCGCGAGCAAGCGATAGCTCTGCGCTCACAGACGGTTTATTTATATAGAGACGACGTTCCGAGAACAGACGGGGCGATGTTTATTGCCGATATGATAGGCCTGCCCGTTTTTCATGCAGAGAGCGGTGAGAGGCTCGGCGAGATAAGCGACGTGTCCGACATTGCAGGCAGACGCATTTTTACCGTAAGAACCGAGGGCGAGCGGGTTTTGCTCCCCGACGTTCCCGAGTTTATAAAGGAGATTTCCGAGGGCGGAATGAAGGTTTTGCCCATACCCGGATTTTTTGACGAGGCTGATGAAGTTTGACGTAATGACCCTTTTTCCCAATATGGTGCGCGACGTGCTTGCCGAGAGCATTATCGGCAGGGCGCAGAACGGCGGTATAATTGAGATTGACTGCCACAACATACGTGACTATTCAATAGACAAGCATAAAAAGACGGATGACACACCCTACGGCGGCGGCGTAGGTATGGTTATGACCTGCCAGCCGATATACGATTGCTATAAGGACATAGTGTCAAAGATACCCGAGGGGGAGAGCAAAAGAGTTATTTATATGTCCCCGAAGGGACGCCTCTTTTCTCACGAGGTTGCAAAGGAACTGCTGGACTACGACCGGTTGATATTCCTCTGCGGTCATTACGAGGGAGTAGACCAGAGGGTGCTTGACGAGATAGTGGATGAGGAAATATCCATCGGAGATTACGTTGTCACGGGCGGCGAGATACCTGCCTGCATAGTTATTGACGCGGTGTCACGTCTGCTTGACGGCGTTCTTGCTTCGGCGGAGAGCTACGAGGGCGAGAGCGTTGCCTCGGGAATTCTCGAGTACCCGCAGTATACGAAGCCCAGAGTGTTTATGGACAGAGAGGTGCCGGAGATTCTCCTTTCCGGCCATCATAAAAAGATAGCAAAGTGGCGTCTTGCCGAGGCCGTTAAGATAACGCGCGAGCGCAGGCCCGACCTGCTTTTGAAGCACCCGGAGATTGAGGAGGAGCTTCGCCCAAAATCCGGAAGGAAGAAAAAGAAGCCGACCGTGCCCGATGACGAGGTGCAGACGGACGAAATAATTAATTAAAAAAGGATTAGCTTATGGCAAGATCATTGCTTTTAGACCTGCTTGACGGTTATGAGTCACCTAGCGGCGTGGCAGGCTCCGAGGGTCACGACAAGAAATTTTTCTCCCGTGATATAAGCGGCTCGGCAACCGGAGAGCAGAGAAGGCGCTCGCCCTCGCGTATGATGAAATTCGGCAGCTTCTTTATTAAGCTTCTGACATATACAAAGGCAAAGGTGTACGGCACAGCCTCTCTCACCTTTGGACTACTTACGCTCGTTATACATTTCTTTAAGGACTATTTCGGACTTTCCGGAGGTGTTTCAACGAGCGCGCTCGTCGTCGGCGCCGTCTTTTCAATACTTGCGGTTCCGCTTATGCTCTTTGATAAGCCGGTGCCGATAGTTTTGCAGGACTTGCCGCTTTTTGATTTCATATTCTTCGAGTTCTTCTGTATCCAGAGAGTTCATCGCGGCACAGAGGAGCGCTCGATACACGTATCGGTTGCTGTGATTGTCGGCGCTCTGCTTGGCGCGCTTACGTATTTTGTCCACCCGTTGTACGTAGCAATAGGAATATGTACGCTATTGTTTACATTGATTGCGTTTCAGACCCCCGAATTTTCATTTTTTGCCTCTTTTTTAATCTTCCCGTATCTTTCATATATTCCTAATTTTTACGCGGTATTTTCCTTTATCGTACTGCTTACGGCAATCTCATTTTTACGCAAGGTGATTTACGGCAAGCGCGTAATCTCCTTTGAGCAATACGACATCCTTATATTCGCAATGATGGTGATGATACTGATAAGCGGTATTTTCATTAAGGGTATAGAGTCCTTTACGTCCTCTGCCGCTCTTTGCGTGATGTCGCTCGGATATTTACTTTCATCAAATATAATAACGAACCGCCGTCTTGCAGACCGCGCGATGAACGCAATAGTCGTATCCTCGGCTCCTGCGGCAATAATATCCGTCAGCGCCTCTCTGACAAGGCTTGCGTCGGGGGTGACGCTTTCCGGGCTTCTCGGAGAGTCGTCAACCTTTACCTCGACGGATATTTACGCAACCTTCCTTATCGCAGTAATCTGCTTTGCCATAGCTCACGCGAAGCAGACGCACGCCGTAGCGAAAAAGATAGCTTATGCCTTTATGGCGTTCTTGAACATTATTGCCCTTCTTTTGACGGGTGAGATGTTTGCGCTTCTTGCGCTGATAATAGGTACCACTGCATACTTTGCCTTGAAGCTTCGGAGGCTTGGGCCCATACTCCTTGTCTTCCTATTCGTTCTCCCGTATCTTATCCACCTTTTGCCGAGGGATGCGCTTGATGCTATATATCGGCTTACCCCCTCTGTTCCGAGTTATTCTCATGCGCTTGATACGCTTCTTGCCTCTCTTGATGCCTTCTTTAACAATTTCCTATTCGGCATAGGTATCGGCTCGGAGAGCTTCGCTATTGAAATGTGCGAGTATGGCATAACCGCTGCTGACTCGGGAAACCTCTTTATAGAGCTGGCATTGGAGGCGGGAGCGCTTGCACTCGTTTGCTTCCTCATATTGATAATCGCGCGCTTAAGGCACAGGGTGAGATACCGCCCGTATATAAAAAATTCGGTCCTTCATAATTCCCAACCGATAGTTTCGGTGGCGATGTTTGCACTACTTTCTTACGGTGCGTTTAACTATATTTTCTCAAGCGTTACGCTATTCTATTTCTTCTTCGTAGTATTCGGCATCGAGAGCGGTATGCTAAGAGTCGCAAGGCGGGAGTGTGACGAGCGGGCGCTGTATTATCTGCACTCCAGAGCAGACGACGCATCCGAGATTGACGTTTATCTTGGCTCGTGGGAACAAAAAGAGTGAAAAAAGCGCACGGGGTGGGGATAACCCCATAAAATATTTAGGCAAAAGAATAAAAGTTTAACCCTTTTTTGAAAAAAGTATTGATTTTTAACATTTAATTTGATATACTTTATATAATAGAAAACTCTAAGGAGAAATAGAAATGATTTCCCGTGATGTAACAATACGCAACAACGTAGGTCTGCACGCAAGACCTGCTACGTTCTTCGTCCAGAAGGCTAATAGCTATAAGAGCTCTATCTGGGTGGAGAAGGAGGATTGTCGCGTTAACGCAAAGAGCCTTCTCGGCGTTCTTTCTCTCGGAATTTCCAAAGGAACGGAGATAACTCTTATTGCAGACGGACAGGATGAGGCCGATGCGGTAAAAGGTCTTGCCGAGCTTGTTGATAAAGAGCTTGGTGACAATTGATTCCGGCTGATTCAGCGAGGATAAAGGACGGATATGCCCTAGCTCAAGGTTTTTTACAGCTCCTTGTTCTTCGGGTATGCCGTCCTTTCCCTTTTTACAAAAAACTTAACGAAGGGAGGATGAGCCTTGGATATTATACAGCTTCGCGAAAAGGCAAACTCATTACCCGCAGTGCCTGGCGTTTATATAATGAAGGACGCTGGCGGCGAGGTCATATACGTCGGTAAATCAAAAAAACTGAAAAACCGTGTTACAAGCTATTTCGTCGGCTCGTCCCATTCGGTAAAGACGGCGAGAATGGTCAGCAGAGTGTCGGATTTTGATTATATCGTCTGCAAGACGGAGATAGAGGCGCTGACACTCGAAAACGTTTTGATAAAGCGCCACAGTCCGAAATATAACATAAAGCTCAAGGACGCAAAGTCCTACCCATATATCAAGGTAACATCGGAGGAGTACCCGAAGCTCTTTGTTACAAGAAGCCGCTCGTCCGATAAGGCGAGATATTTCGGCCCATATTCCGGCTCGGCGCAGGCGCACTCGGCGCTTGAGGCGGTCATGGCTATCTTTAAGCTTGCCTGCTGTAAGCGCAGCTTCCCGAAGGATATAGGAAGAGGTCGTCCTTGCATATACCGTGACATCGGCAGGTGCATAGCGCCCTGCGCGGGCGGAGTCAGCTCGGAGGAATACCGCGAGCTTGTCAGGGGTGCTTGCCGTGTGCTTGACGGTAATTCCTCGGAGGCAAAGGAAGAGATATACAGAGATATGATGGCAGCCTCGGAGGAGATGGAGTTTGAGAGAGCCGCAATGCTCCGCGACAGACTTGCAGCCCTCGATAAGCTATCCGAGAAGCAGAAGGTTGTTGCCGATTCCAAGGTAAATAGGGACGTTTTCAACGTCTATATCTCGGATTCCGCGTCAGCTCTCGCCGTCCTTACAATACGCGACGGCGCCCTGATAAATAAAAACGAGTTTCTCCTTTCGTCCGTAACCCAGCCGACAGGCGAGGAGCTTGTATCGCTTGTAGCGTCGCATTACGACGCGCTCGGCGTCGCTCCGAGGGAGATAATGCTCGGATTTGAGGTAACGGAGGAGGACGCGGCGCTGCTCTCCGAGTACCTTTCGATAAGCGCGGGGTATAAGGTAATGGTAAAGCTGCCCGAACGAGGAGACGGCAGAGCGCTGTGCGATATGGCGTATGAGAACGCGAAGGAATCCGCTCGCCAGAGGCTTCTTGACTCCGAGAGGGACGATAAGAACATCGTAAGGCTTGCGGAGCTGATGGGGCTTTCCGAAATACCCGAGAGGATAGAGGCGTACGATATATCAAATATAGGAAACGAGAGCATTGTCGCCTCAATGGTAGTCTGGCATAAGGGGCGGCTCAAAAAAAGCGACTACCGCCTGTTTTCAATAAAGAGTACGGACGGCGCCGACGATTACGGCTCAATGCGCGAGGCGCTGACCAGAAGGCTCTCGCATATAGGTGACGGAACTCTCTCTCTGGGTGAGCGCCCCGACCTTCTTCTGATAGACGGAGGAGATGCCCACGTCGGTGTGGCAAAGGAGGTGCTTGAAGCGCTGAATTTAGAAATTTCTGCCTTCGGTATGGTTAAGGACGATTATCATAAAACCCGTGCTTTGACAGACGGAGAACGCGAGATTTCTATCGCAAAAGAGTTCGATGTGTACGCTTTTATTTACAATTTACAGGAAGAAGCGCACAGATTTGCCGTAAAAAATTCACAGAAAAGCAAAATCAAGACTATGACCACCTCTTCTCTTGAAAAAATCGAGGGAATAGGACCTAAAAAGGCGCGCGCACTTTTATCAGAGCTGCCGTTTAGCAGAATACGCTCGGCAGGAGTCGAGGAGCTTATGGCGGTGAAGGGAATAGGACGCTCGGACGCCGAGAGGATACACGCATACTTTGCGGATAAAAAGAAAAGAGGAACCAAAAAATGATGAGAATAATAACCGGAACGGCAAAGGGCAAAAGGCTTGAAACCCTTGAGGGAGAGGCAACCCGACCGACCTCCGAGAGAATAAAGGAGGCTATATTTTCTTCAATACAGTTCGAGGTTGAAAACAGGCGCGTGCTTGATCTCTTTGCGGGGTCGGGACAGATGGGGCTTGAGGCTCTGTCCAGAGGCGCCGGACGCGCAACCTTTATCGACTCGTCAAGAGAGGCTATGGAGATAGTTAAGAAAAACGCAAAATTCACAGGCCTTGACGACAGGTGCCACTACCTTGTCAGCGATTTTCGCAACTATATCCGCAAGGCGTCGGGCAGGGAGCAGTACGACCTTGTGTTTATTGACCCGCCGTACGCTATGGAGTGCTGTGCCGACGCGGCAAATATCCTTGCCGAGCGCGAAGTAATAATCCCCGGGGCGCTCGTAGTTCTCGAGTCCGGCACCGAGGAGATAGACCCCGCCGACCCGCGCCTTTCTGGCTACGAGGTGATAAAGTCCACTCACTATGGCAAGAAAACCTTCGTTAATATACTTGTCTATCACGGCAGGGAGGAAGAAAATTGAAGGTAATACTCCCGGGAAGCTACGACCCCGTGACTCTCGGTCACCTTGATATAATTAAGCGCGCCGCAGGGGAGTACGACGAGGTGTTCGTCGTGGCATTCGTAAATCCGAAGAAACAATACCGCTTCTCCGTCGAGGACAGAGTGGCTATGCTTATGCTCGCCACAGAGGAGCTTGACAACGTCCTCGTCAGCTATTCGGACGGCAGAGTCGTTGACTATATGCGTGAGCACGGCATAGAAAAAATCGTTAAGGGCTATCGCACCGAGGCGGATCTCCCCTGGGAGCGAGAGCAGGCAGAGTACAACAAAAAGCACGGAGGCTATGAAACGGAGCTGTGGAAATGCCGTGAAGGGCTTGAGGACGTAAGCTCAACTCTCGCGCGTGAAAAGCTTTCGGCAGGCGATGATTGTGAGAATATACTCCCAAAGCCAGTTATAGAATATATAAAGGAACAGAGGAAATAAAAGCAAAAAGGACGGATTGAAAAATTCCGTCCTTTTCATATAACCGAATCAAAATTATTTTTTATCCGTTAGACCCAAAATATAGTCCGTTGACGTGTTGTAAAGCTTTGCCAAAGCAATCAGGTGCTCAATGGGTAATTGCCTTTGCCCCGTTTCGTATTGCGAATAGGTGTTTTGTTTTATATTAAGATAACTTGCGACTTCTTTTTGTGTCATATCACAGTCTTCTCTTAAATCTCGAATTCTCATCATAAGCCTCCTTCTTATTTGTCGTAAATATTTTATCACATCTCGTTTTGAGATATTGACATTTATCTCGATTTGTGATATAATAATTATGAAAACGGTTGTTAAGGAGGTGATAGCGTGAAAGTTTTGTAACATCTTTCATACGATTTGTGAGTTTCACGCTCGAATTTTCGCGATTTAGAGCCTTTTTCCAAATCGTCGTGCAAAGCATGATGCCGAAAATTCATCTTTGACTTGTGCAGTCGCCGCAAGGCGACAGAATGGAGATTAGTATGATTTAACATAGGAACCTGTGATTTTTACGCACAGTTTTAATGCAAACTCGATTTGTCGCGGAACAGAAAGGCACTCCATTTTGGAGTGCCTAATTTTGTCCTATTATACGGAGATTCTTCGGGACGTCGAGGCGCCGTCCCGAAAAGCATGATGAGCGGAGCAGCCTCGTAAGCCTAGCTCCAAAACAAAAGGACACCCACGAGGAGTGTCCTTTTGTTTTGGAGCGGATTACGGGGCTCGAACCCGCCACCTCCACCTTGGCAAGGTGGCGCTCTACCAAATGAGCTAAATCCGCAGGTATTCAGTTTACAGAATTTGGCGACTCGGATGGGGCTAGCAGGAAGCCAAGCCTTCCTGCACAAACAAATGCCTTACGGCATTTTTTGTCGAGCCGAAATGTTTTTCAGAATTTGGCGACTCGGATGGGGCTCGAACCCACGACCTCTAGCGTGACAGGCTAGCGCTCTAACCAACTGAGCTACCAAGCCATACTTCTGTCGTCACTTCCGTGACTATATAATCAAAGCACAAGGCTTCTACTATCATTTTGGTGGAAAGTACAGGGCTCGAACCTGTGACCCTCTGCTTGTAAGGCAGATGCTCTCCCAACTGAGCTAACCTTCCGTTTCGTGCTTTAATATTATATCAAAGCATTTTGCATTTGTCAAGTACTCTAATAAAAAAATTCAACAAAATTAAAATAATATCTGTTTTTTGACAAAAAGCTTGCTCGCAATTATTCGGGCAAGCTTTTTTATTTCAGTCGGTTGTAATACCCATATTTCGTCGCGGTGTCTTTGATGGTTTTACTCTCACAAACCACCGTCCGAGCCGGCGGCATCTGCTATTTTAATATTAAGGTAGTGAATATAAAAGTGAGACTACACCAAATCAACTCAATCTATTGTTCTTTTTTGCGATTATTCGATAGGCTGTTGGTGACATGCCGTATTTTTTACGAAAAGCTCTGTTGAAGTAAGAAATGTTATTAAATCCGCACTCAAACGCAATGTCAATAATTTTTTCGTCACCTTGAACAATCATGGATTTTGCAATCTCAAGCTTACGCTCCTGCTTATACTCCGCGTAGCTCATTCCCATGTCTTTCTTGAAAAGACGACCTATATATTTTTCGTTTTTCTGATACGTTTTCGCAAATTCCGACAGTGACATATCTGTCTGGCACATTTCGTCTGCATGTCGCTTCATAAGATATACCAGCCAGTGCAGTTTTTTTGGCCCCTTATCTTTTGGAGATTTTTCGTTAAGGAAAAGAAGATAGTCGGCAACTAGCTCCGCAATTTTGAAAAGCTCTTTTGGCGAGTCGAGATGCTCGCATTTATTCAGCTCTTCTTTATGACCGAGTCGCTGCCCTGCGCTTCAGTAAATTTCTCCGTTTATACTGAAAAAGGGGTTGATTACGTCAAGATAGGCGAAAATTATGCAGGTATTGACGGAAAGGAAAGTAATATTGCAGGTGCAATCCCTCTCGGAGAATGGGTAAATATAAGGCTTGAGTTCTACAAGATATACGAAATATCAGAGGACGGTACCGAGGAGTATAAGCCTAAACTAAAAATATATGTAAACGGAAAATTCCAGGGTGACTGCGATGCAACTATCACAGGTACTAACGCATCCGGGCAGGTTGAGTATTACGATAGAAGGATAGACCAAGTATCTGTTTCTTACTACCGTTATCTTGCAAGCGAGGTATACTTCAATAACGTGCTCGTGGAGCGTTGCGATACAAAGTATGTTCAAGAGACTAATCCTGACGCAATCGTAGACCCTTCGCTTCCCGACGAGGAAATGCGTGAGAGCTACGGATTTGAGGACGGACTTCTCAATACCTCAAACGTTGTAAACAAGGTAAGGATTTATGACTTCGGAGTGGGCAAGTATATAAATGCACCCGAGGACCCCAAGGAACAAACCTATAACCCAAGCATATCTTACAGCATAACAACCGACCCGACTGATGCCGCAAATCACGTGCTTAAGGTCGTCGCTCTGAAATCTAACGAATTTGATAAGCCGTCCAGAACAGAAGTTAATCTGTATAACGCAGATGCTGACGGCACCGATTATATCTTCTCGGGTAGGTTCTATTATTCCTCTGCAGATATAGGAATAAACGGAGATCTTACTCAGCTATTCATAATGAACAGCGCTGACGGTCAGGCATATTCCATTCGTATTAATGCCCTCTGGAGCCGTGACAAGTTCATTCTTTCTCTTATTGAAAACAACAAGGGCAACGACGGCACCGGAACAGGAGCGACCATTGCCACCGGCATTGAGTGCGACAAGTGGTTTACCCTTAAAATAGTATTTCACGGAACAAAGAATGAGGCCACGACCGGTGCGGATATTTATCTCAATGATGAGTGGGTAGCCACTGATACAACCTACATGCCTGCAGCTCTTCAGCAATCTCCGCTGGTTAAGGTTGCTATTGTGCATCAGAAGAATAATAAATCGACACTCTATCTTGATGACTTGTCATACGCAAAGAGCGGTGAGGTTATAGAGCAGGTTGAGAGTGAGGAGCGCGTAGCGACATTTACCGAAGGCTTCAATACAAAATACGTGCACAGTTATAGCTATGACGGCACCAAAGAAATAGGTGTAAACGATATAAGCGTATTGGATATGGAGAAGCTTTATACGAGGTTCTATCTAAGCACCGACCCGACTGACGCGGCAAATCAAGTGCTCAGGGCCGTAAATAAGAAGGGCGGCACCAACCCCGGTTACACCCGCGCTGATATCTCTAACGAGAATCCGAGCGGCGACTGCTATACCTTTGAAACCAAGATGTATGCGGAAACCTATAAAGCAGGCTACAACTTTGCTTGCATTAAGTTTATGGATAAAAACGATGCGGCAGCGTATAGCGTCTACGTTTCAACAGACAGCACTACCAAGAAGATAAAGGTAGCTCCTACCGGCAGCGGCATTTATCCCGCTGCGGGAACGAATCTGCTTGAGGAAAGCGGCACCTCGGTTGAAGGAAAGAAATGGTTTACTCTTCGTATGGAGCTATATCATCAAGGTAAAGACGCCACTACAACCAATACGTATCTGAAGCTATATATTAACGGTACGCTTGCGTATAGCGGCGTGGCATACAGAGAATTCGGTGCTGAAATACATTACGTAAAGATAGAGCATTGCAAGACCAACCAGTCAAGCGCGATTTGTTACGATGACATATCCTTTACCAGAACAAACAAAGAATACGAGAAAAATTAAAACTAAACTTTACATTTTTATACATTTAACCACATAAATTGACTTTGGGAGTATTTTATGAAAAAGAAAACCACTCTTGGTATAATGCTGGATTTATCCAGAAATGCCGTGATGAACTTGGATAATTTGAAGAATTATATTCGTATTATTTCAAAAATGGGCTACAACTGCCTCTTCTTATACACCGAGGATACTTACGAGATAGAAGGAGAAGCTTACTTCGGTTATCTTCGCGGAAGATATTCGGTGCAAGAAATGCGTGAGATAGATGTATTCGCAAGGGGACTCGGAGTAGAGGTTATTCCCTGTATTCAGACCTTGGCGCACCTCACCGCTATTAACAGATGGCAGCAATATTCTATGGATACTCCCGATATACTTATGGTTGACGATGAGTCCACCTACGAGCTTATCGATAAAATGTTTAAGACTCTTTCCGAGTGCTTTGAAACAAGGAGATTGCACGTGGGTATGGACGAGGCTCACATGCTCGGACGGGGTAAGCACCTTGACAAATATGGCTACGAAACCGTTGACGTGATTATGAAGCGTCACCTTGCCAGAGTTTGCGAAATTGCGAAGAAGTACAGCTATGACATAATGATATGGTCGGATATGTATTTCAGACCTTGGAACAACGGTGAGTATTTCATCGAGAAAAAGAACGTCCCCGAGGAATACATTAAGGCTTTGCCGGATAACGTAATTCCTGTATACTGGGACTACTATTCCGATGATTATAACAACTATGATAATATGTTTTATAATCACAAACAGCTCTCGGATAAAACATGGTTTGCGGGGGGCGCGTGGACGTGGGGCGGATTTGTCCCGCATAACGCTGTTTCCATTAAGTGTACGCCACCCGCGATAGCGGCAGCGAGAAAGCACGGTGTGGACAGCATCTTCATCACTATGTGGGGCGATAACGGATCGGAATGTTCTAAATATTCTGCGCTGCCCACGCTCTTCTTTATCGCGGAGCACGTGAGGGGTAATACCGATATGGAGCTTATAAAGAAGAGGTTCAAGGCACGCTTCGGCATTGAGTTTGATGACTTTATGCTTCTTGATAAGCCTAACGATATCGCTCTTCCCGAGGATACCTCATCTCCCGTCAACCCGAGTAAATATATGCTCTATTCCGACCCCTTCGTAGGCTTCCTTGACTCAACGGTAAAGCTTGGCGAAGAAGCTAAATACACCGAGTATTCAGCCCTGATTAAAGCCGCAGGGAAGAAGACGAGAAAATACGGCTACGTTTTTGATACCGCTGCAAAGCTCTGCGACGTTCTTGCTGACAAATACGAGCTCGGCGTTAAGACCCGTGCGGCATATCGCGTAGGTGACAGGGCGGAGCTTCTCCGCCTTGCGAGAGAGGAATACTCAAGAGTCGAGAGCAATCTTCGCGCGTTCATAAAGACGTTCGAGAAGCAGTGGATGCTTGAAAACAAGCCTTTTGGATTTGAGGTTCAGCATCAGAGGCTTGGAGGTCAGCTCGTCCGTATCAGCGCCTGCAAAAAGCGCATTTCGGATTATGCAAATGGTAAGATAGACTCAATTCCCGAGCTTGAGGAGAATATCCTTACCTTCCGCAAGGACTGCGAGAGCATTTATTATAACGATTATGCCAGAACCTGCTCTCCCTGTCCGTCACATCCGTCGTAATACGCTCTGCTCGGGATGCTTACAAAAAGAGTATGCGATAAATAATAAAAATCCGAAACAATAAAAATAAAAGACCTGCTCGCCGAGTATTGTAACGCACCCGGGGAGCAGGTTTTTAATTTGTTATTCGGATTAGTCGATGGTCATATCCATCTTTCTTCTGAGTATCTTTCTGAGTGTGTTCTTCGGGAACTCCTCTTCACGCACCTTAAGAAGTCCTACCTTCTTATAGGGAACTGCGGTCTTGTTATACTCATTGACAAACTTCTGGAAGTAAGCCTTAAAGTCGGTGATACCCTTTTCCTCAAGGAGTGTCTTGTCGGGATATATCTCGGCAACGATGGTGTTAAATGCCGTTCCTCGACGGGACTTACCCTCGTAAACAACGATATCAACAAGGCCGGGAGTCGCGCTGAGAGCATCTTCGATTTCCTCGGGGTAAACGTTCTTACCGTTGGAAAGAATGATGATATTCTTAAATCTTCCGGTGATGTAAAGGATTCTGTCACCTTCCTTGGTGATTTCCATTTTACCTGCATCGCCCGTGCGGAAATATCCGTCCTCGGTGAACGCCTCGGCATTTGCTTCGTCGTTCTTGTAGTAGCCGAGCATTACGTTAGGACCCTTAACCTGAATTTCGCCCTCGCCGTTTTCGTCAGCGTCGGCAATTCGGCAGTCAACGATGGGGAGAACCGGTCCTACGCTTTTTGGAACTATATAATTATTATGGTTTACTGCAATGATAGGAGCGCACTCGGTAATTCCGTAGCCGTTAAGCACCTTGACACCAAGACCGTCGAACAGCTCTGCCATCTCCTGATTAAGAGGCGCGCCACCCGAGATTATCATATTTATCTCACCGCCAAAGCTGGAAAGCACCATCTTCTTGAAGAGTCCGTCGAAGGGCTTGAGGCCTATCTTGTGGCAGGATTTGTTGAAGGAGATGAGTCCCTTAACTATACCGCCGACAAATTTACCCTTCTCGTCAATACCCTTAAGTATTCTTCTGTAAAACGTTTCAACGTAGAGGGGAACTGCAACAAGGTGACCGGGCTTATGCTCCTGAAGCTCCTTTAAGATATACTTTACACCCGATGAGATGTAAACATCACAACCGATAGAGTTCTGTCCGTAGATAGAAACGGACGAGCCGTAGGTGTGGTGTGGGGGGAGCACGTTCATACATCTGACAGAGAAGTCGATGAAGGGGATAACGTCAGCAAGGTCGGACATAAAGTTTCTCTGCGAGAGCATAACGCCCTTGCCCTGACCGGTTGTACCCGAGGTAAACACAAGCTCCGCAAGAGCGTCGGGGTCAATCTCGGCACTGAAGTAGGGCGTGCTGTCCTCGGCAAATTTCTTCGCACCCGCCTCACGCCATGCAAGCAGGCTGTCTTCACCCTCACCTGTAAGATATAGGGGAGCGGGAAGACCAAGGTTCTCGGTAATGTACTGACCCTTTTCGGCAATATCGGTGTCGCACATAAGGAAATCGCACTCGCCGCTTCTTACGGTTTCGAGCAGATCCTCCTTTGCCCAATCCCTGTCAAGAGGGATCCACACACTTCCGATAGCCATAATCGCGTAATAGCTCTGGATTATCTGGTAGGTGTGCTTACCGATAACGGCAATCTTCTTACCCTGAAGACCCCTTGCTATAATCTCGGTAGCAAAGGCGCGCACGTGGTCACGCATCTGGTCGTAGGTAACCTTAACAGGCTCCTTGTCGTGAGGATTTACACGGTAGCGGTAGGCAACTTTGCCTTTGTAACGCTCACCGATGTCCTCGACCATCTCTCTGATGTTAAGGTATTCTCTTTTTTCGTGTAAAGCTTTTACTTTCATAGTTTTATAAAACCTTTCTTTTTTATTTTCGTGAAAATTCTATAACCGCACAGAAAGCAGGGCAGCCCGCCAGGATCGGGGGATGTCGGGAAGTGCCTTGGCATTCTTGGGATATAAAATTTCAAGAAAAGCGTTTGGAAAAAAGCCCCAAACAAAATAATTTTAGCATATTTTGTCAGTTTTGTCAACCTTTGGGTATGTTGTTGTACATCTGTTACGCTTACGGGCTATCTTTTCTTCTTAAAATAGTCGGAGAGTATTTTAGCACATTCCTCGCCTAAAACGCCCCCTACTACCTCGGGTCTGTGATTCAAGGGAATCTCGGCGAGGTCGAGCGCCGAGCCGAATGCGCCGAATCTGAAATCCTTCGCGCCGTATACGACCCTTGGAACCCTTGCGTTGATAATTGCTCCTGCGCACATACAGCATGGCTCCATCGTCACGTAGAGGGTAACTCCGGGCAAGCGCCAGCCTCCGAGAGCAGCGCATGCGCGCTCTATTGCCACAAGCTCCGCGTGATGCGTCGCGCACCTGTCAGCCTCTCTTGTGTTATACGCCTCGGCTATTATCCTGCCGTCACGGACTGCTACGGCACCTACGGGGACCTCGTCTATAGCTTCCGCCTCTTTAGCAAGAGTTATCGCCCGAGCCATAAAATATTCGTCCTGCTCTATTTGCGAGCTGAAATTTATATTATCCATTTCTGTTTCCTAGCCTATGATGTTTATAATTGCGATAAAAAGAGTCGGTATGATGAAAAACAGCACCTCTCCCGATATGACGGCAGACTCTCTGTGAGAGAGTATCTCCTTTAGGCACACCCCGTATTCCTCTCTCCTTTTGAGGATAAATATTGCCGACAGAAGCGAGAGGAGCAGCAGCGCGAGAACGTATACTAAAGAAAATACACCGTCGTCCGAGCCGTATATCCAAAGAAGAGATATTATATTATTAATAAAATGAAGGATAACGGAGGGCCAAACGCTCTCTGCCATAAGGTCCATTATGAAAAAGACCGCTCCCGCGAAAAGCGCGTAGGGAATAGAATGAAGGCTTATATGCGCGAAGGCAAAAAAGAGAGATGATACTATAATTGCGCACCTCTTTGACAACGGTGCGATAAGCATAAGCGGTAGGAGTCTGAAAAGGCTCTCCTCAAGAATAGTCGGAAGCAGGGCGTTATTAAGAATATCAAGAGGCAGACTGCCGTATAGTGTGACACTGCTCCCCTCGCCGCCAAGAAGATATATAACGAATGAGGTGAGGTACGAGATAACGAATATAAGAAGCAGCGTTGGTGCTGTAAGCGGGATAAGAAGCCCCGCGTTTTTTATTTTACCAAGAGGAATGCCCGGAGTATTATAGCTCCTTTTGGCTATATATACCCCCGCAGCTGTCGGTAAAAGAAAGGCGGCTATATATAATATATTTGAAGGGAAGCCCGACGCGGAGCTGGACAGAGAAAATATTAAAAGAAATAGCAGCGAAAGCAGGGTATAAAGCTTTATCCGTTCCTTCATATAGGGCTCCTTTCGTAAAAATCAGATGATTGAGAATCGCAGCTTTCCCCGTATTATATCCACCTCTTCAAGACACACCTCTATTCTGTCCATAAGGTGATAGCTTATATCACGGCTTCTGACGGTCAGCGTTTTTTCGTCAAAGGTAAAGACACCTGGAAGCTCGGATATTGGAATAAGACCCTCGCAGGTGTTATCAAGACGGCAGAATATACCGTAGCGGGATATACCCGAGATAAAGGCAGGGTATGTGTCCCCGAGATGCTCGACCATATAAAGTGCTTTGTATAAATCCTCTATTCTGCGCTCCGCCTCCTCGGCGCGTCGCTCTGCCTCCGTAGCGGCGGCAGCCATTCTATTTGCGTAAGAGGCGTAGGCTTGAGGTTTTTTCTCCCCAAGAAGCACCTGCTTTATTATCCTATGGGTCGCAAGGTCGGAAAGGCGTCTTATCGGAGAGGTGAAATGGCAGTAGCACTCAAGCCCGAGTCCGAAATGCGCGCGAAGAGCAGAGGAATACTCTGCTTTTGACATTGCCCTCAGCATAGGGTATGATACCACCTCGAGCATATCTCGCCTCTGTGCCTCGGCAAGAAGCGCAGAAAATGCTTTGCCAGACACCTCTCTTTTAGTGATAACCGAAGTGTCAAAGCCCAAGGTGTGCGCGTAATTTATAAATTCGTCAAGCTTTTCCTTCGGAGGCTCGTCGTGAACTCTGTATACGCAGGGAATACCGCGCTCGTGAAGGTGCGTTGCAACAGCCTCGTTTGCTATCAGCATAAGCTGCTCTATAATTCTTTCTGATATACCACGCTCACGCTTTACTATATCGGAAACCTCTCCAAGCTCGTTCAGTATCAGCTCTGCCTCGGGTGAGTCAAAGTCGATATATCCCGCAGACCTTCTGCGCTTTGCTAATATTTCGTAAAGCTCACGCATTACGTTAAGGTGCGGTATGGCGTCATTATATTTTTCAAGAATGGCGTCCTCTGCCGAGCCGTCAAATATTCTGTTGACCTCCGAGTAAACGCCCCTTATCCGAGAGGTGATAACGCTCTCGGCAAGTCTTGTGTTCAGTATCTCACCGTCAGGGGAGAGGTCTATTAGCGCGGATAGGGTAAGCTTCTCCTCGCCGGCATTAAGAGAGCAAACGCCGTTTGACAGTACGGGCGGAAGCATAGGCACCACCTTGTCAACGAAATATACGCTTGTGCCTCTTGCCGTAGCGCATCTGTCAAGCGCCGTCTTTTCTTTTACGTAGCTTGATACGTCGGCAATATAAACTCCGAGGCGGTAGCCAAAGTCTGTCTTGCTTACCGATACCGCGTCGTCAAGGTCCTTCGCACCAGCCCCGTCAATAGTCATTATGAAATCGCTATAGCGCTCTCGTCCGTCAGTCACACAGCTATCGCGCGCTGACATCTCCGCCTCGGCGATAACCTCGGGCGAAAATTCTGTTTCGATTCCCACCTCGGCAAGAATTGCCGCGTAGTTCGCCTCCCTTGACTCCGTGTGACCGAAGATTCTCATCACGGTACAGTCGGGCTGGGCGCTCGCGTGCCTTATAAGCCTTGCCTCCACCTTGTCGCCAATCTCTGCTCCCATAGTGTCAGTAACGTAAGGGGTGATGGCGGCTCTAGGGTCGTCAGGGATAAGGACGTACGAGCGGTAGGTTCTTCTGCCGTGACGGTAAACCTCTTCGTCGAGGGTGCCGATAATGCTCTTTCTCCCATACTCGAGAATTTTAGTAACTCTGCCCTCGGTGCGCGCCGTACCGTCGCGGTCTTTGTATTCGTGATAGATTATCTCGACCCTATCCGAGTCGATAGCTCCGAGAGTCTTTCTCTCGGGGATAAAGATGTCCTCTGAGCCTTCGGGCAGAGTAACGAAGCCAAATCCGCTCTTCGTTGCCGCGAATATGCCCTCAGCCACGCGCTCATCGCGGGACACCCTTCCCGTGACTCTATCTCTTCTGCCGCCGTCGTAGCTGTCGCGTATCTTGAAGCCCTCGTAATCGGAGGATACCTCTCTGACAGCGCGCATAAGCTCGGCTCTTGCCGCGTCCTTTGAGCGCCTCTTGTGCGTATTTCTTTTAGTAAATTTGGTAAAATCCTTTTTCTTCATCTCAATAAAAAGCTCCGAGTGTTTTACTTACATTTTTTGCTCGGCTTGATAAAATATTCATAAAAACAAAGGGCCGCCGCAAATGCGACAGCCCGCGCTTTTTAATTAACCGAAAATGTCCTTATAGGAGTTAAGCTCCTTCCAAGCGTCAAGCTCGTAGGTTGCGTAGAAATCGGGCTGAATAACGTAAACAGCCAAAACCGCAAGAGCAAACACGATAGCTGCAACGAGAGTGCAGATAAAGATAGTTCTGTCAGCGTGAGAAGCCTTGTCCTTACCGTAGAAGGTGTCAGCACCGCCGGAGATGGTTCCGGACAGACCCTCGTCATTGCCCTTCTGAAGAAGAACCGCCACGATAATAAATACTGCTGCAACGAGCAAAACTATAAGAAGAATACCTTCAAGAATTTCCATTTTTTAAGCCTTTCAAAGTTTACTGGCGCACACCGCGCATATTTATATAGGTGTATTCTATCACAAAATAAGAAAAAATGCAATACCTTTTTCTAATTTTTTTAGTAATTTGCAAAATATTTACATATTATTATCTGTTGTACTGTCTGCCCCTTGCGGCAAGCTCCCAGAAGGCAACAGCCCCCGCCGCCGAAACGTTCAGAGAGTCAACTCCGCCCGACATAGGTATCTTCACCGTGTAGTCGCACATATCTATGGTTTCCTTCTTTAATCCGCGTCCCTCCGTGCCAAGAATTATGGCAAGACGCTCCTCGCCCCGCACCCTCTCGTCGTCAATATCGACAGTGTTGTCACGCAGCGCCATTGCCACGCACTTAAAGCCCATTTTTTTAAGTCTGTCAATATCCTTTGGCCAGTCGGCAGGAGTGTCGCCAAGCCTTGCAAAAGGAACCTGAAACACAGTTCCCATACTCACTCGCACAGCCCTTCTGCATAATGGGTCACAGCAGGTTGGGGTTATAAGCACTGCGTCTATATTCAGAGCGGCGGCAGAGCGGAAGATAGCGCCGATATTCGTTGAGTCGCATACCTCCTCAAGTACGGCAATCCTCTCGGCACCAATGCACAGCTCCTCGGCAGTCGGCAGAGCGGGTCTTCGCATAGCGCAGAGCGCACCTCTCGTCAGCTCAAAGCCCGTAAGGGATGAAAGCACCTCGCGCTCGGCAATATATATCGGCACTGAGTCGGGGAGTCTGTCGATTATTCCCTTTACAGCCGAGTTTATCAGCTTCTCGTCCGTGAGAAGCGCTATCGGTTCACAGCCTGAATTCATCGCAACCTCGATAACCGTCGGGCTCTCAGCGATAAATATTCCGCGCTCACCCTCGATAGAGGATCTGAGCTGTGCGCCCGTCAGCCTTACGAAAATATCAAGCTCGGACGAGGAAAAGTCCTCTATTTTCTTTATATTTTTCATAGTCGTACCTGCGTTTTTCTTTTTCTATGCTATATTATAACACAAAAATTCTTAAAAGTCTATATAGAAAATACTTGATAAATACCCCTAGAGGGTATATAATGAGTTATGAGTTGAAAATGGAGGGAAAATTATGAGTGATTGCTGTAAAAAGGCGAGGATACGCTCAGAGGATGAGATAAGAGCGCTGACGAATAGGCTGAAAAGGATAGAGGGGCAGGTAAGGGGCGTTTGCTCTATGGTCGAGTCAGACGCCTACTGCGTTGATATTCTGACGCAGGTGGCGGCGATACGCTCTGCGCTGACATCCTTTTCACGCGAGCTGCTCGAGAGTCACATAAAGGGCTGTGTTGTGAATGATATAAAGAGTGACCGCCTTGACACGCTTGACGAGCTTATGGCTACGATAGAGAGGTTTATGAAGTAATGAGAAAATTTGATGTTACCGGAATGAGCTGTGCCGCCTGCTCGGCAAGGGTCGAGAGGGCGGTTTCGGCAGTAGAGGGAGTTGATTCCTGCGCTGTCAATCTTCTGTCTAATTCTATGACGGTAGAGGGGCCTGCCTCGGACGAGGATATAATCGGCGCCGTTACCAAGGCGGGATATGGCGCTTCGCCTGTCGGAGAGAAGAAAAATACAAAAAATGATAACTCTGATTTACAAAAACAAGAGCAAAAGCATATTTTGGTAAGATTTACAGTGTCGGCAGCACTACTTTTAGTGCTGATGTATATCGCGATGGGACACACGATGTTATCTCTGCCCCTGCCCGCATATCTTGCGGAAAATCCGCTCTCCATAGCGCTTGTTCAGCTTATAATTTCGGGTTTGATACTCGTAATAAATCAGAAATTTTTCATAAACGGCACGAAGGGCATCATAAACCGCTCACCGAATATGGATACACTCGTATCGCTCGGCTCGGGCGCATCGTTTGTGTGGAGTGTTTGCGTAGTCTTTATGATGAGCGACGGGGTGATGAGGGGCGAGGACGTTTACCATCACCTGCACGGGCTGTATTTCGAGTCTGCCGCGATGATTTTAGTTCTCATAACCCTTGGCAAGATGCTCGAGGCGAGTGCGAAGAGCAAGACCGCCGATGCAGTACGTGCTCTTATCAGCCTAGCTCCAAAAACCGCGACGGTAATACGTGACGGCAAGGAGCTGACGATACCTGCATCGCAGGTTAGAGTGGGTGATATTTTCATCGTAAGGCCCGGTGAGTCCTTTGCGGTTGACGGAGTTGTTACCGATGGCGAGAGCAGCGTAAACGAGTCGGCTCTCACGGGAGAGTCTGTACCCGCAGATAAGAGCGTCGGTGACAGAGTGCTTGCCGCTACGATAAACGGTTCGGGATTTTTGAAATGCTGTGCGACGAGCGTCGGCGAGGATACAGCTATTGCCTCGGTAATACGAATGGTAGAGGACGCCTCCGCAACAAAAGCGCCTATCTCAAAAATCGCGGACAAGGTTTCGGGCATTTTCGTGCCTGTCGTTATCGCTATATCGGCTCTGACCTTTGCGGTGTGGCTTGCTGTCAGCGGTCTTGACGTAGGCTACTCTCTCGAGAGAGCCATATCGGTTCTTGTGATAAGCTGTCCCTGTGCTCTCGGACTTGCAACACCCGTTGCCATAATGGTCGGAAGCGGTGTCGGAGCAAGATTCGGCGTGCTTTATAAGAGTGCCGAGGCGCTGGAGCTTGTCGGAAGAGCGAGATTTGTCCTGCTCGATAAGACGGGCACGATAACGAGAGGCTCGCCCGAGGTCGTTGACGTTATTCCCTTCGGTGACTGTACGGAAGGCGAGCTTATTTCGCTTGCCGCCTCGATTGAGAGTCTGAGCGAGCATCCTCTGGCAAAAGCCGTTTGTAACTACGCGGGGGATGATTCCCCAAAATATCCGATAACCGATTTTAAGGCGCTATCTGGCAGCGGTGTCTATGGCAGGCAGGGCGAGTCCGAGGTGTACGGCGGCAGCTTCAAATTTATATCCGAGAAGACTGATATCACCGATGAGGTAAGGCGGCTCTACGAGAAATTTGCCGAGGAGGGAAAAACTCCGATATTCTTCTGCCGTGACGGAGTAATACTCGGCGCTGTTGCGGTGCTTGACACCGTGAGAGAGGACAGCCGCGAGGCAATAGAGAGGCTGAAGGCGCTTGGACTTAAGGTAGTTATGCTGACGGGAGACAACGAAAAAACCGCCCGCACGGTAGGCAATATGGCAGGGGTCGACGAGGTAATATCCGAGGTCCTTCCCGACGGCAAGGAGGCGGTTGTTTGCTCCTATTCTGAAAAGGGACGGGTCGTGATGGTTGGCGACGGTATAAACGATGCTCCAGCCCTTATGAGAGCCGACGTTGGTATGGCTATCGGAGGCGGAACGGATATCGCGATAGACTCCGCTGACGTCGTTCTTATGCGCGACTCGCTTATGGGAGTCCTGAACGCCGTGCGCCTTGGACGCGCTACTCTAAAGAATATAAAGCAAAATCTCTTCTGGGCATTTATCTATAACAGCATTGGTATTCCTCTTGCGGCAGGTGCGTTTATTGCTCTGTTCGGCTGGGAGCTTAACCCAATGTTCGGCGCTCTGGCAATGAGCTTATCGAGCGTGTCCGTAGTGTCAAACTCCCTGCGCCTTAATACATTTAAGGAGCTTTCGGCAGGAGTGAATAATGTAAAAAAACAATCCGATATCGGAAAAATAAACAGACAAAAGGAGAAGGACGAAATGAAAATAACACTCAAGGTTAATGGAATGATGTGCCCGCACTGCGAGGCGAGAGTCAAATCTGCTCTCGAGGCTCTTGAAGCGGTGCGCTCAGCCGAGGTAAGTCACAAGAGCGGCGAGGCAACCGTCACTCTTTCTGCCGAGTGTGAGAGAGATACTCTCGTTAAGGCGATAACCGACGCGGGATATACCGTTGTTGGCTGATAGGTATAAAATGTAAAGAATAATTTACCTAAATCGTGGGAATTTGCCGTAATTCTACTGATAGGCTACCAAAATGACGCCTCGGTAGAGCGCCAAAAAACCAAAGTAGATTAAAAAATAAAACGGTAGGTTGAAAAAGGCGCCTGCGCCGTCTATAATTAAAGTGTCATCTCGGACTCGGGGTGGCACTTTGCTTTTTCAAAGCGTAAAATATTACAGAAGGGTGTGTAAAAATGAAGCTTTTATATTCCGGTGACGTGGGGATAGCCAAGGGCTGTATGATGTCGGCGCTCTCCGTAGCGAAGGCATCAGGGCTGCCTCTGACGGTTTATCTTCTGACTGCTAAGGCAGAATATCACGGCAGAGAGTTTACCCCTATCGGTGAGGATTTTGCCGAGAGGCTTGAGGGAGCGCTGCGCCGTTATAACAGCGAAAGCCGCGTAAGGCTGATAGATATGACGGAGGCGTTTTTGACAAATCCTCCTATTGCGAATATGGCAAGCCGCTTTACACCCTTTTGTATGCTTCGCCTTTACGCTGATCTTTCACCCGAGATAAGCGGCAGAGTTCTCTATCTTGACGGCGACGTTATCTGTCTTCGTGACCCACGTGCTCTTTATGAAACGGAGATGGGTGTGTGCGAGATAATGGGTGTTGCCGACAGGTACGGAGCTATGCTCTTTGACGGCGGGGTTTTCAGAAGGAGCTATCTTAATTCCGGCGTTCTCCTTATGGATATGGAGAAAATCAGAGAAAGCGGGCTTTTTGTGAGAGCCCGTGAGATGTGCGGGGTAAAGGAAATGTTTATGCCCGATCAGACCGCTCTGAATAAGCTTGCGGTCAAGGGCCTTTTGCCGCGAAAATACAACGAGCAGGGGCGAGAGCGGTCTGACACGGTTCTGCGTCATTTCACGACGACTCTCCACCTATTTCCTTATCCTCATTCGCAGACGGTGAAGCCCTGGGATAAAGAAAAAATGCATAAAATTTTGAAGAACCATAGGTACGACTCGCTCCTTTGCGAGTGCGAAGAAATATTAAAAGGAGAATTTACAGTATGAAGGAAAACAAAAACGAGGTAGTGATATTTTTCACAATAGACGACAACTACGCGCCCTACCTTGCGGTAGCCTTAAATTCGGCAATAAAGAATTCCTCGCCCTGCCATAGCTACCGAGCAATAGTTCTGCACGAAGGGGTGAGCGAGGAAAATATAAAAAGGATAAAGGCTCTCGAGGAGGATAATTTCAGGATAGAATTCATACCTATGAGCCGAGGCCTTGACGCTATATGCGACCGCATGGGCAACCGCTTAAGGTGCGATTATTTCACCCTTACGATATATTTCCGCCTCTTTATCGCCGAGATGTATCCGGAGCTTGATCGCGCTGTATACATAGACAGCGACGTGGTTTTACTCTCCGATATTGCCGACCTTTACGATACCGAGATTGGAGATAACCTTATCGGCGCCTGTCAGGATAGCTCTGTCGTCGGCGTTCCCGAGCTTTGCTACTATATGGAGGAGGGGGTTGGCGTTGCCCGTGATAAGTACATAAATTCGGGAGTCTTGCTGATGAATCTTAAGGAAATGAGGGTGTGTCGCTTCGAGGAGCATTTTCTTAACCTTCTTACGAGCTATTCCTTTGACACGATAGCGCCCGACCAGGATTACCTTAACGCCATCTGCGCGGATAGAATATATTATCTTGACGGTGCTTGGGACACTATGCCGTGCGAAAGTGAGCCCGAGCGCGAGGACGCAAGGCTTATTCATTATAACCTTTTCTCAAAGCCCTGGTGCTACGATGGCGTGCAGTATGGCGGTGAGTTTTGGCATTACGCTATGGACTCGGGATATTTTCTCGAGCTTATCGAGTTCAAGAAAAATTATACGGATGATAAAAAGGAGCAGGACAAAAAATGCCTTGAGCTACTGATTAAGCGCGGCTCGGAGATACCGAAGGGCGATGTCACCTTCAAAAAGATGCGCGAGGCGGGAGTGAAAATAAGATTATGAAGGAGCGGGTAAGATATTACCGCGACTTTGACACCGATTTTTCTGTCAGTAAAAATCAGAGCTTTGCTCTACCGCACGATTACGTGTACGTTAGGCGGGACAAGCTATTCCGCTTGCTTTCAGCGCTGTCGTACGGGGCGGCGTATGTATTCGCGCAGGTATATTGCAGGCTTTTTTTGAAAATGAGAATACGGGGCAAAAAGATTCCGCGCACAGCGGGAGGCGCTTTTATATTCGCAAACCACACCCAGCCCGTCGGCGACGTCTTTATGCCTGCCCTCGCCTCGAGAGCGAGGATATACACGGTCGTCAGCCCGGCAAATTACGGTATTCCCGTAATCGGTAAATGGCTGAAATATCTCGGTGCGCTCCCGGTACCAAAAGAGAAAAAAAGGCTCAGACAGATGTCGCTTGCGGTAGAAGAAAGACTTCGCGATGGGGCGAATATCGTTATATATCCCGAGGGACATGTGTGGGAGTATTACAATGGCGTGCGCCCATTTGGCACCACCCCGCTTTACTATCCCGTAAAATACGGCAAACCCTTGTTTGTGCTAACTACTATTTACAAAAAAACAAGATTTGGTAAAAAACCGAGGCTCTATCTCTACGTTGACGGTCCGGTACGGTCTGATGAAAATTTGACCCCGAGAGAAGCGTCGGAAGAATTGCGCCTCGCTGTGCGTAGGATTATGGAAAGCAGGTGCGCCGAGGGAGACGCCGAATATATCAAATATATAAAGGAAGAAAAGAATGATAAAGGATAACGACGTCATTTCGGATAACATCATAGGCGCAATTATGCGCGCCGACTTTCACGCCTGTGTAATGCCCTCTGACCCGACACCCGATAGAGAGGAGAGGCTCTCTGCGGTAAGAAAGCATATATCAATCCGCCAAAGCCTTGCATATAAGGCAAAGAGGCTTGTCGCGGAACGGGCGGCAGACGCCGTGACTCTCCTTACGCAGAAGGATACGCGGATAATAGGTATCGAGAGGCTTTCAGATATCAGAGGGGGCGCCTTCTTAACGCTGAATCATTTCAGCCCCATAGACAGCACCCTTGCCAGAAAGCTTGTCCATCGTATCGGAGGCGGCAAGATCAATATAGTGATAAAGGATACTAATCTTTTTATGAATGGAGGGCTCGGCTTCCTTATGAAATACGCCCGCACTA
This sequence comes from Clostridia bacterium, assembly GCA_017463125.1. Taxonomy (GTDB): domain Bacteria; phylum Bacillota; class Clostridia; order Oscillospirales; family CAG-272; genus UBA1740. The sequence goes on along the minus strand of JAFTPV010000011.1, from coordinate 36,011 downwards.
TACCCGTAATCGATGACCCGAGATACCTTGCGGGAACTCTTGCTCCGATGATAAGCGATATGATAGAGCGGGGCGAGTACGTGCTGGTATATCCGGAGAGCGAGATGTGGCTAAATTACAGGAAGCCACGTCCGGCAATGCCCGGAGTATACCACTGGGCATCGAGGTTTGGCGCGCCGATAATCCCCCTCTTTGCCGCGATAGCTGACCTAGGAGACGCGAAACGTCCCGATATGGCGTACCGTCTATACGTCGGAGAGCCGATATACCCGGATATGACGGTTTCTAAGAGAGAGCGCGCAGCTCGCATGCAGGAGGCGGATTATTCCTTCAAGATATCAGCCTACGAGAGCGCATATCAGCGCCGCTTCACTCCGCAGTATCACGACGGAGATATCGCGGGAGGCGTAATATACGACCCGTACATCACCGAGCTTTTTGAAACGATGTAGCCCCTCATATTCCCCGAAATTATATACGCAATATCCGCTTTTCTTAACTGAAGGCGGATTTTTTATAGGAAAAATGACGAAATTTTGAACAAAAAGCCGTTTTCTTCCAAAAAACTATTGCAAATTATATAAAAATAAGGTAAAATTAATGTAAAATCTAAATTAAGAGATTTTTGAACTAACTTTGAAAGGTAAATTTTTATGGGTATTTTTGAAGTACTTGAGCTGATTTGCGGACTTGCCCTCTTCCTTTACGGAATGGACGTTATGGGTGACTCGTTGAAAAAGAGCGCAGGCACAAGCCTGAAAACCATTCTCGGTAAGATGACCTCGAGTCCTCTTAAGGGCTTTCTTCTCGGACTCGGAGTAACCTGCGTTATTCAGTCCTCGTCGGCAACGACGGTCATGGTCGTCGGCTTTGTAAACTCGGGCACGATGACTCTGTTACAGTCGGTCGGCGTAATCATGGGTGCAAACGTTGGTACTGCGATAACCGCGTGGCTCACAGCTATGTCGGGCATCGGAGGCGAGGGAAGCGCAGAGGTCGTCGGCGCACTAGAGTGGCTGAAGCCTGATGCGTGGATGCCTATCCTCGCTCTTATCGGTATCTGCCTCGTGATGTTCGTAAAGCGCGGCAAGAAAAAGGATATCGGTGCTGTTCTTCTCGGCTTTGCCGTTCTTATGACGGGTATGGACATTATGTCCGGCGCTGTCAGCGGTCTCAAGACCGATGAGGGCTTCAAGGCGATACTCACAATGTTTGATAATCCTATCCTTGGCGTTATGGCGGGTCTTATCCTTACGGCTATCGTTCAGTCCTCCTCCGCCTCGGTCGGTATTCTCCAGTCGCTTACCGTAACGGGCGCTATTACATACGGTGCGGCTATCCCAATAGTTATGGGACAGAACATAGGTACCTGCGTTACGGCGCTTCTTTCGTCCATAGGCGCTAACAAGAACGGACGCCGCGCGGCGCTTATACACCTTTACTTTAACATAATAGGCGTTGTTATATGGCTCTCGCTCTTCTACCTGTTTGATTGGCTTATAGGCTTCCCGTTCGTTGATAACGTGACGAACATGTGGGACATCGCTATTATCCACACGGTATTCAAGATTCTTTCCGTTGTCGCTATAGCTCCCTTCTATAAGCTTCTTGAAAAGCTGGCAGTACTGACGATAAAGGATGACCCGTCGGAAAACGAGAGTGTAAATCTTCTTGACGAGCGTCTTTACGAAACTCCTACCGTTGCTGTTGCGAGAGCTACCGAGGTTACTGCTAACATGGCGGAAATATCCTGCAAGGCTCTTTCCGACTCTCTCACTCTCTTTGACAACTACGACCCGAAGGTTGCCGATGCGGTGCGTGACCTTGAGGGCAAGGCGGATACCTACGAGGACTCTCTCGGAACGTATCTTGTAAAGCTCTCGGGCAGAGATATGGATATGCGCGACTCCAAGCAGATAACGAAGCTCCTTCACATTATAGGCGACCTTGAGCGTATATCCGACCACGCGGTAAACGTTATCGAGTCTGCCGAGGAGATGAAGGAAAAGAAGATTGAGTTCTCGAAGGAGGCGCAGCGCGAGCTTACCGTTCTTCGTTCTGCCGTTGCCGAGATACTTGATATCACCGAGCGCGCCTTCAAGACGAATGACATAAATCTTGCCGCCGAGGTTGAGCCTCTTGAGCAGGTTGTTGACGACCTTCGCGACAGGATAAAGCTTAACCACGTCTTAAGGCTTCAAAAGAGCGAATGCTCGATAGAGCATGGCTTCATTCTCGCCGATCTTCTTAACAACTTTGAGCGAGTTTCCGACCACTGCTCAAACATCGCAGGTTGCGTAATAGAAATATCAACCTACGACGCTATGGACCTCCATAGGTATCTCGCGGACATAAAGCACGGCAGCGAAGCCTACGAGGAGAAATACAGAGAGTATAAGAAAAAATACTCCATCTGATTCTGACTGTCGGACTTTGGCGATAACCGCCGTTTATTACCACTCGACGTATGTATATATGCCTTCGGGTCGGAGAACGACGTATTCTTCAAAAAGAAAATGCCGAAATAAAAAATGAAAAGAGCTTCTGAAAATCGGAAGCTCTTTTCTGTGTAGCAACAAAAGGAATTTGCGTTTGATAACAATATGATAACACAATGTTTGTATAATGTCAATAGTAAATGTGATATAATGTTATCAAAATGTTTTTGAGGTGTTATCGTGGCAACTAATAAAATACAAACGGGAATCAGATTTGAGCCTGAGCTTCTTTACAAAATAACTCAAATTGCCAAGAAAAACAAGCGCTCCCTTAATGCACAGCTGGAATTTTTGGCGCAAGGGTGCGTTGAGGAATACGAAAGCATCAACGGCGAAATTCCACTTGACGAAAATGAAATTTATAAAAGATAAAAAACGCTCTCCTTCTGACAAAAGAGGGAGAGCGTTTTTTGCTTGTCCGTGAGCGTGGCGGTGTGCCAAAGCGCGACGGAGGGATTGTTAAAGTGCTTTTTCAAAAAAATATTCCGAGAACCTTTAGGATATACGACGCTAGGAATATCGTTATGCCTGAGAAGAGGGTAGTCCATACCACGAGCTGTCCCGCAAGCTCCACGTCACCGCCCATTTCCTGCGCCATAGGCACGCTTGATACCGCAACGGGCGTGCAGAATACAGCCACGAAGGTGGCAAAATGCGCTCCGTCAAAGCACCCGACAAAATACGCTATCGCAAGTCCTATAACGGGAACTATCAGCGAGCGCATAAGCGTTCCTGCTATTATCTGCTTTTTCAGAGCGGCGATTGCCGAGAACTCAAACTGCGCGCCAAGCACCAGAAGGGCAACGGGCGTTGCAATGTCCGAGAGATATTCCAGCGTCTTATAAACCGGCACCGCGTCCGTGAGCGAAAGCTCTATACCAAGCTCCGCAAAAATTGCCCTTGCACCAATGGCAAGCAGTCCGGCGCAAATTCCCTGTATCAAGGGGTTTTTAACAATCCCGAGAAGAACACTCTTGACGCTGACCTTACCCTCGCCGCAGAATACCGACAGGCAGATGACCGCAAGAATATTGAATATGGGAATCAACGCGGCTGAGAGCAGCGTTGCCGCAATAGCTCCCTCCTCGCCGAAAAGGGAGGTGGCAAGAGGTATGCCGATAAGAGCGTAATTGGGTCTGAATACCGACTGGAGCAGCGAGCCTCTCTGTCCGTTATCCTTCGCTATGGCGCAAATGACGGGTATCCCGATTATAAAGAGCGCGAGAGTTATTCCGACCGTATAGAAGATATACGTTGGGTCAAAGTCCGAGAAGCTCTCGATTTTATATATATTAAGGAAGAGCATAGCGGGTAAAAAGACCCTGAAAACGAGCTTGTTTAATATAGGCGATGTGGCTGGTGGAAGCATTCCCACACGCTTTAGTAGGTATCCCACAGCAATCATAAGTATTATCGGCATCACCGCATTAAGAGCAAAAATTATATCTTCCATACTAGTCATCTCCTTATCATAACAGCATTTTTGTAAAATATTATTTACAATAAAAGGCAGAAAGAATTGCATAGTTTCACAGTATTATATCACACGTGGGTATAAAATACAATATAAAAGCAAAAAATATTTCAGAAAATCAAATCCCTACTTGACAAAAGGGTGACTTTGTGATACAATCATAGAAAATGACGTTGACGGAGAGGAAGCCCGAGGAACGCTTTTCAGAGAGCCGCGTAAGGTGCGAGGCGGCAGCGGGGTACGGTGCTTTTATGGCTCCCGAGTCGGCAGGGTGAGAGCGTAGCTTTAGCTCGGCACGCAGGCGCAGCGTTAGAGGCGCGGGCTTTGGTTTGGAGTCTTGAGTGGTGCTATTAAGCACAACGTGAGTGGTATAGCGGATGACTTGTCATTCGTCTCATGGTTTGGGACGGGTGGCTTTTCTTTTTTCTAAAAGAAAATGAGAAATGAAAAATGAGAAATTTACCTTTATAGGAGGATTTTTAGAAATGAGAATTGAAACAAAATGTGTTCAGGGCGGCTACAATCCCGGCAACGGTGAGCCGAGGCAGATTCCGATAGTTCAGAGCACGACCTTTAAGTATTCAACGAGCGAGGATATGGGCAAGCTCTTTGACCTTGAGGCGTCGGGTTATTTCTACTCGAGGCTCCAGAACCCCACGTGTGACACGGTGGCTGCTCGTATATGCGCTCTTGAAGGCGGTACTGCGGCAATGCTTACCTCGTCCGGTCAGGCGGCTAACTTCTTCGCTGTTTTCAACATTGCATCAAACGGTGACCACGTGGTTGCCTCTAGCGCTATATACGGCGGAACTTACAACCTCTTTGCCGTAACGATGAAGAGAATGGGCGTTGATTTCACCTTCGTTTCTCCCGATGCGACCGAGGATGAGCTTCGCGCAGCCTTTAAGCCTAACACCAAGGCGCTCTTTGGCGAAACTATCGCAAACCCCGCACTCACAGTCCTTGATATTGAGAGATTTGCAAAGATTGCTCACGAAAATAACGTTCCCTTAATTATTGATAACACCTTTGCAACCCCTATAAATTGCCGTCCGTTTGAGTGGGGCGCGGATATCGTCACTCATTCTACTACCAAGTATATGGACGGTCACGGCTCTGCCGTAGGCGGCTGTATCGTTGACTCTGGTAAGTTTGACTGGAAGGCGGCAGGCAAGTTTGACTGCCTCTGCACTCCCGACGAGAGCTATCACGGTGTAAACTACTATGAGAGATTTGGTATGGAGGGCGCTTATATTACCAAGGCGACAGCGCAGCTTATGCGTGACTTCGGCTGTACCCAGTCGCCCCAGTCGGCATTCCTTCTCGGCCTTGGCCTTGAGAGCCTGCACGTAAGAATGGAGCGCCACTGTCAGAACGCGATGGCCGTTGCGCAGTTCCTATCCTCGCACCCAAATGTCACCTGGGTAAGATACCCCTCGCTTAAGGGCGATAAGTACTACGACCTTGCAGAGAAATATATGCCGAAGGGCACTTGCGGTGTCGTTAGCTTCGGAGTCAAGGGCGGACGTGCCGCAGCCGAGAAATTTATGAAGAATATGAAGCTCGGCGCAATTGAAACCCACGTTGCCGACGCCAGAACCTGCTGTCTGCACCCCGCAAGCGCGACGCACAGGCAGATGAACGATGCCGAGCTTGTCGCCGCAGGCGTTTCACCCGACCTTATCCGCTACTCCTGCGGAATCGAGAGCGCCGAGGACCTTATCGACGACCTTCGCCAAGCACTTGATACAATAAACTGAAAAGAGAGAGGAGTAAGCCGTGCCGATTAAAATTCCAAACGAGCTTCCCGCCGTAAAAATACTTGAGCGCGAGAACATTTTCGTAATGACCGAAAATCGCGCTATAACACAGGACATCAGACCCTTAAAGATACTGATTTTGAATCTAATGCCAACTAAAGTTGACACGGAAACGCAATTATCCCGACTTTTAGGCAACACACCCTTGCAGGTTGAGATAGAACTCATCCACACGGAGAGCCATAAATCAAAGAACACCTCCGAGGAGCATCTGCTCGCCTTCTATAAGCAGTTTACCGACGTTAAGGATAACTATTACGACGGTATGATAATCACCGGTGCGCCGGTTGAGAAGATGGCGTTTGAGGAGGTTGACTATTGGCAGGAGCTTTGCGAAATAATGGACTGGTCAAAGACTCACGTGCAGTCAACTCTGCACATCTGCTGGGGAGCGCAGGCGGGACTTTACTATCATTTCGGCATTGAAAAATATATGCTTGACGAGAAGCTCTCGGGCGTCTACGAGCATAAGGTTGACTACAAGCGCTCGATACTCTTCAGAGGCTTTGACGACGTGTTTTACGTACCTCATTCCCGCTACACCACAGTGTCAAGAGAACAGATAGAGGCAACCAAAGGGCTGAAAATTCTTGCCTCGTCCGATAAGGCGGGCGTCTACGCCGTTTCCACGAAGAACGGCAGACAGATATTCCTCACCGGTCACTCGGAGTACGACGCCGACACCTTAAATAAGGAGTACACGCGCGACAAGCTCGCGGGAATAAACCCAAATATTCCGGAAAATTATTTCCCGAACGATGACGATACAAAGCCCCCGCTCATCAAGTGGCGCGGCCACGCAACTCTGCTCTTTACCAACTGGCTAAATTACTTCGTATATCAGGCAACGCCGTACGACGTTATGAAGATTAAGGAGCTAAAGGTCTGAGGCTGAAATTTTAAGGCATAGATACTCATTTCGGTATCTATGCCTTTCTACTTTAATAAGATCTAAAATGCACATCTCGCCAATCTCTAGCTTCTTGTTGCTCGCGAAGAATTTTTCTTTGATTTTCCTTAATAGCACCAAGCTTGGCTTGCGTTTCTTTGTGGCGTCGTTCTATTTCTTGCTCTCTTTCTCGCTCTTTTTCGGCGCGCTCCCTTTCTTCATAAATCTTGAAGCGACAGTCGCACCAAAGACTGATTGCTTGATCCATAGTGTACGCTTTTCCGCGTTCCACATAAAACTTAATTGAAGAAATATCTTCTGCCGTTCTGAAATCTTTTGGAACTTGGTTTATATATTGTAGATTTTCAGCTTTGAATTTTTGCCATTCTCTTTCTGTTTTTGTTAACTCCGCTCTAGCTTCGTCAGCACCTTTCTTCTTCTTTTCTTCATACTCCTTATAATTAAAGGTGGCCTTTTGTATCAGGTATCTGATATACGAAAATAAAGTGGGTACTAGAAATTGCGCGAGAAAAAATACTCCAACAGGCCAAAAAACAAGAAATCCGATGAGAGTTCTTTTCCATTTGAACTCTCTTTTTAATATAAAAATAGGAGGAAATTCCGACAGTCGTAATCCGCCTGTTGCCCAGCGGTGATTTAATCTTTCGCACTCCTTTTTGTACTTTTCTTCTCTTACACAGTAATCGTATGCGTGGCAAAGAGTGTTATATAACTGTGTGTTCATCTTCTGTATTATCGTTTGAAATTTCTACGGAAGCATGGTTGTATTCCTTTATAAGATTGAAGGTTTTATAGCTCTTGTAACCCAATAAAAACGGACCGGTCAGAGAATAGAAAATAAACAGACAAAGGAATACTAATGTACCACCAAAAATAGCGAAGATGTCCCCATCGTTCTCTTTCTTGTGCCTTGCTCGATATTGACCGCCGCCAACATGATTTACTTCTATGTATTCTCGCTCGGTAGCAATTTTTCCAACTTTATAGCTTGTTTTTCCTGCTCTAAAAGATGTCTTAAATATTTTAGGCATAAATGGTATGGAGCAAACAGCCCCTAAGTACACATAAATTTGCACAAAATGTTCCTTTGGGACGATAATACCGAAAATTAAGCCGCCAACGAAGCAGATTGCAGCAAAAGCAAGAAATGCAATTCTCTTTACGTAATCCGATTTCTTTTCAATTGGGGCAGGAATCAGCGGATATAAAAACCGCGCCTTGAGTGATTCTAGTAGATTTTTCATTGTTTACCTCTTTTTCTTGATAAATTTGACTTTGAAAGTCGATATGTAACAAATTGTTACATATTTAGTGTAACACAATGTTACAATAAAGTCAAGAGGTTTTCGCAAATTAAAATATACAAATTTTTATCGCTAAATTCTCTTGAAATTGGAATTTTTGCAAAAGGGAGGTGCGCTGTGAAGGGATTACGCGAGATAAGAAAGAAAAAGAAGCTGAGTCAGCTAAAGGTTGCGATGGATCTTAACATAAGCCGCGAGGCGCTCTCGTATTACGAGAACGGTAAGCGAAACCCCGATATAAAAATGCTTATTACAATGTCTCGCTACTTTAACGTTTCTATTCATTATCTAATAACGGGCGAGGAATTTTTTCCAAGATGAGAAGATGGATGAAGAGGAGATATAATTTCCCTCTTCATTCATATATTACATTCCGCTCTTAACAAAAAACCACTTGACATTCGGTGAAAAAAGTTATATTATATTCATATATAATATAGACGATTTTTTGCAATAATAAAAGGAACAGTTAATTAATGTCATTTTTACACGTTCATGCGGAGGACGTCCTTGGTGCTATGCTGCACGACGTCCTTCTTCATTCGGTCATAGATACCTTGAAGCTTTTACCATTCCTCTTCCTTACCTATCTGCTTATGGAGTACATAGAGCATAGGGCGGGGGACAGAGCCGAGCGCTTTATGAAACGAGCGGGGCATTTTGCACCGGTTGTCGGAGGACTTCTCGGACTTGTGCCGCAGTGCGGTTTTTCTGCAGCGGGCGCCGGTCTTTACGCAGGCAGAGTGATCTCGGTAGGAACGCTTATCGCCATATTCCTATCAACCTCGGACGAGATGCTCCCGATACTCATCTCGGGCAATATGCCCGCAGGCGAGATTGCGCTTATCCTTGTATACAAGGCTTTAGTTGCGATTCTCGTCGGCTTCGGTGCGGATTTTGTCGTCCGCGCTTTACATAAGGGCGAGTCGATAAATATTGATGCTATATGCGACGAGGACGGGTGCCACTGCGAGAGGGGGATTTTCTATTCTGCTATTCACCATACCCTCACGGTTTCCATCTTCGTCCTAATTATTACTGTGACGATAAACGTCCTCGTGTTCTTCATCGGGGAAGAAAATCTTGCGCTGTTTATGTACGATAAGCCTGTTGTAAGTCATATCATAGCAGCAGTGTTCGGCCTTATTCCGAACTGCGCCGCGTCAGTCGCTCTTGCCACCTTCTTTGGCGAGGGGCTGATAACCGCAGGCACGATGATGGCGGGGCTGTTCTCGGGAGCGGGTGTCGGCGTTTTGGTACTCTTCAAGGTCAATAAGCATATTAAGACAAATTTATTCATACTCCTGACTCTCGTTTGTATAGGGCTCCTGTTCGGTCTTGTATTTGATTTGCTTTTTCCTATGATGAATATAGTATAAATATAAAAAAACAAACATTATATTAAATGAAAGGAGGCTTTTTATGGAAAAATGGAAGAAACGTTCTGTTGACCTGATAGCCTCCCTTTATTTTGGCACGAAGGAGGCAACTCCCTCCGTCATCCCCTATTATCCGCAAAAGGTTGAGGTGTCCTCTCCCGAGATACGCTACTTTAAGCGCCATTCTCCCGAGAGAGTCGGCATTTCATCAAAGAGGATATATAATATGCTTGCCGAGCTTGAGAGTGAGCGCCGAGCCAATATACATAACCTTATGGTTATTAAGGACGGCGTTGTCATATCCGAATGCTCGCGTGACGGATATGATATAAACACCTGGCACCTCTCCCACTCAATGTCAAAGACGGTTACAGGCATCGTTATCGGCGCGCTCTTTGACGAGGGGCTTATAAGACCCGATATGCGCCTTATTGATATATTTCCAGAGTTGCCGTATAACGACAGACGCTTTGCCGACGTTACGGTTCACCACCTTCTCACAATGCGCTCGGGCGTTGAGTTCTCCGAGGCGGGCGCTATAACGGAGGAGAGGTGGACGGAGGCGTTCTTTGCCTCAATTCTGAAATTCGCACCCGGTACGGCATTTAACTACAACAGTATGAATTCCTACGTTCTCGCAAGAGTGGCGGAGCGGGTGAGCGGTGAGCCGTTCTCTTATCTTCTATACTCAAGGCTCTTTGCCCCCCTTAAGATACAGAACTACCTTTGGGAGAAGAGTCCCGAGGGAACAGAGAAGGGCGGCTGGGGAATGTATCTCTCGGCTGAATCCTGGGCAAAGCTCGGTATGCTGATACTGAACGGCGGCGTCTTTGAAGGTTATAGAATACTCTCGTCCGAGTGGATAGATATCGCCACGACCCCATACTCCCACGTTCCCGAAACGGGCGACAGCTACGGCTACGGCTATCAGATATGGCTCGGAGAGGACTCGCGCGAGATACTCTTTAACGGTATGCTTGGCCAGAACGTGTGGATATGTCCAGAAAACAATGTTATAGTCGTCGTCAACTCGGCAAACAACGAGCTGTTTCAGGATAGCCCGACACTCGCAATCCTGCGTAAATATTTCGTCGGCAGGATAAATGATAAGCTCTGCCGAGAGGATATACGCCCGCTTCACGAGCGAGAACGCCATTTCTTTGACTCAAGAATGTGGGTGCGCCCATTGGTTAAAAAGAGAGGATTCCTATATTTTCTCGGACTCAAAAAAAACGAGCGCTTTGACAGCCATTGGTGCGACCTGCTCGGTAGGTACGTTTTTTGTGATAACAATATAGGTATTCTCCCTCTTATAGTACGAGGATTGCAAAACAATCTTGCCTCATCTCTTGAGTCTATTGCATTTATCCGTGAGGGTGAAGCCTTGTTTATGGAATTTCGCGAGAGCGGAGTTGATTACAGGGTAGAGGTAGGCTTTTACGGATATTCTGCGACGGTTCTTGACTTCAGGGGCGAAAAATATATCGTCAAGGTTATGGGCGAGAGCATACGAGGTGCCTCGGGCGAGCGTGAGTTCAGGATAGAATTTCTTTTCCCCGAGCTGCCGAACACCAGAATGATTAAGATAATCGTACCAAGAGAGGATAGAATCCGCGTGGACTTCTCCGAGCTGCCCGACAACCGCATCATTGATGAGATAGTGAATAAGGTTCCGGGCGAGTCACCGGTAATCGCCATAGCCATAGGACTTCTTGAACGCGGCTTTGGCGAGGACTTTATTAACAAAAGGATAGGCGAGGCATTCAACCCTGCGCTGATAGGCGCGGATATGGATTACGAGGGCTATGGTGCCATAATTGACGGTGAGATATATTCTCAAAGAGAGAGGGCAAGGACGGCAAGACTCTTCCGCCTTATCGTCAACCGCTTCTTTAAGGACGAGGACGAGGAGGAGGGGGGTAAGGCGCGAAAGTTCTTCCTCTCCGAGCTTTTCAGCATAATTCGCTCAAAAGAAGAAAAGGACGCAAAAAATGATAAAAAGTAAATGATTATTTGCTTTATTCATAATAAAAAACACGGAATTGTAAACCATAAATTACAAAACCGTGTTTTTCTTTTTCAACCGATAATCTCGAAACAAAAGCTTTCGTATTTCAGCCTTGTGCCGACGTCAGCCCCGAGCGGCAGAAGAGCCATAGCGATAAAAAGCTCCTCGCGCTCCCCCTCCGGTACGATATAGGCGTACTCTCCCTCAATGCGAGTGACGGTGTATATTTTGTATTCCATAAATCCAATCTCCCTTGCGTATTTATTTCATTATAATATATCCGCACGGAATTTTCAAGAAAAAAGTCGAAAATCTCGTGACTTTACACGGATTTAACATAAATATGATTGTGGACTTAACACACGTGAGGTAAAATAACTGTAGCAAAATAAAAAATTATATTAAAGAAAATGGAGTAAAAAATGGACATTTTTGATTTGCTTACTATGATTGGAGGTCTTTGCCTCTTCCTCTTCGGTATGAACCTTATGGGCGAGGCTCTGGAGCGCCGCGCAGGCTCAAGCCTTGAGCGTATGCTCTCAAAGCTCACCTCGGGAAAGCTCGCCGGCCTTCTTACAGGTCTTGGAGTTACCGCCGTTATTCAGTCCTCGTCTGCAACGACGGTTATGGTCGTCGGCTTTGTAAACTCGGGTCTTATGAAGCTCGGGCAGGCGATAAACGTCATTATGGGCGCTAACATCGGTACAACCGTGACTGCGTGGATACTCAGCCTCTCGGGCATTGACGGAGATAATATCTTTGTTCAGCTCTTGAAGCCCACGAGCTTCACCCCCATTCTCGCCCTTATCGGTATCATATATTATATGTTCGTTAAGGATTCAAAAAGACGTGACACAGGCGTTATACTTCTCGGCTTTGCAACCCTTATGTTCGGTATGGACATTATGTCGGGTGCTGTCAGCGGCCTTCGTGACGAGGCTTGGTTTGGCGACCTCTTCGTAATGTTTGAAAACCCCATACTCGGCGTTCTGGCAGGAGCTGTTCTCACTGGTATAATCCAGTCGTCCTCCGCCTCCGTCGGTATTCTTCAGGCTCTTTCCAGTACGGGCAGAGTATCTATCGGAGCCTCTATTCCGATTATTATGGGTCAGAACATAGGCACCTGCGTTACCGCAATGCTCGCTTCCGTCGGAACTAATAAGAACGCAAGGCGCGCAGCACTCGTTCACCTCTCCTTTAACGTAATAGGCACGGTAATCTGCCTGACGGCTTACACTGTTGCAATGCCATTCCTTACGGACTTCCTTGCTGAGAACGCAAGCTACACAACCATAGCCGTTGCACACTCGGCGTTCAACATCATCTGCACCTGCATACTCTTCCCGATGTCCTCGCTTCTTGAGAAGCTTGCGTACAAGCTTATCCCAGAGGGCAAGACTCCCGAAACCGTAAACGTCCTTGACGAGCGTCTGCTCACCACACCCGCAGTAGCTCTCGAGCGTATCCGCGAGGTAACCACCGAGATGGGTAAGAATTCTATTGAGGCTCTTAAGGAGAGCATCGCCTCCTATACGAGATACACCCCCGAGCTTGCCGCGAGGGTAAAGGAGCTTGAGGAAAAGTCAGATCACTACGAGGACATTCTCGGCAGCTATATCGTTAAGCTTACCTCAAAGCAGCTTGACGAGCACGCAAGCCTTGAGTCAACCGAGTATATGAAGGCAATAGGCGACTTTGAGCGCATTTCCGACCATGCGATAAACATTCTTGAGTCGGTTGAGGAGCTTCGTGACAAGAAGATAAGCTTCACCCCGGACGCTGACCTCGAGCTTCGCACACTCTTTGATGCGGTTGAAGAAATCCTGGAGCTTTCCTACAACGCCTTCCTTGAGAACGACAGCCGTGCGGCAGACAACGTTGAGCCTCTGGAAGAGGTAATCGACAGAATGAAGGAAAATATGCGTTCCGCTCATATTGCAAGACTCGGTAAGGGGAATTGCAGCATCGAGGCAGGCTTCGTCTTTGCCGACCTGATAACAAACCTTGAGCGCGTTGCCGACCATTGCTCCAATATCGCGGGCGGCGTCCTCGACGCAAACGAGGGTAATATGGATATACATACCTCCCTGCGTACCACGAGAACAAATCCTCTCTATGAGGAAAAGCTCGACGAGTACAGTAAGAAATACTTACTCGCGTAAACTGTACGAAAAGGGGCTGTCACATTTGGTAAAACCGAAAAAGTCCGAAAAGAAATAAAAAAGTCTAGAATACAGCAAAATCGTGTAAATGTGACAATAAAAGGTTGAAAATCCTGCGGATTTCTTCGCTTTTAATGGACTTTTTCTACCTCCGTTTTCAAGGCTCGTCGTATGTAAATACGCCTACGTCTTGAAAAACGTAGCTTTTTCCTCAAATCTGACTATCCCCTTATCAAACTAAAAGAGTCTGTCTCAAATACGAAATTTGAGACAGACTCTTTATATAATGAAAATTGTATTGTCTTACTATTCCTGCACTCCGAGATACTCCGCGCGCTCCTCACCTCTTGCGATGGATTTCAGGCGAAAAAAGAGATTGACGTATTTCAGGGCGCAAAAGTCACGTCCGCCCAAGAACTGATACACCCCTTCACCGTAGTAGACGTTTATTCCGCACGCTCCCGATAGACATACGTCCTCGGTGTCCTTAAGTGAGAAATCTATCGTTTCACCGTTAGGGGCAGCTATAACCAGCCTGTCGGAGAAGAGGGAGAGCGTGCCCTTCCTTAAAATGCGAGCCTTTTTCTTCGCTGTAACGTCGTCAAAGGATACCGTGTCTGAAATTATGGGAGTACTCCCGCTTTCATCAGGGGTTAGCGTGCTGATAAATTCCTTCTGGTATTCGTACCACTTACGGAGAGTGGCGAATTTTGCCCCCTCTGTGTACTCAAGCTCGCCAGACGGTAGAATTTTAGCCGTACAGCCGCAAATGGAGCACCTGAGCGTATCAGCGCGCGTAATATGACGTGAAATACCGCACTCGCGGCAGACGTATAATATTCTCTCAAGGCCCAAGGCGCGCGCACGGCGGGATTTATCGTCAGAGGTAAACCGTCCGTCCGCCACCGCCGAAACAAGCTCTGCGTCAGTTAGCTTATGTCCTATGAAACTCATATCAAAATCTCCATAAAAAATAAAGAACGGAAAAAGGAGGCGGTAAAGATACCGAGCCTCCTTTAAGCCTTGCTGAAATTAGTCAAGATTAAGAGCGTTAAGCATATCGCGGAGCACCTTTGCCTCAGCCGCAGAAATAGTAACACCCTTACCCATCTTCTCGTGATCGGGGGACCATGTACGGATGTCGTAAACAGGCTCTCTCTCGTTCCAGCTGATAAGATTAAGCTCCTTGTTCCAGCCGTTGTTGCCTTCGCTTACGATGCCGATTTTGTCCACAACCTCATATTTGATCTCAGGCATGTCAAGTTCTCCTTACTTTTATTTTGAAAATACAAAATTTTATATATTTTACTATATTTTAACATATATATTTATACTTGTCAAGGAATATGCGAAAATAATTGTAAATTTTTGTAAAAAAATGCATATTTTCCGAAAAAAAGGACTTTACTTACCTAAAAACTCAAAAAACAAGCAAAAAGGTGGGGAAAGACGCCGTATTTTAGCTCACATTACTCTTTTTGCTATAAGTTGACCGTCGTATTTGTCGAGGAAATCCTCGGCGCACTTCTTCATAAGCACCGTAACCTCGTCGTCCTTGAATGCAAAGTACATATCAACGTTGCCAAAGTATCTGTCGATTATTTGCACCGAGAGGACGAGCTTTTTCTCTTCAAGCCAAGCCATCGACACAGCGTCCTTGTACATAAAGCCGTCAGTCGTACGTAGACCGCCAAAGTCGTTTGAGTAACCGAGCTCGGGGAAAGAGGCAAAGACGTTGTGATTTACGCCGAAGGGGATAACCTTCTCGCCCTGCGCGTTAGTGTAACGAAGCTCGCCTTTGCCTCCGTCCTCGGAAAAGACGAAGGAGAAGCGGGAGATACCCATAGGGTTGCTGTAAGCAAGATACTCCCGGCCCGAAAGCTCGGCTCTGAATGGCGAGTCAGGCATACCCTTTGCCGCACGGAGTGTAAGAGATGATCCAAGGCTCTCAAGAGCGGCGTTTTGCAGGGAGTTCTCCGGAAGAGATGATTGCTGCATACTGTCAACAACGAGATCGAAGTAACCGCTGATTATAAGGTCGTTTGCAATCTCCGAGCCCTGCGTGTCGCCTGTGCATACCATTATCAGATCCTTGTCGGGCGTGCAGACCGTAAGCTGACTGCCCATACCGTGAAACGAAAAGCTGTTTTGCTCACATCTCCATATCTGATAGCCATAGCCGTTGGTGTAGACGGAGCCGTGACGCTTATATTCCGAGTTATCAACCTGCTTTGCCGTCGCGTCGCGTAGGTATTTCTCGTTCATAAGGCGCTTGCCGTCCCATACGCCGTAGTTCATTACGAATCTCGCAAATGACGCCATATCGCGAGGAGTGCAGACAAGGGCAGAGTCGCCCCAGGAGTCGCCGTTTCTCGTCCTTAACATAGTGGCGGTCTTAAACGTGCCGAGGTGGCGAAAAATCTTCTCGTTAAGGTAGTCAAAGGTAGTCATACCCGAGAGCTTTTCTACAAGACTTGACAGCACCTGTGAGCCTGCGCTGTCGTAGTCCCAGACGGTGCCGGGACGGCGTAGAAGCCCTGAACGGTTTTTGTTAAAATAAAGATGTGTTCTGTCAGGCTCTCCGTGCTCGTTGAACCAGAACGCACATTCACCGACGGTCGTCATCGTCAGCATTTCACGGATAGTCTGCTCTCTTAATTGCTCGGGAAGATAGGTGTCTATCCTGTCGTCAAAATATTTTGAGATAGGGTCGTATATCGAGAGCTTCCCCTCCTCTTCAAGAAGGCCTATCGCAACTGCCGTGTAGCTCTTGGTCTGCGAGTACATTCTGTGACAAAAGTACTTGTCAAACGGTGCCCAGTAGTATTCGCCGTAGAGCTTATCCCCCTTCATCAGCAGCAGACTGTGCAGTCTTACACCGCGTTTTTCAAGATGGTTTAGATATTTCTCAACAGCCCCCGAGGGAATGCCGGCAGCTTCGGGCGTTATTTTTTCAAACATCATATTTTTCTCCTTTTTTAAGTTTTTTAACCGTTTTTAGTGTTTTTTCACTAATTTTCTTGCAAAATTGATTATATCACGCCTGGAAAATAAATGCAATAGTTTTTAGAAAATAATAATAAAAAGTGTAGATTTCTCATTTAACAGAAAAAGCCGACTTCCGTCGGCTTTTTGACTTTTTTCTTATCTTTCGATAATATGTAAAGTAGGATTTACAATTTTGTCGCACGCAGACACATTGGTTTGTCTGAGCTGCATGAGGCGCATACCGATATTTTCGATAATATTGCGGGGAGGGAGGGGCAGGTCGCGCATTTCCTTTGAGTTTATCTGCTTGGACTTCGATACTATCGAGATGTATCTGTCGTATATAGTTGAGTTAAGGAGTGCGAAAAGACCGAAGGCGAGTCTTGGAGAAAGCTCGTCCGTCTTATCCTTCGTGTCAATGAAATTGACCTTGTTGTGCGTGCTGATGTATCTGTAAGAGGGAAGCTGCGCCGCCATATAGATAGCGGAATTTACGAACCTGTCGTCGCTTTTTGCGGGCACGCGCTTGATGATTATCATATTCTTATTCTTCTGGATAAGGCGCTGGTCAATCGGAGCGATGTACTGACGCTTAACAGGCTGGGGGAAGCTTATCTGCCCGTTCTTTATTGCACTTGGGCGCAGGAGAGGAAGCGAGCCCTTTACCTGCTCGGTGAAGAGAAGTCCCTCGCACTTTGAGTCAATAACAAGACCCGTTGACATCTTGAGACCGAGGGAGGAGAGGGTTTCGGGCTGGCGGGAGATGTGACGCACGATGTTCGTATCCTCAACGCTCTTGGGGAGAGTGAGGGTACCGTCATTTTCGTCAACGACGAAGCCGTAATCAAGCGGGGGCAGAGCTGTGAGCTGCTTTCCGCTGTCTGTCGAGGTAGTGATTTTTATAGTATCGCCGCGCTCTGCGTTTGCATAAGCTAAAACGATGTTTTTCTTTAAGGGAACTGCACGCTTGATATTTTTCTGCGGACCAACGAAGAGGTGTATTGCCGAGAGGGAGAGCTTTTCTGCCATTTCCTGTCTGAACGAGGTCATCTGCGACGCACTTGCAACCTGGGTAGGAAGAACGATAACCAGCCTGCCCCCGTCCTCAAGATGCGTTGCCGCAAGCTTTGCGAAAAGGTATGCCGCGTTTATCTTAAGCTGGGTAACTCCGCCAACAACCTCTGCCTCTGTCGAGCCCTTCTCTATAAGGTCTTGGGGGGGATTTGAAATAATAATATCAAACTTGTCCATCACCACGTTGTTGAAGAAGTCAACGGTGTAGTGCTTTCTGGAATCGGTGAGATAGTTCTCCTCGTAAACTGTAACGTAGAGCTTAACGCCAAAGTCGTGGCGGCACTTTTTCCTGATTCTCTCAAGGTTGTCGTAAAGCTGGGGGAGAAAAACGGGATTGTTCTCGTAGCAAGTAACGAATATCTGCTTTGCAAGAGGAGCCCTCTTACATACAGCCTCGATAGCCGCTGCCGCTAAAATTCCCGTTCCCGCACCGGGATCAAGGATAGTGTAAACGGTCTTTTCGGGATTAATTTCTATCATATCCGCCATAAGAAGAGCAGTGTCCTTCTTGGTAAAGAGGCGGCCGAGCCTTATATTTTCAGATTTCGATTTTTCTCTAACGAGCTTTGCGGTATTTCTGACTGCAAGAGCGAGCATTGCGATTACCTTCCTTACTTTTATATTTATATAAAAGAAACAGAGCGTCAATATTTTTCTGCCCTGAATTTTGTCTACAAACATTTTATCACACTTTTAGCATTATTGCAAGAGATTTTTAAGTTTTTTATCAAAAAAACTTGCAAAAGCATATAAAAGATGATATAATGAATATCGACAAGATTCACACAAGCTATGCGGCGCCCTACGCTGCGGAACGGAGAATACTTTATGATAGAGAAAAACCAGATACCTAAACTGAAATTCTTGCATTGCAGCGATATTCACCTGGACGCGCCGTATATGGGCCTCGTTCCCGAGAAGAGCGACGAGCGCCGTCTTGGTCTGCGTACAACCTTCGTGCGTATGATGGAGTACGTGCGTGGCAGCGGCATAAATTACGTTTTGATAAGCGGCGATCTCTTTGATAATAAATATGCGACAAACAGCACGGCCGAGCTTCTTATCCGCGAGTTCCGCAACTGCCCCGATACCGTCTTTATCATAGCTCCCGGTAAGTGTGACTGCTATGCGGATAACCCGATATACACCTCGGGACGCCTTCCCGACAACTGCTATATTTTCTCCTCTGACAAGCTCTCGCGCTTTGACTTTGAGGACGACCACGTAACGATATACGGCTGGGCGTTTCTTAATGAGAGCTTCCCCGAAAGCCCCCTTTACGAAAAGGAGGTTGACGATGTTTCAAAGATAAATATCGTCTGCGGCTACGGCGACCTTGACGGAGAGATTGACTCGGATATCTGTCCCTTACCCTCCTCGCACCTTAAGAGCTTTGGCGCTGATTATTACGCTCTCGGCTCTCGCCACGAGGGAACCGAGTTTGTAAACCTCGGTGACTCTATGTACGGATATGCGGGCGCGCTTGAGTCAGCCGGCTTTGACGACCCCGGTATCGGAGGCGCGAAGCTTATTACGATAAAGTATAATAGCGGAGAGCTGTCCATCGACGCGAAGAATATGACCTTCGGCAGAATACTCTTCAAGACCGAAAACATTGATATAACCGGAGTAAACACCAATAACGAGATTGTAAACCGTATCAGCAAAATAGTTGCTGAAAATAAATACAGCTCCGAAACCGCTCTCAAGATAATTCTCACAGGCTACGTAGAGCCTCGCTTCATCGTGCCGAAGAACCTTGACACCGACGCCTTCGGCCTCTATTCATTCGAGATATTGGACAAAACCATGCCCCTCTACGGTACCGAGCACCTGAAGCGCGATATGACCGTAAAGGGCGAGCTGTTCCGCACCCTTCTTCCCATGCTCGAGAGCGAAAACGAGTCTGAAAGACTTACCGCTGCCAGAGCCTTCCGCGAGGGGCTTGCGGCGTTAGAAAACCGCGAAATCGAAACCTAAGCTGAAGCGGTGATTTTCGGCTATAATCGCCGTTTTCGACCTAACTCGACGTAGGTAACTACGCCTTCGGGTCGAAGAACGACGATTCTATCTCAAAAATCCCTCGCTTCATCTCCATAGCTATATATTAACGGACAGTTGAGACGCCTGTCCCTACAAAAAAGAGTGTACATTTTACGAAAAGATTGTGTCAGCACGAACATATCCGAGGCGAAAAATGTATGTACAACTGTAGGGACAGGCGTCCTCGACTGTCCGTAAAATATGACCCCTAAAAAATATCCTAGAACCAAACGGTACTAGAATCAACAATATTGAAATTTTCGTGTTATAATGTGTGTGAAATCACAAACAGAAAGGAGTCAAGTATGCGAGTTTATCAACGGCTAAAGGATTTAAGAGAGGGGAGCGATAAAAACCAAACGAAAATTGCTAAAATTCTTGGGATTAAATATCAACAGTATGGAAAATACGAGCGCGGTGAGCGCGAGCTGCCTATGCATCATTTCATCACCCTCGCCAGATATTACAACGTTTCCCTCGACTACCTAGCGGGAATTATCGACACGCCGAGAAAATTGGATTGATAAAATCTCTAAAAAACGCAAAAAGAGCGGCATTTTTGCCGCTCACTAACTTATATTTTACCATAAAATTCCGCGTATGTCAACACTTTTGCCTGATAAAGTCCGAAAAAATATTCGTTGTCGATTTTTTGCAACTTTTTTATAAAATTTTATAAAAAACTGTTTATTTTTCCCAAAGAATATGTTATAATTGAAATACAGAGAGAGAAGCTCTCTGTGACTACTCAGGAAAGGAATGCTCCACGTGTGGAGCGCTCTCGTAAGAGAGAGGTTAGCAAAATGAAAATTACGATTTACGGCAAGCAGATGACAGTTCGCGAAAGCCTTAAGGACGCTGTTGAGAAGAAGCTTTCAAAGTTTGATAAGTTCTTCGGCGAGGATACCGAGGCGTTTGTGACCTGCAAGGTGCGCAAAGGGGTAAAAATCATCGAAATTACCGTAAATTACGGCGGCGCTACCTTCCGCTCGGAAGAGGAAAATGAAACCTTCCTTACAGCTCTTGACAGAGCGGTTGAAGGCCTAGAGCGCCAGATAAGAAAGAATAAAACCAGAGTCGAGAAGATGATTAAGCGCGGCTCTGTACTCATAGACGATTACGATGATGACGAGTACGTTGAGGAGGACGAGTTTGAAATAAGAGTAAAGACCTTCCCCTTCAAGCCGATGACACCCGAGGAGGCAATCCTCCAGATGAACCTTATCGGACACACCTTCTACGCCTTCACCGACTCCGATAGCGGAGAGGTCTGCGTGGTTTATAAGCGCAAGGCGGGCAGCTACGGTCTGATAATGCAAGAAAAATAGTATTTTAACGGTCGAGTGACCGCTGACAATAAGGCTGCCTCAAATTAAGGCAGCCTTAAAAATATCCATTTTTGACAATATTTGTTTGCAAAAATGCGGTAAACGTCGCCTATTGACACGAAAAAATAAATGTGCTATAATAAATAAGACGCAATTTTTGCGCTGAAATTGAAAGGACGTTTTTATATTATGGGTAAAAAAGTGAAATCTCCCTACGGCTTCAGTATGCCGATACTCCTGCTGTTCGGACTTATAGGCCAGCTTGCGTGGTCGGTAGAGAATATGTATTTTAACCTCTTCGTTTTTGAAGAAATCGCGCCAAATCTTGACGCCGTGACACTTATGGTTCAGTTAAGCGGTATTACCGCAACGGTGGTTACGCTTATAGCGGGAACCCTGTCGGATAAACTCGGCAACCGCCGCTCCTTTATCTCATGGGGCTACGCTATCTGGGGCGTTACGGTGGCAATATTTGGCTGCCTGTCTACCGATACTGTGGCATCGGTCCTCGGAGTTCCGACCCTTGAGGCTATCTCGATTGCTCTGACCCTCGCGGTAGTCTTTGACTGCGTTATGACTCTCTTCGGTTCAACGGCAAACGACGCTGCCTTCAACGCCTGGGTAACCGATAACACAACTCCCTCCATTCGCGGCAGCGTTGAGGGCATACTCGCCATCCTTCCTCTTATCGCTATGCTCGTCGTTGCGGGCGGCTTCGGTATCATAAAGTCAATAGTCGGCTATCAGGCTCTCTTCATAGCTCTTGGCGCCGTGATAACCGCACTCGGCGTTTACGGCATATTCGCTATCAAGGATTCTCCCACCCTCGAGCGCTCGGGCGGCTTCTCGGATATTTTCTACGGCTTCCGTCCCTCTGTTATCAAAGAAAACTCTAACCTCTATCTGACTCTGCTCGTAGTCGGCATCTACGGCATCGCCTGCCAGGTATTTATGCCCTATATCATCATCTTTATGACAACATATCTGCACTTTGACGTTATAGAGTATAGCATAGTTTTCGGCCTTGCGATAATCCTCGGCGCTGCGGTAAACCTCTACCTCACAAGAATGTCGGATAAGAAGGATAAGGTTCGCCTTATGTATGTCGCGGCGGGAATTTTCTCGGGCGGACTTCTTATAATGTATCTCACCTCGATGATTACCGAAAAGATAGCGCTTCTTATTCTCTTCGGCATCGGCGGCTTCGTTATGATAAGCGGAAACATCTTTATCAGCGCGCTCTCCGGCTCGCTTGTGCGTGACTATACTCCGAAGGGCGCTGTCGGCAAGCTCCAGGGTGTCAGAATGGTATTCAGCGTGCTTATCCCGATGATAGTCGGCCCCGCCATAGGCAACGCCGTCAACAAGATAAGAAATGTAAAGCTTCCCGATATGAACAGTGCCGACGCTATGACGACGGAGTATATCCCCGCTCCTGAAATCTTCCTCGTCGGAGCTGTTATTTCGCTTCTTCTCTTCGCTATAATACCGCTTCTCTCGAAAAGAGCAAAAAAACTTTGATTATTTTTTAACAATCACTTTACTTTTATAAATATATGTGTTATAATAATTAATTGGAAAGCAAAAACCCATTTTATTTACGAAAAAATTTTTATGGAGGATAAACCAATGATAGAAAGAAGAAAAGTTTCTATGGATGGTAACACAGCTGCGGCTCACGTGTCTTACGCGTTTACCGAGGTTGCTGCCATCTACCCTATCACCCCTTCCAGCCCTATGGCTGAAGTAACAGACACTTGGTCTGCGTCCAACAAGAACATTTTCGGCGAGCCTGCGAAGAACATCTTCGGCGAAAACGTTAAGGTTGTAGAGATGCAGTCCGAGGCAGGCGCGGCAGGTGCCGTTCACGGCTCTCTTGCGGCAGGCGCTCTCACCACTACCTACACCGCATCTCAGGGTCTTCTCCTTATGATCCCCAATATGTACAAGATCGCGGGCGAGCTTCTTCCTTGCGTTATTCACGTTTCCGCAAGATGTGTAGCTTCTCACGCTCTTAACATCTTTGGCGACCATTCCGACGTTTACGCATGCCGCCAGACCGGCTTTGCTATGATGGCGGAGACCAACGCGCAGGAGATTATGGACCTTGGCGCTGTTGCTCACCTTGCTACTATCAAGGGTAGAGTTCCTTTCCTTAACTTCTTCGACGGCTTCCGTACCTCTCACGAGATCCAGAAGGTTGCTTCCTGGGACTACAAGGATCTTGCAGAGATGGTTGACTGGGATGCTGTTTCCGCATACCGTAACCGTTCTCTTAACCCCGAGATCCCCGCTCTCAGAGGATCTGCTGAAAACGGCGACATCTTCTTCCAGCACAGAGAGGCTTGCAACCCCTACTATGATGCTCTTCCCGCAGTTGTTGAGGAGTATATGGACAAGGTTAATGCAAAGCTTGGCACAGACTACAAGCTCTTCAACTACTACGGCGCACCCGACGCAGAGCGCGTTATCGTAGCTATGGGCTCCGTTTGTGACGTTGCAGAGGAGGTTATCGACTACCTTACCGCAAAGGGCGAGAAGGTTGGTCTTGTTAAGGTTCGTCTTTATAGACCCTTCGTTGCAGAGAAGCTCTCTGAGGCTATTCCCGCAACTGCTAAGGTTATCTCCGTTCTTGACAGAACTAAAGAGCCTGGCTCTCTTGGTGAGCCCCTTTACCTCGACGTTATCGCAGCTCTCAACGAGTGCGGAAGATGCGGCGTAAAGGTTATCGGCGGTAGATACGGTCTTGGCTCTAAGGATACTACTCCCGCTTCCATCTTCGCTGTATATGCTAATATGGCAGGCGAGTGCAAGAACCACTTCACCGTTGGTATCGTAGACGATCTTACAAACCTTTCTCTTGCTGAAGAGGCAGCTCCCGATACCGCTCCCAAGGATATGATCCAGTGCAAGTTCTGGGGTCTTGGCGGTGACGGTACCGTTGGTGCAAACAAGAACTCTATCAAGATTATCGGTGACCACACTGATAAGTTCATTCAGGCATACTTCCAGTATGACTCCAAGAAGACCGGCGGTATCACCATCTCTCACCTTCGTTTCGGTGATTCTCCCATCAAGTCCTCTTACTATATCAACAAGGCTGACTTCGTTGCTTGCCATAACAATGCATACCTTAATAAGTATGATATGATAAGCGACGTTAAGCCCGGCGGAACCTTCCTTCTTGACTGTCCTTGGACTGACGAGGAGCTTGAGGCTCATCTTCCCGCATCTGTTAAGTCTTACATTGCAAAGAACAACGTTAAGTTCTATACCATCAACGCGACAAAGCTCGCTATCGACCTCGGTAACGCAAAGGTTAAGAACACCGTTCTTCAGTCCGCGTTCTTCACTCTCGCAAAGATCCTTCCTATCGACAAGGCTATCGAGTACATGAAGTACATGGCAACCAAGTCCTATCTCAAGAAGGGACAGGCAATAGTTGACCTCAACCACGCAGCAATCGACGCAGGTAAGGACGCTCTTCACGAGGTTAATGTTCCTGCTTCTTGGGCTGACGCAGGTGTTGACGCTCCCGCAGCAAAGGTTACCGGTAAGCGTGCAGATCTCGTTGACTTCGTAAACGACATCGTTGTTCCCGTTGGCGCAATGAAGGGTGACTCCCTCTCCGTTGCAACCTTCGCAAAGTATGCTGACGGTACGTTCCCCCAGGGCTCTGCAGCTTACGAGAAGAGAGGCGTTGCAGTTACCGTTCCCCAGTGGAATCCCGAAACCTGTATCCAGTGTAACAACTGTGCATTCGTATGTCCTCACGCTTGTATCCGTCCCTTCGCTATGACAGAGGAGGAGGCAGCAGCAGCTCCCGCAAACACCAAGTTTACCGAGAAGCCCGTTGCAAAGACTAACTACAAGTTCACGATGGCAGTTTCTCCCCTTGACTGTATGGGTTGTACCCTTTGCGTTAAGGCTTGTCCCGTTACTGCAAACGCAGCAAAGACCGGCAAGGCTCCCGCAATCGAGATGAAGGCTATCGCTACCCAGCTTGACCAGCAGCCCGCATACGACTACGCTGTTGCAAACATTTCCGAGAAGCCCGAGCTTATTAACGTATCCGTTAAGGGCAGCCAGTTCAAGCAGCCCCTTCTCGAGTACTCCGGCTCTTGTGCAGGCTGTGCAGAAACCTCTTACGCTCGTCTTATCACCCAGCTCTTCGGTGAGAGAATGTATATCTCCAACGCTACCGGCTGTTCTTCTATTTGGGGCGGCTCCGCACCTGCAACTCCCTATACCGTAAACAACGCGACAGGAAGAGGTCCCGCATGGGCAAACTCGCTCTTCGAGGATAACGCAGAGCACGGTCTTGGTATGTACGTTGGTCAGAAGACTATCCGTGAGAAGCTTATAAACAAGGTTAAGGCTCTTGAAACTCCCTGCGAGGCTTGCAAGGCTATCGTTGACGAGTATCTTAACACTGTAAATGACGGTAAGGCAAACGAGGCTGCTACAAAGGCTCTTGTTGAGCTTCTTGAGAAATGGGCGGCTGACGGCTGTGAGGCATCCAAGGAGATCCTTGCAGAGAAGCAGTACCTCTCCAAGAAGGCAGTTTGGATCTTCGGCGGCGACGGTTGGGCATACGATATCGGCTTCGGCGGTCTTGACCACGTTATCGCTTCCGGCGAGGACGTAAACATTATGGTATTCGATACCGAGGTTTACTCTAACACCGGCGGTCAGGCTTCCAAGGCTTCCCAGATCGGTCAGGTTGCTCAGTTCGCAGCAGCAGGTAAGGCAATCGGTAAGAAGAACCTTGCAGAGATTGCTATGTCCTACGGCTACGTTTACACAGCACAGATCGCTATGGGCGCTGATATGAACCAGACCCTTAAGGCACTCGCTGAGGCTGAGGCATATCCCGGACCTTCTATCGTTATCGCTTACGCTCCCTGTGAGATGCACTCCATCAAGGGCGGTATGGCTAACTGCCAGGCAGAGATGAAGAAGGCTGTTGAGGCTGGTTACTGGCACATGTTCAGATACAATCCCGCAGCAGAAACCAAGTTCACCCTTGACTCCAAGGAGCCTACCGGTGACTACCAGGCATTCATTAACGGTGAGGCTAGATATACCCGTCTTGCACAGGCATTCCCTGAAAGAGCAGAAGAGCTCTTTGCAAAGGCTGAAGCTACCGCAAAGGCGAAGTATGAAAGACTCAAGAAGCTCGTTGAGTTCTATAGCTAAAAATTTCGGTGATATTTCCCGTTTTCCGACAAGCTCGCCGTAGTTACCTACGGCTTCGGTCGGAAGAACGAAAAATCTTCCTCAAAATTTTCGCGCTATGGCTAAAAGCGAAAACAATAGCGAAAGCTCCCTCGAGAAATCGGGGGAGCTTTTTGCAAACAGCGTTTATATTTAACGGGACGTCGAGGCGCCGTCCCGTGTATTAAAATCAATGCAATTTTCTTGGAGCTTCGACAAGTCCTGGAAGGTAATCAAGACCTACGTTGTAATATCGCGCAAGCGTAATAAAATGGCGCATAGGCAGCTCGATGAGGCTAGGGAGCTGTCATTCCGAATTCGCGGACATATCTCGAGGACGATACCAAGGTCTGAGCAATCTCCGTTTCGGAGCCTTTTTCCTTTTAGACTTTTGCAAGGGTGTTTCTTTGTGATGGCATATCCTTGCAAGCGCCTTGACTTGCGGGCGGTTCGGGTAAGGAGATTTCTCGACAAGAATTTTCGTCTCCGTATTTAATTTCTGCCGCTCGAAATGACAATCCCAAGTCTTCGCCTTGTGAGAGACTAAAAACCAAGTGGCACTAAAATTTACCGCGCTTTCACAAAAGTGCGTTTTTTTGTTTGTTTTGCATAAAAATGTCGCGTATAGGGTGACAAAATTTAGAATCCGCCTGTACTTACAGCCTTAAAATAATATGGTAGAATACTCTCGGAAGCAAAAAAGTTTTCAACACCCAAACTAACACAAATCCACAGTTAAATTTCAATTTTGCTTATAGTTTTGGCGGAAAAGCTTTGGAAAGTTTTCATTTTTGTGCCGAAAAAATCGAAAAAACAGAGCAAAAAAATGATTTTTGGTGTGAAACTTTTCATTTCCAAAACAAAAATTCCAACAAAATTTTCAAAAACACAAAGGAGAAAAACAAAATGAAAATACATAATCTTATAGCCAAGGACCGTTACAAGCTCACCCTGTGTAATACCGAGCGCGAGCAGCTTACGCTCGACGAGAGCGGAGCGTATGTTTTATCTATTGATTCGGAGAAGGCAAGTTCGAGATTTCTGTATACAAAGTGTTGACAGCTTGTTGACACTTTGGCAACACAGGTTAGGTAAGGTTAGGTTAGTATAGATTAGGTAAGGATAGGCTAGGATAGTATTACTACTGCCGTTATACTCTTTCTTTCTTAAGCGCTTCGCGCGAGAGAGCGCCGATCTTACGTCAAAAAAATCCCCCGAAAAAAATCGGGGGATTTAGAGGTATTATTAAAATCAGTTTTGAGCGTTACCGCCATTACCGCTATTGTCACCGGTGCCGCCGGGAAGAGAAGGAAGCGGACCGCCACCCTCACTATTATCACCGTTACCGCCCTCGCCGCCGGGGAGTCCGGGAAGTCCGGGTATCTCGGGAACAGTGCCGTTCTCCTGATACTGAAGGTATGCGTCGTAATATGTAAGAATAATTTCGGTTACGTTCTCGTCGGTGAGCTGCTCGTCGAGAGTGCCGTTTTCTCTTGCCTCCTCGAGATAGTCGCCAACGTAGCCCGTCATATTGTCAAGAACCTCTTCCTCAAGCTCAATGCCGTTGTTGACAAGAGTTTGGTTAAGGGTTTCGCCGAGAGCCTCGTGGTACTCCTCCTCGGTTTCGTAGCTGTCGGGGGTAATTGCCGCAACGTCGTTAAGACCCTGCTTAAGATCCTCGTAAACCTGAGCCGCGTCACCCTCAATACCCATGCTCTGACACATAAGAGCAACCGACATCTCGTTGAGCGCTGTTATAATTCCGGTGGTTCTGGGATTCGTTGTCAAAAGGCGGATTGCCTGCTTGATTACGGAGTTTCCTTCCGCGTCACGCTTTGAGAGTAGGTCTGTGATAGCGCTCTCGTCACCGCCCTCAAGAGCCTCGAACACGCCGTTGTCAATAAGAAGGAATGCCGCGTCCTTTATCATAACGATGTCGTCAATTATGGTGTCAGCCGTAGAGGTTGCGAGCATATCGGCAAGAGCCTTGGTGAGCTTTTCCTCGGGCTTTGTGGGAGTGTCGGGAAGATCGCCGAAAACAAGAGCCGAGATCGCGTGAGTTCCTTCAGAGAGGAGCATAGGAAGATAGTCAGAGCGTCTGAGCGCTGCTATAATAGCGTCAACGGCAGCCCTCTGGTCGTCGGAAACACCGCCCTCGCCTATATCGGAGAGGAGGGAAACGTTGTTGAAAATATCGAAGCATACGGCAATCTCGTTTGAAAGATTAACGTCGCTGTCCTGAACGTGAACCGTTGTCAGCTCTTTTGTGAGGAAATCACCGCCCGCAAAGCTCGCAAGCTGCAAAACGGGAGTTTCTGCAAAGGAGTCTATGGAGTCAAAGACCTCTGCAATCTCTCTGTCGTCTGTTTCAATCTCGGCAGTAACCGTCTGAGTAAGGTTTAAAATAGAGCTGAAGGGGACG
Organism: Clostridia bacterium; assembly: GCA_017463125.1. Classification (GTDB taxonomy): domain Bacteria; phylum Bacillota; class Clostridia; order Oscillospirales; family CAG-272; genus UBA1740. The sequence goes on along the minus strand of JAFTPV010000011.1, from coordinate 7,384 downwards.
AGGAATAGCGTCATAACGATAACGCCCTCAAGTGCGCCGAGTGCTGCACCGATAACCTTACCCTTCGTGTCGCGGCGCTTCTGAACAGCTGCCGCCTTGCAGATTATCTGATAAATAATGTTTGTGACAATGCTGACAGCAAAATAACAAATAGTAAAAATGATGGGGCAGAGCAGAGCAACGGGCAGGGCAAGAAGGCTCATTATCGTGCTGGGCTCAAATGAGAGTATAACGTCGCGCATTCCCGCATCAATCGGCGAACCCGTGAGTCCCTCCAGAGTAAGCACAAGCTCCTCCATAGTGTAGCCGTCAAGCGCTGTAAATATAGACGATGAGAGAATCAGGGTGGCAATGAATGATATAATAGCACCGACAAGCACTACGCCGAGATGTATCGGCTGCTGATAAGCGCCGCGCTTTGCCCCCTTTCTCGTCTTAAGCAGGACGACGATGACGAACAGCACCGTAAGCACTATACCTGCTATATTGAAAATATCCTTGATTTCGGGCATTGTAATTTCCTTTCAGTAAAAGAATATAGATATATAATACTATATATTTTGGCAAAAGTCAAGTATTTTTCGCCTTATTTGACAGAATATACCACAGCTTCAGGACTGCAATCTGTGTTTTTGAGTCCATTATCTCGCCGCGCATCACCATACCGACAAGCTCGTCGAGCGGGACTGCCTCAACCTCGAGAAATTCGTCCTCGTCAAGCTCACGCTCTCCGAAGGTCAACCCTTCCGCAAGATAGAGGTGTATGCGCTCGTTTATGAGGGCGGGGGTAGTGTCTATTCTGCCAAGGTAGGTGATACGCTCGGCAACAGCGCCCGTTTCCTCTCTTAACTCACGCTTCGCCGCTTCTAAGGGGTCCTCGTCGGCTCTGTCAAGCTTGCCCGCAGGTATCTCAAAGAATACTCTACCGTGCGCGTAGCGGTACTGCCGCTCCATAAGCACTCTGCCGTCAGGCAACAGCGGTATTATCGCAACTGCGCCAAGGTGCAGGCACATCTCTCGATAGGCCTCCTCACCGTTTGGCAAGAGAACCTTGTCCTTCACGACCTTCAGCACCTTGCCGTCAAAGATTTCCTCTCTGGAAACAAATTTTTCTTCTAGGTTTTGCATAATGAAATCCTCAGTGTGAATTTTTATTTACTCTTTCGAGCACTTTTTAACAGTGCCTTTACGTCTATCTGTGATAGGAGAACTGCCGCGAGCACTACGGCACAGCCGAGATATTCCCTTGGTGACATTGCCTCGCCGAGAAAAATGGCGCCGCCTATGACGCCAAACACCGACTCAAGTGAGAGTATGATAGAGGCAGCGGTTGGGTGCGTGTCCTTTTGTGCGACTATTTGCAGAGTGTAGGCAATGCCGCTAGAGAATATACCAAGGTATAGAAGGGAGGGGAGTGCCTCGCTTAAGACGGCAGACTCGGGTACTCCCTCTATGATAAGCGCTAATGCCGAGTTGAGAATGAAGCCTACGCCAAACTGAACGCAGGACATTCTTATCCCGTCCGAGAGCGGAGAGAAGCGGTCGATAGCTATTATATGCAGGGCAAAAATCAGCGCGCAGACCAGCACCAGTGCGTCAGAGGGAGCGAGGGTGAAGTCGCCCTTGATGCATAGAAGATAAAAGCCTACGGCTGCGAGAGCTACGCTAAGCCACACCTGTAGCGAGGTGCGCTTGCCAAAAAGAGAAGAGATTATCGGCACGATGACTACGTAAAGCGCCGTGATGAATGCCGCCTTGCCCGCGTCCGTACCCTCGCCGAGTCCCGTTTGCTGAAAGGCTGATGCCACAGTGAGTATAATACCGCATATCGCGCCGCCGATAAGCTCATATTTTGTAAAGAAAGATTTGCGTTTTTCGCTGTTCTTCGCCTTTAGCTTATCAAAAACAGGAATTATGCATAGGAGAAACAGACAGGCGAAAATGTTCCTTACCGCACCCACTGTGAAGGCGGAGAGCGCGGCAGACTCCTTCTGTGCCGTGAAGGCAAAGCCCCATATCATAGCTGCAAAAAGGCAAAGAATAGGTGATAGGTATTTTTTCATTTGCAGTACCGAATATTAAGATTTAAGATTTTTTATAAGTCATGGGAGAGAAGAGAATGAGCATCGGGAAAAGCTCAAGCCTTCCGGCAAGCATATCGAAAATCAAGACGAGCTTTGATAGGGGAGAGAAGAACGCGTAGTTTGCCGAAGGGCCGACAGCTGAAAGACCGGGGCCGATATTATTTATCGTGGCTGTTACGGCAGTGAAGTTTGTCACAAGGTCGCCCGTATCAAATGACACAACGATAAGAGAAGCGACGAAAATCAGTATATAACAGCCGATATATGCGTTTACCGAGCGGATAAGCTCGTGGCTTACCGGCTTTCTGTCAACGGTAATCTTCTTTATCTGCCTTGGGTGCAGTAGTGTGTGAAGCTCGCGCGCCATACCTTTGAAAAGTATTAAAATTCTCGACACCTTAATTCCGCCGCCCGTCGAGCCTGCGCACGCGCCGACGAACATAATAAGCACCAGCACGGTTCTCGATAGCTCCGGCCACAAATCAAAGTTCTCCGTCGAAAAGCCGGTTGTCGAAATGATAGACGCGACGGTGAAGGAGGCGTGATTTATCGCCTCGCCGATACTGTCGTACCTTGCCATAGTGTCAACCGTTATAACGGTCACGGCACAGACGACTATCAGTAAAAACACCTTTATTTCGGAGTTAAGCGCGTCCTTGATTTTTCTGTTCAGTATAAGGTAATAGGAGTTGAAGTTTATGGAGAAAATCAGCATAAACACCGTAACTATCACCTGCTGCGCCGTGGTAGCCGAGGCAAAGCTATCGTTTCTGAACCCAAATCCGCCCGTACCGGCGGTAGAAAACGCTGTATTCAGCGCATCAAAGAGGCTCATGCCCGAGATGAGCAGAGCGACAAGCTGTATTAAAGTAAGGGCAAAGTAGATAGCGTAGAGAATCAGCGCCGTGTTTTTCATCTTCGGCACAAGCTTTGATACGTCAGGTCCGGGGCTTTCCGCCCTCATTATATGCATATTATGTCCGCCCGAGAGGGGAAGGAACGCCATAATAAATACAAGCACTCCCATACCGCCTATCCAGTGGGTGAAGCTTCGCCACATCAGCACCGAGCGCGGAAGGTGCTCAACGGCAGAAAATATGCTTGCGCCTGTGGTGGTAAAGCCCGAAACCGTCTCAAACAGAGCATCGACAAACGAGCCGCACGCACCGCACATAACGAGAGGCACAGCGCCCACAAGACTCATTACTATCCAGCTCATAGCCACGATAACGAAGCCCTCTTTTGCGTAAAGCTCGGTAGCCTTCGGGCGTCTTAAAGAGAGTAAAAGCCCGAGAGCTAAGGAAAGTACGGCTGTTATAAGGAATGATATCGCCGCACCCTCGCCGTAAATCGCGCCCGTGATAATCGGCAGAGCCAAAAACGCCGACTCAAACAGCAAAAGCCAGCCGAGCGTATATCTTATCATTGAAAAGTTCATTAAAACACGTGTCCTTTTTATTTTCAGTCGTCAAGAATATCGGCAAGGTCGTATATCTTCTCTTCGCCCGTAACGATAACGACCGAGTCGTGAGGCATTATAACGTCAGCGCCTCTCGGGATTATAAGCTGCCTGCCGCGTAGGATTGCCGCGATAAGCACGTTTTTCTTTATCGGAAGCGCGAAGAGAGGTGTGTTTATAATCGGGGACTTGTCCGAAACGGTAAATTCAGCCGCCTCAATCTTGCCCTTAATTATGTTGTAGAGCGTTTCCATATTGCTGCCCGTCGTGTTTTTCATAGCTCTGACGTATCTGCCTATCATGTCGGCGGTGATGTTTTTCGGGTTGATTATGGAATCAAGCTCCAGGCTGTTTATAACCTTGGAATACTCTATTCGGTTAATCTTCGTAACGGTCTTTTTAACCCCCGCGCTCTTTGCAAAGAGCGAGAGCATTATATTTTCTTCATCAATATGCGAGAGCGCAACGAGAGCGTCGGAGCTTACTACTCCCTCTTCTTTAAGAAGGTCCTCGTCGGTCGGGTCGCCGAAGATAACCGTTACACCGTCGTGGCGTGAGGCAAACTCCTCACACTTTTTCTCATCAGGCTCGATAATTTTGATTCTGATGCCCGATTTTTCAAGCTCACCGCACAGGTAGTGTGCCGTGTCCGACGTTCCGATGATTGCCGCGTCCTTTACAGGCTGAATCTTATAGTCTATTTTATCAAAAAATTCCATAGCCGCCTTGGCAGGACCGATGATTGAGATTATATCCCTCTCGGCAAAGATAAAGTCACCGTTCGGAATATACGCGTCCTCGCCTCGCTCAACCGTACAGATAAGCACCGATGCCTTAAAGCGTATAACCGCGTCCTTAACGCTCATTCCTGCGAGCGCCGAGCCCTCAGGAAGCCTGAATTTAAGCAGCTCGACTCTGCCCTTGGCGAAGGTCTCGATAGTTATCGCCGAGGGGAAGTTCAGAACTCTGGCAATTTCCTTTGCCGCAGCGTAGTCGGGGTTTATAATCATAGCAAGCCCCAGCTCCTGCTTCAGATATTCGGTTTCGGTGGCGTACTCGGGACTTTTCAGCCTTGCGATAGTTCTGCACGCGCTGTACCTCTTTGCCATAATGCAGCAGAGAAGGTTAAGCTCGTCCGAGCCAGTAACCGCGATGAGAAGGTCTGCCGAGTCTATTCCCGCCTCGGTAAGAGTCGTGTGAGTCGCTCCGTTACCGATAATGCCGAGCAGGTCGTATTTATTCGCTATCTCGCGCACCCTTACGGCGCTTCTGTCAACGACAACGACGTCGTTGCCCTCTTCGTTAAGCTGCTCTGCAAGCGTCTGACCGACCCTGCCGCAGCCAACAATGATTATCTTCATAATAAAGCCGTTCCTTAAAAAAACTTTTTCATATAACTATACATAATAATTATACATTTATATAAGAAAAATGTCAAGGAGAAATGAAAATTCGGAATTCGGAATTAAAAAAGAGATTCCGTTTTCGGAATCTCTTTTTATCACATTACTCTGTTGTGTAGTTATCAAAATAGCCCTGGATAAAGACGATGGGCGTACCCTTATCACCCGAGCCGCTTGTAAGGTCGCAAAGCGAGCCGATAAGGTCGGTGAGCCTTCTGGGTGTCGTGCCCTCGGACGCCATATTACCAACGAGGTTTGCGTCCTTCTTCTCAATCTCGCCCTTGATAGCCTCCTTGAGAGCGTCGCCCGACAGACTTGCAAAGTCGTTATCCGCAAGGTACTTGAGCTTAAGCTCGTTGGGAGTACCCTCAAGCCCCGACGTGTACGCGGGTGAAACTACCGGGTCAGCAAGCTCCCAAATCTTTCCGATAGGGTCCTTGAAAGCGCCGTCGCCGTAGACCATAACCTCAACGGTCTTGCCTGTTTCTGCCTTTATTCTCGCCTGAATGTCCTCAACGAGAGCCTGGCAGTCGCGGGGGAAGAGCTTAACCTGATCCTCGGTCGCCTTGTTTGAGCCAAGCAGACCGTAGTTTTCGTTATATCCGCTGTTATTTACGGGAGAGGTGAGAATTTCATCAAGTCCGAATACTATTTCAGCACCCGCCGCCTTGAGAAGTCTTTTTGTTCTCTGTCTTGTGTGAATGTCGCAGTTGAGAACGCACTTCGTATAGTTAAGAACGGCTCTGGGGTCATTTGCGAAAACTATCTCGCACTCTGCGCCCTCGCCCTTTATAAGCGACTCATAGTATTCAACATAGTCAATACCTGTGAAGCGGTGCTTCTCGTATCCGAAAAGCTCACGGTATTTCTCAAGAGTAAGCACGTCGGAATAGGGGTTTACGCCCTTCTCGTCAAGTGCGTCAAGCGATACCAGGTGGTTTCCAACCTCGTCGGAGGGGTAGGATAGCATAAGAACAATCTTCTTCGCGCCTCTTGCTATACCCTTAAGGCAGATAGCAAAGCGGTTACGGCTGAGAATGGGGAAGATAACGCCTACTGCATTATCACCGAATTTTGCCCCAACGTCAGAAGCGATGTCGTCAACCGACGCGTAGTTGCCCTGCGCTCTTGCAACGATAGCCTCAGTCATGGCGATTATGTCGCGGTCGCGGATAGCAACGCCTTCATCCTTTGCTGCTTCGAGAACGGAGGATGTAACAATGCTTGCAAGGTCATCTCCGCTGCGAATAATAGGGGCTCTTACGCCTCTTGATACTGTGCCGAACATACGGCTCATAAAAAACAGCTCCTTTTTAACCCATTAAATAATGGTAGAATAAAAATCACGCATACTATTATACCAAAAGCATTCGTGTTTGTAAAGTGGTTTTGGCGAAAAAAATGAAATATAAGGCTATTTTTTCATCTCCATATTTTTCTTTATCGCCTCGAAGGACTCGTCGCTGATGTGGTGCTCGATCTTGCAGGCGTCAGCAGACGCGGTGTCCTCGGATACGCCAAGCGAGGTGAGAAATTCTGTTAAGAGCTTGTGGCGGTCGTACATTTTGTGTGCAACCTCCGCACCTGCCTCCGTCAGATAAAGGTAGCCGTCAGAGTCCACGATCACGTATCCGCCAGACTTAAGCAGCCCGATAGCGCGGCTTACGCTCGGCTTTGAAAAGCCCATATACTCAACCACGTCAATAGATCGCACGTTGCCTCGCCGCTCTGTCAAAATCAGTATGGTTTCGAGATACATCTCTCCGGATTCCTGAAGGTGCATTTATCATATCTCCAATCGAAAATCTTCATCTTAATTATATAATATAGCATACCACAAACCGAGAAAAAAATCAAGTGTTTTTCATTCTTTAGTGTCCGAGTCGGGATTTTCACCGAAAAGGCGAGGCTTTTATTGTCAAAATCACCGAAAGGTTAGCCTTTGCTAACTGTTTTTTCAAAAAATCTAACAAAATTAACAAAAATTTCAAAAAAAGTATTGACAAATCACCCTTTTTCGTTTATCATATATACGGTTAGCACGTGCTAACTATAAAACTCTGTTAGCGAGGTTTTATATATGATGCCGTTAATTCTAGCCACCGTCGGAGAAGAAAATATAGTAAAGCGTGTAGGCGGCGCTCCCGCCGTAAAGAAGCACCTTGAGGACCTGGGCTTTGCTCCCGGCGCCACCGTCACCGTTATCTCCGAGATAGCCGGTAACCTTATAATAAATGTTAAGGAAACGAGAGTGGCGATAAATAAGGAGCTCGCCTCCAAAATCTTCATCTGACGCTTGATAATTTTGCGAATCGCTTCAGATTCTTCAGACTTGACGTAGTTTTCTACGCCTGCGCCTGAAAATCCTCGCGCTTCATCAAAATTCTCTGCGCGTCGTTTGCGAATCGCTTCAGATTCTTCAGACTTGACGTAGTTTT
>JAFTPV010000010.1 GCA_017463125.1 Clostridia bacterium | reverse complement strand
TGGATATAGAACGGCATATTATCATTACCCGAAAGCGTTACGCCGTCGGTTACGAAAACATCCTTATCGGTGACGATGCAGTTAAGGCTTGCGTCCTTCCCGATATGAGTTCCGTGAAACAGAACCGAATTTTTAACCACAGCGCCCGCCTCGACCTTAACGTCACGGAAAATAACGGAATTTATAACCGTTCCTTCAATAACGCACTCGTCGGCGATCATAGAGTTTTCAACCTTAGCATTCTGTTTATGCGCTGTCGGCGCGGAGTTGTGTACTCTCGTGAATATCGGAAATTCCTTTTTACCGAATATGGAGTCACGCGCCTTATCGCTCTTAACGAGCTCCATCGAATACTGATAGTAATCGGTAAATGAGGAAACCGAGGCTACGAAGCCGGAATATTTATAGGTTCTGTAATTTGAGGACTTGCAGTTCTTGAGCATAAAGGTTGTAAGGCTTGCAAGATTATACGCCTCTGCCTCCTCGATAAGACGGCGCAGGTACTGCGTACGCATTACAAAAATGTTGAGCGAAAGCTCGGGGTTTTTCTCGTTATATTCCTGTGACATGGCAATATCGGTTACCTTGCCTGCAACCGAGGAGATCATCATTCTCGGGTGCTTTACAACCGTGTCGGGCTTCATAGTCTGAGTAACTATTGTGATATTTGCGCCAGTTTTTTCGTGCTTTGCGATAACGTCGGCAATATCTATGTTAAGAACTATATCGGAGTCCATCATTACTACGAACTCCTCGGTAAACTCCGCAATATACTCCTTCATATTCTTCAGAGCTTCCATTCTTGTAGCAAAGACCTTTGACTCCGAATTAACGGCGGTCTGGAACGGAGATATGATATTAACGCCGCTCTTACGTCTTGCAAGATCCCAATCCTTACCGCTTCCGATATGCTCAAGAAGCGAGCGGTAATTATAATTTGCAACTATGTTTATATTAGAGATGTTAGCGTTTACGAGATTGGAAAGTGCAAAATCAATGAGTCTGTAACGGCAGGCAAAGGGGATTGCCGCAACCGTTCTGTCAGAGGTGAGTCTGGATAAGGTATTGTTATTTAAGCTGGAGAAAATTATTCCTGTTGCACTGATAGCCATTTCTATTACTCCTTCCTTTCATCAACCTGCAATAACGCTGCCGCTGGCGATAACCGTGATGTTATCCTTACCCGCGTTTTCAGTACCGACAGTCTTACCACTCTCGATAACGGAATCTGCATCAACTATTGCAGAATATACCGCAGCGTTTTTCTTTACTACTACGTCATCCATAATAACCGAATCCTTGACGACGGCTCCTGCCTCGACGATAACGCCGCCCGAGAGAATAGAGTTCTCTACTCTTCCGTAGATCTTCGAGCCCTCGGAGATGAGAGAGTTTACGACGGTAGCCTTCGGTCCGATGTACTGAGGAGGACGGGCAGTATTTTTTGAATAAATACGCTTATGCTGATCGGCAAGATTAAGAACGGGCTTGTCGCCGATAAGGTCCATATTCGCTTCCCAAAGGGACGAAATGGTTCCTACGTCCTTCCAATATCCTTCAAATTTATAAGAATAGAGCTTCTCACCGTTGTTAAGAAGATTGGGGATAATATTTTTACCGAAGTCATTGGAGGAATTTTCATCAGCCTCGTCTGTTTCGAGATACTCGATAAGAGTATCTGTGTTGAAGATATATATACCCATTGACGCCTGATTATTTTTAGGCTTCTTGGGCTTCTCCTCAAACTCGTAGATAGAGCCGTCACTGTTAGTATTACAGATACCGAATCTCGATGCCTCCTCGATAGGAACGGTTATGGTCGCAACCGTGCAGACGGCGCCAGTTTTCTTATGCTGCTCGAGCATAAGTCTGTAATCCATACGGTAGATATGGTCGCCCGAAAGAATAAGCACGTATTCGGGATTATACTGCTTTATGAAATTAATGTTCTGGTATATAGCGTTAGCGGTACCCTTATACCAGTCGGAATGCTTGTTACCCTGATAAGGAGGAAGAACAGAAAGACCGCCTCTCATTCTGTCAAGGTCCCAGGGTGCGCCGTTGGCAACGTACTCGTTAAGCGCCAAGGGCTGATATTGAGTAAGGACGCCTACGGTGTCAATACCCGAATTGATGCAATTTGAGAGAGGGAAATCGATGATTTTGTATTTGCCTCCGAAGGAAACTGCAGGCTTTGCGATTTGCTTGGTAAGGTCGTATAAGCGAGAGCCTTGTCCGCCGGCAAGCAGCATCGCTATACATTCTTTTTTGAAATACATTTTTGTCGCTCCTTATCTTAATTGTTTTTTTATTTTTCTTTTAATAATGATTTTATCGGTTTGCTCACGGAGAATCATACCGCACAGGCGTCCTACTTTAACCTCGGCAAAGCAGGATAAGCCCTCTTTAACTATCGGGAAGTGCCTCTCGTCAAGGGATGTGTTACCCGTGTCGAAGATTACGGACAGCTCCTTTGCGGGTGCCGTATCAATACGAACAGTCTGCTCCGCACCTGAGAAATTGAGAATTACCGTAATATATTCCCCGCTCTTTGAATATCTTCTGAACGCCACGAGGTTTTTGTCAGCCTCGTCAGCTAAAAGCCACCTGAAGCCCTCGGGAGAAAAATCAAGCTCCCAAAGCTCTTTTGTTCTGAGATAAAAGGCGTTAAGCGCTATAACGTAATCACGAAAGGCTCTGTGCGTTTCGTAATCCAGCATAAACCACTCAAGAGAATCGTCAAAGTTCCACTCTCTGAACTGTGCAAACTCAGTGCCCATAAAGAGCAGCTTCTTTCCGGGATAGGTTAAATAGGTCATAAGAGCGACCCTTGCCGTTAAGAACTTGTCCTCGTAGGAGCCGAACATCTTGTCGATAAAGGACTTTTTACCGTGAACCACCTCGTCGTGAGATATGGGCATACAGTAGTTTTCGGAAAAGGCGTACATAAGCGGGAAATTAAGTGCCGTGTGCTTGTGCTTTCTGAACAAGGGGTCTGTTGCCACATAGTCGTAAAAATCGTTAGCGAAGCCCATATTCCACTTGAGATTAAAGCCTATGCCGCCATCGGAGACGGGGTGCGTAACTCCGCCAAATGCCGTTGACTCCTCCGCAATCATAAGCGCATCGGGGAACTCGGCAAAGACGGCTTGATTCAGCTTTTTAATAAAGGCTATCGCCTCGAGGTTTTCCCTGCCGCCGTGTACGTTTGGAATCCACTCACCGGGCAGTCTGTCGTAATCAAGATATATCATTGATGCAACGGCGTCAACTCTGAGGCCGTCAATATGAAACTCGCGCATAAAATAGAGCGCGTTAGACACGAGGAAGGACTGAATCTCTTCTCTGCCAAGGTCAAAAAATCTCGTGCCCCAGGAGCTCGACTCCTGCCTGTCCTTGCCCTGATACTCGTAGAGAGGACCGCCGTCAAACTCGTAAAGTCCCCATCTGTCCTTCGGGAAATGTGCGGGAACCCAGTCCATTATTACGCCGATGCCGGCCGTATGAAGCGAATTTATCAAAAACCTGAAATCGTCCGGATCGCCAAAGCGGGATGTCGGTGCGTAAAAGGCACATACCTGATAGCCCCAAGAGCCGTCATAGGGATGCTCCTGAAGAGGCAGGAACTCAACGTGGGTGTAGCCCATCTTCTTTATATAAGACGGAAGAATCACTGCCATCTCGCGATAGGATAAGGGTCTACCGTCCTCGTGGCGCATAAAGCTGCCAAAATGCATCTCATAAATATTCAGCGGTACGGAGAGATATGCGCCATCGTTTTGAGTAACGGTGCGCTTTCTATATTCAAGATACTCACCATCGCTCCACTCAAACGACGAGTCGGCAAAGATTAATGATGCGCCGTCAGCACCACCGCGTGAAAACCTCGCGTAAGGGTCGCCTTTATCAAAGGTGCCGCGATCGGAGGAGATTCTGAATTTGTACGCCTCTTTTTCAAGAGAACGCTCGCTGGTATATTCAAGCTCCCAAACGCCCGATGCGTCTATCCTCTGAAAATACAGAGGCGTGTCCCAGCCCGAAAAAGAGGATATGAGCCCCACCGATTTTGCAGACGGAGCCCAGGTTCTAAAGGTATAGATATAGCCACCCTCACTCCTTTGAAGCGTGCAGCCGAGATATTCATAGGCATAAAAATTTGTTCCCTGATGAAAGAGATAATTTGGCAGTCGGTTATCCTTCATTTTATATGTTCCTTCCTCTTTATATCTATGAATATATTTATCATATATATTTTACCACTATTTTGACTGCTTGTCAAGGGTAGTAAACGGTGTAATTTTTGTCAAAATACTGTTTTTACGTACTATTTTGCTCAAAAAAGAGAAAATTATCTTAAACGGCAGAATAATTATCCGCAAAATCACAGTAAAGGAAAATAATATCAACTCGAATCCGAAGCACAGGATTTTGATAAAAAAACGTGAGAAAAGCCTCTCGGAAATAAGAAACGCCAGAAAAGCAAATATCACAAGATATATTCTTACGTCGCCGTCGAGGGTCAGATAGGAGATGAGAATTATTCCCCAAAAGAAGAGTACGACTGAAAAGAACGCAGAAATCTCGGATATAAGCCTGCTCTCCCGATGTCGCCTTTCAAATCTATTAAGATCCGGCCTTGAAAAAAGTTTCCCGTCATACACCACGCTGCCGTAAAGCGCCGAAAGAAGCATTCCAAAATATAGCCTTGCCAGCCTGCATATCGAGCAAAAAAGCGAAAAAACGCTACCAAAAACAAGGGCAGAAAGCAAAGAATTAAATATTTCAGTAAAGGTGTAGCTTATCATGTATTAAATTTTGACAAAATGCCCTTTATGTGCTTTTGCTTGGAATAATAAAGCGTGTCTATTTCACCTGTTACAACAATCTCACCCGCATCCTTTTCTAGACTCAAAATCTTCATATCTCGCCCCTCGGCACATAATCTGCCAAGGTCGGTATCAAGCGTGATAAAATCCTCTCCAAATCCAAGTACTCCTTTAACGCCGCTTATCTTCAAAAGACGTCTGTCCTTTAAGGTCACACACCCCTCTTTATTAGTATCACTCATAACAAACTCCGCTTTCTATTGCGCGCAAATAAAAAAACAGCGCACATTCTGATAAAGAATATGCGCTGAAAATAGATATTATGCATAATCGTCGGATATAACCTCGTACATACCGACGGCCTCTGTTTTTTTAGTAGTTTCCCTAATATCAAGAACTCTGACGGAAACGCTTCTTGTGCCAAAGGAAACGGTGATAATATCACCAACCTTTACGTTATACGAGGCCTTTGCGCTCTTTCCGTTTACAGAAATGCGCTCGGAGTCACAGGCGTCGTTGGCAACCGTGCGCCGCTTTATAAGTCTTGAGACCTTTAGGTATTTGTCAAGGCGCATAAATTATGCGTTCACCTGATCCTTAAGAACCTTGGAAGCTGTGAAAGCGGGCTTCTTTGCAGCAGCGATCTTGATGGTCTCGCCGGTCTTGGGGTTGCGGCCTTCTCTTTCAGCAACAGCCTTTACCTCAAAAGTACCGAAGCCGATAAGCTGAACCTTGTCGCCGCTCTTAAGAGCGTTTGCGATAGCTGCGATAGTTGCGTTTACAGCAGCCTCTGCATCCTTCTTGGTGAGCTCAGCCTCCTGAGCAACTACGTTGATGAGATCTGTCTTGTTCATTGGTTTATACTTCCTTTCAAAAAATGAATTCTAGTAAAATTATAACAACTAAAAAGCAAAATTGCAATAGAAATATTGGTTTTTTTAGTCCTTTTCAAAAAAAATTCGTCTTATTTTCCATATTACTTAACTGAAATTTGTATATTTTGCTATTATTTTCAACTTGCGCTTTGTTATAGCACCCAAAGAAAGAGAAAAAACCAGATATATCAAGGCACAAAGGCCTATTGCAACAAAGAGTGAGGACGCGCCAGAGGAAGATAAAAACCTGTCGTAAATATACCGTGAGGTCATAACCGAGGCAAGCGCTGTAATATGAGGTAATACGACCGTCGAAAATAGAGGAACACCGCTTCCGGTCACCTTGGCGAGCGCGATAACGGAAATAATTAAAGATACGCCGTACGATATTACAGTACCCAAAGGAGCTCCGGAAATACCGTAGTTTTCGTTACCTAAGAGCATACCGCTTACAATAAGCTTTACGGCAGAGCCGACGAGCATTGCAAAAAGCGGCACACCCGTATGGCCTCGGGATTCAAGAGCTGAATTGGTAACGAGAAGAGCCGACATAAATATTACGCCGCCCGAGAGCATCGAGAGAAGCGGAGCGCCGACATCTATGCCGGAATTTCCGAAGAGCAAAGCTAATATTTCTTTGGAATATACCACCGAGCCTATCATAAGCGGTGCGGATACCACCATTGACAGATCCAGAGCGCTTTTTAACGAGGAGGAGAAGGTCAGCTCGTCACCTCCCGCAGAAGCTCTCGTAAATACTGGCATAAAGGCAAGAGATATCGGTGTTATTATTGATATAATAAGGTTGAAAATAGAAACGGCCAGTGTCGTATAATTTCCGTACAGTCCTGCCGCCTCCGAGGCTGTATAGCCTATCGACTCAAGACGGCGCATTATAAGACTTAAGTCAATTATACCGGTAATACTCATAAGAGCGCCGCTTAGGGTTATCGGTAAGGAAATTTTCAGTATAGCAGCTAAAGTCGCTTTTATTTCACCAAACTTATATTTCTGCCTTGAATTATTACTTGTTTTTTCGTTTTTAGACATAATATACAAGAAAATGAATCCAAAAGCGGAGCCGAGTGTAACGCCTAATATCGTCATAGCGGATATTATCTGAAGAGGCATACCTAGTGTCGAACCTAAATGTGCAAGCACGAGTCCGAAAACCAGCTTCCCCGCCCCTTCCACTATTTGTGAGAAGGCTATCGTCACCATTCTCATACCCGCGCTTAAATAGCCGCGCAAAACGCCGGAGAGTGAAACGAAAATAATAGATGGCGCTACAGCAAGCATAGTAGCGCGCGAGTTACTGTTACCTATAAATGCGGAAAGCGGCTGTGAAAATATTATAAACGCCGCACATACTCCTACCCCGAGTAGCAAAAAGGCGCGGAAGGCTATATGCATTATTTTTTTGATTTCTTCACCTTTATTCTCCGCCGTTTTTTCTGATATAAGTATCATTATTGCCTTTGGTACACCTGCCGTACACAAAAGGTAGAAAAATGCGTAAACCGTATACGCCGAGTTAAAATACCCCATTCCCACGTCACCGAGTATTGCGGCAAGCGGCACCTTATAAAAGACTCCGAGCAGCTTTACTATCAGCGTGGATAGTGAGAGTGAAATTGCTCCGCCAAGAACGCCGTACCGTTCACGCTCCGTATTTTTTAACCTCTCTGACAATTGTTTTTCCTCCAAAAAAGAAAAGATTTACTAAAATATATTAGCAAATCTCTTCATTTATAATAATATTATTATATTTTTTTGGAGTTATTCCGCGCCCTTTGCAAAAAACTCGAAGATTTCCGATTTCTGCTTCTCCTTTGCCTCATCTGTCATACGAAGATATTCGTAAGGATATTTAGGGCGGAAGAGTCTCTTCATCTCGGGCTTTGTGACGAAGGGATCGGAGCACTTGACAAGCTTGGTAACCGCACCTGCACCAACGGCAAATATCGTCTGTATCTCCTCCATCATATATATGTTGTAAAGTCCCTCGTGCCCATCAAGCGAGAAGCCGACGTTCTCAAGATTTCCGACGGTATTCTTCTGCCTATACATATAATAAGGCTTGTATGAGGCGAATTTCGTCTTTATTTGCGAATAAGAAACGCTCTTTGCGGCGTCACCTCCGGTAAGAGAGTAAGCGCCCGAGTTATTTCTTAAAACGTCAGACGCCTTCTTTACGGAGAAGGTATGGACGGTTATGTTAGTCGGTTTAAGCTCAATTATCTTATCAATAGTTTCAGAGAAATTCTTAAAATCGTCACCGGGAAGTCCGGCAATAAGATCAACGTTTATATCCTTGATGCCGGATTCCTTTGCAAGAGCATAAGCGCGGTAGAAGTCCTCTACCGTGTGCCTTCTTCCTATCTCCTCGAGGATATTATCGTTAAGCGTCTGGGGATTGACACTGATACGCGTTACGCCGTGTTCCCTTGCAGCATCAAGCTTTTCCTTAGTTATAGTATCGGGTCTGCCGGCTTCAAGTGTAAATTCAAGAAGCGTGGCGGGGTCGATATGCTCTTCAATCTTATTAAACAGGCGAACAAGCCCCTCGGTCGAGAGTGTCGTAGGCGTACCTCCGCCGATATAGACGGTGCTGACTGTCATACCGAGCCTTTTAATAGTATCAAAGGTATCATCAAGGTCACAAAGAAGCGCCTCAAGATACTCGTCAATCATCGATAGCAAGCGCTTTGTGGTATACGAAACAAAGCTGCAATAGGCACAGCGCGTCGGGCAAAACGGAATTGATATGTAAAGCGAGCAGCTGTTCTCTGCCATTTTTTTAATCTGCTTCATCTCTGCCGAGGCAACAGAAACGGCAAGTGCCGCCTTCTGCGGTGTGAGGAAATACTCGTCACGCAGTATTTTTTTCGTCTTTATGACGCCCTTACCCATACCGAGAAGCCCTGCGGCAACCTTTGCAGGTCTTACGCCCGTAAGGATTCCCCAAGGGGGTGTGTGCCCAAGCAGGTCGTTACCCGCTGCAAATATCGCTCGTCCGACGGCAATCGCTTCGTGTGTAGCAATAGTTATAGGCTCGTCCGCATTGACAGTTTCGGTAGCTTCACAAATCTTATCGTTGAGCTTTATACAGGCGTAGGCTGTTACGGAATTGTCGGTCATATCACGGCTTACGTCAACCGTGACCTCCGGAACTCCGTCTGCCGACTGCTCGTTCTGACCGAAGGTTGTCCCGGGAAAGAAAACCATGCACAAGGTTTGCACGTAATAGCGGTTAATATCACCACTTACATTAAGTATCATTCTCTTATCCCTTCTTCAAAAGTATTTTTGAATCCATAACGATAGTAACGGGACCGTCAGTTGACATATCGGTACGCATATCAGAGCCGAATATTCCCGCACAGCAGTATTTGACTCTCTCCTTCATTCTTTCTACAAAGAAATCAAAGAGCGCCGAGGCCCTTGCCGGCTCCTCCGAGCCGAAATAATCAGGGCGGTTGCCGTGAGCGTAATTTGCGTTAAGCGTAAAGTTTGATACCGCCATAACCTCACCGGATATATCGTTTACGGACAGGTTCATTCGGTCGTTTTCGTCAGAAAATATACGCAGCTTTGATATTTTTTCGGCAAGGGCAACAGCGTCAGACTCACAGTCCCCCTTTGCAACGCCGAGAAGAATATATAATCCTTTATCAATTTTACAGGTGAATTCACCGTCTGAATAAAGGGTTGCGTTATTAACTCTCTGAATTACAGCAATCATATAAATCTCCGATAAAATTTAATTAGTTGGAATAGCCTCGGCTGACGGAAAGAACCTTGGGAACAGAGCGTAGCCTCGACACTATGGAATCGTAATGAGATACACTCTTACAGGTTACGCCGACGTTGATTATAGTATCCCCTGCCTTATTCACCTGGGTATTAATTTGAGTTATGGAAACTCGCATATCGGCAAGAGCAACCGAGATACCGGCAATAACGCCGATACCGTCCTCCGCTTTTATCTGTATCTTTGCCTCATAGGTTTCACCGGACTGCATAGAGGCGGCGTCGCTCTCCCACTCTGCCTTCACCCATCTTGCAAGATTTTCTTCATTTCTTGACTGAATGACATTGGGGCAATCACTCTTGTGTATAGAAACACCGAAACCGCGCGTGATGAATCCGACGATCTTATCACCGGGTAAGGGGTTACAGCATTTTGCAAACTTGACCTGACAGCCGCGCTCACCGTCAATTATAATGCCTGCGGAAGCCTTGACCTTCTTGCTGTACGCCTGAAGCTTAAGCTTGTTGATCTCCTCCTCTGCGGTTGCCGGCAGCTCCTCGTCTGCAAATCTCTTATCTATCTCTTCCTTGATTTTAGGAATAAATCTTTGCAGAGTTATACCGCCAAAGCCGAGAGTGTTATAGAAATCATCAGCGGTATTAATACCTACGCGCTTGGCGATAACAGAAATTATTTCGTCCATTTCTGCATCGGAAATATTCCTTGCCAGCTTACGCAGCTCCTTCTCCACCTCGGCGCGTCCGACAAGAATGTTCTCGGGGCGGCGTTCCTTCTTGAACCACTGGCGAATCTTACTTCTCGCCTGACCCGTTTTCACAATCTTAAGCCAATCGCGGCTCGGCCCCTTTGCAGACTGAGAGGTAAGTATCTCAATAATATCTCCGTTTTGCGGAGTTTTGTCGATAGGAACTATAACGCCGTTTATCTTCGCTCCGACCATCTTATTACCGACTGCGGAATGAATAGCGTAAGCGAAATCTATCGCGGTAGAGCCCTGGGGCAAGGATATAACGTCACCCTTGGGGGTAAAGACGAAGGTTTCATCGTGGAAAATATCCGTCTTAAACGAATGGATAAATTCGTCGGGGTCGCGCGTGTTTTCGTCAGACTCGAGAAGCTGGGCAATCCAGCGCAGCTTTTCGTCAATGTTGGTGCCGGCCTTCTCCCCCGTCTTATATTTCCAGTGCGCCGCGATACCGTATTCAGCCTCCTCGTGCATCGCCCTAGTTCTTATCTGAACCTCAAATGGTATTCCGCTGTGACCGATAACCGTTGTGTGTAAAGAACGGTAAAGATTGGGCTTGGGGGTTGAGATATAGTCCTTGAATCTACCGGGTATGGACTTGAACATCTCGTGAACAAGACCAAGTGCGGTATAGCACTCAAGCTCGGTTTCAACAATTATCCTTAAAGCGTAAAAATCGTATATTTCATCAAAGGCCTTGTTCTGCGAGTACATCTTGCGGTAAAGACTGTAAACTGACTTTATACGTCCTACTATCTCAAATTCAATTTTGTTCTCACGCAGCTTTTCGCAAAGAATCTGCTTTGCCTCCTCGATGAAGGTAAAGCTCTGACCGTATTTTCTGTCTATTGCCTCGTGGACCTCCTCATAGCCTACGCTATCAAGGTAAAATAAACTCAGGTTCTCAAGCTCCTGCTTTATTTTCTGGATACCGAGCCTGTGAGCAAGAGGGGCGTAGATATACATCGTTTCAAGCGCGATTGCCCTTTGCCTATCCTCCTTCTTTGCCGAGAGGGTACGCATATTGTGAAGGCGATCGCAAAGCTTGATAAATATAACGCGGATATCGCGGTTCATTGCAAGAAGCATTTTACGAATATTCTCGATATGTGCTTCTTCCTTATCCGCAACCTGAACCTGAATTATCTTCGTAAGTCCGTCAACCAGCATCGAAACGTCGGTTCCGAACATTTTCCTTAGTATCTCGAGGTTAGTTTTATCAGCGCAGTCCTCAACCGTGTCGTGAAGAAGCGCCGCGCAGATAGAATCGGTATCAAGTCCAAGCTCCGCAACGATACGAGCTACGGCTACCGGGTGGCTGATGTATGGCTCACCACTTAAGCGGAACTGACCTGCGTGCAGAGAATCGGCGTAATTATAAGCCGCCGTGATTTTTGCTATGTCGTAATTTTTCTCGCTCTTATTCAAAAAGTCGAGAAGCGAATTCATTTCAATATACATAAGAAAATACCTAAAAATTGTGTTAAGCCTGTCGTATGAGCTGCTGGCGAAGTCTGCGCAGAAGCGTTGATTTTTCAAGCTCGGTTTTGGACGAGGTGTAATGTATGTCGAAGCTGTATACCTCGTCAGACTCCTCTTCTATCGACACGAGATTAAGCTCCTTAAATACCATAATGATAACCTTCAGCTTTGCGTAGCCTATCACTCGCGTGTCAGCCTCACCGGTAAAACGCGAGGTAATATCTCTGTGAGATAGGGTCGTGTGGCCTGCTCGCTGTTGGGCAAGCATAAATTTATAAACGGCGGCAAAATCATCTCTGGTCGGAATAATCCCTTCACTCTCGGTAAAGCGCGCACCGCCACGAATCTCATCAAATCTCTTACGCTCTGCGGCAAAGATCTCCTCCTGTGATTTCGCGGGCTTAACGTCCCTGACGATCAGCTGAACCGATTCTCTGTCACCCCATTCGTTTATATCAAGGTTAAAGAGAACATCGATTTTATCGCCTACATAGAGATCGAGCGATTCTGGTGAATTGGAAAAATACATTGCGGATACGCTGTGGCGTCCATCGCCAACGACGAGCTTCGTGTGCTTGCCGTCACTGATACCGGACAACTCAAGCAGAGAAACGCCGCGTAAAACCAAGACGGGAACGGGATTTCCGACTCCGTACGGCTCGAGCATCTGTATCCCCTTTGCCAAAGCCAGATTTATATCTGAAAAGGCTATCTCGTAATCAGCCTCGACTGTCGGTACCATATCACTATCAGAGAGCTTTTCTCTTGCGTATTTATTAATCATCTCGCGGAATTTCGGAAGAGATGCGCGCGTTACCGAAAGACCTGCCGCAAGCTCGTGACCACCAAACTTAACGAGATGCTCACTGCAATGATAGAGTGCGTCAACGAGGTTCATCCCCTTTATGCTGCGTCCCGAGCCCTTTCCGACGTCCTCGTCCGATACTGACGTGCCCTCGTTTCCCTCAAAGGAAACAAGAATTGAGGGACGAAAATATTTCTCGGTAATTCTTGAGGAAACAATTCCGATAACGCCGTGATGCCAATTATCAGCATCTAGGACTATTACGGGATTTTTCTCAATGTCGTAGCTCTCTATCATCTTATGAGCTTCCTTCATTATCTTGTTTTCCTCAGCCTGACGCTCTCTGTTAGTTCTGCAAAGCTCGTCTGCAATCTCCGCCGCCTTGCGTGCGTCATCGGTAAGGAAAAGCTCAACCGCCATAGAGGCCGTTCTTATCCTTCCTGCCGCGTTTATTCTTGGAGCTATCGTGTAACCGATGAATCCCGACGTTATCTTAACTTTTTTCTTTTTATGATGAGTCTTTTGGCCGTCGGCGCGAGCCTGGGTCGCGTCAATAAGTGCGCCAAGACCTAGTCTGCGCGTATTTTCAATCATATTAAGACCGTACCTGACAATAATACGGTTCTCATCCTTTATCGGCATAACGTCAGCTATAGTACCTATTGCAACAAGGTCGGAATACTCCGAGAATATCTTCTCGGCAGCAGCGCGTCTGTTTTTTGAAAACGCAGACTCCTCGTAAGCGCATATAAGCTTGAATACTACGCCGACACCCGCAAGCTCCTTAAAAGGATAGGGACAGTCGGGTCTATGCGGATTTATAACTGCCGCAGCGTTTGGAATATCGTCCCTGCACTCGTGGTGATCGGTTATAACAAAATCAACACCGACCCCCTTTGCGTAATCCACCTCGGCGTTTGCCGTAATACCGGTATCAACCGTGATAATCAATGTCGTGCCGTCCTCGGCTATGGCGTCTATTGCCGCGCTCGATACACCGTATCCCTCGCCTGCTCTGTTGGGGATATAATAATTAATATCCGCGCCGAGCGACTTTAAGTAAAGGTAAAGGGTACAAACCGAGGTAACTCCGTCAACGTCATAATCTCCGTAAACAGTTATTTTTTCGCCCCCCTCGACAGCCCGCCTTATTCTGTCAACACCAAGCTGCATATCCTTCATCATAAACGGATTGTGAAGCATCTCACTCTCCATATAGATAAAGGATTTAGCCGCGTCCGGCGTGGTGTAGCCTCTGTTGTAAAGGAGTCTTGCGATTATCGGATTTATCCCAAGTTCAAAGGCAATTTTGGAAACGGCGTTGCTAGTTCCGACGTCGCCCTCGGATTTGATTATCCAGTGCTTCTCCTTATTTTCAGTGATGTTTATCATTTATTTTAACCGTAGTGGGATTTCTCCCGCCTTCCATATTTTTATCAACCTTAGGGCGCCGTCGTTTTTTACCACTCCGGCGCCGTTGCCGTTACTTTAACGGCCCGATCTCCTTCATAAGTGAAAGAGCAACCTTGATGCCGTCTAGTGCGGCACTGCTTATTCCCCCTGCGTATCCTGCCCCCTCGCCTGCCGGATAAAAATTCTTAAAGCCCACTGCGAGATGAGTTTCGGGGTTGCGTAAAATTCTTATAGGCGCGCTGGTTCTTGTTTCAGCGCCCGTGAGGACTGCGTCAGCCGACGCAAAGCCTTCTATTTTTTTATCAAAGACGGAAAGCGCGCCTTTTATTGCGTTTACGGTAAACTCAGGAAGATAGCTCTCGGGTCTTGCGAGCCTTACGCCGTTACCGTTCATATACGTAGGAATAATTCTCTTCGGCTCGCGCCTAAGCGTGCCGTCTAAAAAATCGGAAACCGTGATAATCGGCGCCGAATAGTCAGAGCCGCCTGCCGTAAATGCCGCGCGCTCAATCTTTCTTTGAAATTCTATTGCAGAGATCGGCGTATTGCCGTAATCCTCACGGAACACCGAGCATACGACGGCTGAATTTGAATTAACTCCGCTTCTTGCGTTCTCGCTCATTCCGTTCACGACAACGCCGCCCTCCTCGCTCGTAGCGGCAACCACCTCGCCCCCGGGACACATACAGAACGTGTAGACACCGCGCTCCTTCGTGTTATGAGAAAGCGCGTACTCGGCATGAGAAAGTCTTGGGTCGCCTGCAAAGCTACCGTACATAGCACGGTCAATATCCTCGGTGCGATGCTCTATTCTCATACCTACGGAGAACGGCTTCGGCTCAACGGCAAAGCCGGCATTTATCAAATATTCGTAGGTATCTCTTGCGCTATGTCCTATTGCGAGTATAACAGACGAGCAATCAATCTCACCCTTGTCCGTAACAACTCCTTTGACTACGCCGCCATCGGAGCATACGGAGAGAAATTTAGTATTATATAAAACTTTGCCGCCGAGCGACTCAATATGCAAGAGCATCCTGTCAACGATAACGGACAGTATATCCGTTCCTATATGCGGCTTCGCAATAAATTTTATATCCTCGGGAGCGCCAAACTCCACGAATCGAGAAAGAACGTAGGATAAAAGCGGGTCGTTTACCCGTGTGACAAGCTTTCCGTCAGAAAATGTGCCGGCACCCCC
Organism: Clostridia bacterium; assembly: GCA_017463125.1. GTDB lineage: Bacteria > Bacillota > Clostridia > Oscillospirales > CAG-272 > UBA1740. Next base: position 20,394 of record JAFTPV010000010.1, on the reverse strand, counting down.
TGCGCCGAACTGAATATTAGTGTTTGGGTCAAGTATTTTGAATTCACGAAGGCGTCTTACTGCCTCGTGTCTTTCCTTAACCGAGCCACCTCTCTCAAGGACTATCGGGGCGTAACCGTGCTCTGCAAGAAGAAGGGCGGCAAACAATCCCGCAGGACCTGTGCCGACGACAACGGGCGGGGCAGATGTCACGTTCCCGGATATTATCGGTGTAAGCTCACCGGGTAAAAGACGTGCCATACCGTTTTTTGAAAGACGCTCGTCATTTATATCAGCCTCGGATTTACAGGCTACCGAATAAACGAAGCTTATCTCCGTTTTTCGTCTTGCGTCAACGCTTTTTCTATATATATAGCAATCGGAATTCTGCACCTTGACGCCGAGCGAAGACAGCCTTCGTCTTGCAACGATAAACGCCTCTTTATGAGAGGCGTTTATCGGCAATTTTACATTATTAACGATAATAATGCGGGTATCCTTGCTCATAGCAGAGTACCAAACAGATCCGGCATTGCTGCAAAGAGGGGGGCACCGCCCGACTCGCTGTATTTAACGAAAAGCCAAAACAGGACGGCTACCGCAACCGATGCTAAAAGCGAAAGCACCGCGCCGATTTTTTTACCTGAAAATTTATTCTTCATTTAAGCTCCATTCTGCCCTAAAGGCACGGTATGGGATTTGTAACTGTAATTCAGCGTCAGTGACGCTCTTCCCTGATAAGCTCCTTGATAAGAAGCTGTCGCAGCGACTCGTTGGTGAACTCACGCGTGAGAATTGAGTCCTTGGCAACCGAGATAATGCCCGTTTCCTCCGAAACGACGATAACGATAGCGTCGCTAGACTCGGAAAGTCCGATGGCTGCCCTGTGACGTGTTCCTATTTCAAAATCAAAGGTCGTTCTTTTTGTTAAAGGAAGGATACAAGCAGCAGAGGCAATCCTGCCGTTATCTATTATAACCGCTCCGTCGTGCAGAGGTGATTTATCGTAAAAGAGGTTTCTGATAAGGGTGTCGCTTATATCCGCGTTGATAAGCGTGCCGGTATGTATAATATCGTCAAGGCTTGTGTTCTTCGTTATTGCAATAAGCGCGCCCGTTTTCTGCATGGAGAGAATATGAACAGCCTTGCAGATCGAGTCGATATTCTTATATTTAATCTTGTTTCCGTGAGAGGAATCGCCGAAATTACGGATACCGTTAAGCGAGCCCGCCCCGAGCTTCTCAAGCAGCTCTCTTATCTCCGGCTGGAATATGATAACCAACGCCAGCGCACCTATCTGGAATACTCCCGAGAGAATATACCTGATTCCCGTAAGATTGAAAAAAGAGGCAAGAGCGTAAAATACAAGGCATACGAGGATACCGAAAATTAGCGCCCCCGCCTTTTTATTAATAACGAACTTGAAAACGCAACCGAAAAGTATAGTCAATAAAATTATGTCAACCGCGTCTGCGATGGTAAAATGCTCTGAAAATGCACCCTTTGCAAAATCAAAAAACGATGCCAAGGCTTCGGCAAAGCTTTTCGTTTCGGCGCTGAGTAAACCGTACATAGAAATTTCCTTTCTATTTGTTAAATTGCGTGCGATGGTCGCGCGTAAATAATAATACTATTATAGTATAGCACATACTTTTACGAATTTCAAGTACCTTTCGTATAAAATATTCAAGGTAAGGAGAAAAAAATATGCTCCTACTATTGACAAATAGGAAGAAATATGATAAAATCTGTATCAGATGATACACTTTTAGGAGAAAAAATGAAAAAGGACGCATACGATTTTACAAGGTTGTTTCTGTTTTCCGGTATGAACCGCGAGCAAGCAGAGGCTATCGTCAGCGAGAATCAACCGAGGATACTTGAGTATAAAAAAGGCGAGTGCATTTTTTCCCCGCACGAGTTTTATAGAATGGTTGGCTTTGTGCTCTCGGGTGAATGTGAGGTTAGACGCAGCTCTGCCGACTCAAAAAACGTTATATTCAACACCCTAACCCAATACGACAGCTTCGGAGTTATGGCAGTATTCACCGAGGAGGAAAGCTTTCCAACCGAGATTTACGCAAAAAAAAACACGGCAGTATTGTTTTTCGAGAAAGAAAGCATTTTTTCAATGATAAAAGCGCACCCCGAAATCTCAATGAACGTAATAGAGTTTTTATCGCGTAAAATCCTCTTCCTCAACAGAAAGCTTGACACATTCTCGCAAGGAACTGTAGAAAGAAAGCTTGGTGCATTTTTGCTCTACGAGTATGAAAAGTACGGGGTGGAATTTCCCTTAAACTGCCTGCGGTGCGCCGAGAAGATAAGCGCAGGGCGCGCATCGGTTTACCGTGCCATAGATTCACTCGTCGGCGCGGGACTTATTACTTACGATAATAAAAAAATTTTTATAAAAGACCCGGAAGGGCTGGAGGAATTTTCAAAATGAAAAAAATCATCGCAACACTCTTACTTATCACAATGTCTATCTTTGCCTTTGCCGCCTGTGACAACGGTGGCGGAGATAACGGCGACAGCACGCCGACAAAGATTAACGTCGGATTTATGTCCGGGCCAACCGGTATGGGCATGGCAAAGCTCATCAACGACAACGGTGGCAAGGAGGGGAACGACAAGTACGCCTTCACCGCTTACGCTGATACCGCCGACGCAAAGGCTGATCTCACAAAAGGCGAGGTTGACGTAATCTGCCTGCCAACAAACGAGGCGGCCGCGTATTACAAAACTGTTGATTCTTCTATTCGAGTTTTAGCTATAAACTGCCTCAACTCACTTTTCCTTATTTCCGATAAGGACAATAACGTAGCCTCTCTTTCAGAACTTGAGGGCAAGACGATCTACACCTGCAAGAACGGTACGCCAAAGATAATCCTCGAGTACATTATATCAAAGCTCGGACTTGACATCACTGTTTCAACAACTACCCCCGACGGCACGAAGGAGATGGTAAAGCCCGCAGACGTTCAGGCGCAAGTAATAAACGGCACGCTTCCCTTTGCCGTAATTCCCGAGCCTCTTATCACTGCGGCAAAGCTTGCTATAAACAAGGCCGGCAAGGCTGATGAAATTTCTTATAGCGTGGATATCGATCTCGGTGAAGCATACGAGAGCATAGAGGGTAACCCTCCCATTGCTATGGGTTGCATCGTAACGACTCAGAAATTCATTGACGAGAACCCCGACGAGCTTGCAGCATTCCTCACAGAATACGAAGCCTCTGTTAATTTTATAGGAAACCTTGATAATCTTAACACGTCGGCAAAATACATTGCGGACGCAGGTATTATGGCGGCTGAGCCTGCTGCAAAATCGGCGCTTTCAAACCTTGGTGACGCTATTTCATACATTGACGGCGCTGAAATGAAGAGCACTCTTAAGACCTTCTACACAGAGCTTGCGCTTCCCTCGCCCGACGATGCGTTCTATTATGAAAAATAAGCTTAAGGCTTTATTCTTATCCTTAATTTCGATAGTTTTTTGGGTTTCCGCTTGGCAGATATGCGCCATGCTTATGGACCGACCCTACTTTTTACCGAGCGTTTCGGATACGCTTTCAGCACTCTCGCGCTTAATAACCTCCCCCGAATTTTACAGAGTGGCGCTTTATACGGTTTTTAGAGTTATCTTTGGGCTTCTTATAGGCGTATTTCTCGGTGTGGGACTCGCAATACTATCCCATCACGTAAAATTTGTCCGTATTCTCCTATCTCCGATTATCTCGGTAATCAAGGCAACGCCCGTTGCGTCCTTTATCGTTGTTTTCTGGATACTACTCTCAGGTGACGCTATCGCTATCGTCGTTGCGGTACTGATGGTTATGCCGATAATATGGCAAAACGTTCTTGACGCTTACAGTTCAATTGATAAGGACACGGAGGAGATGTGCCGTGCCTACGAATTCTCGAGGTTAAAAAAATTCAGGCTCCTAACTCTCCCCACGCTTCTTAAATTCTTTATACCCGCTCTTATTACATCCGTCGGCCTTGCTTGGAAATCCGAGATTGCCGCAGAAATAATAGCTTATACAAAAAACTCGATAGGACAGTATATCAACGATGCAAAATATAATCTTCTTACTGCCGAGGTTTTTGCCTGGACGCTTGTCGTCATAATTTTCAGCATTGCGTTTGAGCGCCTTGCAAGGCTTGCTCTTGCAGCGCTTACGAAGAAAAGGAGGGGGTACGCATTCTATGGCACTGATACTGAAAAACGTAAGTAAATCCTTTGATGAAAAAAGGATATTTTCCTCTCTTTCCTATGAATTTTCCGATACGGGAATTTACGCTATCTGCGGTGAGAGCGGCAAGGGTAAAACTACTCTGTTGCGTTTGATTTCGGGGCTGGATAATGATTTTGAGGGCGAGATCGTCGGCGGAGGAATAAAAAACGTTTCTTACGCCTTCCAAGAGCCAAGACTCTTACCAACCCTTACTACTATCGATAACGTAATTTTTGCAAATCACGATAAGCCAGACGATGCGGCTGTAAAGAAAGCAACGAATATGCTTTTGAGGCTCGGCTTCAGTGAGGAAGATACACATCTTTTCCCCGAGGAGCTGTCGGGTGGTATGCGCCAAAGAGTGACGCTAGCGCGCGCGTTTTTGAGAGATGCTCCAATACTGCTTCTCGACGAGCCGACAAAGGAGCTAGACGCCGAAAACGCCTCTATTGTAAAAGAAATAATCAAAGAAGAGAGCAAAAGACGCCTGGTTATTTTAGTCACTCATAACGAGGCTGATTTATCCGAGCTTGACGCCGTAGCTCTGAAAATTTAATATCCTGTGACGGTCCATCACATTCTTCGGGCCGTCACTTTTTTTGTAAAATGAAAGAATTTCATTCATTTTTTCTCTAAAAGTATTGTAAAATGAAATAAAATATGTTAAAATACTATTTGCTTATCGAAAAATTTGATTTAACATTGAAAGCGGGGTCGTATCAATGGCAGAGGACATTTCACAGATAATTCGGACAAAATTACCGTCCTTTTCAAAAGGACAAAAGAAAATCGCGGACGCAATCCTTCAGTCGTATGATAAGGCAGCGTACTTGACTGCCGCAAGGCTTGCCGCAATGGTCGGCGTTTCAGAATCAACTGTCGTAAGGTTTGCAAGCGAGCTTGGCTTTTCCGGATATTCGGAGTTTCAGCGCGCGGTTCAGGAGCTTGTCAGAATAAAGCTCACTCCCACACAGCGTATCGAGGTAACAAAGCAGCGTATAGGACGAGCTGACGTTCTGGAAACCGTTATGGAGTCTGATATAAACAAGATCCGTTACACACTTGATACCTTTGACAGAAACGTTTTTACAAGCTCCGTAGACTCGATTCTTCGCGCAAAGACTATATATATCGCGGGTGCAAGAAGCACCGAGCCTATCGCTAGAATTCTCTATTACCACCTATCTCTTATCTTTGATAACGTGAAATTTGTAAACCCCACCTCCTCAGCAGAGGTATTTGAGCAAATGTTCTCTATCAGCAGCGAGGACGTTTTTATAGCCTTCTCATTCCCTAGATATTCTTCAAAAATGGTAAACGCTGTAAAATACGCAAGAAATAACGATGCAGAAGTTGTAGTTTTCACTGATTCCGCCGTATCACCTCTTGCGGAGTACGCAAACTATCTTATCACGGCGCAGTCGGATATGGCGTCGTTTATGGACTCGCTGGTTGCACCTTTGAGCATCATTAACGCCATCGTGGTAGAAATAAGTGCCAGATGCGGAGACAAGATAAGCGAGAGATTCGAGAGGCTTGAGGAGATTTGGGACGAATATGACGTGTATGCAAAGCGATAATTATACTCCCGTGCGTGTTTGCGTTGTGGGCGGCGGCGCCGCAGGAATGATGGCTGCCGGAACGGCACACAAATACGGAGCCTCTGTAACTATATTCGAGAGTATGACCCATCTTGGTAAAAAGTTGGCGATAACAGGCAAAGGCCGCTGTAACGTTACAAACAACTGCACGGTACAGGAATTTATGAACAACGTAACAAGGAATCCGCGTTTTCTTTACACCGCCTTGAACGAGCTGTCCCCCGAGGACACGATGACACTTTTTGAATCTCTTGGCGTTAATCTAAAAACCGAGCGAGGAAACCGAGTTTTTCCCTCGGACGATAAGGCAAAAACGATAGTTGATGCTATGCGCCGCTACTGCGACGGCGCGAAAATAATATACGAGAAGGTTAAACGCATCGAAAAGCGAGATGAGCTTTTTCTTGTAACTACAGGCAGCGGTGAATACGAATTTGATAAGGTAATAATCGCCACAGGAGGCAGATCTTATCCCTTAACGGGCTCTGACGGCTCGGGGTATAAGCTCGTATCAAGACTCGGCCATACCGTAACTCCCATTACCCCTTCCCTTATTCCTATCGAATCCGACTCCCCTCTTTGCAGACAAATGCAGGGGCTCTCACTTAAAAACGTGGGAATTAAAGTGGTAACGAAGGAAGCAAAGCTCTTGTATTCCGACTTTGGCGAGATGATGTTTACGCATTTTGGAGTGACGGGACCTGTTATACTCTCCGCCTCGGCAAGACTTAAGGAAACGGACATATCGGCTCTCACGCTCCTTATCGACCTGAAGCCCGCGCTTGATGAAAAGACCCTTGATAATAGACTCTTATCGGATTTTTCAAAAAATGCCAATAAGGACTTTATAAATTCACTCTCGGAGCTTCTTCCCCAAAAGATGATAGAGCCGTTTGTTACCCTTGTGTGTATTGACCCGAGAAAAAAGGTGAACTCTATTACTAAGGAGGAACGAAGAGCTATACTCCGTAATCTTAAGTCTATGGAAATTCCGCTCAAGGCCCTTCGGCCTATCGAGGAGGCAATAATAACCTCCGGCGGTATTGATGTAAAAGAAATTTCACCAAAAACAATGGAATCAAAGCTGATTTCCGGCCTGTATTTTGCAGGCGAGATTATCGACGTTGACGCCTACACGGGTGGATTCAATTTACAGATAGCGTTTTCAACGGGGTACCTTGCAGGAATGAATTCTGCAATATCCCAAACTTAATATACGGCAGAATTATATCGAAAGGTAAACAGTTATGATTAGAATTGCAATAGACGGTCCCGGCGGTGCCGGCAAATCCAGCGTTGCCAAGGCGTTGGCGCGTGAGCTCGGAATCATTTACGTTGATACAGGGGCTCTTTATCGAAACATCGGTCTTTACGTACTTAATAAGGGCGTATCTCCCAAGGACAATGGCACTGTCGTTTCCCTGCTTGACGAGATAACGCTGGAACTGAAATTTCAGGACGGCAGACAGGTTATACTCCTTAACGGTGAGGACAAGGGTGACGCTATCAGAACTCCGGAGGTTTCAATGGCGGCATCAGCCGTCAGCGCTATCCCTGAGGTGCGCGAATATCTGCTCGAAACGCAGAGAAGCACCGCTAAACGAAACAGCGTAATAATGGACGGCCGTGACATAGGCACGGTTATTCTCCCAAGCGCTGAGGTAAAGATATTTCTCACCGCCTCCGCAGAGGCAAGAGCAAAGCGCAGGTACAAGGAGCTTCTCGCAAAGGGCAGCGAGGTGTCCTACGAGCAGGTATATAACGAGATGGTCGAAAGGGATAAAAACGACTCCACACGCGCCGTTGCGCCCTGCGTCAAGGCAGAGGATGCGATACTCATAGATAACTCCGATATGACGGAGGAGGAAACCTGCAAGTCCATTCTCAAGATCGTTAAGAAAAAATCCAAGGTCAGAAACTTTTATTCCTTCGCAAAGCCCATAGTCGCGCCTATTTACAGGCTGGTTATGCGTGTTAAAGCCACAGGGATCGAAAACGTACCAATGGACGGCGGACTCATTCTCTGTGCTAACCATATCGGAGCGATTGACGTTATCTCGATAGGCGCGGTATGCCCCCGTCAGCTTACCTTCGTAGCTAAAAAGGAGCTTTTCTCCGTTCCCCTGCTTGGCACTATCGTAAAAGCGCTGGGTGCAATCAAGGTTGACAGAGGCAGCGGTGACGTCGGAGCAATAAAAGCGTCAGTTGCCGCTGCAGAGGCAGGAAAGGTGCTGTCCATATTCCCGCAGGGACACAGATTCCCCGGCGTTGACCCCGCAAAAACGTCTATACATCACGGCGCAGGGCTTATCGCCTACCATTCGGGCTGCGACGTGCTTCCCGTGTGCATAAAAATTAAGGGCGGCAGATACGGCTTCTTAAAACGCGTCGAGGTAATCTTCGGTAAGGTTATTAAAAATTCGGAGCTTGGCTTTGAGAACGGCGGTACGGCAGAATATAGAGCCGCAACCGAAAAAATCTTTAACGCAGTAGTCGAAATGGGTGACTACTCCTCCCTCCCTGCTCCCATACCGAAGCGCAAGGGCGGCAAGAAGCGTTGAATATCACGGTAGCAAAGGGCTCGGGCTTCTGCCCGGGTGTTAAGCGTGCTGACGCGGAAATAACGCGTCTTATCAATGAGCGCAAATTAAACGAGCGAATTTTCACGCTTGGACATTTGATTCACAACAGAATATATAACGAGTCCCTGGCAGCTCTGGGCGTACGTTCCGTAACGCTGACGGAAATCAAAGAAATTCTTGACGACGGCGAAGAGTCGCCAACAACCCTTGTAATAAGGACTCACGGTATTACAAAGGAAATTCACTCGCAGCTTATGGCGCTTGCCGACTCGCACCCAAATTTTACCGTAATTGATATGACCTGCCCATCTGTCAAAAGGATTCATAAAATTGCCGATGAAAACACCAACGAATGCACCTATTTCGTACTCTTCGGCTCACACGACCACCCTGAATCCCAAGGCATCATAAGCTATGCTTATGGCAAGAAGGCAATTATTACGAGCTACAAAGAAGCTACGGCTCTGGATTTAGAGGGCAAAATACCCATTTTATGCTCTCAAACAACTCAAAATTTGTTGGAATTCATAAAAATTAAAAAATTTTTCAAAAAACTATATACAAACGCGAAAATTTTTGATACAATATGTAATGTCACTGAAAATCGTCAGAACGAAGCTATAAGGCTTGCAAATAAATCCGACGTTATGATAGTCGTTGGCGGTAAGGACAGCTCAAATACGGAAAAGCTATACAAGCTGTGCCGTGAGGCTTGTCCGCATACTCAATGGATTGAATCGGCAGCAGAGCTTAAAACTGATTTTCCTGACAGCGCAAAGAGCGCATGAATAACCGCGGGTGCTTCCACGCCCGACGGTATAATAACGGAGGTTTTTATAACTATGGAAAACTTTAGTCAAATGCTGGAAGGCTCACTCAAAACTTTACATACAGGAGAAACAGTTACCGGTACCGTATTCACCATCGGTGAAAATGAGATAAAGCTCGACCTTGGCGCCAAGTTTACCGGCGTGCTCACCAAAGAGCAGATCACGGACGATCCTAACGCGAAGCTCGCTGATATGTTCAAGGTTGGCGATGAGGTAGAGGTATTTGTTATTCGTGTCGAGGACGGCAAGGGTCTTGCTACCGTTTCCAAGAAGAGAGTTGACGCTGATAACAGCTGGGTTGTCATTAAGGAGGCTTATGACAACGGAGAAATCCTTGAGGGCAAGGTCGTTTCCGCTATCAAGGGCGGCGTTCTTCTCGCTTATGAAGGAAATAACGTATTTATTCCCGCATCTCAGACCGGTGTTGCAAAGGGCGGAGACCTCAACGCTCTCGTAGGTACTACCCAGAGAGTAAAGCTCATCGAATTTGACGCGCAGAAGAAGAAGGCTCTCGGTTCTATCAAAGTTATTATTAATGCAGAAAAGCGTGCCGCTGAAGAGGCTGTTTGGGCGACCCTTGAGGTTGGACAGCACTTTATGGGTACTGTTAAAAATCTTACTAACTACGGCGCGTTCGTTGATATCGGCGGTGTTGACGGTATGGTTCACAACACCGAGCTTTCCTGGAAGAGAATTAAGCATCCCTCACAGGTTGTTTCCGTTGGTCAGCAGATCGACGTATTCATCAAGGAGCTTGACGTAGAAAAGAAGAGAATTTCTCTTGGCTACAAGACGCAGGAGATGGACTCCTGGTATAAGTTTACACAGCAGTACAAGGAGGGTGACGTAGTTTCCGCAAAGATCGTTTCTCTTATGCCCTTCGGTGCATTTGCAGAGGTTTACGAGGACGTTGACGGTCTTATCCACATCTCCAGAATCTCTACCCAGAGAATAAACGCTCCTTCTGACGTTCTTAAGGTTGGCGACGTTGTTGACGTTAAGATCGTTGAGATCGACGACGAGAACAGAAAGCTCGCGCTCTCTATCCGTGCTCTTGTTGAAGAGGCTGAGCGTGCAGCTGCTGCTGAAGCCCGTGCTGCCGAGAAGGCACAGAGAGAGGCAGAAGAGGCTACTGAGGCTGAAAGACTCGCGCAGGAGAGAGCTGACATGGCTCCCTACATCGTAGGCTCTATCTAATATTTGTTTTTAAGTGGCGCGCCCATCGGTGCGCCACTATTTCTACATAAGGTAATTGATATGCTTGAAGCGTTCATAACTACACTCGATCCTATGCTAATGCTCTTTTCCTGCATAGCGATAGGTTATATAATCAAAAAGCTTGGCGTTCTGCCGGATAACTCCGCGACGGTGCTGGCAAAGCTTGAAACCAACGTTATCTTCCCTGCACTAAGCTTTGTTACTATGGGCAGAAACTGCACACCGGATACAATATCCACACATATAGTAAACATTGTACTCGCAACGGTGGTAATGCTAATCGCTATCACCATCGCGGTAGGACTTGCGCCTCTTTTCGCGAAGGAAAAGGGTATGGAGCGCGGAGTATATAAATATGCGCTCGCCTTTGCAAATTCCGGATACGTCGGCGACCCGCTGGTGCTTGGAATGTTCGGTGACGCAATGCTCTCCTATTATAAGCTCTACACCTTTCCTCTGACTATAGGTATTTACACCTGGGGACTTAACTCGCTTATTCCAAAAAGCGCGGGTAAGAAGAATATGTGGAAGGATCTTTTGAATCCGTCAATAGTAGGTCTTGTTCTCGGTGTTATCGCAGGACTTACCGGTGCATTCAACATTTTGCCGGGATTTGCCGTCAACACTCTCGACGCTCTCAAAAGCTGTATGGGGCCTTTGGCAATGATTCTCGCAGGCTTTACCGTTGCGTCGTATCCATTTAAGGAAATGATCACGGATAAGAAGGTGTATATCGCAACGGTTTTACGCCTTATCATACTGCCGGCGGTTCTTATCGCAGCTCTGTTTGGCATCAAGGAGCTGGCAAATATAGCTCTCGGTCTAAATATTGGCAATACGGTTCTCTTCCTTTGCTTTTTTGCGGTAGCGGCCCCACTCGGACTCAATACGGTGGTGTTCCCTGCTGCCTATGACGGAAATCCTAAGACCGGCGCAGGCATGGCTATGATTTCTCATACGATATGCGTTATAACTATCCCTCTTATGTATGCGCTTATGACCGAGCTTTTCGGAGCACCAATGATTTAATCAAATTTGCGAGTAATCGCGGCTCATCCAGGCGTCAATATACTGCTTGTAATTATCCCTGACGCTCTCACCTCTCTTACCTCGCCAGCACCGTTGCTCGTTATATTTTATAAATTCCTCAGTATCAATAGTTGAATACTGCTGCATAAAATACAGGTTTACTTGATTGATAAAGTGCCTGTATTTTTGTTTTTCGGTGTAGCTGAGTCTATCAGAGTATTCGGATGAAAGCTTTTCGCCGGCGCAGCTACTAACATTAACTTCGCTGACCTCTTCTAAGCTTTCCTTTTCTATACTTACATTACCTTTTCTACACTGGGAGGACAAGCTGTCAACATTTTGTATACAAGAAAATTCCGAAGCCTCAGGTATTTTGCGTAAAACGTATAGAGATTTTTCATCAATTTCTAGTTTGGAAATTTCATCCGTGTATTGAGTTTGCGTGTATCTGCTCTCCCGTATTTTGTTGTGAAGATGCCAGTGAGTTATAGCGACGATACCCGAATCGAAGCAGATAATATATCCCTGCTCCTCAAGCATAGTCAAAAACTTTTTTTGAATTCGCAAGGAACGCATAAGAGCCGAGGTGCGCCCCACCAGCCCATCGTCATCCGCCTCTAAATTCAAATGCAGGTACAGCGCCTGCGCCTGAGTCGGTAGAGCGCAAAAGCGATCCGACTTTATTAAATCCGTGTTTAACATTCTTCTACTTGCCATAATTTTCTCCTTAAATAGCATTTTTATATATATTGTACATCGAATTTCAGCGTCTGTAAGTACACTTGGGTTCCAAATTTTTCTGTCAATGATAACAAAAAGTGTACAATATGTACAAAAAAATCCTCTTTTCCGCAAAATTTACGAAAAAGAGGCTCATTTTTAAGTTGTTTTAGCTATTAATTGCATGTGCTTTTTTATATTCGAGATATTCCTCGTACGTTCCGGGTCTGTCAATAAAACTGCCATCAGGTAATATTTCGATTATCCTGTTTGCAACGGTGTTAAGTATCTCGTAGTCGTGGGACGAGAAGAGGATGTTGCCCTTAAAGCTCTGCATACCGTTATTGACAGCGGTTATGGACTCAAGGTCAAGGTGATCTGTCGGCTGGTCTATAATCAGCATATTCGAGCCGAACATCATCATTCTCGAGAACATACATCTTACCTTTTCGCCGCCAGAGAGGACGTTTACAGGCTTGAATACCGCCTCGTTTGAGAAGAGCATCTTACCGAGAAATCCGCGAAGATAGGTTTCGGTCTGGTCCTTTGAATACTGACGCATCCAATCAAGAATGGATTCATCGTGTCCTTCAAAATATTCGGTATTATCGTGGGGAAAATACGAGGTGGTTATCGAAACACCGAACTTGAACTCGCCCGAGTCAGCGGTGTCCTTCTCGTTTAAGATATTGTAAAGAGCGGTTGTCGCAAGCTCGTTTCCGAGAATCGCTATTTTATCCTCCTTAAAGACGTGGAAGGTAAGATCCTTGAAGAGCGTTTGGCCGTTAAGAGTTTTTGTAAGCCCCTCAACGTGAAGTATTTCCTTACCAGGCTCTCTGTCCATATCAAAGCCGATGAAGGGATATCTTCTCGACGATGCGGGAAGCTCCTCAACCGTTAGCTTGTCAAGTAGCTTTCTTCTCGAGGTTGCCTGACGTGACTTGGATTTATTCGCAGAGAAGCGAGAGATAAAGCTCTGAAGCTCGGCAATCTTTTCTTCATTCTTTTTGTTCTGCATCTTTATCATACGCTGGATAAGCTGGCTTGACTCATACCAAAACTCATAGTTACCAACGTACATTTTTATTCCCGAGTAGTCGATATCGACGATATTTGTGCAAACGTCGTTGAGAAAATGACGGTCGTGGGAAACAACGAGAACTGTTCCGAAGTAGTCGGAAAGAAAGCCCTCAAGCCACATAACCGCGTCAATATCAAGACCGTTTGTAGGCTCGTCAAGCAGAATTATATCCGGGTTTCCGAAAAGCGCCTGTGCTAGTAGTACCTTTACCTTCTCGGACTCCTTTAGATCTGACATCTGCAAGTATAGATAATCGTCAGTAAGACCAAGGCCTTGTATCAACTTTGAAACGTCGGACTCCGCCTCCCAGCCGTTAAGCTCGGCAAACTCGCCCTCGAGCTCCGAGGCTCTAATGCCGTCCTCATCAGTAAAGTCCTCCTTTGCATATATGGCGTCCTTTTCCTTCATAATATCATAAAGACGCTTGTTACCCATTATAACGGTATCAAGGACGCTGTATTCTTCATAAGCAAAGTGGTCCTGCTTAAGAACCGACATTCTGACGGTATCCGGGATAAACACCTCGCCCTTCGTCGGCTCAAGCTCGCCGCAGAGGATACGAAGGAAGGTTGACTTACCCGCGCCGTTTGCTCCTATTATGCCGTAGCAGTTACCCGGCGTGAATTTCAGGTCAACGTCCTTAAAAAGCAGCTGACCGCCAAACTGAAATGAGAGATTATTTACTGTTATCATTTTTTAATCCTTAATTTTGTTATATACTTCTCTTATATTCTGCATAACGTAGGTAGGCTTTACCTCGCTGCTTTTCAGGTCATCGAGAGTTCCCTCACCCGAAAGCACGAATATAGTATCAATACCTGCGTTGTAACCGGAAGCAATGTCGGTGTATAGCCTGTCACCTATCATTATAGCCTCGGATTTTTTATAACCGAATTTTTCAAGCGCGAGATATATCATCTCGGGCTCAGGCTTACCGATGAAGGTCGGACGCTTGCCCGTCGCGCGCCAAAGCATCTCTGCCACAGAGCCGCAGTCCGGAACGTAACCAAAGGCGGTGGGACAGACCCAGTCGGGATTTGTTGCAATATAGACAATATCACGGAGCAGGAGCTTGCAGGCGTCCTCCAGCTTCTTAAAGGTCAGCTCGTTATCGTTACCCATAACGATGCCAAAAACATCGTCAGACAGCTCTGTCGTAACGTCAACCCCGGCTTTCAAAAGCTCATTAACAAAAGACTCTGTACCAAGCGCGTAAAACCTTCTGCCCGGATATTTATCCTTAATATAAAGAATTGTAGCGTACGTAGAGGTGAGAAAATCATTCTCACAACTCTCAATTCCGATACGCGAAAGCTTATCGACATAAGCTGACGCGCTCTTCGAGGAATTGTTAGTTAAGAAGAGATAACGTCCGCCCCTTGCCTTCACCTCGCGGAGAAAATCCATCGTGCCGTCGAATAGCTCCGAGTCAAGATATATAGTGCCGTCCATATCTAAAAGAAACAGCTTTTTTTCAGAAAGTGACATGATTTTTTCCTTTCTAAATTAAAAGAGGCAAAGCGTAGTCTGCCTCTTTTTTTCTTTTGATTTTAATCGTCCGGATAACCGTCGGGATTCTGCTTTTGCCATCTTGCAGAGTCCTCGCACATTTTCTTAAGGTCGCGCTCTGCGCGCCAACCGAGAGTATTATACGCCTTAGTAGGATCTGCATAGCACTCGGCAATGTCACCGGGACGGCGGGGTGCGATCTTATAATTCACGGGAGAGCCCCAAACATCACCAAACGCCTTAACCATCTCGAGTACGGAATATCCGTTACCCGTACCGACGTTTATGTAATCAATTCCCTGATATTTCTCGGTATATTCAAGAGCCTTGAGATGAGCGAGAGAGAGGTCAACGACGTGGATATAATCGCGCACGCCGGTGCCGTCTTTTGTATCATAATCGTCGCCGAAAACGGAAAGGCACTCGAGCTTACCTGCTGCAACCTTGGCAATATAAGGAAGCAGGTTATTGGGAATACCTCTGGGATCCTCGCCGATAAGGCCGGACTCGTGAGCGCCGATAGGATTGAAATAACGAAGAACGCAAACCGAAAGATCGGGATTAGCGGCAGCCGTATCCTTGAGAATACGCTCGATCATAAGCTTTGTTTCACCGTAGGGGTTAGTCGTCGAAAGGGGGAAATCCTCTCTAATCGGAACGGATTTCGGCAGACCGTAAACGGTTGCGGAAGAGCTGAAAACTATTCTATTAACCTTGTATTTCAGCATACATTCGAGCAGATTAAAGGTTCCCGTCAGATTATTGTGATAATAAAGAAGAGGGAGAGAGCAGGACTCACCTACAGCCTTAAGACCGGCAAAGTGGATAACCGAGTCGATAGCAGGATGATCTGCAAATACCTTATCAAGCGTTTCCATATCAAGAAGGTCGCACTTGATAAAGGTGGGGCGCTTACCTGTGATCTTCTCGATTCTGTCAAGAACACAGAGCTTACTGTTTGAAAGATTGTCAACGATAATTACCTCTTCTCCTTTAGAAAGAAGTTCAACGGTAGTGTGCGAGCCGATATAACCGGTTCCGCCTGTTACGAGGATTGCCATTTTTTTCTCCTTATTATATTAAAAGTGCATATTAAAACAAAAAGAGTAGACGAACCTACTCTTTTTTGCTATTATTAGTCAGCGTAAACGCTAACCTGCTTCTTGCCACCGGTGATATGTTCGAATTTAACAGTACCGTCAACAAGAGCAAAGAGAGTATCGTCAGAGCCGATACCTACATTCGTACCGGGATGAATCTTAGTACCGCGCTGTCTTACTATAATGTTGCCGGCGATAACAGACTGACCATCAGCCTTCTTAACGCCAAGACGCTTGGACTCGGAATCACGACCGTTCTTGGTAGAACCAACGCCCTTCTTGTGAGCGAAGAACTGTAAACTAAGCTTTAACATTTTTCGTGTACCTCCATAATTATTAGTAGTTGCTTAAATCTCTCGCTCGATCTCTTTAACGTCAAGGTAATCGTAATATTCCTCAACAAGATCCATTAGCTGATAGAAATAAGCCTGTATAAGACCGGATACAGCGTATTGCTTCTTTACATCACTCTCGTATTTTGGGAGAGCGGATTTCGCTATCAGGCGAATATCTGTGGTTTTTTCGTCAATGGTGTAATCAACCGTCGAGGCATAAGAAATCTCGATAGTGTTGATAAGCAACATCGTCATAGCGGAGAGCGCCGAGCATAGAATATCCTCGCCGGATTCAGCAAAGCCAGTATGTCCCTGCTCCTCAAAACCGTAATAATAGCCGTCAGTCTTATAGAATGTGATTGTTGTCATTTTTCAGATTAGCCCTCGATCTTTTCGATCTGAATCTTGGTATAGTCCTGGCGATGACCGATCTTCTTCTTTTCGTTCTTCTTGGACTTATACTTGATAACGTCGATCTTCTTGGACTTGCCGTTCTTAACAACGTTTGCAACTACAGTTGCGCCTTCTACATAGGGAGTACCAACAGACAAAGTCTCGCCGTTAACACAGAGAACCTTGTCAAACGTAACCTTCTCGCCCTCAGCAACGCCAAGCTTCTCTACGAAGATAACGTCACCCTCGGCAACCTTGTACTGCTTTCCACCTGTTACGAAAATAGCGAACATGAAAAAGCACCTCACTTTCGTGTAAAATCGCTATCATAGGCGACGGACGAACGCCCATACTTTTCTAGCCTATCAATAAGCGTCGATATATTATAACACCAAAAATTACTTTTGTCAATAGTTTCTAAAAAAATATTTCAAAAACTGTAACATATATACTAAAATTATTTGCGCCGGAAAAGCTCCCGGCGCAAAAGACGGTTATTCCCAAACGGCTATATTGCCGTCATTATCATAATGCCAATATGTATATTCTGTATCCTCAGGCTTGCTTGCCGCATAGTAATACCTGTCAGCATTAATCAGCTTGTTGTTTTTAGTTTCGGGAGATTCTGCCGAGCCCTCTGTGCTTATATCAATATCGGCCCAGCCCTCAACCGTTCCGCCGTAGTATACGTCGCAAACATACGCATACTCAAACGCAGACTCACCAACAGTTTTAAGCTTGCTCTGGGGAGCAAATATAATAGTATTGAGTTTGGAACAGTAAATAAATGCCCTCTTGCCGATTTCCTTAAGAGTTGACGGAAGCACTATAGAGCTTATAGAATAACATTCGTGAAAAGCGTTGGCTGAAATAACAGTTACACCCTCGGGAATGGTAATGTCATAAAGCTTACGGCAATAGTAGAATGCCGATTCGCCTATAAATGCAAGCCTTGAACCATCTTCAAAGGATACCCTCTCCAGGTTGTAGCATCCGTAAAAGGCCTCATCGTTTATTGCAGTAACAGATGCAGGAATAAGAACCTCGGTAATCGTTGTATAAGAAAAGACCTTCTTTGATATAACGTAATCCTCGCCCATAAAGCTTTCGGGAAGAACTAATACCGTGTCATTACCGTTATAAGAAACGAGATAATTCGCATCATTTCCTACAAAGAACGTAAATTCATCTACCGTTACAATTTTACTCTCACCGGAATGAACCTCGATAGCATTTTCTGCAATTCCGCCGTCGCTATCAGAGCCAACGAAGAATTCAAGATTGCTATGATTAATTACCTCAACAAGCTTTGTACAGCCGTAGAACGCATTTGTACCAATCGAGTCAACCCCCTCGGGAACGGTTATGGAAACAAGATTTGAGCAATCTCTGAAAGCACCTGCGTGGAATTTCCACATCCATTTTGTTGGGATATCAATCTTCTGAAGAGCGTAACAGCTAGAGAAACACCCCTCGGGAATAGTAGGTAATTCCGGTGGAAGCTTAATATCAGTTAAAGAAGAACAGTGAGAAAAGGCATACTCACCAATAGAGGTGTCGCTTCCCTCAAATATAGCCGATTTAAGAGCAAAGCAATATTCAAAGACCTCGCTACCAACTTCGGTAACGCCCTCCGGTATAACAATTTCAACAAGAGATGTACAACCGCTAAATGCATTTGCTCCGATTGTACCGCTTCCAAGGTAGTCGACCGTGTTAATTGCTTCGCATTCAGCAAAGGCCTCGTTACCAAGCTGTGTAACAGTAGAGGGAATCAATAGGTATTCAAGACCTGTGCAACCATAGAACGCTCTGTTGTTTATCTTTTCAATTCCCTCGGAGATAACAAGGCTTTTAATTTTTGTGTCATTTTCAAAAGCCTTTGCGTAAATCGACTTAACGGGCAGTCCCTCGTAAGTTGAGGGAATAATAATTTCCGTGTCTTCGCAGTCGCCCCTGCCCTTTACTATGTAGTATGTACCGTTGCTGCTAAGTGTCATTTTAAGCCCATCACTCACTCTTGGCTCATAGCAAATCTCGCAGATGTCATTAACAAAGCTGTGAGGAAGCTTATCTATCGTCTTTTCGGTTCTTGAAAATTCGTAAGGACATTCGGTACAATAAATCACCTCTTCGTAAGAACCCTCAGTAGTACAGGTTGCGTCTACGATTTTTTCAGATACCGGTGTATCTTCTTCATGCGGAGCAAGCACGCTCTGGTGATGAGTTGTGGAAATAGGAAACGTACAATTTAAGCAATATACAACATGATCAAAACTGCCGTTTTCTGTACAAGTAGAAGGTATTATGTTTATATCCATTTCGATACCCGGTGTATGACCGACCGCACCAACAACTACGTGCTCTGTTGAAAGCACTTTTGGACAATCCTTACAATAAACAACAGAATCGTATGATCCGTCGACAGTACAGGTTGCCGCAACGGGATTTTCTTCAACTGCCTCACCGGGCGTATGCTCTAATTTGGAAACTGTTACTGTTGTCCTTGATATTTCAGCAGGGCAAGCGGTACAGTACACGACCTCGTCGTACGAGCCATCTGCGGTACATGTTGCTACTTTGGAATTTTCTTCCACTGCCTCACCGGGTGTATGCTCTAATTTGGAAACTGTTACTGTTGTCCTTGATATTTCAGCGGGGCAAGCGGTACAATACACGACCTCGTCGTACGAGCCATCTGCGGTACATGTTGCTGCTTGGTAATTTTCTTCCACTGCCTCACCGGGTGTATGCTCTAATTTGGAAACTTCTTTTTCGGTTCTTGATATTTCGAGAGAACAGCCCGAGCAATATACTACCTCATCGTATTTACCGTCAGCGGCACATGTTGCGGGAGTCAAATTTTCGCTAACAGGATCAAGAGGTGTGTGAACATGCTCCTCTGGAGTGTTGACTGTTTGTTCAACGGCCTCACCACAAAGGTCGCAAGAGAGATCGCCGTCGTTATCTTCGTGTGTACATTCTTCTGCGGATAGCAGGCTGTCACATGAAGAAAGGAGCAAAGCGGAAAGCACAAAAGAGGCGATATAAATTAAAAAACCAAATTTTGATTTCATTATGTGTCTCCTAAATGTCAACGTAAAAATTAAAAATATAGAAAAATCTCAAGGCTGTCAGAAAATCTATTAGAAAATTGCCGAAAGCCTTGAGATTTATCAGTAAAGCAAAAATTATTGTGCGCTCTTGCACTCATCGTCGTCGCACGCGTCGCAGTCACCGTCGCAAATTTCAATGTCGGTGATCTTCTCGCCGCAAGCGGGACAGGTTATCTCATCGGTAGAAAGAGAGTCGTCAAAGCAGATGATCTCACCGCAGGAGGGGCACTCAAGCTCAAAGTACTCGCACTCCTCGCCGTCGTAATCCTCGTCATCGTTAAGGTCGTCGTAATCCTCGTAGTCCTCGTCGTCAAAGTAAAGCTCTTCCTCAACAGCGCCAAGATCCTGATCAAGCTCCTCTACGTACTCGTGAAGCTCCTTGTTGTCAGCCTCTAGAGCCGCAATCTTATCAGCCATGTCGCAAAGGAGAGTGAGTATCTCGCCGATGATCTTCCCTTCCTTCGTGGTCTTATCGATCTCATAGCCTTCAAAAAGGCCCTTGATGTATGCTGCATTTTCTGTAATTCCCATTTTTATTTCTCCTTAATAATTATTGTAGAAAATGCTCCCCGAAACAGACGGAGAGCATTTTGAAAATTTACCGATTAAGCTCTTTCAAGATACTCGCCGGTTCTGGTGTCTATTCTAAGAAGGTCGCCCT
>JAFTPV010000009.1 GCA_017463125.1 Clostridia bacterium | reverse complement strand
CATCTTCTTAACCTCTTCTCTTGCAACCTTGAGGTATTCTCTGGGGTCAAATGCCTCGGGCTTATCGGAGAATACGCGGCGGATACCTGCGGTCATAGCAAGACGGATATCGGAGTCGATGTTGATCTTACATACAGCCATCTTTGCAGCACGTCTGAGCTGCTCTTCGGGAATACCAACTGCATCGGGAAGCTTACCGCCGAGAGCGTTGATTTCAGAAACGCAATCGGGAGCAACGGAAGATGCACCGTGAAGAACGATGGGGAAGCCGGGAAGGCGCTTGCCAACCTCTTCGAGAATGTCAAAGCGGAGAGGCGGAGGAACGAGAACGCCGCGCTCGTCTCTTGTGCACTGCTTAGCGGTGAACTTGTATGCGCCGTGAGATGTACCGATAGAGATAGCGAGAGAGTCAACACCCGTACGGGATACGAACTCCTCAACCTCCTCGGGTCTTGTGTAAGAGGAATGCTCTGCAACAACGTCATCCTCAACGCCTGCAAGAACACCAAGCTCACCCTCAACAACAACGCCGTGAGCGTGTGCATACTCAACTACCTTCTTCGTAAGAGCGATATTGTCCTCGAAGGAATGGTGAGAGCCGTCGATCATAACGGAGGTGAAGCCACCGTCAATGCACGACTTACAGATATCGAAATCTGCGCCGTGATCAAGGTGAAGTGCGAGATCAATTCCGCTGTCCTCGACAGCAGCTCTCGCGAGAGCCATAAGGTATGCGTGCTTTGCGTACTTTCTTGCTCCTGCGGAAACCTGAAGGATAACGGGGGATTTTTCCTCTGCCGCTGCCTCGGTGATCGCCTGAATGATCTCCATATTGTTAATGTTGAAGGCGCCGATAGCGTAACCGCCCTCGTAAGCCTTCTTGAACATTTCTTTGGTTGTTACAAGTGCCATTTTTTATCTCCTTGCTGTTAAATTTCTAACATATATATTGTACACTCTTTCGTAAGAAAAATCAAGACCTATTTAGAAGATTTATTAATTATTATTGCCGAAAATTAGGTTTTGTGGGGATTTTGCAAGGCATTTGCGGCGTATTCTCTCGGAGTTAAGCCCATAACGCGCAAAAACTCGCGGTGAAATGTTCTCGTGCAGGTGTAACCGCATTGCTCGGCTATATCTTGTACCGTTTCGCCTCCGTGAGTTAAAAGTCTGCAGGCTTCACTTATACGCAGATTGTTGACGTAGGTGTTAAACGTAAGACCGGTACTTTTCTTAAATATCTTTGAAATATAGCTGTAATCATAGCCTGCGTGAGCTGCAGCGTCGCGCAGAGTGCAGCTACCTTTATAGTTTTCTGAGATAAAGACTAGGATTTTTGAAATCAGCTCCTCTTTTTGTCGGTTGGATATAACGTATTCTGCCGATTTATCGAAGCTGCCGCAAATATTGTAGCATAGAGCCTTTTGTAAAAGGGTGGTGTCAGGGGTGGGAATGTTGTCTGTCACAAAGTTGAATTTGTTGTTTTTCGGAACAGCCTTGCCGATTCCCTTATTATAGCTTCCAACAAGGTCTGGAGAAAAAATACAAACCCAAGTGTGCGTATTTGGCAGCGTTTTGTATTCATGGCTCTGGTATGGAAAGACCAATATCGCCTCACCCGTACCAACCGTGTATTTTTCACCGTCAACTGTAACCTCGGCAACTCCTTCGCGTACAGCGTAGCACTCATAGGCCTTGTGTATATGTAGTCGGAATCCGGGGTTGCTTTTAGCTATCGTTATTTTGAAAAAATTTTGTTCGGTTGAATGATGACTCTCAAAAAACATAATAATCCTCAAATAAGACAAATTATGTCTGTAATTATACTACTTTTGCCATTGTTTGTCAAGAGAATGTCCTGTATAATGTAGATGAAAAACAAAAAATCGGAGGTTTTTATGAAATACGATATTAAAAACTTTACTTTAGATGAAAAGGTGCGTCTTCTTGCTGGTAAGGACGTGTGGCATACGGAGGACCTTGACGGCAAGGTTTATAAGGTTAAGGTATCCGACGGCCCTGTCGGACTTAGAACCCCTAACTTTTCAGGTGAGTGGGGAGGTAAATCTATCCCTGCTGTTTCCTTTCCTTCAACTCAGGTGCTTTCGCAGACATGGAGCCCCTCGCTTGCTTACCGCACGGGTGAAATGCTTGCCGACGAGTGTATTGAGAGGGACGTAGACCTGCTTTTAGCCCCCGGTATTAACGTTAAGCGCCTTCCGCAGTGCGGCAGAAACTTCGAGTATGTTTCCGAGGACCCCTATCTTTCGGGCATTTTCGGCAGAGAATACATAAAGGGCGTTCAGGATCACCATATCGGTACTTCATTAAAGCACTACTGTGTAAACAACCAGGAAAACTCCCGCCTTTCTCAGTCGAGTGAGCTTGACGAAAGAACTCTCAGAGAAATATATACCTACAACTTCAAGATTGCACTTGAAGCAAAGCCTTGGACTGTCATGTCCTCTTACAATGCGGTAAACGGTGTTAAGGTTTCACAGCATAAGAAGCTTAACGATATGCTCAGAGAGGACTTAGGCTTCGATGGACTAATTATGTCCGACTGGGGAGCAGTTGACGACCACGTAGCATCTGTTAAGAGTGGACTTGACCTTGAGATGCCTTATAAGAAGGAAAATTACGAGACTCTTCTCGCTGCTGTAAAGAGCGGAGAGGTTACTGAAGAGGAGCTTGACGCAAGATGCATTAAGGTTCTCGAGCTTTGCGAGAGGTGCGAGAGCGAGAAAAAGCTCCAGAAGGTTGAATCTACGGTAGAAGAGCGCAGGGAAGCAGCACAGCGTGTTGCCGAGGAGGGAATAGTCCTTCTTAAAAATAACGGCATCCTTCCTCTTGCTGACGGTGCGAGCGTTTCTGTTATCGGCGATGGGGCGACAAAGAATATTTCGGGCGGCGGCTCTTCACGAGTTGAGCTTGACCACAACGTACCTACACTTCCCGAGGAACTGAAGGCGCACCTTCCCGCTTCCGCGATTTCTCACGTTGAGTTCTACGGCGGAAAGATATCGAGATGCATTACTAATGCTTACGGAAAGGACGCGGCTATCGTTTGCGTTGACCAAATAGATACAGAGGGCACTGACCGCGATAGCATCAGACTCTCCGCGCGCCTTGAAGAGTGCATTATCGAAACCGCAAGACTTAATCCTAACACAATAGTTGTTCTTTATCACGGCTCTGTTATTGATATGACAGCATGGGAAGATAAGGTCGCGGCAATAGTTTCTGTCGGTTACCCGGGCGAGAAAGGTAATGCAGCTCTTGCGAAAATCCTCTCGGGTAAGGTAAACCCCTCGGGCAAGACCACAGAAACGTATCCTATGACCGCAGACGACTGCCTTGCAAATCGCTGCCACCGCACATTCTGCCACAGCGTTTATTCCGACGGGCTTCTCGTTGGCTATCGCTGGTACGATACCGCAAAGTATATGGGCAAGGAAAGCGAAGCGAAGGTTCTCTATCCCTTCGGCTACGGTCTTTCGTATTCCACCTTTGAATATTCTGAACTTGCTATAACTGATAACGGTGAAAATATTAGCGTAGAGTTTGACGTAACGAACACCTCCGAGCGTGACGGCGCCGAGTGCGCGCAGGTTTATTACAGAGTGCCTACCTCGGCAGTATTCCGTCCCTACAAGGAGCTTTGCGGATTTGAAAAGAAGCTTGTCGGTGCAGACAAAACCGAGCATTACACTGTAACTGTTCCTAAAGAATACCTTGCATATTATTCCACAGCCACAGATAAGTGGGAAATAGAGCAGGGCGACTATGAAATCATCGTCGGCGCAAGCTGTGAGGACGTGCGACTGACAGGGAAAATTGAGATCTGATTTATCAAAAACTGTATTTTAGGTCTTAAAAATCACCAAAGGGCTTGAATTCTTTGATTATGTGTGGTATAATACTAAATTATATAAGTAATTTATAACTCCTTGGAGAATGATAATGAAAAGAGAACTTGTAAGAAACATTTACGAATCTCCCGAGTCCTTCGGCGGTAAGACCGTCACTCTCGGCGGTTGGGTCAGAAACCTCAGAGACTCAAAGGCATTTGGCTTTATCGACCTTAACGACGGCTCTTACTTTAAGAGCATGCAGGTCGTTTTTGAGAGGGAGAAGATAGATAATTACGACGAGATAGCAGGTCAGAACGTTGGCGCTGCTCTTATCGTTACGGGCGTTTTAACTCTCACCCCGGGTGCGAAGCAGCCCTTCGAGCTTAAGGCTACCGAAATCGCGGTAGAGGGTACGTCAACACCCGATTATCCCTTACAGCCCAAGCGCCATACGGTTGAGTTCCTTCGTGAACAGGCATATCTCCGCCCCAGAACCAACCTCTTCTCTGCGGTATTCAGAGTTCGTAGTGAGGTTGCATACGCTATTCACTCCTTCTTCCATAGTCGCGGCTTTGTTTACGTTCATACTCCGATAATCACCGCCTCCGACTGTGAGGGCGCAGGTGAGATGTTCAGAGTGACCACGCTTGATATGGAAAATCCTCCGAGGAATGAGGACGGCAGCGTTGATTACACCAAGGACTTCTTCGGCAAGAGCGCAAACCTTACCGTTTCCGGTCAGCTCGAGGGCGAAACCTACGCTATGGCATTCGGTAACATCTACACCTTCGGTCCTACATTCAGAGCAGAGAACTCTAACACCGCCCGTCACGCTGCGGAGTTCTGGATGATTGAGCCGGAGATTGCATTTGCCGACCTTGATGACAATATGCAGCTCGCTTGGGATATGATAAAGTATATTATCAATCACGTAATGGACAACTGCGAGGCAGAGCTTAATTTCTTCAACCAGTTTGTTGATAAGGGACTCCTTGAGCGCCTTACCGCTCTTCGTAACGCGGATTACGCAAAGGTAACTTATACCGAGGCAATAGACGTGCTTCTTAAGTCGGGCGCAGAGTTCAAGTTCCCTGTTTATTGGGGCGTTGACCTCCAGACCGAGCATGAGAGATACCTCACCGAGCAGGTTTATAAGAAGCCCATATTCCTTACCGATTACCCGAAGGAAATAAAGGCGTTCTATATGCGTCAGAACGACGACGGCAAGACCGTTGCGGCAATGGACCTTCTCGTTCCCGGCGTTGGCGAGATTATAGGCGGCTCACAGCGTGAGGAAAGACTCGACGTTCTCAGAGCGCGTATGGCAGAGCTTGAGCTTTCCGAGGAGGACTATTGGTGGTATCTCAACCTCCGTAAGTACGGCGGAACAAAGCACGCGGGCTACGGTCTCGGCTTTGAGAGAATCATTATGTACCTCACGGGCGTGTCGAATATTCGTGACGTCCTGCCTTATCCCCGTACAGTCGGAAACGCTGAGTATTAATACGGCTAAACGTAATAGAAAGCAACCGTTTTATGCGGTTGCTTTTTTTATAAAAACTATTGCAAAAGCGAGGTTTATATGATATAATTAATCTGCTCAACAAATTGAATATTTTATTTTAAGGTATTTTTTCGTACAGGGATAATTATACCCTTTTTTCGCTATACTCATATTAAGAGAACTTTGGTAAAAACGCAAATTCTACCTGATATGAGTATAGCAAGAGCGAAAATACCTATATCCAATTTGTTGAGCGACAAATCGGAGTTTGCGTTTTTCGGTGCGATGACTTCGGTTGTCGCACCTTTTATTTTTGCGAGTATTAATTCGTTGTATAATTTAATCAGAAAGGAGAAACGCATGAAAACAAGAAAAAGAGCGCCGCCAAATAATTCTTACATAAACGCAAGCTCGTTTTGTCGCGGAACAATTAAAGCGGCACCCATTTGGGTGCCGTGATTTTTATTAGAAACTCATTTCAAAATGATAAATGCTTACTCGTTTACGCCAAGCTCAACTCCCGTTACCGTGAGTGTATCCCCCGACACCTTGAAGAAAATTTCATAGTCCGAGAACTTAAATCCGTATTCTCGTTCGGGGTCGTCCTGATACGAGGGACGCGGGTCGTGCTCGAGTATCTTTATCAGAGAATTTTGTTTAGAAAACTCGATTTTTGACAATAATTCTTTACAAATATTCACCTTTAGCCCGTATTCACGCACGGGGTCGGAGAAGCCGCCCGTAGCATCGGGGTGACTGTCAGTATATGCAAGATAGGGCTTGATGTCATAGATAGGAGTACCGTCAAGAAGATCCGCTCCCGCTACAAGAAGCGTTCTTCCAAAATCGTTTGTATCCTCTATTCCGACAAGCCTTACCGAAGAAAGTCCTATCGGATTGGGTCTGTACGGCGAGCGCGTTGCAAAAACGCCGACTCTCTTGTTGCCCCCAAGGCGCGGCGGTCTTACCGTAGGACTCCAATCCTCGCGCACCGCCTCGGAAAATTGCCAGATAAGCCAAAGGTGCGAGTAGCCCTCAATGCCGCGCAGCGCCTCTTTTACTCTATATTCCGGCTCAAAGACTATTCGCCCCACTATTTCGTCGGCAATTCCGCTCTGCCTCGGTATTCCGAATTTTTCCTTAAAATCGGTATGTATTCTAGCTATAATCTTCATTATATTTTCCGAGTTATTTCCTTCCTATCTTTTCTAGCGGTATAGGTTCAAAGTCGGGGAGCAGAGAGTAAATGTCGCAGCCGTCTTTAATATTGTAATCACCCTTTTCAACGTTGGCAAAGCAGTCAGACATACCGCTAAGGGAAAACACCGCATTGGCTTCCACCGTGCTAAACTCGGTTACAGCTTTATCTATTATTCCAATAGAATCGCGTTTGTCGAAAATGACGTTTGATATAACTGTACTGTTTGCCGGATTGGGAATGAAGCTCTTGTCATTTATATAGCTAAAATCGTCCGTCATGCTTTTGTACTCCGGGAACGCCTCTTGCCATATCTCGCTTTTCCAAGGTGAGTTGTAAAGACCAAGCCAAAGATCTCCTTTGCCTTCCTCTACGTGCTCTGAGAACCAAGTTTTCTTTAGAACACCCTCGCGCGCCCTTATGTCGTAACGAATTGCACACCCGCCCGCATTGATTATTACGTTGTCAAAAACCTTCATATCTCTGCCGCCACCGATGAAGATAGCGTACTTCGGAATGTTGATTAGTAAATTACCGTAAATGCTTTGTCCCGAAATGGCATCATCCATATAAATACCGTCGGAAGCATATCCCTCCGTTCCGATATTGTATATACAGTTATACCTGATGTGATTGCCGTACGAGGTCCAGCTTCTTCCGGCGTAAATAGCTCCGGCATCACTGACCTGAAGACATACGTCGTGTATCAGATTATACTCAAAAATGTGGTTATTTCCGTCGTAAGTAATCGCCAGGTGCGGTGCATTATATAACTCGTTATGCGAGCAGATGTTTCCGACACCGCCGACGTTTATACCTGCTTGATAGGTCTTGAATATCTCTGACCAATCGTGTATAAGGTTATTATCTATAACGTTGTTTGCTTTAGTGAGTGTTATCTTATCACCGCCCGTGACGGAAATTCCGCCTCTGCCCGTGCCGAAAATCTCGTTTTGCAGTATTTTATTTTGTGAGCCGCTTACACGGATTCCTTCACCGGCTAAATCTGTAACGGTACATCTTCTGACACAGTTATTGTTGCCGGATATAACTATGCCGTCGCTCCGCGCACCCTTGACTGTAAATCCGTCGAGAGTTATGTTATCCGCATTTATTTGAATTATAGGAGAAGTAGAAAGCGAAAGAGTTATATCCGCATTCTCCATATTCTCGGGAGCATATATGCATAGAAGCCCTGTTTCTCTGTCAAGGTACCATTCTCCCTCACAGCTCAGCTCTTCAAGGCAGTTATAGAAATAATACGGAGCGCCAGCCCTTGCGCCAAAGAAGCTCTGATACTTTATTGATAATAGATTTGCTGATGAATCAAAGCTTTTTAGAGGCGATGAGCCGTCAGCCCAATCGTACATCCAGAAGCCATAGACCCAAACATCATTAAGATTTTCCCATTTATCTATTCTTTTCGCAAGCTCTTCCGAAACCTTATAGACGTCAGGTGATGGGTCGCCGTTTTCATCTGTCGTGGGGTTGTCTTTTCCCGATACGATAACCCTGTCTGTGTAGATATAATTTGCATCGGGATAGCGTGCAAGCTCCTGCCTTTTACCGTTAATGAAAAGCTCGCTGTGCATATATTTCGGAGTATCGTCACCGTATCTTTGCGCCGTGTTGTATGTGCCTATCGGATACATATTACCAAAGCATTCCGGTGTAAGAGAATACGGCTCTTGTTTCAAATCAATTACAATGACGTTGCTTTTTGCTTCGTCAGACAGCCTTTCTGAAATTTCGGGGTAATCTGTAACCGGTGAAAAATCGCGCGGAGAAAGCGTTACACCTCCGTTTATAATGACCTCACCCCCTACGGCACAGTACGTTATGGGGCAGCCTGTGAAATCTCTTTCAAACACGAGAGATGATACGTTATATTCTCCCGCCTTTATGCATACGGTAACACCTGTTTTTCCGCTTTTATCCATGCTTTCAACAGCGTCTATCGCTCTCTCTATCGTCAAAAACGGGTCAAGAGCCGTTCCGTCGCCGTTATCATCTCCGTCAGTAGAAACGTAAATATCACCGACAGGCTCGGGATCTGCGCTCTGACTCCATTCGCTTGATATATTGGGAGATGGTGCTGTGTAATTATCATAAATAGGCGCTACCACCCCCTCGTGAAATGCGGAGAAAAGCTGCTTTTGAAAGCATAATACCAGTATAGTAATCAGCGCCGCTGTCATAACAGCAAAAAGAATAAAAAATATTTTGATTTTTTTGATATTATTACTCATATAAATCTCATCTTTGCTTAACTAATAAAGTTATCTAAAATATTATATCATATTATTTTTATTTTGTAAATAGCGATATACAACAAAGATAAAACCGAAAAACCGATTGACAACGCACTCTGTTTGTAGTATAATATCCCTGGCAAAAATAAAGATATATAATATACTGCCAGTGGCAGAAAGGATAACAAATGCGCAAGACCAAAATAGTATGTACGATAGGACCGGCAAGTGAATCTGAAGAGGTGCTCATAGGACTCTGCAAGGCGGGCATGAATGTTGCAAGGCTTAATTTCTCACACAGCACTCATCCAGAGCACCAGAAGAGAATTGATACGATAAAGCGAGTACGCGAGAGCCTCGGACTTCCTATCGCTATAATGCTTGATACCAAGGGACCCGAGTACCGTATCCGCACCTTCGAGGGCGGAAAGATAACCCTGAATGACGGTGACCCATTCACCTTCACAACCGATGACGTCGTAGGTAACGAGAGCCGCGTTTCCGTAAGCTACTCCGGACTTACCTCCGAGCTTTCGGCAGGGGATACTATTCTTTTGAATAACGGGCTTCTTTCGTTTTTGGTTGAGGAAATATCGGGAAATGACATAATTTGCCGAGTAGTGTGCGGCGGCGAGCTTTCAGACAGAAAGAGTATGAGCTTTCCCGGTAAGGTCATGAAGCAAAAATATCTTTCCGAGCAGGATAAGTCAGACATAAAGTTCGGAGTTGATAACGGCATTGACTATATAGCCTGCTCCTTTGTTTCATCAAAGCAGGACTTACTCGACGTTCACGCATATCTTGGCGAGCTAGGCGCCGACAATATCGAGCTTATCGCAAAGATAGAGAACCAGTCGGGTGTTGATAATATAGATGAGATATGCACGGCGTGTGACGGTATAATGGTTGCAAGAGGCGATATGGGCGTTGAGATACCCTTCGAGCGTCTGCCCACAATTCAGAAAAAACTGATAACTAAGTGCCGTCTGCTTGGCAAGCGTGTCATTACCGCGACGGAGATGCTTGAGTCGATGATAACCAATCCCCGACCCACGAGAGCTGAAATTTCCGATATTGCAAACGCGGTTTACGACGGCACCAGCGCTATAATGCTTTCGGGTGAGACTGCGGCGGGTAAATATCCGATACAGGCGGTTGCCACAATGGCAAAGATTGCAGAAACGACAGAGAGCGGAATCAATTACAAAAAGCGCTTCCATAATGCCGAGTTTCAGATAAGAAATATGGTGGACGCGATTTCTCACTCCACCTGCGGTATGGCAATTGATATTGACGCTTCGGCAGTCGTTGCCTGCTCGCTATCCGGTATGACTGCAAGAATGGTTTCGCGCTTCCGCGCACCCGTTGACATCATCGGCCTAACAACGAACGAAAATACGTGGCGAAAGCTCGCACTTTCATGGGGCGTTATTCCCGCAATGTGCGAGGAGTTTACCTCGACCGACGTACTCTTCTATACGGCAAAGAAGATTGCAAAAAACACCCTCGGACTAAAAAAGGGCGACAAGATAATCATCACCGGCGGTGACACAACAGGCAAATCGGGAACGACGAACCTTATAAAAATCGAGGATATTTAATCTGTTTTTAGAGCCAAGCGCTTCACAAAGTGCTTGGCTCTCCTGTATTTTTATTATACCTTTATTTCAAATTTGAATACCTCTTCGCCCTTGACCTTTGCCTCAAAGTCGATAAGGTAGATTTTTATCGGCTTGGCATCAGTATGACTTTTGATGCTGTCCTCGGTGACGCTTGCGGTGAATTTATTTTTGTCAAATAATATCGTGACCGTACCGAGCTTTACAGAATCTTCACTAATAACCGGCTTTATCCAGGAGACCATTCGCTCGGTGATGTGCTCGGTCATAGCGGAATATTCCGCCTTGTCTGTAAGTATTATTTCGTCTTCCTTTAGTTCAAAGCTTCGGCGCAGGCTCTTTATAAGCCCTTTTTCGTATGCTCCGCTTATATCAAAGGCGAATTCGTTTTCGCCAGCCTTAACGTCCGACGCGGCAAATTCTCTTCCTTCGTTTTGGTATTTGCCATTAATTATAGGCACGCTGTGACCGAAGGATGCGTTTTGCACCATCTTGTAGCGGTAAGCCGGATCGAAGGTTTTGCTGTCGTATAATCCGACGCCAAAGTCGGCAAGAGGCATTTGCTCGTCAGGTGTTGCTAAAATAAAGCTGCCAACGTCGTTGTGATTATGGTGCTCATCGTTGTGTCCCGCCTTCGCCGCAAAGCTGTAATTTTCGCATCTTTTAATAAACCATTCGGCATCACCAAGATATGCCGTTTGGTTCTTAAACTCGTCCTCTTCGTAGTCGGCATCAAGCCACAAAAGATCTCTGATAACGTAGACATTTCCGTTCCTCGTGGCAAATTCAAGCGATGGTCTTACAAAATCGTCGCCGTAAAGCTCCTTTAAGTAGCTTATAAGCCCCGGGCTGAAGGTAAAATCCGTACCGCTGTCGGAGAAGGAGGCTATTTTCGTTTTTCCAAGCCTTGCCTTGTTAAAGAAGCAGGCAATGTTTTTTACCTTTTCTCTCTCGAAGTAGTTGACTTTGCTGCCCGTGTACTCAAGCATCAGCCTTGCAAATATCGCAAAGTAGGCAAAGCCGTAGCTCCAATAGCTGAACCCCTCCATACAGCAGCCGTCGTCGTTGAAGCCCTCGAGGAAATGCTCAATAGACGTTAAAAGTGTAGGAAGGGCTTTTTTAATTTCCTCGTCTGTTCCAAGTTCGAGAAGCGCTACCGCGACTCCTCCAGCGCAAACGGCTGCCCAGTTCGTCTTGCAGCTTTCCTTTTGCCAATGAAACTCTCTTTCGCATATTGGCTCGATAATTCTGCGTCTTATTTCATATTCTACTCTTTCGTGAACTAATGTAGGTAACTTTTCTCCCAAAATTGCTAAAACGTCTGTTAAGAGGCTTGCCGTTTCCGCCTGAAAGAGATCAACCTGTCCTATGATTTCGGCAGCGGTAATACCCTCGTATATCAATGAGTGGGCAGGGAGGCACCAAGTAAACTCATCGCAAATATGGAAAATTAAATCAATAAGCGGAGCTCTGTATTTTTCGTCATCTGTCAGCCAATAGGCAACAGCTAAGTAAGAGCAGTCGTTTTTTCGCTCGAAATACTGTTTTTCAAAGGTCTTGCGGTCGCCCGTTTGGGCAAAAATCATATAATCGCTGAATTTTAGGGCAAGGTAGCCTTTTGTTATTGCCAAATCGGCCTTTTGTATAACTTTATCCAGTATCGGCTTTGCCGCACGGCTTTTAAGCAGTTTTTCTCTTTGCTTTTTAATATCAATTCCGTAATAGTTTTTCATAACGTACTCCTGCGGGAAAATTTACCGCTTTGTGTAATTTTGTTTTATGATAGCATAAAAATATGGAAAAGTCAAAGGGTTTTGTTCAAAAAGACGGAAAAGTATATATGAAAAATGAAAAGTATAAAAATATTGATTTTTACAAATCCTACGTTTGATATTCGGGAGCTTTTTGTACCGATGCACGTATTCCGAGTTGCATAATAAAAAAGATTTGCGACTCGCAAAAAAAACGAGTCGCTTTATACTTTTATTCGTCTTTAGGTAAGCTCTTTAAGAAGCGGAGCGTCATCGGAAGCGAAACCAGTGCTGATACAAAATAAGCAACGGGCTGTGCCATCTCTATGCCCAGGACTCCTAAAAAGCTAGGTAATATAAGGCATAAGGGGATAAACACCGCTCCGCTTTGCAGGCAGGAGAGGATAAGGGCAGAAATGCTTTTTCCGATACTCTGAAACAGCATAGTTCCCACGACGGAAATAGGAAGAAACAGCAGGAATACGCACATGATGCGTAGAGCCTCGCTTCCTATTTCTATAACCTCCTTTTCCGTGCGGAAGAGGGAGATGATGTCGGGCGCGAATATAAAGCACACGGCAGATATTACTCCGATAAATGCGGCGCCGAAGCCTAAAGTAAACAGAGTTCCCTTTTTCACTCTCGAATACTTTTTTGCCCCGTAGTTGAAGCCTGACACAGGCTGGAAGCCCTGACCTATGCCAAGACCAACGCTGAAGATAAGGCTGGACGTTCTTCCAACGTAGCCCATAGCGGCAATAGCCGCATCTCCAAAGACCTTTGCCTGTGCATTTAGCACCATAGTGGAAACGCTGTTGAGCCCCTGTCTTGCAAAGCTCGGAAGTCCTGTGATAATAATATCACCGAGAATTCGCGGCTCACCTGCCGCAAGACGCGCGGATAGCCTAGACTGTGTTTTCTTCATCAAAAACATAGATAGCAGGATACAGAAGGAGATATATTGCGACAGAGCGGTTGCAAGTCCCGCGCCGGCAATACCCATATCAAATGTAAAAATGAACAGTGGGTCAAGCGCCATATTCAGAATACCGCCCGTCGTCAAGCCTATCATAGCAAGAGTGGCCATACCCTCGTAGCGAAGAATGTTGTTCAAAACGCAACTTGCCGTCATAGCGGGAGCCGCTATCAGTATCCACATTCCGTAATCTATAGCATAGGGCAGGATAGTTTCTGTACTGCCAAGCAGGCGCATCAAGGGCTCAAGAAATATCAGTCCTACGCTCATAATTAAGAAGCCGCAGATAAGCGCGGAGAAAAATCCTGTTGAGGCGTACTTGCTCGCTCTGTCAATCTGACGGCTGCCGAGCATACGGCTGATATTGCTGCCCGCGCCGTGCCCGAACATAAAGCCAAAGGCTTGGAGTATAGACATTATTCCGAAAACTATGCTCGTAGCGCCGCCCGCGCTTAATGACACCTGACTGACGAAATATGAGTCAGCCATATTATATATGTTGGTAATCAGCATGCTGATAGTCGTTGGTATTCCAAGCGATATTATCAGCCGTGATACCGGAGTTTCGGTCATTTTTACATATTTTGCGTCTTTGCTTTTTTCTTCATTCATCACCGTATAGACCTAAAGTTAGATTTTTATTTACATTATATCATAAAATTGTCATCTTTTCAAGGCGGTATTAATCC
This sequence comes from Clostridia bacterium, assembly GCA_017463125.1. GTDB lineage: Bacteria > Bacillota > Clostridia > Oscillospirales > CAG-272 > UBA1740. The sequence continues at coordinate 28,430 of JAFTPV010000009.1, read as the reverse complement.
ATTTGAAATTTTTGCGAAAATATATTTTTTCAAAATCTATTGATTTTTTATAGTGAAAGTAATATAATGTAATATATAATATCGAAGCTAATATAAGTAGGCATAGTTTAGTGGTAGAATTTCAGCTTTGAAAGACTGACTGTGCGAGGGGCGAAGCATTGCATGAGCGAGAAATATGAGCATTCAGAGCTTGAAATAATTGCTCGTAATTAAGCGCGAAGGCAAATTCCCGTTCTTGTTTTGTGACAGAGCTCGTGGACCGAGCTCATAGGAGCAAAAAAAGCTAGGGAAGAGAACAAATTAAATATTAGCAGGCATAGTTTAGTGGTAGAATTTCAGCTTCCCAAGCTGACTGTGCGGGTTCGATTCCCGTTGCCTGCTCCAAAAAAGACCGTCAATCTTGCGTTTTTGCATTTTGACGGCCTTTTTCTTTGTTTTATTATATTTTCGAGATTATTCTACAGTAACCGTTCCGTCCTCGTCAACGGTTATTTTCATTCCGTCCTTGACGTAAGCGAGAAACTCGTCACCAAGGCAGTCAATAACAGGCATATTAACCTTGTCAACCCAAACGTCAGCAAGCACGGCTCCTGCCGCCGCAAGCGAGTCAATATGGTTTGCGAAAAGCATACAAGCAGGGTTCTTTTCAAGAGCGCAGGCACAGTAGAGAACAAGACCGCCGGTTGTCGATCCTATCGTCTGCGGAAGGCAGAGTGCCTTGTTTATAAGAGGCTTACCGTTAAGCTCCGCGTTGTTCTGGTCGCCGCACTTTACCTCCTTGTCGCCAAACTGAAGCGCCATCTGCAAGGACGCAAGCGTGTTGAAGCCCTGTGTTGTAACTATCGCCTCTGCGGTAACCTTACCGGGAGTGATTACTCTTCCTTTGAACTGCTTCATCTTCACTTACCTCCTTTTGTGATAGCCGTAAGAATCTCGTCGTCGGTCATATATTTCGCACTCGTATAAGTGCGGAGCTTGTTTGACGAGGTGATTACGGGCATAGTCTTGCATAGCGGGTTATTCATATACATAAGCGGACAGATGTAAGAGGTAATAACTCCGCATTTTTTAAGCCTCTCTGAATATTCCGTCTTGTTGAATGCCTCAAGAACCTTCGGCGCCGCCGTGAAAACGGTAGGAATGACAACCTTCTTGTTGCCACTCTCCTTAAGTCCTGTCTCAACTTTGTCCGTCCAGCTCTTAAGCTGCTCGAGTGACATGTGAGGACAGCCCATAAAGCAGAGCTTTGGAGATGCATCGGGATTTTTCCATATTACAGGGTAGGACGCCTTAACGCGCTCAAGCTCTGCGTCGTCAATAACGTACTCCCTTGCGCCCTCGGTGATAAGCTCCTTGCCGAAATCCTTTGCCTCGGGGGTGAGGTTCTCGATATGGTAAAGACCAACCGCGCCGTTCGAGGCAGTTGCCGCGCCAAAGTCCTTAAGATAAGTACAGGCAGCGTCGTCAAGCTCCGTGCCGAGCCACTTGTCAAGTCCTACTATGTAGGGAACGTCCTCCATAACCTTCATACCGATAGCCGAGCCGAGAAGTTGCGCCTCTGGCTTTTTCGTCGTTTCAATTCTGACGACCCAGCTTGCGCGTCTGCCCTCGTCGGTAAGCAGACCAAAGTAGGGAACGTAACCGACTATCGAGCCCATAATGTCGATGATTCCCGAGTTTCTGTTACATCTTGCGCCAAGCACCGAGTTTGCGTAAACGACCGCAGAGGATTCTGCCCAGGAGAGCACCTCGCCGCGTTGTGGCTTGTTTCCAACCTCGTCCATATAGCAGGCACAGGTAAACGCCTTGTCGTCAAGAAGGCCAAGCTCCTTAAGCTGTCCCTCGTAAAAGTCCTGCTTTGAATACATAAATTTGTTGAAAATCAGGTTTTGCAGGAAATTCGCGGGTACGTTCTTGTCAAGAGGACGGGGGTCAACCGAGAATTTCTGTCCCGACGCAACTCCTGCGTCAAGAATCTTTTGCATAAGGTCGTAAACGGGTGACATCACCTTAAGTCCAAAAGAGGTTACGAGGTGATTGTATTTTGATGTAATAGGCACAAGCTTTTCTGCCTCAAAGGCGTCACCGTAAAGCACAAGGGTTTTCATAACCTTTGCCATAGTTTCGCCCTTCGAGCCGTCAAGTATAGCTTGCTGCTCTTGAGTTAATATCATATTTTTTCTCCTTTATGTTTATATCTTCATCGCTACATCCCAAGCTCCCCAGATAACAGTCCTGAGGTTTCCTACGCTTGCAGCATCTCCGATTATATGCACCTTGCCTGATTTTTTAGCTATCGGGGCAGGATTATATCCAACCGAGAGGATAACCGAGTCAGCATCTATTTTGGTTTCCTTACCGTCATTGCTCTTCACCGTAACGAAGCCGTTACCAATCTCTGAAACACCGGTTTCAAGATAAATAGGAACCTTATTAGCCTTGAAGAAATCGCGAAGATAGCTCGTGTTTGCAAGGCAAACGCCCTTCGTCGTAATAAGGTCGTCCTGCATCTCAACCACAGTAGGCTTCTTGCCCTGAAGGTAGAGGTCGTATGCTATCTCGCAGCCTGTAAGACCGCCGCCGACGATAACTACTCGCTCGCCAACCTCTTTTTTACCAAGGAGATATTCGCATGCCTCAACAGCTCCCTCCGCACCGGGAATCGGAACGCGTTTGGGAGTAGCACCGGTAGCAACTATAATTTCATCAGCATCAAGGCTCTTTATGTCCTTGACCTCGGTGTTCAGTTTGACCTCGATAGGCAACTTTGATACCTCGCGGATATACCATGCGATAAGCTCACGGTCCTTTTCCTTGAAACTCGGAGCCGCCGCCGCTATAAATACACCGCCGAGCCTTTCGCTCTTTTCGTAAAGGGTAACCTTGTGACCGCGTTTTGTAAGTAAGATGGCTGCCTCCATACCGCCAATACCGCCGCCGACAACGGCAACCTTCTTTGCCTTCTTCGCAGGAGCGATATAGTATTTCTTCGACTGCATGGTTTCGGGGTTAAGAGCACATCGCGCAAGTCCCATAGTATCGGTAAGGTCCTGGGTGTTGTAATGTCCCTTCGAGGAAGAGAAATTGAAGCAGCCTGCATGACAGCAGATACAGGGCTTGATGTCCTCGAGTCTATCCTCGATAAGCTTGGTTATCCACTCGGGGTCTGTGAGGAACTGACGGGCAATACCCATAGCGTCAATCTTGCCCTCTGCGATAGCCTTGGCGCCAACGTCGGGCTCCATTCTGCCCGCGCAAACAACGGGGATATTTACGAATTTCTTAATATGCGAAACGTCCTCGAGGTTGCAGTTCTGGGGCATATACATCGGCGGGTGAGCCCAGTACCAAGAGTCGTACGTACCGTTATCCGCATTAAGCATATCATATCCCGCGTCTTCAAGATACTTTGCCGCTCTCTCGGACTCTTCCATATTTCGTCCGACCTCAACGTACTCTTCACCGGGTATGGCACCCTCGGCAAAGCCCTTCATCTTTGACTCTACGGAGTAACGGAGCGATACGGGGAAGTCCTCACCGCATGCCTCCTTAATAGCCTTAACAACCTCGGCAGCAAAGCGATAGCGGTTCTCAAAGCTTCCGCCGTACTCGTCCGTACGCTTGTTGAAGAACTCTATCGCAAATTGGTCAAGAAGATATCCCTCGTGCACCGCGTGTACCTCAACACCGTCAACGCCTGCGTCACGGCAGAGCTTTGCCGTCTTGGCAAACGCCTCGATAATCTCGTGTATCTGCTCCTTTGTCATCTCGGGGCAGGTAATGTCGGGCGCCCATCTCGCAGGCTGAGCGGAGGGGGAAGCAAGCTCGTGAGAGGTGTCTATAACAGGCTTTATCAGCGCTCTTGTAAATTTGTTTTTATGAAGAGGACCGACAAGCTCGGTAATAGCCCAAGAGCGTCCCATGCCGGCAGTAAGCTGAATAAAGAGCTTCGCTCCCGTCTTATGTATCTCGTTCATAAAGACCTTCAGCTCGTCGAACATTTTCGGGTTCTGCCAGAGCCACTTGCCCCAGAAGGTATCGCGCAGGGGAGCTATTCCGGGAATGATAAGACCGACGTTATTCTTCGCTCTTTCAATAAAGAGCTTTGCCGCCTCCTTGTCAAAGCCGCAGCCTCCAAGCTCAAACCAGCCAAAGAGCGACGTGCCTCCCATAGGGCACATTACTATACGGTTCTTAATTTCTACGTTTCCTATTTTCCAAGGGGTAAACAGGGCGTCGTATTTCTGATCCATATTAGCCATAAGATTTCCTTTCTGTTTTCAAAAATGTAAACCTTTATTATTATACTACATAGGCGCGTACGTGTCAAGGAAAAAGACCTCTTCGGGCGCAAACTTTGTCATTTCTCTGTAAAAAATCGACAAATTTTAGAGCCGAAAATCTCCGTTTTAACCGAAAATAATTTACAAAAATTCTTTTATATAACATATAATTTTACCTCCTTATTTCTATATTATAGCACAACATCATTTGATGGTATTGACGAAAACATCAAATGATATTTGCAAATCGCGAAAGGTGATAAAATTTCCGAGGAAGATGTGTTTGCATCCGGAATTCGATTTGCAACGGAATATTTACTTGAGGTTAAAAATAATGAATAGCAGTAAGTTTTTCAATCAGCTAAAAGTTGAAAAAAGTTGAATTTTCACTCTTTACAAAGCACGGAGAATGTGTTATAATATAAAATGGCGTGTTTCGGGCAGAAATTGTGAAAGGCGGTTTTCTTATGCGTATAGATAAGTTTATTTCCGATGCGGGAATCGCTTCTCGCCGCGACAGCGCAAAGGCCGCAAAAACCGGTGGAATAACCGTTGACGGCATTGTGGTAAGAGATGTGTCAAAGCATATTGATCCCGAAAAATCCAAGGTTGTATACCTCGGACGAGAAATCGTTTACCGCAAATATACTTACGTAATGCTCAACAAGCCCGAGGGCTACGTCAGCGCAACGGATGATAAGAGTCTGCCTTACGTTACAGAGCTTTTACCCGAGGAGCTTCGGCGACAGGAGCTTTTTCCTGTCGGAAGGCTTGATAAGGACACGACGGGGCTTATGATACTGACGAACAACGGTCAGCTTGCCCACGCGCTCCTCGCGCCAAAAAAGCACGTATCCAAGGTGTATTATTTCACCGCCGCAGAGCCTCTTGAATCAGGAGCGGAGGAGCGTTTTAAAAACGGAGTCACTCTTGCCGACGGCTATGAGTGCAAGAGCGCAATACTTGAGCTTTCGTCGGACAGGCTTTCAGGCGAGATAACATTGACAGAGGGTAAATATCATCAGATAAAGCGTATGATAGCCTCGACACATAACCGCGTAACCAGCCTTGAGCGCATAAGCTTTGCAGGTATTCCGCTTGACACATCTCTTTCAAGAGGTGAGTGGCGTTATCTTACCAAGGACGAGATCGCTCTTCTTGAGGGAGCGAATAAAATTAAGTAAACATTGGCCGTATAGGCATTAGATAAAAGGAGAAACAAATGGATATCTTAAAGACCCTAGCAGAAGAATTCAAAATTAAAGAAGAACAGGTAAAGGAAACGGTAGCTCTCATCGATGAGGGAAACACCATTCCCTTTATTTCAAGATACAGGAAGGAAGTAACCGGCGGACTTGATGACGCAACTCTCCGTGACCTTAACGACAGACTTAACTATCTTCGCAAGATGGACGAGAGAAGAGCAGAAATTTCCTCGCTTATTGAGGCACAGGAAAAGCTCACACCCGAAATTACCTTCGCTCTTAATAACGCGAAAACGCTCGTAGAGCTTGAGGATATATACCTTCCCTTCAGACCCAAGAGAAAGACCCGCGCGTCTGTTGCGAGAGATAAGGGACTTGAGCCTCTTGCAAACTACATTCTCGAGCAGAGAGATGTATACGACCCCGCGATCGAAGTGTACGCAGAGCAGTTTATCGTTATTTCCGACGAGAAGGACAAGTCTGTTCCCGACGCAGAGGCGGCTCTTGCAGGCGCTTCCGATATTATCGCAGAGGATATCTCCAACAATGCAGAGATAAGAAAGCTTCTTCGTGAATTCACTATGAAGAACGGCTCCATGACAGCAAAGGGCACCACTGAGGAAACCTCCGTTTACGAAACCTATTACGACTTCTCCGAGCCTATAAAGAAGCTAAAAGGACACAGAGTCCTTGCTATAAACAGAGGCGAGAAGGAGGATTTCCTTAAGGTGGCAGTAACCCTTAACGCAGAGGATGGAATTGCACAGATTGTTTCAAAGGTTATTACTAACAAGCAGTCTCCCGCACTTCCTCGTCTTATGGCAACTATTACAGATGCGTACGAGCGTCTTTTGTTCCCCGCTATTGAGAGGGAAGTGAGAACGACTCTCTTTGACGACGCTTGCGAGGGCGCTTTGAAGGTGTTCTCCGAGAACCTTCGTAACCTTCTTCTTGCAGCACCCTTGAAGGGCAAGACCGTTCTTGGCTACGACCCCGGATACGCTCACGGTTGTAAGCTCGCCGTTGTTGATAAGACCGGTAAGGTGCTTGACACTGCGGTTATCTACCCCGTAAAGCCCAGAGAAAATATCGAAGGCTCGAAGGCTATAGTTCTTAAACTTATAAACAAGCATAACGTTGACGTTATCGCTATCGGTAACGGAACGGCGTCCCGTGAGTCCGAGCAGTTTATTGCGAACACTCTTCGTGACCCCGCTTGTCCTAAAACCGTTAAGTACACCATCGTTTCCGAGGCAGGTGCCTCTGTTTACTCCGCTTCAAAGGTTGCGACCGAGGAGTTCCCTGACTTTGACGTTATGCAGCGCTCCGCAATCTCTATTGCAAGACGTATTCAGGACCCCCTTGCCGAGCTGGTTAAAATTGAGCCCAAGGCAATCGGCGTAGGTCAGTATCAGCACGATATGAAGCAGGCGCGTCTTACCGAGGCGCTGGGCGGCGTTGTTGAGGGCTGTGTAAACGGCGTTGGCGTTGACGTAAATACCGCGTCCTACTCGCTCCTTTCCTATGTTTCGGGTATTAATACCACCGTTGCGAAGAATATCGTTAAATACAGAGAAGAGAACGGCGAGTTCAAGAGCCGCGCGCAGATTCTCAAGGTTCCGAAGCTTGGCGAAAAGGCATTCACACAGTGTGCAGGCTTCCTTCGTATCCACGACGGTAAAGAGGCGTTTGACGCAACGGGAGTTCACCCCGAGTCTTACGCTATCGCCGAGGATCTTCTTAAGAGATTTGGCTTTACCACCGAGGACGTTAAACGTAATAATCTTACTCTCTTAAGATTTAAGGCAACTCAGTACGGTATCGCAAAGCTTGCTCGCGAGCTTGGCTGCGGCGAGCCTACCCTTGAGGACATTATCTCCGAGCTTGAGAAGCCCGGACGCGATATCCGTGACGACGCTCCCGCACCCGTTCTTTCAACCGACGTTCTTGACATCAACGACCTGAAGCCCGATATGCAGCTTAAGGGTACTGTACGTAACGTTGTTGACTTCGGCTGTTTCGTTGACATCGGCGTTCACCACGACGGCCTTCTTCACATCTCCGAGATGTCTGACAGATATATCAAGCACCCCTCCGAGCTCTTCAAAACAGGTGACGTTATTGAAGTAAGAATCAAGGACGTTGACACCAAGAAATGCAGAATTTCTCTTACCAGAAAAGGTATGAATACGTCTAAAAATTAAGTAATTAAAGCATTTGCCGCGTTACGCGTAACAGAGCGCTTTTACCTATGAACACATCTAAAAATTAACCCCGCAACAAAACATTGAATTTTGAAAGGGAGATTTACCATGTTCAGAAAAATTTTTATTATTCTTACTGCGTTTATTCTTTGTACCGTTCTCGCTTCTTGTGATGAATCGGACTCCGGAACTCTTACCCAGCCGCCTTATACCGCGCCCGAGCCGACGACTATTTCGATTTCTTACGGTTTGAACCCCACTCTCACGTTTGAGGCGGGAGAATCTCGTATGGTTTGCTTCAAGGTTGAGGGCGACGATCCCGTTTTGTCAAATGATCTCATAGCTCTTATCGGCGATGAGGACATTATTGAGGTTGAATACTACGATTCTTCGGCAAAATATTTTTATTATCGGGTAACGGCGATTAACTCTGGGAGCACCACTCTTACGATAAAGCACGTTGACACTGACGCAACGAGCGAAACCGTATCAATTAAGGTAGTGAAGCCCGGCCCGTCAAGCGCTGTCATAACCGATAGTATTATGACTCATATCAATACGTATGTTGGCGATATTAAGAATATATACGTCAAAATCGTCGGAAGTGAGATGTACACGTCTGAAGAAATTGAACTCGTGATTTCGAGCGAGGGATTACTATCGTCTGAATACGTTGACGCTACGGATTCATATCTTCATTACAAGCTAACCGCTCTTGAAGCCGGCAAGGTTACGCTTTACGTTGCTTCAAAGTCCGGTGATAAGATAAGTGATGAAATTACCGTCGAGATTCACGCAAGCTCTACGGATGCAGATGACGGAGAGATCGCGTATATCGCTAACACTAGCTCTATGAGATATCATGTTGAGGGCTGTAGCTATACAAGTCAGATGAATCCATCTCATATACTAGAGGGAAAAACAAAGGAATGGCTCGAAGAAAACAAGTACACTCCGTGTGAAAAGTGCAATCCATAATTCAAACATTAAAAAGCGCTCAAGCCTTAAACATCTCAGCTTGAGCGCTTTTCGTAAATGTTAGTTGTCAAATTTGACGATGTTATATATTTGTAATTAAATAGGAATTATTTATAATTAATAATCCATAACATTATTAAAAGTTATTGACATCAGCTATATAAAAGTGTATAATAAAATAAATTTATTTTTGTTATTGAATTAAACAAATTTGAAAGGATTAACCAATGAAAAAAACAGTACTATCGAGAATTATTTCTACTGTTGCGGTCTTTACGCTTTGCTTTAGTGCTTTAAGCTCGACTGTAAGCGCTATGGCTGCCACACTATCTTCAAGCCGGCAAGGAGCGCAAAAGACAAGTTTTAACTATGTAGCGCTCGGTGCTTCAAACACTGCGGGCTACGGACTTCATGGTTATAATTACGACTACATTTATGAATATCCCACAGAAAAATCTATAGGAAATCGCTACGGTTACAAGATGCACCCTGAAGACTCCTATCCGGTGCTTATCAGAGATGAGCTCAACAAGATGTATAACACAAATCTTGAGGTAATTGCCGCAAGCTCCATGCGTGCAGAGGAAGTGCACGTGCTTCTTGACGATGACTATATCGGCGATAAATATACGGACAACTGGTTCTATGATATGAACGGTGACGGTGTGAGTTATTTCTGGAGCTACTATCCCGGTGTTTACGAGTATCAGAGATTTGCCGAGGCAGGTGTTCCCGGTTATAACGCAGACCCCAGCTACACACCTACTCCCAAAGAGGCCTTTGACGCTCTGCGTAAGGCTACGAAGGAGTCGGTTGCAAACGCGGATCTTATTACCGTCGATGCAGGTATGAACAACTTTGGTACATATATGTTTAATCTTATTGCTAGCGGCTGGTTCTCTAACGACTTAGGCGAGATAAGTCCTGAGCTTGGTGTATATTACGATGCGGCAAGAGATTATGCAATCGATGTTATTAAGAAGGTGGTAGGCGATAGTATACCCGAGACTATGCTTCGTAACTTTGCGGATACCCTCTCGTACGCTGCTGTTGGCTATTGCCTTAACATTAACTCTATTATGGAACATATTTTTGAGCTCAACCCCGATGCAGAGGTTGTTCTTATCAGCGCACAGAGCATGCTGCATGGTCTTAATATTGTTATGCCTGGATACGATGGAGTTATTCCATTTGGTGAAATATTCGATATTATCGTTGATGCAGCGAACTTCTACACCGCTGTTCTTTCTCCCTATGCGGACAAATATTATTTTGCTAACGTAAGTGAAGATGGACACGTTGAGTTCCTTAAAGATGAGGCGGCTAATTATAATGGCGATCCCTCTACAATTCCTTTGAATATGAAGGATTGCTTCGATGTTCTTGACGGATCGTTGATTTTGAAGACTCGTGTTCAGCAGATGTTTGCAACTCAAATGAGCGAAAGCGGTTTTGTTAATATAACTGATGTACAGAAGGATGCGACTACTATCGACGGTGTCAAGACTTTCCACAACGGCTTCCACTACGACCGTTACGATAACACGGAGTTCACTCCAATTACATTGGCCGATGGCACTTATCTTAAGGACTTCATTAAGAATGGCGAGAACGGTAAGCTTCCCGATAATCAAAGGGCTGTTTACGAAATCTACGAAAGAATGCTCGCTCTTGCATATGACGTGGCTATGGAAGTTTTCGGAGAGGCTGCAAAACAGAGCTTGGTTGACCTTACCGTTACTATGAATCCTGCACTTTCAGGTGTCAAGGCAGCCGACATTCTTTTAGAGGTTCTTGGTAAAGCTATGGAAGAGTCGCTTACTGACTCGAGCTATTCTTTCTCTCTGAATGAGATGTATCCTGACGGATTTTTCAGCACTTACGAGCAGGAAAACGGACTTCCCGAGGGTACTCTTTGCAGTAAGTTTTCCTTTGCACTTTTCCTTGAATTTGCAGAAAGTGCATTCTCTCATCCCAACTACGAGGGGCACAGAGAGGTATTCAATACCACTTGGACAGCGTACACCCAGAAATTGACCGGCAAGGATATTACAGACATTCAGTTAGGTATTCATTATATGCCTACCGAGAATTCTCACTATGTTGCGGTAAGTAGCGGTAGCGCAGGATATGCAGAGCTTTTTGCTGATTCCATCGGTCTTACTAAGGATCAGCTTGGTCAAACCACGTGGGATAATATAGATTACAGTGAGATCGACAAGGCAGATCTTGTTAGTATAGACTTTAGTGAGAACGAAATGCTCGGCTTTGCAGTTGATCAGGTATTGGCGTATGTTGAAAATTATGTTTCTACCGATGTCAGAGCTGCTCTTACAAGTTATGTTTCGTCTGTAATTGATGGGATTCCTTACCTCTCCGCTTTGGGCTTTAGGGATATTGCTAAAAACAAAGTCAACTCTACTCTTGACGATGTTCTTGATAATGAACTCTTTGCAGGTAAGACTATGGTTGAGCTTGATTGGTCAAAGCTTCTTGACGAAGATATGCTTCCTATGGTAGAGCTTGTTCGCAGCGAGATTGAAAAATTTGTCATAAACTCTATTGGATTTGCGAACTATACTGTTTCCATAGATGTAGTCGAGTGGCTTTCGCGTAATGCAGATTCCTTTGATACGAACCCTGTAGCTTCCAAAATTCTTAAGAAAACCTCACTTTTATACAGTCTTTTTGGCGACAAGGCAATATTCTCCGTAGACATTCCTGTTGCAGACGGAATCGTTTATGCAATGGAATCGTATCTCTACAGCTACGTGGAGTATATGCTCAAATCCAACGCTCTTATTTCATATATCAATTCAAATCATCCTGATACAAAAATAATTATATTTGGTCATTTCAACCCAATGAAAGGTACTTATCTTGAGGTTGGAGATGCTATGATAAACGTTGGCGAGCTGGTTGAAGTCGTTGCGCTGACTTCCTCCGTAAGATCGTTTGTGCAGTATAGTATGTCAAGCAACTCTGCATTCGTTCATATTATAGACGCCGAGTCTTATTACAAGGTTGCTGTGGATGCTGGTGAGATAGATGCAGATTTACTTACCTTCTTCACTCTTTACTTGAATGACAGAAGCATCGTTGACGTAAGCCCTGAAAGTAATCAATACATTGTCGATCAGATGCTTCGCTACGTTACCCTTGATTGCGATGAACATGAGTATGATAGCTGTGATGACACAATTTGTAATCAATGCGGAGATGAAAGAACGCCGATTTCTCACGTTACCGGCGGATGCGAGGACACCGTTTGTGACCTTTGCGGAAATACCGTAAATGCGGTAGGCCATAGCTTTGGAGAATGGGCTGTAACGAAGGAACCCGACGTTGATACGGAGGGGGAGGAGAGAAGAGTATGCTCTTCCTGCGGTTATACTGAAACAAGAAAGCTTCCTGCTCTCGAAAATGATAATAACGATGGGGCTATCGTAGCTATCACAATCGCTTGCGTTGCGGTAGCGGGTGCCGCTGGCTTCTGTTGTTATTGGTTCATCATTCGTAAGAAGATTATAAGCACAATTGTAAAAAGCAAATCGGACGATTGATTCGATGATAGAATACAAAAAACGGCTGTTCAATTAGAATAGCCGTTTTTTGTAAATAAAAATTGTCAAAATTAATGGGTTTTCACATAATTTGAAACCTGGTCGGCTATTTGAGCCATACCTTTTACGGTGGGGTGACCGGACATCTTGTCAATGTCACACAACTCGACAAATTCGGTTTCGTAATGGAGTGATGCCGCTTTGAAGCACTCGGCAATCTTCGGGTCAAGCTCGGTATTTATTATTGAAATAATACGAGCGTTGGGGCGCTCTTCCTTGAGCCTAGCTATAAGATAGCATATAGCGGGAAGAGTGAAGTAAAGGTCGCTATCATCAATACCCTCAAATTTCATCTCTCCTGGTAGAGTTGCGTCAAGCCAAGAGTCGTTAGTACCGCCAAAGATGAAGAAGGTATCAATCTCGTTTTTGTTATAAAAATCATCTCTCGCCAGCTCTTCCATACGGTTGACAAAGGAGGAGCGCCTTGCGTACTCGGGATTTTGTCTGCCGGTGTAGCAAACTGTCGAGCCTGACCAGCTGTTGTTAAGCACGAGGTTGAGTCCGTATCCTTTGACGAAAATATCCCACCATGTCTGCGAAACGTCTTTTAGATCCGTTCCGTTTACGCCATCGTAATATATAGCGTACCCATCGGGTATGTAGCCCTTAAAGGTAGAATAGCTGTCACCGAAAATCATTACGTTTTTCATAATATATCCTCCAAAAAGTATATTGATTAAAGAAATTGCAGAATTACCCGCCAGCTCTCAACAAGCTTCTCGGCTGATTTTGCTGCATTTGCGGGAGAGGTTGAGGGGAGGCAAATGGCTTTTATACCGACCTTCTCCTCCGTGTATTTTTTATAATACTTTTCTGCCGTCCTGCCGTTGACGAATATAGCCTTAATATCCGCGACGCCGAGTATTTCTGATATATCGTTTGGTATAACGTTTCTTATAGAGCTGTCTGAGCTTCCTACTATGTCACAGGAGCCGATAACGTCCCAAAGCGCTATATTGTTTGATAAAAGAAACACTCGCTTTTCTTCTATGGTAGTCGGCACCTCTGTGCCAAGAAGTGATGACAACACCTTCCAAAAACGGTTTTGCGGATGCCCGTAAAAGAACATCTCTTCTCTCGATTTTACCGAAGGAAAGCTGCCTAGTATGAGAATTTTTGACTCTTGATTATAAAGAGGAGGGAAGGGGTGAGCTATCATAGAGGATTCTCCTTTGGGAGCATTTGCGCGCTTCTCACGCAGTCCTCGTCGGACTTTATGAGCGAGAGAATTTTCGCGAGCCTTTCGACGCATATTTCCGTCATAGCCCTGCCGATAGTCTCCGACGCACCGTGCGGAGCGTAAGCACAGTAAGACGAAGGGTAATTCGCTAGCCACGCGTTTGCTGACTCAACGCCTATCTCGGAGAGATAGTCCGTCCTGTGATTAGACTCGCCGCACTCCGCGTCGTATCTGTCCTGTGCAACCAGCGACTTGTCGTAAGCCATTACCATTGATGCTTCGCGTATGTCGGCGTGACCTCCGCCCGTACCCGTCCTTGAAAAGCGCTTCAGCGTTTCCATATCCTCGTTTGTTAGATAGTCAAACTCCCCTTTTCTCGCGCTCACGGTACCGTATAGCCGCCTCGGGTCGATTTCACTATATGCGAATGCCGACGTTACAAGCGTTGCGTAGGGCTTATTTTCATAGGTCTGACAACGCAAGAAATGCTTAAGAAGGGCGCTGTTACCGCCGTGACCGTTGACGATAAGTATCTTTCTGAAGCCGTTTCGCGCAATTTCGTCGCAGATCTCCTCAAGGATTTTTAACAGAATTTCCTGCTTTATACCAACACAGCCGCGCAGCCTTGCGGTACCGGGGTCCTTAAACGAATGAAAACAGGACACCTCACCGACCCAAGCGCCGATAGGGAAAACAACCGCCTCCTCGCGCTCTGCCGCCTGCTTAACGATACTCATAGCCTCAAAATAATCCGTACCCACAGGCAAATGCTGACCGTGCTTTTCAAGACAGCCAAGCGGTATGATACAAAGCCCGCCCGATACCTCGATGGCCTTGTCAAATTCTTCCTCTCTTAAATTCTCCCAAAGCATAAAATTCACTCCGTAAAGATGTTAGCAAAAAGTAATTTTTATACATTATAGCATAAAGCAAAGACAATATCAAGAAGATTTCCAATATATCACAAAAAAATCTCCGCACCCATAGAGTGCGGAGATTAGTCATTTTTTATTAAATTTTAGACTCGGCTGCTGCCTTGTTTTTCTCAAGAATATCGATATACTTTTCGTATTCCTTCCTTGTGAAAATAGGAACTCTGTACTCCTTAATTCCAAGAACGTCCATAGAGAAGTTGATGAGCTGCGGACCTGAAATGATAGTCGCGTTCACGTCGCTCTCCGGCATATTCGGAAGAGTAACAGGCATGCTTTGCGATAGCTCCGAGGACCTGTTTTTAAGATATGAGAAGCCTCCGTCCGGCTTTCTGAAATCCTTTATCTTATCCCTTGTTTTAAGAATGACCTTGACCGCGTCCTTATAAAGAATACTTCTGATTTCCGCAATCTTTCTCTCACCCTCCTCCTTGGAGTTAGTCGCTCTTATATTACCCATAAGAGAGGAAAGGGTGTACCAGGAATTATAAACGTCGCAAACTATGCCGACAGGAGCATCGGAATAAATACCGTCAAGGGCAACCTGAATGCTTTTTTCGATATTGGGAATGGGTCTTTTCGCCATGTTGTAAAGGAATGAAATCTTGAAAAGACCGTTCTGACCGTGATACGGAATAAATTCCTCGGTGCCGGGCTTTCTGAAATCCCAGTGACCCATCTCGGTATTTTGGTGAGAATCAAGGAAGTCAAACATCACCTTGAAGATCTCTCCGCCTAGTTCCTCGTTTCTTTTTGCAATCTGATTTGCCTGCGCCGCGAGCATGTTTCCGCAACCGTAGGAGTTCTTCGCGAAGTCCATTTTCTCAAGATAGGCTTTGAAAACCTTTCCGTCTTGAAGATGAGGGGCGTAAGTCGACTTCGGGCTGTTGGTTCCATTCTCGGAAGCAGGTACGTCAGGTCTTTCCATAGGACGCTCACCCTTAACTCCGTCGGGGCAGTCGTACGTAGGCAGAACGCCGTAGTTCCGAAGAATACTGTTTGCCCACATAAGATCTCTTCCGCGTCTGTGGGGCTTTGAATCAGTGTTTTCAATAGTCCACTGCGGATGGTAGAAATATCCGTTAGGACGCTGCATATCCTTTACGAACTTAACGATTCTCTCGCCCATCCACGCGGGCAGAGCCTTCGCATAGCTGCGCCCGAAGTCATCTGCAAGACCGAGGTCACGGAACATTTCAAGCGCCTGGTGCGTGCTTTCAATGTCGGGTAAGAAGCCCTCGTTGTCCCTTGCTCCGTTGGAGTAATAGTATCCGCCGATAGTGGGGTCGAAAAGGTTAGCTACCCAGTCAATAAGCGAATCGTCAAAGGTTGCGTAAAACTCTCTGTATGCTTCGGCGAGTCTTTGTCCATCCTCGCCACCAATTTGATCGGCAAACTTTTGCCACTGTTCTTCTCTTGTCATTTTTTGTCCTCCGAAAGACAAATGCCGTGCGAAATGTAAATGAAGATTTGCATATTCGCATATTTCCTTAAAAATTATTAGCCTTTGCACTGTGACCTTCAGCGAAAGCCACAGTGCATTTTTATAAATCAACGCTTATTTTGCGGGTTCAATGACGGTATTGTCAAAATAGATAGTACCCGTCGATGAGGTGTTGGGTATCAGCATTATCTGCGTTACGGATCCAAGAGAAGCCTTTGCTCCCTCTGTTCCGCTTCCAACAAAGTCGTTTCCGCTGTAAATAAGGTTGTCATTATAGTAGAACTTTAACGTAGAACCGGTCTGCTCATTAGTTGTTTTATCACCTACGTCGAGCTCAACGCGAATGTTAAACCATCCGTCCTCGGGTATTTCACCGCAGTCGCGCTTTTCTAATTCATTACCGTTGTTCATACGCATATAAAGGTGTTTCTTCTTGACGCCGGACTCCTCGACGCTCTCGACGTAGAACTGTATAATGTAAATATGAGTGCCGCCGGTTGAGTTAGAGAAATAAAGATCGTATTGGCTTCGCCAAGTTCCTGCCGCTAATGTTCCCGCAAGCTTCATATCAGTTTCAAATGCGAATTTGCTTTCTTCTTTACCGTCTTTGAACTTGAATCTGACACCGCTGGGATAATTCTCAAGCACCTTCTTGTATACGAGTACCTTCGTATTTGCACCGTCACGCTCTACGTACTGAATATTGCTGTTTTGCGTTATGTTGTTGGGTGCTGTGACTCTGTCGGGGTAGTTTCCAAGGCTGCTGTACTCGTAGGTTATAACGTCGTCCTTATCGTCCTGAGTAGTCTTATCAACCTTTGGAGCGGTGTAGGTCAGAGTAATACCGTCGAGGTACATATTGTCAAGTACTGCGGAGCTTGACGTAATCTTAACGCCGGCTACGTTGCCGTATTCCGTAGTGCTGAATATACTCGTAACGAGTACTACCTCTCCGTCAACGTAAATCTCAACCGCCTTTTCTCCGGAGAAGAGATTAATCATCAGTGAGAAGGAGTCGTCATACTCGCAGCTTGCAACGTAAGAGCTTAATCTGCCTCCGTTTACTACCTCGTAGAATAGCAGCTTTCCATTAGAAGCTACCATATCAATTGCGGCGATCGTTGTGCCGTTACCGTCAACGAATGCTACGCGCGTCGAGTCGTTTGCCTTGAAGCTTGATGCATCAATATCCGCGTATAGCTGATATGCCGAAATGTAAGCTGAACGGTTGTTTGCAGGAATTGAGAGCGACTTTCCGCCTGCAAGACTTAACTTGCCGTCAGCGACTGAGCCGTTGGTTGTAAGATCTTTAAGCTCGCCGTCCTTGAAGGTGTAGGTTATTCTGTCTACACTAGGCTTTACCTCTTCATCAAAGTCGCCAACCCTTCTCTCGCAGAAGAGATTGTCAACAGATGCTGTGACAGAGCCGGAATAGCTGATGACAGCGCTGCCCACTTCGTAAAGATAACACTTAGCTATTACGTCCTGCTCGGTTGCGGCCATCATCTTGCCGTCCTTGTAAATAAGGGTCGTTGCTGCGTCTACGAAGAATGCGAATTCGAGCGTATGCGCCTTTCCGTCGCCAACGGGTATAGCCGCTGAATTAAGCATTGTCGTTCCCTTGTAAACAGGAACAAGCGCAAGTCCGCTGTCTGTTTGTACGCACTTCATAGTATACGAGGATACGGTTTTGTTCCTATGAGGATCCTTGAAATTAATAGTAAGAACGTCGCCTGTCTTTGCTGAATCAACTTGGATGGTGAAGCCCAGAGCAAATACGTTAGAAAGCGGCTTCGTTTGAAGAGTAGGAACTGTAATCGTACCCGTTCCGTTGCCTGCAAGCAGCTTCAGCACACCGTCCGAGAAGCTAAATCTCGACGCGCTCTTAATCGTAAAGTCCTCGGGAGCTGCATTGTCATCAAAGTTATAGGTCTTACGCTCACAGTTCGAGTCCTCGTTGATGATAAGTCCCTCGGTACCGTTTTCAGACTGGTAAGGAATAGTTTTGTAACCGAGATACAAATCGTCAAAATAACCGTTGAAATCAAGATAAGTCATGGGGAAGAAGAGGGCAGTGCTCGCCTCATCAACCGGTGAACCGACACCCTCAAGGAATTTCTTCATCGAGGTGTCCATATAGTTTGCACTTACCGCAACCAGATCGTTGTTTGTGTAAACCTTGATTCTTACGGTATCGTGAGGTGTAAGTCCGTTTTCGATGTCCTCATATCCCATATAATATTCAATTCTGAGCTTGAACCATTCGTCAAGCTTGAACTTGCCGAGAAGTCTGTCAAATGAATTTGCCGAGTCATCCGACGATGCCTCCCAGACTTCTACGTAATCGCCGAGTATCAGGAAGTTGATAAAGTAGGGCGAAGGCTTGCCCATAGTTCCTATATAGAACTGAACGGTAGAGCCGTTGTACGTGCCTTCCTTGCAGAACATAAACTTACCCTCAAAGACAAGGCAGTTGTTGTCACGCTTTACGGAATTATTTTTAATCGTTACAGCGTCCCATGCGCCCGACTTCGCGAGTGACCGGAAGTGGAGAACCTGGTTGTTGGGGTTCTTCGGGTCCACGTCAACCAGCGCACTTCCGCCGCTGGAAACAGCCGTACCTACGAGAGCCGTCTTTTCACCAAGCTCCTCGTCGTCAAAGTCGGCAGGATCGTCGTCGGGAAGAACGTCCTTGAGCGAATAGGTATTTGCGTTGATTATGTCCATAAACTCCGCAAGCTGTCTTGTTCCGAAGATCGGAGGAAGGTCAACGCCGAGAGCCTTGCTGATATGGTCAACAAGACCGCCCGAGCAGATAAGGGACGCGTTTACGTCACCCTCGTTTTTCCTTACCGCAACGGGCATACCCTGTGAGGTTTCGGAGCAATGGTCCTCAAAGTATGAGAACGAGCCGGAATTTCCTGCGTCACTTTTGCGGAAGATCAGAGTGTTTTTGATAGTATTTCTGATAGCGGTGGGAGCAATCTCTCTTACCTTTTCGAGAATTTGGTCAGCGTAAAGATCTCTGTTTGCTACGTCGGGGTGATGTGCCCTGATATTGCCGACAAGTCCCGCAATATCGTACCACGTGTTATAAACACCGCACACGTGGCCGGGTTTCTCACCGGAGGAGAGAACGTAAATTGCGCTCTCTGCCGCCTTATCCGCGTAAGTAAACGGCATATTAAACGCGCTGTATACCATCAGTGCCTTGAACGCGGTATTAAGACCGTCAAAGTCGGTTTCGTCACGCCATAGACCGTTTTTTGGATTGTGCTTTTCCTCAAACCACTTAAACAGAACGGGCTTTAAGGCGCCGTTCAGGTTTTTGTTTGCGGCAACTAGCTGGTCAACCTGCGCCGCAAGCTCGTTTGCAGCAGCGTATCCGCTGCCAAAAACGTCAAGCTTAAATTTAGCGAGATATTGCTCAAAGGCAGAAACCGATTGCAGATGCGAGGGAAGTGCTCCCGACGTTGCAACCACCTTGGAAACAGCTAGAACCTGACTGCTACCAAGTCTGCCTGTCAGCATAGAGGACGTTGCCTTCGGCTTTCCCGTTCCGGTAAGACTGCCTGTGGGCGTCGTGTAGTAAGGACGCTCGCCTGTCTTTTGGAGAATTGCGACAGACCACATAAGGTCACGGGATACTCTGTCCCAGTTTTCGTTAGTTGCCTCAACCGTCCACTGCGGGTGGTAGAAATATCCGTTCTCAATTTGCAGACCCTTTACGAATGCAAGAATATCGCTCTTAAACTGTCCGTCAAGAAATACGCCGAAGCTGTCCTCGTGCTCCGCGAGCATTCCCGTCATTTCAAGGAATACAAGAGCCTGATACGTGGACTCAACGTCTGGCAGATAACCGTATGTATTTCTTGCGGAATTAGAGTAATAAAATCCGCCGTTTGAGCAAATGTAATTGCCGTTCAAGTCCGTAGGGTGCAGACAAACCTGCACGCCGTCAACGTAATTGTCACAAATGCAGCTTCTCGGCTCGTAGAGGTTTGCAAGCCATGAGATAATGTCGTCGTCAAACGTCTGCTGGTAGAGCTCCTTGACAGCAGCGGCAACCTCGGCGTTTGTCTGCTCTTCAAGAAGCGCAAATGCCGCATCCTGCCTCTCCTTATCCTCTTGCTCGTAAATCTTGTATAGGTCGTATATCTTTGTAGAAACTATACCCTCTTCATAAACAAGGCTCGTCTGCTCTGCCATAGCTAAAAGATCCGCGATTATGTCCTCGAGGTGATGATTTGTCACCTCGTCCGTGTAGGCAAGAGCCAACGATGAGCCGTCTGAATAAAGAACGTAACCGCCGTGCTCTTCGTGGTAGCTCTCCATGATTTGATCAAGGTAAGCGTACGCAGTCCTTGAAACGTCACGGTTTGACTCGCCGAGAATAATCTCGTGCTCGAGGGCTTCTATATCGTCTGTGAAGTTTATGTGCGCCCTGTTGCCGAGAGTTCTTCTGAACGCCTGGGCAATACTGCTTGCTTTCGTTTCGGGGAAGCTCGAATCAGCCGCGATGAGATTAATCTCGGTCTGCGAGTTGTAGATGAGTCCCGCAGTTCCGAGCGGTACGTCAACTTCCGTGTTACCGCCACCTTCGCCTGTTCCGCTACTGCTTCCCGGTACAGTACACGAGAAGAGCGCAGAAACAGACAAAGCCAGCATAAGTGTTAAAATAATAATCCTTGATTTTTCAAAAATTTTTGCCATAATACCTCCTATTTGACTAGGATTTGTGAAAGAAACAACCGCTTTGTCCAGAACTGCTAACACCCCGAGGGATGTTAGCAGTAGAGGATTTAATGTCGAAGCATTATTTAATTTTTATTATTCTGTAACAGTGTAGAACTTTGCGTCCTTGATGTAAATAGAACCGCTTCCGTCTTTACCCGGTTCAAACGATACATAACCCAGCTGGTTAGCGTTGGAGAGTGTACCGGTATAAACCGACTGACCGTTTATGTACACTATATATGATGTACCCGCAATGACTTCAATCTTTAGATCGAACCAGCCATCGTCGGCTATGGGAGTATCAAGAGTGGTTGCAGATCCTGCAACACTTACTGTAGTCTGCTGTATTATAAAACGCGGAGCGGCAATGTTATATTGACCGGGAAGCACCTGAAGAGTAACGTCAATGTAATTTCTCCAGCTTGAATTATAGTAATAGCTCGTTAGCTTCATTTTGGCTTCAAATACTGTGTGATTGGTTCTTGTGCCATCGTAAGTAAAGTTAATCTTGCCTGATACATTACTCTGGTTTGCTGCAGTCTTAGAGAAAAGCATATATTTGCCGTCTTCGCTATACTCAAATGTAGCTGTTGTGTAATTTACATTGTTGTTAACAGTCATTATACTCGAGGTAGCGCCAACTGTCACGTAGTCAAGCTTGATTTCGCCTGCGGTAACAGAAGCTGTCACGCCCGTAAAGGAGGAATTCGCGGTAGATGTTACATCGCGCTTTGCAACGTACTCACCGTTTACATAGTAGAAGATAACGCCTGTGAGATTGGTTGTCGAAAGAACGGTATACTCAACCTTGAGTGATGAGCCGTTTGCCATAGTGAAGCTGGATACGCCATCGCTTACTGTAACAACACCGTCAGCCTCAGCAAGATTGATTGCTGTAACGTCGGGATTAAATGCAAGGGTTGCGTTTGTTCCTGCCGCAAGAGTTATGTCACCTTCGATGTAGAACTCGGAGCCGCTTCTAATGGTAACTGATGTATCGGGGTTAGCAAGGGTAGCCGGGTTGCTCTCGGTAGCAGTAATGCTTTCCATGCTGATCGCGGTATCGCCGTAAACATATTTAACGTATGTATAGCCGGGCTTATTGACGTTTACTGTAAGTCTGTTGCCGACAGCGCCCTCGTAAGCTGTGCCTGCCTTGTCGGTAAATGCCTCAAATGCAAAGCCTTCGTAACCCTTGGGAGCTACGACATCGTGCTCGGTAGGCGCTCTGAAGGTCTTGACCTCAACCGTGCCGTCGCCTGCCATAGTCTTAAGACCGTAGTAAGCGTCAGCCCAAACGGTAGGCTCACCTGTTACGCCTGATTTCCACTCCGCAGTCTGAACGGCTGCGCCAAAGTCAAGGAGTGATGTGTAGAGGTTATACTGGTCGTCTGTGCAAGCGCCGCCGAAGCGTGCCATGCAGTAGTCGTAGATTGAGAACTCAACCATCTCGCCAACAGCCGCAACGGTGTTATCTGCGTTTACAACAACGGGAATTGCGTAAACCTTATTTGCCATTTCACCGGGAGCAAAGCCGTCGGACAAAACAACGGGATATTCCGTACCGCCTATGTTCATTACGCCGACCTTCTCGCCTACGTAGTCGTAGCTTTCGTCGTTGAGAGCAGAGCTTACTGCGGGTGCGATAACGTCCGCGTCATCAGAGAATACAACCTTGATAGTCTGGTCGCCGCCAACGTTAGATGTGTCAAGTGTATAGAGGATTCTTACAGCGCCCTCGTAGGAGAGATTCGCTGTGTGAATGCTGACTGTCGGCTCTCCGGCAGCCGAAACGGTGATTCCCACCGCCGCTCCGATAAGGAGAAGGCAGGTTATCACGATAGCTAAAATCTTTTTTGTTTTCATTTTTCTTTGCCCTTTCTTTATCGTTATTATTTAGTTAAGTCGGTGTCTACAAGACCGTAGGAATAGATATTATAATCAAAGGTAACGTTTGTAGGAATTGCTATCTGAACGATTGCCGGATGCCATGTTCCTGCTTGCAGAGTTCCCGTGTATGTCTTGTAAGTACCTTCAAGCTCGAGCTTTACACCGTCAATATAGATATTGGCATTGCCGCTTTCATCTATATCAGCTCCTATAGTGAATATTCTTTTAGCTTCATTAACGGGAATGTCGATGATTCTGTAAGCTACATCTGTCGGATAGTAGTGTATGCGTAAGAACTCGTTGTCGTTGTCATCAACGAATTTTCCAAGCGCAAACTGGAATCCTGCGTAGCCATTACCATCTCTATGGAACTTGAGCTGAATTGTTGTTGCAGCGTTTGTGCTAGAGCTTGCAATGTTGAAATCCATCTCAAAGCGCTCGTAAGTATACTGGAGCGTTGCATCTCCCTCATGATTGATAAGAGTTTGATAATCTTCACTACCAACGGCAACGCTGTGGTTATAATTAAGATATTTTATACCGTCCAAGTTTTCCTTGATAGTCAGGGTGTCCTCTTCTGTAATAGGAAGCGCTTCGAGTGTGGTATCAGAATTATCAAATTTAATTGTACTCTTAATACCTATATCGGCGCCTGACGAGCAACTTTTGAATAGCGGTAAGTAGCGTCCGACAACGCCAGCTGTTTTTTGTGCATCGGTGAGAGATGAAGTGTTTATAACAAAATTATATTTACCAGTCTCGAAGCTCTGGAAATCAGCAAAGTAGCCGTAAGCCGAGTCTGCCTTGTCGCCGTAAACTGCGGTGAAGGTGTTGATACCCTTCTTAACGTCAACGGTTGCAACTCTCTCGCCTGTGAGGAGATTGCCCTTAGAGTCTGCCCAGTGTGAGAAATACTTACCCTCTGCGTTCTGAACGCTTGCGCGGATAAGCGCGGTTTCGCCCTCAACTATTGCGAGAGGGAAGTTCTGCTCGCCAACGTAGCCGCCCTTTGTGACAACGACGGTGGTCTGCGCGCCGCCGTCAAGAACTGCCTCGGACGCCGTGCCGTAAGCAATGAGCTTGCGGTAAAGGTCAACCTGATAGCTCTGGAGGTTTTCGTCACCGAGTCTTTCCATAACGTAGCCCGTGATGCTGCGCTTAACTATCTCGCCAGCTAGGGTAACGTTGCCCTCTGCGTCCTTAACAGCAGGAGCAATAGAATATTCCTTGCCCATCTCGGAGGCGGGGATGCCCTGCGTTGCGTAATATTCTACGCCTTTAGAGTCGTAGTCTGCTGTGAAGTTAGTGAAACTTGCGTTATCAGCGGACAACTCGCCCGTAACGTCGGGAGCCCAGACTGCGATACCTTTAGTGTATCCGTCCTGTACGGTGCCGTCAAGAGTTACTATCAGGTGCGTGTATTTGCTGTATTCGAGGTTAGAGCCGCCGACCTCAAGTGAATTTTCGGCTGTTGCCGATGATGATATGCCTACTGCACAAAGAAGGCATACGGTAAGCACAGCAGCGAGTAAAAGCTGCATAAGCTTAACAAATCTTTTTGTTTTCATGATTTCTTTCCTTTCTAAAATAATGTTTTGGTTTTACCGCCAGTCGTCGGCGTTGGGATCTACCCAGGAGCTAGTGCTGGTGTCAACGTACTTGTCGAAGCCGGAGGTTGTTAAGATATCTGCGCTATTCAGCACGAGAATTTCTAAATCCGCAGCTTCGTAATTTTGTTTTCTCCTTTCCAACATAACCGTTTGTTCTCCTTCCTTTTAGTAATAATGTGTTGATTATCACGGATAAAAATTGAATACCGCACCTAAAAAATTAAAATTCTTAATTATTTTTACTCATAGTTTAATAGGGCATAATATTCTTAAAAAATTTTGTTTTCAGCTTTTATTTCAAAAAACATTGACAAATCCGCAAGTTCATTATATAATAATTTGTGCAAAAGCGTCAATTAATTAACTTACTTTCTTTTGTATTTTTCAACTCTTTTGGAGGTAAATATGCTCTCAGTAAGCTATTTTTCATATCCGGACAACGAAATGTATCATCTGAATAGATGTAACAGAATAAGTCAGGACATGCCTTTCGTTATAAATTGTGCCGGAATTACGGCAACAAACGAGGAGTATATAACTCATAATGAAAGGTCCCGAGATGACTGGTATCTGCTTTACGTAACGGCGGGAACTCTTTGGGTGAGGCGTCACGGTACGGATTACGGATATACTTCGGGAACGTTTATTTTCTTTCCTCCGGGTTGTAAGTATTACTATTATCACAAGCCAGGTGATGTGATAGAGTGCTTTTGGATTCATTATTCCGGCTCTGATGCAGAGAAGGCTATTAAGCAATATGAGTTCAAGGTCTTTCCGGACATTAATAGCATAAATCACGATAACGCGATAAACTCTCGCTATAATAATATTTTCAGTACGTTTGTCCGTAATGATAAATTCCGTGACCGCGAGCTGTCCATACTCTTTGACAGACTTCTTCTCTCCTTAGCAAAAAGAAGCGTAAGCGTTCAGAAGGCAAAAAGCCTGCTTAGCAAATCCATTTCCTTCATTAATGAAAATTATAATACCGATATTTACGTACCCGATCTTGCCGATATGGAAAACTTAAGTCTTTCAAGATACAATACTCTTTTTAGGCAGATTACGGGTATGTCACCCAGCAACTACATTAAGCAGCTCCGCTTAAACACGGCGTGCGAGCTTCTTACATCCACCGACCTTGCGATAAACGTTATTGGAAAATCGGTCGGTTACCCGAACCAGTACTTTTTCTCAAAGATGTTTAGAGATAATATAGGTCTCACACCTACAGAGTACAGACAAAAAAGATAAATCGTTTTATCGAGGAGAATATAATGAAAGCAAGAGATTTAATTGATGAGTTAGAAAAGGTGGGCAGCGCCCCTGACGTCACCTGTGATACGGTGAAATCGGGAGATCCCGATAAGGAAATAAAAAAGGTTGCAGTGTCTATGTTTGCAACGGTGAAAAATATAAAGGAAATAAGCGCGTGGGGTGCCGATATGCTCCTCGTCCACGAGCCTACTTATTACGATCATCTCGAGGCAGGCAACGTAACGCCCGTAACGGAGGCAAAGCGTGAGCTAGTCGAAAAAAGCGGAATGGTCATATACCGTCACCACGACCGCATGCACGCAGGAGAGCCCGACGGCATAGCCGAGGGCGAGCTTTATTATCTCGGCCTTCGCGGCAGGGTAGAGAAAACGCCCTATTTCGCGTCGTATCTTATGACTCTTGACGAGCCAAAAACAGCTCTCGAGCTTGCCGACCTGATGGAGTCCGAGCTTGGAATAAAGCACGTTAGAATAGCAGGGGAGAGGTCAAAAAAAGCAAAGAATATCGCCCTCTGCTTCGGAACGCCCGGGGGAGTTTTTGAGTTGCTTTGTAACGACGGGGTTGACGCTGTGCTAGTTGGCGAGGCTTGCGAGTGGCAGGTAGCCGAATATGCTCGCGACGCCGCAGAACTTGGCATTAACAAATCACTTGTCGTGATGGGTCACATAGGCTCCGAGCGTGACGGAATGCGCCTTCTGACAAAAAGGCTTTCAGAGGCTCATCCCGAGCTGGAATTTAAGTACTTTGAATGCGGTGAGGTTTATAGCTATACCGAAGATAAAAATAGTTAATTTATATAAATGAGAATAAATAAAAATATAGCCCGATGCTTTCATATAGCATCGGGCGTCTTTTTGCGGGGAGGATTTGAAGAAATGGAGGGGTTATTTGCTTCGCAGTATGCCACCATTGCAATGTCGGATATAGAACCCGACGCACTTATCGCATACGCTAGAGTGCTCGGCTCAAAGAGCGTAGCTCTTGAGGTTCAAATCCCACTAAAGTCCCGCCAACCAAAGAAAAGAAAAAACTCAATCACCCGGATGGGTAATTGAGTTTCTTTGGTTGCGGGAGTGGGATTTGAACCTCACGACCTTCGGGTTATGAGCCCGACGAGCTACCGAACTGCTCCATCCCGCGATATGATTGGTGCCGGAAGCCGGGGTCGAACCGGTACGAGAAATTAATCTCACGGGATTTTAAGTCCCGGGCGTCTGCCAATTCCGCCATTCCGGCATTTTGCGACCTCTACGTTTCCGTATCGCTTAACTATTATATCACTGATTTGCCTAATTGTCAAGACCTTTGCGGATATTTTTTCAGAAATTTATTAAAATCTTATTGACATTGAGCAAAAAATGTGATATCATATATGGGCGATTGTAAGAACCTACATGTATATTGTATGCCACAGATGCATATTTTATTACATGTATTGGATATTGCATGTTTTGAAGCGGTCTTGATTTTTTCGTGAGTCCGAAAATCACAAAAACACGCACATCTAGAACAATATCTAAAATATTAAACTTAATAACTTTTTCGTTTGCACGCAGGAATATTTCGCCTTTGGCGAATGTTGCGAAGCGGATTCCGAAATAAATTTCGGAGCCACGTCGATATCCTCTACGTGTAAATGAATTTACACGCAGGAATATCGAAGCGGTCACAACGAGGCGGTCTTGAAAATTTGTCGGTCAAGCGGAAGACAAAATCCCGAAACCCCTTGAAAACACTGACTATTTCGGGACTCCGAAAAATGCAAAAACTCGCATATCTAACGTAATATCTAACACTTTCCAAAATCACAATTTAATACGCAGGAATATCGAAGCGGTCACAACGAGGCGGTCTTGAAAACCGTTTGCCCAAAAGGCACGGGGGTTCGAATCCCTCTTCCTGCGCCAAATAAAAGGACAACCGAGCCCAAAAAGCTCGGTTGTTTTTTTATTTCTTTGGCTCCGGTACGAGAGGATTCTAACGCCCCTCTGCGACTCTCTGAGTCGCAGAATGGGGTTCGCATTTGAGCGTAAGCCATCGGGGAGCTTGCTCACCAGTGGCGGAGCGAAAAATCTTCGCCAGAGGCGAATACCCCTCTTCCAAGCCTGCCATACAAATTGGAATTTGTTTTATTGTTTTCTGCTTACAATAATGTATGCGTTATCGGTTTCAATTACATTTACAACCGACATTGCGGTTTCTTCGATAATCAATGTTATATTATCGAGAGTATCGGGATACACCTTGATTTTGCGAGTTCCCATATCAATATATTCACTTTGGTTTTTATCAATGGATAAGCAAAAGATGCCGTTATCATTTAACAATTTGTCAACCTTGTTGATGACAGCTTCCTTGTTTTCGAAGTGCATCATCGTGAGGGACGAATATATAACATCGAATGTTTCGTTAAATTCGTGACCATTAAAATCGCCACATATGAAGGAAATATTGCTGTATTCATTTAGATTATCTTTTGCTCGCTCAATGGTTTTGGGAGAAATATCAATGCCTGTCATCTTTAAGCAGCACGGAGCAACCTTAACGGCGATTCTTCCTGTGCCAATACCGATTTCCAAAACTGACTTATCTTTGGAAAGCTCCAACGCTTCCAAAAACGGTTCGCCATCCCATTTGCTCATATATTCTTGTAAAACGGGGGGATCACGGTAGGGATCGTTTTGTTCTTCTATCAACAGATCATAATGATCGATTACATCCATAGTAACTGCCTCCGTCAAATTCTTATTTTCCTAACTGTTCGATCTATTGGAATTTGTCAGTATTACAACTGCTTTATCTCATTTGCAATCATAGCCACGTTTTTGGCGTTGGTATCAATTTTAATGGTATTGAGTGCTTGATACATCGGTATTCTTGCTATGCTTCGCTCAATTATATCTTCAGAGCGAACACCTCTTTCTACATCCATTGCCAATCTTTCACACAGAGTCTTTTCATCCGCTACAAGCGAGACGCATTTCACAGCACAGTTCTGTGTATCCAGCTTCTCAAGTATGGAATTGATAATACTCTGCTCGTGCATCACCCAACAAAAAATGATAT
>JAFTPV010000026.1 GCA_017463125.1 Clostridia bacterium | reverse complement strand
TTCGAACCTTCGACCTACCGGTTCGTAGCCGGGCACTCTATCCACTGAGCTAAGGGCGCATTTGGAGCGAGTGATGGGAATCGAACCCACGCGACCAGCTTGGAAGGCTGGAATTCTACCATTGAACTACACTCGCATATTAAATTCAGCCTTTATATATTACCACAAAACTTTCTGTTTGTCAAGGCTTTTTATAAAAAAATAGTAAAAATTTTCTTTTTAATTTCGATTGTGAAAAATCCGCTATTTTCCTAATGAATTAACGCCTTACAGTAGGTTTGCGCTATTGACAATAAGAGAAAAATATATTATAATTATTTAAGAAATTTTAGTAGCCGTGAGGCGACGGAACGGAGATCCTAATGACACTAATTCCCGAATATCGCTTTGACACCTTTGATGAGGCATCTGCCGATTTTCTTGTTTCCATAGGAGTTAAGGGGATAATACTTGATATAGATAACACGCTTGAGCCTTATGAGAACGCTCTGCCAGGTGAGCGGGTCATTTCGTGGCTTGCTTCTCTTAAGGAGCGTGGTATATCTGCCTCATTCGTTTCAAACAATGGCAGAGATCGCGTCATGCTTTTTAACGGCAAGCTGAAGCTTCCGGCTTATTACAAGGCTGGCAAGCCTTTTACTAAAAACATCAGGCGCGCTATGGTAAGAATGGGAACCTCAAGAGATGATACGATTCTTATGGGAGATCAGATATTTACTGACGTGCTGGCGGCTCATCTTGAGGGTATAAGAGCTGTTTTAGTTCCGCCGATAAAGGATAAGCGAGATCCCATAACGCGATTTAAGCGTATTCTCGAGCGTCCGATACTTGAGAAATATGAAAGGAAATCTAAAAATGCTTCAAGGCTTTGACAGATTTGCGCCGAAAAACGAAAGAAACGATAAATTCATCGCTTTGGTTCGAAAAAAAGCCGAGAAAATGGTAGGTACTCCTATATACGATCTTCCGTTTTCCGAATTTTTGAAATTTTACGAAACAGGAAGCAGAGTAGAATACGAAGAGCTTTATATGGAGCATCGTAAAAGACTTTGGCACTTTGCCGCTATGGCGCTTTACGAGGACGATCCCGTGTGGGTAAGAGAGCTTTCCGATACTATTTCGGCTATTTGCGGCGAGCCTGTATGGACTTTTCCCGCTCATGTTTCTGAAGATGCGAGCTTTAAGGAAATGCGAGATAGGATAGATCTCTTTGCTGCCGAGACCTCCGAGGCGCTTGCGGAAACCGTTTATCTTCTCGGTGACAGATTACCGAAGCATATCGTTGATATGGTTAAATTTAATATTGAAGAAAGGATAGTCGAGCCCTTTATCAACGTTGATCAAGGTTATCCGAAAAACAACTGGCAAGCGGTCTGCAACGGCTGCGTTGCTATAACTTTGATGGAATTATCCTTTACCGAAGCCTTTGAAAAAACGAAGGACCGTATTGTAGAAGGACTTAATATTTTTCTTGATAGCTATCCGGATGACGGAATTTGTCTTGAAGGACCTCTATATTGGGCATACGGCTTTGGATATTTCGTTTACGCTGCGGCAATGCTCCGCGAGTACACCGCCGGGGAGATAGACCTTCTGTCAAGCGAAAAGGTCGAAAATATTGCTAGTTTTTACGAGTACGCTTTTGTTTCGGGAGAATATACCGTCCCCTTTGCTGATGCAGGACATATATTGTACCTAAATCCCGGGCTTGTTAGCTTCCTTCACCGTGAATATGGAACGCCTATGATTTCCGAGCAGTCTGCTATGAAATACGGGTTCGATTTACGGTGGCACCTAGCGGATATGACCAGAAATCTTTTCTGGAGCCTTGATTTTGTCGAAAAACAGACAGTTACTTACGAGGAATTTTTCCCTGACGCCGAGTGGTATTATAACAGAAAAGATAAATACACTCTCGTTGCCAAGGGCGGATATAACGACGAGCCTCATAATCATAACGACATTGGCTCATTCGTTGTTTTCTCTGACGGGAAATATATCGTTGACGACCTTGGCTGGCCTGAATATGATAAAGAGTACTTTAACCCCGAGCAAAGATACAAGAATTACATTTGCGCCACGTCTCTTGGACACAGTGTTCCGATTGTAAACGGTGAGGCGCAGCTTTACGGCAAGGATAAGTCGTGCAGAGTAATTGAATCAAAAAACGGTACCTTTGCCATTGATATATCCGGCGCATACGGACTAAGCGAAGGCTCGGTTCTCAGAACGCTTCGTTGCTATGAGGATAGTATAAAGCTTACGGATGCGGTATCTGGAGGGAATACTTTGGTTTCCCGAGTTGCGTTGAGAATAAAGCCTAGGATATGTGATGGCAGAGTTTTTGTCGGAGGCTCGGTTATAGAGGCCGACATATCTTGCAAGATAAGTCTTTCAGAGCAGGTTTTTGAAACCAGATATTCTGTTGCGGTTTCGGACACCGAAAGGTTTGTAACTGCATATTTTGTCGACTTTATACCTACCGAAGCTGCCTCGAAAATACAGCTAACAATTAAAGTTTAAGAAAACGGAGAACGATAATTTGAATGCATATTTTGGACCGGGCGGTAACAGCGAGTCATTTTACCGAAACGGGCTTAAATCAACCCTTGACGCTCCTACTTTTGTAAAAGGGATCGGTCTTGACGCTTACGAGTACGAGGCTGGCAACGGCCTTTCGGCGTCCCCCTCTATGCTAAAGGCGATAGGGAATAACGCAAAGGCACTCGGAGTTAAAATGTCCTTTCATACGCCATATTTTATATCCCTTTCGGGCGTGGTAGAGGAAAAGCGCCTTAATAGCATAAAGTATATACGCGAGAGCCTCGAGGCAGCGCATCTTTTAGACGCTGAAACGATAGTTATCCACACGGGCTCTGCCGCCAAGATCTCGAGAGATGAGGCAATGCGCCTTGCCGCCGACACGCTTATAAGAACGCTCTCGGAGGTTGATACCTACGGAATAAAGCTTGGCCTTGAAACTATGGGTAAGCAAAACCAGCTTGGTACTCTTGACGAGGTGCTCGAGCTTTGCAGGATTGATCCCGCCTTTGTTCCTGTCGTGGATTTTGGTCATCTCAATGCAAGAGATTGCGGCGGTGTATTCAAGTCTGCCGATGATTATATGCGTGTTTTTGACAAAATTGCAAAAGCGATAGGCCCCAATGTTGCTGATAAGCTACACTGCCATTTTTCAAAAATCGAGTGGACGGATAAGGGTGAAAAGAGACACCTTACCTTTGAGGACAGAGTATACGGTCCGGAGTACGAGCCGCTTGTTGAGGCGATAGTTAAGCACGGTTTATCGCCTACTATAATCTGCGAGTCGGCGGGAACGCAGTCCGAGGACGCGCTAATGATGAAAAACTATTATTTGGAGAATTTATATGCTAAGACTTGATAAATTAAGAAATAGAATGAAGGAAATGTCGCTTGATTCGGTTATCGTTCTTGACGAACTTAATCAGCATTATCTCTCGGAGTTTGCCTTTACTGACGGATTTCTTTTTATAACACAGAAGAACGCTTATCTTGTCACCGATTTCAGATACTACGAGATGGCGACGAAAAAGGTATCGTCGGATTACGAAATTCTGACACCTAAGGATAGAGACGCTTTTCTTGACGAGGCAATCGCCAAGGATAACGTCAAGACTGTCGGCTTTGAGGGCGGATTCGTTTCTTACGAGGCTTACTCGGCTTATAAAAAGCGCTTTCCGAGCCAAGAGTTCGTTACGATCGGTACGATGATCGAGGAGCTACGTCAGATAAAGAGCGACGAGGAAATAGCCCTGATGCAAAAGGCGCAGGACATTGCAGACAGCGCCTTCTCTCATATTCTTGGGGTGCTGACCCCTGATATGACCGAGCTTGACGTAGCGGTTGAGCTTGAGTACGCTATGAGAAAAAACGGAGCGGAGGCATTCTCCTTTGAAACCATTGCCGTTTCCGGCGACGCCTCCTCCTTGCCTCACGGCACTCCGAGAAACGTGAAACTGAAAAAGGGATTTCTTACTATGGACTTTGGCGCCAAGCTTGAGGGCTATTGCTCGGATATGACGAGAACCGTTGTTATTGGCAAGGCGGATAACGATATGAAAAAGCTCTATAACACCGTCCTTTCGGCGCAGCTTGCTGCTATTGATTTTCTTAAGGAGGGTGTTGACTGCGGCGAGGCAGATAAGGTTGCGAGAGATATTATCGACGGGGTAGAGGAGTTTAAGGGAGCCTTCGGCCACTCGCTCGGCCATTCCGTCGGACTTTTCGTTCACGAAAGACCAACAGCTTCTCCAAAATCATTCGGAAGAGCATTAAGATGCGGAGAGATACTGACCGTTGAGCCGGGAATATATCTATTTGGCAAGTACGGCTGCCGTATTGAAGATATGGTAAAGATCGAGAAAAACGGCGTTTACAATTTCACTCATTCGACAAAAGAGCTTATCGAAATATAATTTTCTGAAAAATTTTTCCAAACCCCTTGAAAAATGTATGCATTTATTGTATAATATTTGCGTATAGCTGTGGCATTTATGCATTTTCGTGCATCTTACGGTTGTGGCGGACCTCAAATGCCAGAAAAAATACAATTCGCCAAGAAAAGGAAACATAAATATGTTAACAGCAGGTGATTTCAAAAATGGTGTTACCTTCGAGATGGAAGGTAAGGTATATCAGGTAATTGAGTTCCAGCACGTTAAGCCCGGTAAAGGTGCGGCTTTCGTTAGAACCAAGTACAAGGATGTTATGACCGGTGCTATCCGTGAGCAGTCCTTCAACCCTACTGCAAAGTTTGAGAACGCAGTTATCGAAAGACGCGACCTTCAGTATTCTTACGATGACGGTGACCTCTATCACTTCATGGATACTGAAACATGGGAAGAAACTCTTATCTCTCGCGATATGGTTGGCGACAACTTCAAGTTCGTTAAGGAAGAGATGATGTGTAAGATTCAGTCCTACAAGGGTAAGGTATTCTCCGTTGAGCCTCCCACATTCGTTGAGCTTTCGGTTGTTGAGACCGAGCCCGGAGTAAGAGGTGACACAGCTACCAACGTAACCAAGCCCGCAACTCTCGAGACCGGTGCAGTTGTTAAGGTTCCGATCTTCATCAACGAGGGCGACCTTCTTAGAATAGACACCAGAACCGGCGAGTATCTCTCCAGAGCATAAGATAATTGAATGATAAAAACGGGGAAAGGGAATATGCTTTTCCCCGTTTTGATAATACGGTAATAACCGAGAAAGAAGGTATCTAATATGAATCTTACGGAAAAGGCATCTTACATCAAGGGTCTGGCAGAGGGTCTTGCGCTTGACGCAAACAAGCCCGAGGCAAAGATCATCGAAAAAATGCTTGAGCTTATTGAGGACATGAGCCGCGCCATCTCCAACATTGAAGAGGACGTTGAGTATCTGGCTGA
>JAFTPV010000025.1 GCA_017463125.1 Clostridia bacterium | reverse complement strand
TATGCACGCCGCCAGCGTTAATCCTGAGCCAGGATCAAACTCTCTAAAAAATGTTTATCTAAATCCTCGGTTGCCGAGAACCTAAATCCTTTTTTCAGAGCTATTTTGTTCTAGCTTCTTTTTTACTTTTTGAGTTACTCTCAATGTGTTTGACAAGATTTGCACAATAGTGCTTTAATCTCTTCGTGTTGTTCAATTTTCAATGATCATGCTGTCCCTCGCGAGTCAGCTTGTCTATTATACTACACTTTTCTTCAATTGTCAAGTGCTTTTTTTTATTTTTTTTGGTTTTTTTGAATTTTTTGAAATTCAGCACTTTTTCACGAGTTTTTGCACGTTTTTTTGTACAAAATCAACAATTCACAAATTTCCTCCATAATATTAAAGGATTATTCATTTTTAACTATTGACAATAAGAGAAACTGGTGATATAATACTTTTAGCACTCACAGAACAAGAGTGCTAAAGACTCTGTGTACATATAAAAAGAGAGGTATATATAATATAATGAAGAAAAAGCAATTCAAAACAGAATCAAAAAAGCTACTTGACATGATGATAGGCTCTATCTATACACACAGGGAGATCTTCTTAAGAGAGCTTGTCTCGAATGCAAGCGACGCTATTGACAAGCTCTATTTCCGTTCTCTTACGGACTCCTCCGTTGCTATCGGAAGAGGCGACTACGCAATCAATATCGTGCCTGACAAATCAGCGCGCACGCTGACAATCTCCGACAACGGCTGCGGTATGACGAAGGAGGATCTTGAAAACAATCTCGGTACTATCGCGAAAAGCGGCTCGTTTGATTTTAAGCGTGAGAACGAAGCAGTAGAAGATGTTGACGTTATCGGCCAGTTTGGCGTCGGCTTCTACTCTTCCTTTATGGTAGCTAAGAAAATCACGGTTAAGTCCAAGGTTTACGGAGCGGAATCCGCGTACGTATGGGAATCCGAGGGAGCTGACGGCTACACAGTTGAGGAATGTGACAAGGATACCTTCGGAACAGAAATTATCCTTTATATTAAAGATGATACCGACGAGGAGAAATACTCCGAGTTCCTTGATGAGTACAGGATCCGCGCTCTCGTTAAAAAATACTCCGACTACATTCGCTATCCCATCAAGATGCCCGTCACCAAGCAGAGAAAGAAGGAGAATGCGGAAAACGAGTACGAGAGCTACACCGAGGTAGAGGTGCTTAACAGCATGACGCCACTTTGGAAAAAGAGTTCAGGCGACGTTACCGCAGAGGAATATAATAGCTTTTACAGCGAAAAATTCTATGATTACGAAGCGCCTGCCAAAGTAATTACCCAAAAGTCCGAGGGTACGGCGACCTATTCCGCTCTTATGTTCATACCCCAGCACGCACCCTTTAATTATTACACGAAGGATTACGAAAAAGGACTTGAGCTATATTCCTCCGGCGTTATGATAATGGAAAGATGCGCCGACCTTCTGCCCGATTACTTCAGCTTTGTGCGTGGTGTCGTAGACTCGGCAGACCTTTCGCTCAACATCTCCCGCGAGATGCTCCAGCACGACAGACAGCTTAAGGTTATGGCAAAGGCTATTGAAAAAAAGATCAAGAGCGAGCTTTCAAAGATGATGACCGAGGAGAGAGAAAAGTACGAAAAGTTCTTTGACGCCTTCGGAATTCAGCTCAAATACGGACTGTATACCGACTACGGTATGCACAAGGACGTGCTTGAGGATCTCTTGCTCTTCAAGTCGTCAAACGAGCGAAAATACGTTTCTCTTAAAGAATACACCGACGCTATGCGCGAGGAGCAGAAGG
This sequence comes from Clostridia bacterium, assembly GCA_017463125.1. Taxonomy (GTDB): domain Bacteria; phylum Bacillota; class Clostridia; order Oscillospirales; family CAG-272; genus UBA1740. Next base: position 9,786 of record JAFTPV010000025.1, on the reverse strand, counting down.
CTATCTACTACGCAGCGGGCGAGAGTATTGACAAAATTGAAATGCTGCCGCAGGTAGATACGATAAAGAGCCGAGGCTACGAAGTGCTTTATCTCACCGATGACGTTGACGAGTTTGCTCTCAAGATGCTCAGCAAATACGCCGACAAGGAGTTCAAGAACGTTACCGCAGAGGCCATAGACATCGCAAGCGATGAGGAAAAGGAAAAAGCCAAGGCCGAAAACGAGTCCTCAGAGGAGATGCTCAAGGCCATGAAGAAGGCTATCGGAAAGGTTTCCGCCGTGAAATTTTCTTCAACCCTCGTAAAGCACCCCGTATGTCTTTCCTCCGAGGGAGAGCTTTCCGTCGAAATGGAAAAGGTGCTGAAAAAGATGCCCGGTGCTGACCAAAATACGCCCAAAGCAAACGTGGTGCTTGAGATAAATATGTCGCACCCTCTTGCAGAAAAGCTCAAGGCGCTTTACAGATCCGACAAGGATAAGCTCGAAAAGTACGCGAAGATACTCTACTCCGAGGCCTGCCTTATTGGCGGTATTTCTCTAGAAAACCCGGGAGAGCTATGCGAGCTTGTATCCGAGCTTATGGTTGAGTGATATTAATATGCAAACACAAAAATCCGCGAGGTAACTCTCGCGGATTTCCTTTTTTATTTCAGTTAAGGTGCTTCGGTTGTGGGGGTGGGTATCATCACCGTTGCGGAGTCGCCTGCAACTACGGTAGGCAGCTTGCCGTCCCACTTTGCAAGATAGTCAGCATACTTCAAATATTCAGTGATAAGGGCTACCTCCTCCGATGACTTGCCAGTAAAGTCAATGTTGTACTCAATTGTTACCGCGCCGTTTTCGTCTGTAAGCTCGGTTTCTGTAATGGTAAATCCGAGTGCTCTTGCCACCTCAATAGATTTCAGTCTTATCGCCTCTGCCTCTGCCGTTGCCACCTCAATCTCGGCCTGTGCGTCAGCCTTTGCCTTCTCGACCTTTGCCTGCGCGTCAAGCTTCGCAACCTCGAGCTCCTTCTCCGCGTTTACTATCGCAGTTTCCTTCTCGTACTCTGCCTTAAGCTTCTCCTGTTCGGCAATCATCTTATCCTCAACGGTTTTCTCGAATGCCTCGGAAAAATCAATATTCGTCAGCACGACGGCAACGATATCAACGCAATATTCCTCGTTGACCGCAGTTTTAATAACGTTTTCAACCGTCGGGGATATGGACGAGCGTGTTTCTATTATCTCCATTGCAGAATAGGAGGAAAGCGTTGCTTTAGCCTTTTCGGTAGCTATGCTTTCAATACGGTTTGCCAGAATGTCTATAGAGCCATACTGATTTGCTATCTCTATCGCCTTGCTTTCATCTATCTTATACTGAACGGTCATAAGAATGTCCATCGTCTGCGCATCCTTGGAGTACGCCTGCGTGGTTATATCCATATTCTGCACCTTGGCATCGTAAATATCATATTTTTCGGTGAGCCAGAAATCAAAATATGTACCTGCTGTACGCACCTCCTTTGCCTCTCCGAGATGCTTCACAACGGCTATTTCGCCGCTGTCAACTGTGTGGAAGCTGGCGGGAACGACGATAAAAAGCCCAGCAAATATCACTCCTACAATGGCTCCGAATACAGTCATAGCCTTGACGCGTTTTTTCACAACCGAGTACGCGCAAAGACCAAATCCGATAACAGCACCGACAATAAATGCTGCGCCAAAAAGATACCCTATTGACATAATAAATTCCTCCCTGGGTAAAATATGCGTTTTATACGCAAGTATATTTTATTACATTTTTACCATTATGTCAAGAGCTGACGATAAAAAAGAGCCACAGGGCTCCTTTTTATTCCATATATTTTCGCAGCTTATCTATCGCGCCCTTTTCAAGACGGGATACCTGCGCCTGTGATATGCCAATCTCGGCGGCAATCTCCATCTGGGTTCTCCCCTTATAGAAGCGGCGTTCTATAATGTTAAGCTCTCTTGGCGAAAGCTTTTTCATAGCTTCCTTCAAAGAGATATTTTCAACCCACGCCTCGTCGCTCTCGCTCTCATCCGCGAGCTTGTCTATTACGTAAACCGTATCCTCTCCGTCGCCGTAAACCGAATCAAAAAGAGAAATAGGCTCGACTATTGCCTCCATAGCCTCGCTTACCTCCTTCTCACCTACTCCGAGGCGCTTTGCTATCTCGGAAATAGTCGGGTCGCGTTGCTCGAGGGCTGATATTTCCTCCTTGGTTTGAAGCGCTCTGTACGCCAAATCTCGCGTGCCTCTGCTGACTCTCACCGAATTATTATCTCGCTGATACCTTCTTACCTCTCCTATAATCATCGGGACGGCGTAAGTCGAAAACTTAACATCCATATCAAGATTGAAATTATCAATAGCCTTTATCAGTCCGACACACCCTACCTGAAAAAGATCGTCGGCACTTTCTCGCTTCGGGTTAAACTTTGCGATAACGCTTAGAACAAGTTTCAGATTTCCCATAACCAGAGCGTCCCTCGCCTCGCGGCTGCCCGCCCTAGCCTCCTTCAATAGCGCTCTCTTCTCGTCTTCACTAAAGGTCACAAGCTTTGCTGTATCAACTCCGGATATTTCAACCTTGTTTATTCGCATAAATAACCTCACTTTTCACCGTGAGGTTAGTATTTGCCAATTTTGTCGAAATTAAACAGATATTATCTGAATAAAAAAGAAAATCAGAAAATATGCTTTTTGCAAGTTTTTGTAATTTATTATTTACATTTTTGACGTTTTGCGAAGAAAAAGTCGGTGTAAATTCTACACCGACCTTTTTAGATTTAGTTTACCAATATTTTCTAAAATCCGGCTTCAGATAGCGCATAAGAGCCTCGAGGTAGAAATAGTCACCCCAGATACAGCACTCGTCGATACCTAGCTTTCCGCCATAGTAATAAGTGCCGTGCTTGATAAGTCCGTCACACTCGGGCTCGTTTATTACCGCACAGTCATCTATAAGCGCGTTCATTATATCGTCTGCGGCAGCGGAGTATCTTGCCTTATGCTCGTCATCGAGAGGCATAACCTCGCACGCTTCAAGAAGACCGCAAACCGCGATAGATGCCGCAGAGCTGTCGCGCGGCTCACCGCCGTCAGTATAGCAAAGATCCCAATACGCTATCTTGTCAGTAGGAAGATTTGCAAGATAGTAATCAACGATATTATAATATTTAGGAAGAATCTCGTCATTCTTCATATAAGAGTATGTAAATGGAACTCCCGTCACACCCCAAGACTGACCTCTCGACCAGCAGCTCTGGGCATTAAGGCCCTGCTTCGTGCCGCCGCCAAGACGCGCACCGGTTTCCTGGTCGAAATAGAAATTCTGGAAGGTGGAGCCGTCATCTCTGACAACGGTTTCCATCGTAGTATTGAAGTGAGCAAAGCCCTTTCTTGTAAACTCGGAGTCGCCTGTAACCTCGCCTGCCCAGTAAAGAAGGTTGACGTTCATAAGGCAGTCGATGATAAGACGGTAAAGAGCCTTATCCTGACAGTCAGCCTCGCCTGCAATTTGAATAAACTGCCCCTTCTCTCTGAATCTGTTCGCAAGCACCTTTGCCGCATCAATGGACTTCTGCTTATATCTCTCATCTCCCGTTGCCTTATATGCCGCAACGGTGGAAAGAGTGAAATCAAATCCGATATCATGGTCGCCCATACCTATCATATTATCAACTCTGTCAATAAAGGTTTCGAGCAGGGGCTTTGCTACCTCGAGGTACTTCTCATCTCCCGTATATTCATACGCCAGCATAAGCATACCGGTATAGAAGCACTGTGTCCAGCCTCCCCTGTTTCCCATTTCGGCATACACACCGTTTTTAGACGAGGAGGAAGGGAATTTATCCACAGTGAATTTTTCCATCATAGCGTCAACCTTTTTAAGCGCGGCATCTAGCGCCAGATTGAGCTTTTCGTTTGTGAGCTTGGTTGCCATAGTAGTTCTCCTTGGTATATCTAAATTAAAAATTAGTATTATAGCTCGTGACCCTCTTTATCAAAGAGAGGCAGCTTTTGCAGACAGATTATGTCGTGGCGCTCTATTGCGTCACCCTCGGCAAGTATCGCCATTTTACCAACGACCTCACCTCCCGACTGTTTAACGAGATTTTCAAGAGAGGCAAGTGAGCCGCCCGTGCTGATAACGTCGTCAACGATAAGGACTCTCTTTCCCTTAAGGTACTCGGCATCGTCACCGTCGATATATAGGGTCTGCATAGCACCTGTTGTTATCGACTTCGTTTCACAGGCTACGACGTCCTTCATATAAAGCTTAACCGACTTTCTCGCAAGTATATAGCGGTTTCTTCCCGAGAGCTTGCACATCTCGTAAACAAGAGGTATTCCCTTCGACTCCGCAGTTATCATAACGTCGTGCTCAGGTGCGCGCTCATAGAGTGCTTTTGCACACACCTCGGTAAGCTCTACGTCGCCAAAAAGAACGAATGCGGCAATGTTAAGCTCCTTTGAAATCGGGCACAGAGGCAAATCTCTCTCAATACCCGCAACCTTTAACTTATACACCATTTAGAAATCCCCCTGATACTAACATTGTATTATAAAAAGCCTTCTCTCCGAAAGCAAATTATTTTATCAAAAACAACCGTATTTCTACTAAAAAGCGAAAAATATAAAGAAAAGCTAATTTGTTGATTGACAAACATATCTACCAAATATATAATGAATATATAATATAGTCGCCAAAAAGTTAAAAAGGCACTTAAAAAGTCCACCGTTTTTCACAATTCAGTAAAAAAGTCCATTAACTTTATAATAGTTGTGATGATATAATTAAACTGCGAGAGCAAGGCGCGCCTCACCGCTCCCAAAAACGGTCAAAACAAATACTATACCATCCCTTACAGTATACATCATACCCCGAGAAAAATCAAGCCTTTTTTTAATAAAAGCGTGAAAAAAAGTAAAAATACAAGGAGTCTTTGTTATGAAAAAAATTTTCCTAAGCCTAGTAACTCTATGCCTCACGGCAATCCTCCTCACATCCTGTGACACGTCCTTTATCACCGGCCTTTTACATCCGGATAACGAAGGCGGAAGTACGGATGACACAACACCCAAGGAGTACGTAACTATTACCTTTGATACTCAAGGCGGAAGCGCTGTGGATGCACAGACGATTGAAAAGGGGACTGTGGCAAAAAGCATAAAGAATCCTGTGAAAAGCGGATACGACTTTGACGGCTGGTATATCGGGGAAGAGAAATGGAATTCTAAGAAAAGCGTAATCGAGAATATTACAGTAACGGCGAAATATACTCTGACTGAATATACTATCACATACGATTTTGCCGGTGGCAACTATTACGGTCCTTATGCAAAAAGCTATACGATAGAGAGTGATGCAATAACGCTCCCAAATCCTCATAAGCAGTATTGCACGTTTGCCGGCTGGTATGCGAGCGGTGAGCTTGTTACCGAAATCCCCTCGGGAAGCACGGGTAATATAGAGCTTGTTGCCGATTTCTACGGTCCGCTTGCAACGGTTACCGATTCGGAAACAAGCACGGCTAGAACATACGACAACGGCAACAACGTTGAGGTAAAGCTTACGAGCAGCGAGGGCGAAGGACCTCTTAAGGTAAGACTCACCTTTGGCGAAAGACCCTGGCACACCGTCAAAGTCGTTCAGGGCAAAAAAATAGACTATATTCAAACGTACGAGTCCGATGGCAAGCTTATGCTTGACATCGAGATGACACCTAACGGTGACAACGCAATTTTGACACCGGTTATTATGATTGGAGAAGAAATGATTAAGAATAGTAATTACGGACAGATACTCGGCAACGGAGTCAAGATTGATACAAACTATTACCCCGGGTTTGTAAGAAAGGCCGTGACCTTTACTATTGACGACGGAGTGGTTGCAGAGGATAAGATGTTTCTTGACATTGTTCGTCCTGCGGGCATTATCGGAACCTTTAATATTTACAGCACCAACAGAGCCACTGCGGTAGAATACCTTATGCAATATAAGGGTTACGAAATAGCAAACCATCACCAGTTGCATTGTTTACCTTGGCGCGACGACTTTGACTTCTCAACCATCGAGATAAAAGATGAAATATTCAATTCAAACACAGCGGACGTTGCTTATATGTACAAATCCACAACAGAGGGAATGTATTACATAGATTACAAGCATTTCAACCCCGCCACAAAATCTCCTTATTGGCATCCTATAGCAAACGACGAAACTTATATCAAATACATTGACATAACCAAGAATAACATAGAAAAACTTTTTGGCGAGGGAAGCTGCGTTGGATTTGCTTATCCTCACGGTGTATTAAGCAAAAACATTAAGCAATATCTCCAGGATGCAGGATACCTGTACGCAAGAAGAACAGGAAATCTCAAAGATTCAACAGGCTTTGCACTTCCCGCAGACAGATATGCATGGACGTACAACGCTGATGTTTCTTGTCTTTTAGACGTTATGGCACAGTATGATGCGCTTCCTGACTCCGGCGAGCTGAAGTTCTTCTCATTCGGCGTTCACTCCGCCGATTTCAAGGGTAAGTGGAACGTTCTTCAGGAATTTGCCGACAAGTACGGCAACAGACCCGATGAATTTTACTATGCGTCAAACCGTGATATCTTCGAGTACGAGGACGCTGTCAAGGCGCTCGAAATAATCGAAACCGAAAACGGCGACGTGATAGAGGTAGAGATAAAGAACGACTCAGATATTGCAGTTTTCATCACCGTGAACGGTGAAAAAACCATAATTCACCCGCACTCAAGCCTCAAGCTTTGATTTTCTGATTGGAGAGTTTTATGAAAAAAGTTTTCTTAAGTGTCATCATATTAATTTTATCGTCCCTTCTTCTCATCTCCTGCGACTCCGTGATTTCCTCCGTTACCGGAATATTTGGGCAAGGAGAGGAGCCTGATGACAATACCGCAACCGTAACCTTTGACACTCAGGGCGGCACACCCGAAGCGGAGGCGCAGGTTGTTGAAAAGGGCACGAGAGCAAAGCGCGCGACATGGGACCCCTCAAAAAAAGGATACACCTTCCTCGGCTGGTATAACGGCGACCATAAATGGAGCTTTTTGACAGAGGTTACCGAGGATATTACCCTAACGGCAAAATACAGCATCAACGAATATGAGATAACATACGATCTTGACGGCGGTGTATACGACGGCGAGCTGCCATTAACTTACACCGTTGAGGACAACATAGTTCTCGGTACACCCACTAAGGAAAATTGCATTTTTATGGGATGGAAGATAAACGGCGAGGATACCAACGTAATTCCCAAGGGTACCGTTAAAAACCTTACCGTCGTTGCAGATTTCTACGGTCTTGAGGGCGAGGCGCTCCCTGCATATCACGGGGCGAAGGGAATCGTGGCGCTCGTCCACGACGACGCAAGACTCGAAACTATGGAAATCATGGACGGTCTGCTTCAAAAATACGGGCTTGTCGGTGACGTTGCCTTCATTCTGAACAAGGTTTACAAGAACGGTGCGGTCTTTGATGAGGAAGCGCTTGCCGGATACCGCTCGTATATCAATAACGGACGCTGGAAGATAGTAAATCACTCCGCAACTCACAATTGGTGGGGCATGGAATCACAAAATGCTTACGGCGCCGTGACCCTAGTAGATGACCCCGACCGCCTTGAATACGAGGTAGTTACCTCGCAGGAAAAGATGCGCGAGCTCTTCCCCGGGCAGAGAGTTCTCACCTTTGCATATCCCGGATTTTCGTGGGTAACAAACACTTATGGCGTTGGTGACAGCGTTATCTACTCCGACGCTATGCGCCGCCTTGTTGAGAAACACCACATATCCGGAAGAATAACCAGCGGTGACAAGGGACAAGTCAACACGGCGGTTGACTGGAATTGGTTCTACGGAAGATTTTTCTCGCAGTATATGATAGAAAATGAGCTGGATTCAATACTAAAGGATACTGTCAACAACGGAAAGATACACATTCTCTCGTTCCATGCATTGACAACTGATCCCACCTTAGATGACGACGGATACTCTATTCTTGATACTTATATGGATCAGGCGCTCGCAATGCTAGAGCCCTACGTTGATAGCGGAGAGATCTGGAATACTCACTATGAGGACGCGATTCTCTACGTAAGAGAGGCGCAGACCGCAACAGTAAAGCCCAAGGGCGACGGAACCACAATAACGGTTCAGGTCACCGACGAGATGGACGATGAAATCTATAATCACCCTCTTACAATAAAGCTTGCGCTTACAGACGAATATAAGACTTGGAAGGCAGTAAAGGTTGTGCAGGGTGATACCGTACAGTATGCTGAATGCTATCTCGACGGTGAGCTTCTCTGCGTGAATTTCGATGCTCTTCCCGATAGCGATGACGTTATCATTACAGAAATATCTCTCGAAGGAATTCCCGAATAAAATATTGATATAAAAAGGGCAAAGGATGCCGAAAAGTGCTCCTTTGCCTACTTTTATTTACCTTTTACCGCGTTTCAACATTATTTGTAGAAATCATGCTTGCCGATAGTAAAGAAATATGGTCTGTTTTTCGGTATCCATGATGACGTTGAATGTTGGGGCTCTAAAAAGAACAGTGCTCCGCCCGAGGTATCAAATCCCTCAAGTGCAATCTTAGCCGCCAGAGTACAATTATACGTTGGAGTATTGTATATCGATCCGTCAAGAACCGGGCTAAACTGAACACCGTACTTTCTATCAAAAATAACTCCGTATATCGTATTCGGATATGCCGATGAGCGCACTCTATTCAGTACCACATTACCGACGGCTATCTGACCGAGAAGAGGCTCTCCCTTACTCTCGGCGCTTATAATTCTCGAGAGCCAATACACCTCGTCCTCTCTGTAAAATTTGCTTGCGTGTGTAAGGGGAGAATAACTGCCCTTTATACTTATCGCTGAGGAGCCTGCGTTCAGAGTCATACCCACAGCCTTGGCAAAGCTCTTTGCAGGAATGTACATTCTGCCGTCACTCATAATTACTGCCGGGCTCTCCGCAAATAAAACACGCTCATTTGCGTAAATGCTGTATGCTCCGTTGGAGGCGGTCATATATAGTCCACTCGCGCTCATAGCAGCAGTTTTTGTACTGCTGTTATAGTTATAGCTTGCACCTATTGCTCCTGCAGCGAGTCTGAAGGGTATGTAATACACACCGTTTATTATAAGCCCCTTGACCGACAAAGATTTGGAGCCTATGGTAACTATAGGTCTTGAGTAGCTCCACACGTTTTTGTTCGGGATATTCTTCAGAGAAATATACCTTCTGCCGACGTCGGCCAGTGTGATATTTACAGCGTCAGAGGAGTATGAATATGTACTTTCTCTCGTGTTAGCAACAGACATATTTCCCACCGCCATAGTAGGTGTTGCGCTCATAGCGGCGATTATCAAAGCAGCAAGTATTGCTGCAAGTTTTGTTCCGTCGAACTTCATTTTTCACCATTCCTTTCTTTTCTATTACAGGAGAAATTATACCATATTTACACCGATATTTCAACGCCAACAATATGGAGATCTTTCAAAAAACTACCAAAAACCGCAGCATTTTACCATTATTATCTTTATTTTTTACCTATATGGCACAAATCGACTAGAAAATGATGTAAAAATAAATATCCCCCCGTCTAACGGGGGGTATTTCAGTTTCGGGCATAGCCCTAATACTACTGGCGGCGCACAAGTGCGCTTCAGATTGGCCTGCCAGCCATGCAAGGGTTATTTACCACCCATAAATGGGTCCCGTGGGT
>JAFTPV010000008.1 GCA_017463125.1 Clostridia bacterium | reverse complement strand
CGTCAGACCGAGGCTTTGCCTTAGGCTTCCTTCAGACTCCGCCTCACGACGGACGCCCTTGCCCTCAGCTAACAGTTCCTACTGCCAAGCCTGTAGCGGACTTCCACCGCCAAGTTGTAACGCGTGCCGAGCGCACAAAATTGAGGCTGTCTCAAATGCGAATTTGAGGCAGCCTCTTTTGGGGATATTCAGATTTAGGCGAGAATTGTTGTTTCTCAAGGCGTGAGGCGTACGAGTGTACGTCGAGCCTTGAGAACGACGGTAGAAAAAATCCATTAAAATGGAAGAAATTCGCACCGATTATTCTCTCGTTTTCTATTATTTGCCCACTGTGCCAAAGGCACAGCATCACTCACGCAGTGAGCATCACTTTTGCGTAAGCAAAATCCTCACTTGCCCGCAGGAACAAGCATCGTTTAGCGCTGCGCGCTACTCCTCGGCTGCCAAGTCCGACCAGATACCGCCGGAATTATCATCGGTTATTGTTGTTTCAGTTACCGGAACGGACTCTGTTATAATATCCGAATTGTCAGCTAAAAACAGCTCTAAATTTGGTTTTATGTAAATATTCATATACTTTTACTCCTTTTTACGCATTCGGGGTTATAGGGGGACTTGGGCGCCAAGTCCCCCTGACCTTTCCCATTCTGACTACCTTACTACGCTTTGCTCAATCTGTAAGCATCGGCGCTCTGGCAGTACTTGATGAAGCGCTCGACGAGGGTAACAAGCTCGGGTGAGCTTGAGGTGTTGCCGTCCTCGGCAGCCCAAGCGTAGTAGGTGAATACGTTGTAGCTTCCGCTGACCTCGTCGCCGTCCGCGTTTATTCCGACAAAGCTTATAGTGTCGCACATCGCGTATGCATATCTCGTTACGTAAACGTAATTGCCGTCAGCTCTGACGTCAAGAGCTCTGCCGCGAGAGTCTGTAAAGGTGTATTTTGAAATATCCGTACTATCTGCTTTTTTGAATACGAACGAAAGATTAGCGTCAAGCTGCATCGTTACCGCGTCAAAGCCCGTAGATTTTGCGGGAGCATCTGCCGCCGTACCTGCTTCAGCCTTATTGTTCGCATCGTAGCTCTCGCCGAGAATTGCATCGATTTCGGCAAGCTTTGCAGCCTCTCCGTCACGGTCTGCATCGGTGAAGTATGCGTATGCGGCTCTTGCGTAGGAGAGCATATCGCAAACGAGCTTCTGCTCGGTGCTTCTATCTGCCTCAGCGGTCGTGCCGAGAATTGTCTTTGCGTACTTCAGAGTGTTCAGCGTAAAGCTTCCGTTGTAGGACTCACCGTCAACCTCGAGTGTTACTCCGAGAGCAATATCGCGAAGCGATACCTTTGCCGCGAGATTTACGGGAATCTTGTAGCAGGATACTCCGTCAACGTCACGAAGCATACCGTCGCTAAGCTCAACAGCACTGCCGTCAAGAGTTATACCCACAAGGTTTGCCGCGGGAACGTAAACGTTGAAGATAAAGTCTGACCAGAGTGTCATGCTATGCTTGGGAACGTAGGTTGCAACTGCCTTGGGAATAAGTCTGTAGGTAGTGAAGCCGCCTGCGTTGCTCAGCTTAACCATAACAAGCTCTGTGCCGTTCTCACCCGTCCATACGCTGCTGATAGCGGGAGCTGCCGCAGTCTCGGGAAGAGTAAGAGTGACGTACTTGTTGTCGTAGCCCTTGATGATATTGAGAGAATCTGCTCTGCCGTTCCCGTTGCCGTTCACGGTGGATATATCTGCAAGGGTGATTGCGGTGTCTGCCTTGATGTTGCCGCCGATAATATCAACGTTGAAGATTGCTCTGTCATAGCCGTCTCTGCCTGCGAGCTTTAAGAATTTTGCTCCGTCGGTAGAGCTTGCTACGTCAAAGGTACAGTCGGTAAACGTTACGTTTGAGATTACGGTTGCATCCGGGTCGGTTACCGTGTTTGCATTATCCTCCCAAGCATCGAGTATAATTCCGCAGCTTGTTCTCTCTCCGGAGAAGGTTACACTCTCGAATGCGAAGGTATAAGAAACGGGACGGTTGTGACTTGCCGCGTCGTAGTTGATGCAAATAAAGGGATATGCCGAGTTTTTCGCAGTGTTGAAGCCTCTGTAAATAGATCCGTTCTTGACAGTGAAGCTTCCCCGCACGTCTATGGTAGTTGCATTTGACGAATCGCTTACGTAAACATCCAAGCCGTATCTCTTCATTGTGAGAGTGTGACCGTCAAGGTCAATGGTAAGATTTCCTCTGAAATTAGTGACACCTACGGATTCGGTTTCTTCAATATCGCGTCTTACCCACATTATGTAGCTGCCCGAGGATTTGTTGATAGAGTTAATAGCTGTACTCCAGCCTGCGTAACCGCCAACGAAGGTCTTGTCTGTCTCGAAGATAAGAACGGGATAAGTTACTTTGGAGGCATAAGCCGCGGGGATAGTTCCGTACTTTGTAACGGCTCCGTCGGGAGCGGTGTATATTGAGTCTCTTTGCGCTCCGCATACATTGCATTCCACGTCCTCATTGCTATCGAACGTATGGGTTTCATCTATAATGGTATTTACAGCTCTTACCGTGTATCCCGAAACGTCAACGTATTCAGCGCCAAAATACTCTTCTATAGGAATAAGATAGATAAAGTCGATACCGAACAGAGTACTTGTCGCGGAGGCGTTTTTACCTACGTTTTTAATAGTCATAGTATTGTAGCCCTTAGTGAGAGTTACCTTGCCGACTATATTGAGATCGTTTCTTTTCAGGGAGCTGTTGTAGAGATCCTGATAGCATCCGACGTTTGTTCCGTTCACAGAAATCTGAAAAATACCGAAATCAACCGCCTTTGTATAAGCCATAGCCAAAATATAATCGCCGTCGGCGGGTGCCGGAAGATTAGCCGTTGCCGTTCCTGTTTCCTTCCAATAATTGTGATGCGAATTACTCCAGTTTATATGATACTGAACCATCGCCATCGCTCTGTTTACAAAGAGGTTTTCTCCCTCAATAAGCAAACCGTGCTTTGCATTTTCGCGATCTACGGTGGTGTAATTTGTCAAATCTATTTCTTCAAGTCCATAGTATTCCTCATACGGTATCAACATCAGATAATCCAAAGAAAAATAATATCTGTTTTCAGTATGGGTATTTTTTTCATTTTTTCCGGTTACTTTTACCGTCATGCTGTTTGTATATCCTGCCGTGAGATCTGCCGTTCCGACGTAGGTAAGATTTTTACTCGATACAACAGAACTGTACAAATCAAGATTTCTCAGAAGCGTCATTCCGTTTACACCTATATCAAACGTACCGTAATCGGCTGCGCTAACGAAGGATGCAACTATGGCATACTTTCCCGCCGTAAGAGAAGCAAAATCAAGCTCAAGAACAGAACCGACCGCATTATCTCCCTTGGGTTTCCAGAAAAACTGCTTACCGCGGCTAAGCCATACATCCGTGGTTCTTGCAGTATAGGCGTTCTGCGCCAAAATATCTCCGCTCGTTGCGTTTCCGCTAAGGCTTTCACCCTCTGCATACTGTGTTGTTGCTTCGACTTCTCTTGAAACGTCCGTATACTTGGAGATATCGAGATCTTCGCCTATAGGAACAAGGACAATGAAATCAAGTCCCATATAAAAACTGCTCGTGGTATTATTATCATTTTTACCGATCATTTGAAATTTTATGGTATTGCTTTCGTAGCCCTCTTTTAAAGATGCAGTACCGAGAAGTGTCATTCCCTCAACAATAAGTGTCGGGTTGTAGCCGTCAAACGGAGCGCCCACGGCAATGCCGTTTACGTAGGTTTCAAATATTCCGAAATCCGAAGCTCTCATAAATGATGCGTAAATAGCATAATTACCGCTTTTCGCTGCGGGAAGATATAGCTCGATCCAAGCGTAAAAACCAAACGCAGGACGCCAGAAAAGCTGTTCTCCGCGGCTTAGAGCTCCACCTGCAAGCTGACCGCTGTAAGCTCCTGTTCCCGTTGCATGCTTCGACGCAACAAACATTGCTTCGCCTTCAATAAAATTGGTGATAGCGCAATTTTTTCTTGAAACGTTACCGTATTGCGAAAGATCTACGTTTTGGGTTCCGGTATATTCACCGTAAGGTATCAAAAGAAGAAAATCAAGTCCGAAGAACATATTTCCGCTTGTATTCGCCTCATTTGCGCGATCAAGAGTAAAGGTGATAGTGTTACCGTAATATCCCTTTGTGAGCTCGGCAGCTCCAAGCTCTGTAAGGTTTTCGCAGCTCACGCTTGAAGCGTAGAGATCAACGCCCTCTTTTATTGTATTACCGTTAACCGATACCGAGAATATTCCGAAATCCGGGGCATTGGTAAACGATGCTAAAATCATATATTTTTCGCTTGCACCTGCCGGAAGTGAAAGCGTCAGAGCTTGCCCCGCGGTTGCGGAAGGCTTCCAGAACAGATGCGAATCTCCGCTCCAGTTAAGCTGTGACATCATATTCTGCGTGGAAAGCGTACCGTCATAAGAAAGAGCAAGCAAATCCTCACCCTCAAGAAGAGGCTGTACGTACGCATCGTCTTCCATTACGAAATAGCCGAACACGTCATCTGCTGTGTAATCGGGTCTTTCTACCGTCGCTTCGGGCGCGAGATAGAGATATGACGTATAGGCATAATTGGTATCCTCGTAATACTTCTCAAGGCAACCCTCAAAAGATGCAGAGAACGCCACGCTGTCCGACATCATAATTCTTGTAACCACGTGATTGCCTATCCCCGAGCCGCCGCCTGTGCAGTAGCTCTGCGCATGATACGCTTCGGTAAACAAGGTCGTTGAGCACCAGGCATAACCAAAGAAGTCCTCGGTACCGGTACCGAACCACGACGGGAATTTCTCTCCGTCAACAAAAAACTTCTCATCGCCCTCACCCCACCAATTATGACCGGGAATGCTCTCGTCCATTTTGTAATCGGTGCTTTTATAGAGATGCAGGTTCAAACCGACGAATCTGCCCTCTCCGCCTACAGATAAGAAACGGTGGTCGGGATATCTGTTCTCAACGTATTCGCCAAAGCTGAATACCGAATTGAAATACAGCATCGTATCCTCAGGTACGCCAAGCCCTTCGGTTGTTACGGACATCTGAAGCTCAACTTCTGTATCACCTCTATTCTCTATAACTATTTTTGCACCGTTAATATATGGCATATAATAATAGGAATAGAAGGTTCTATCATCTCTGACACCCATGAGAAGTGTTTCTACAGGATCAATTCCGTAGGATGACGCGAAGAAATCTCCGAGAGGAACATCTACTGCCGCATCGGTGCTTCCATCCCAGTAAATCCTGAGTCTCAACGCTTTCAAAAGGGTAATTATTTCTTCCGCGGTATCGGGAATTCTGTCTACGTTATTAATCTTAACGAGAAGTCCCGATATAGCGCCCTTGCCCGAAAATTCCTTAATAGCTGATTCTCCGGACTCCAAAGAATACGTTTCAAACTCCGCATCGTCGCTTCCGGAAGGATTCGTTCCGACAGAGCTGCCCAAAAAGGTATTAACCCTATCAAGAGCTGCAGCCTGCGCTTCGGTAAATGCGACCGATGAAGCGCCGTTCGAAGCAAGCGGCTCTACCGTAGTTCCCTCGGCAAGTTGAGTGTAGTTTATCTGATAAAATCTGCCCCACCCCGAATATGCAACCACACGGCAGGACTTATTATACGTAATCGGAACGTAGCAATTATATCCCTTTGCTGCCGAGTAACAAAGGCTGTCATAGTTAAATCCCGTAAGATCGAAATAATCTATAAAAGGCATATCTATAACGTAGCCGTATGACTCCGCCTCGTCTATGTATATTTTTAGATGCCCGCTCTCAGGCTGTGCTGACCATATTCTTGAGATATATCCGGGACCGTTCATCTCGGCTAGAAGAAGCTCGCTTGCAGAGCCGTCACCTGCGTCGTCAATCTTCGAGATATAAGCTGAACCGTCACCGTTATTGTTCCAGTTTTCGTACTCTCCCGTTTCCTCGTTATATACGGATTTTCTTCCATATGACGAGAATAGATTTGAATCCTCCCCACTGCCGCTTACCGCAAGAGCCTTGGGGTCGATAAGTCTGTTTACAATGTCGGTATAGCTGTATGTATACTCTCCGGACGGAGTTTCCACCGCCACTTCCGTAGAAGCCGCCGCAGGTATTGATATAACCATGGCAAGTAATGCTATAACAAGAATCACTATTCTTATCTTTTTCATTTCAATTCTCCTGTTCAGTAATTAATTATTTGCATTTCAAGCTATTTAAATAAATTATTTATCTATATTGAAATAATCGAGATACTCATTATTGCTATACGCTTCTTTCTCGAGCTTTGCGCCATTTTTTAGATAAACGTGTGAAACAAAGGCATATTTAACGTGCTCGTCGGAGTAATATTTTTCAAGGCAGCCCTCAAAGCTTTTTTCAAATCCTACGCTGTCCGCAAGGAAAATTCGCGTTACCACCCTATTTCCACAGAGTTGAGTACCGCCCCTTGTGTAAGACTGACCGTGATAAGGAGCGGTAAATACTGTCGGGTCGCACCATGCGTAGCCGAAGAAATCCTCGGTACCGGTACCGAACCACGACGGGAATTTCTCTCCGTCTACAAAAAATTTTTCATCACCCTCACCCCACCAATTATGACCGGGAATGCTCTTGTCCATTTTGTAATCCGAGCTTTTATAAAGATGAAGATTTACACCGACAAACCTGCCCTCTCCCATAGCGTTGAGAAAAACGTAATCGGGCATCCTATCCGCCATATCCGTGTATCTTCCCCGATAGAACAATGCGTTGTAATACATCACGTTCTCCTCATCGATTTCAAGCGGAGCTATTGAAACCGAAAGCTCCAAATCGACAGGTCGTATGCCTGCGTTGGAAATCTCGAGCACGGCTCCGTGAAGATAAGGCATATAATAATAATTATAAAGAGTTCTGTCCTCTCTTGCTCCGAGAAGAAGTGTTTTAACTCTGTCAAAGCCGTAGCCGCACGCAAAAAAATCACCGAGAGGTGAATCGACGTCAGCTTCCTCGCTTCCGTTCCACCAAGCCCTGATACGAAGATTTTTTAAAAGCTTTACGTTGTTCTCCGACGTGCTTTCTTTATCGCCCGCGACCCTCACGAGAATACCGCTTAAAGCACCCTTGCCGTCAAAGCTTTTCGTTATACTATCTCCCGCCGCAAGGGTATATTTTTCAAAATCGGCATCGGGAGTACCGTCGGGATTCGTTCCCGTTCCATTTCTGAAAAACTCGTTCACTCTCGCAAGTGCTGCAGCCTGATCTTCCGTAAAATCTACCGACTTCAAGCTCTCGACCTCCGAGTCCTCGGGCAGCGTCGTGTAATTCACGTGATAAAATCTTCCCCAGCCCTCCTCTGCGACGATTCGGCAGGACTTATTATATGTAATAGGTACATAGCAATTCTTGCCCTTGGAGGTCGTATAGCAAAGCTTACCGTAATTGAAAAGCGTACAGTTGAAGAAGTCCTCGAACGGTAAATCTATAACGGGATTTTCTTCTCCGTCTATATATATCTTAACGTGGCCTCCCTGAGCATCGGCGGACCAGATTCTCGATATATAGCCGGGACCCTTCATTTCTGCAATAAGAACGCTTCCGTCATCATTTTTTTCTATATATCCGTTTCCATCTCCGTTTGCATTCCAATCGATATATTTTCCGTCTTCGTGCCTGGATTTTCTATCGTAAGACGTGAATTCTGCCGACCTTTCGCGGCTTCCCGATTCTGCGAGCCATCTTGTATCAAGCATTCTGTTGACAATATCAACGTATTTGTACTTTTTTGAAATTATATTATTTTTTCTCATAGTGTTGATTTCTCCTTTCCTTTGCCTTATAATATAATTATAGGGTGCTACACTCGGTATTTCAATAGCAATTGTTTGATTCGAGATTTAGCAATTATTGCATTTCAATTGATGGAGGCTATATGAATTTTGATACGTTATCTCCGTATATAAGACGTACCTGGTACTCCACTCTTGATGCGCCACATCACATCAAGACGAGAGTACTGGTAGATTATGAGCTGATACTCATAACCGGCGGTGAGGCTTTGATAACGATAGACGGCGTGCCGTATCACGTCAAGAAACGCGATGCGATTTTTATTCCACCGGGAGTTGAGCACAGTTTCTTAGTTACCGAAGGCGCTTTAATTCAGCCTCACGTACACTTCGATCCGATTTATACGGAGGATAGTCCTAAAAGAAAAGTATCATTCAGAACGTATGATAATATGTCATATGATCAAAAAGCTTTGATGCAAGAAAACGTATTTGCCGATTGCAATATTCCGTACGTATTTCAACCGAAGGAGTATGAGAGAT
This sequence comes from Clostridia bacterium, assembly GCA_017463125.1. Classification (GTDB taxonomy): domain Bacteria; phylum Bacillota; class Clostridia; order Oscillospirales; family CAG-272; genus UBA1740. Next base: position 1,172 of record JAFTPV010000008.1, on the reverse strand, counting down.
TTGAAAAGTACTTATTTGAAATCATTGAAGCAAGAGAAAGCAACCGACCATATCATATAATTTTGTGTAAAAGCAAAATGTTGATGCTTCTGCGACTTATTCTGAAGCAATTTGACACAAGCAAAAGGCACTCCAATAATGACAATGACTGTGAAATAATAAAGGACTATATAGATAACAACTACGAGCAGATAATTACACTGGACGACCTTGAGCGTCAATTCGGGATAAAAAAATTTACGTTGCTGCACAAATTTAAAAAAATCTACGGTGAAACCGTCATTTCTTATTACAATGAAAAAAGACTTTCTCTTGCAAAAAGACTTTTGCTGCAAACCGAACAGACTGTAACGGATATTTCAAGGCAGCTCAATTTTACAGACGTGTATTCGTTCAGCCGTTTTTTTAAAAGCAAGGAAGGTGTCTCTCCTAAAGAGTTCAGATCCTCCGACAATAAATAATAACCTCTTCCTATCCAACGTAGGCTTCACTACGGTTTCCCATACCTACCGCAAGTCTTCCCTCACTTGCAGCGATTGCATAGAGTGTCAGCATACGGATCCGGGGAGCCATATTTGCAAGTGCGGCAATCCGTGTTATATTCTCTTTTTGAGTTAGCAAATCGCCCCGATGATTGCTAACTCATTCCCGTTGTATAATCGAGTATCTCGTATTTTCAATTTCATACAATTAGCACTCTCTGCAATAGAGTGCTAATATTTACAGTTATGACATCCTTTCTTAACATTTGTGTAACAAATTAGGTTTACAATATATCATGTGAAAGGAAGAGATTCGAATGGCGCCCGGATCTCGAATAAAATTGCTCCTTTCAACAAATAATACACTTACAAATCTATAAGGAGGATTCTGTTATGTTTGAACTTACACCCTTTGCACGCAACAACCATTTTCTTGGTTCCTATGACCCCTTCAAAGCTATGGAGGAATTTGAGAAGAACTTCTTCGGACATCAGGTTCCTGCCTTCAAGACCGATATTCGCGAAACCGAGAACGCATACGTTCTTGACGCTGAGCTCCCCGGCTTCAGGAAAGAGGATATCCACGCCGAAGTCAGAAACGGTTACCTCACCATCCATGCTGAGCACAAAACCGAAAACGAAGAAAAGGACGAAAAGAACAATTACCTCAGAAGAGAGCGTTCTTACGGT
>JAFTPV010000024.1 GCA_017463125.1 Clostridia bacterium | reverse complement strand
GTAATGTATGTAGCTGATCGATACTAATAGACCGAGGGCTTGAACTGTTGTTTTGCATATCTCAACAGTCAGGTTCGCAATTAACCTTGAGCTTTCGTTTCTCTCTCTTGTTCGGTTTTTAATGAGCATTTTGTTCATAAGCAAATATTATACCGATATTCCTCGATAGCTCAGTCGGTAGAGCGCATGACTGTTAATCATGATGTCACTGGTTCGAGCCCAGTTCGGGGAGCCAAAAAAGAAGAAAACCATTTTATACGCACCTCTAGCTCAGTTGGTAGAGCAACTGACTCTTAATCAGTGGGTCCAGGGTTCGAGTCCCTGGAGGTGCACCAAAAATGGTTTTCTTTTTTGTTTATGTTTTGTTAGTACATACATTGTTAGTACATACATAGTTTTTTGCGATTCCCCATAAATCAAGCGGAAACACAGGTCGCAACTTACTCTAAATTTGCCATTCGGGTTGGGAAATTAAGTGGATTTTTCTCTTCGTGATTATCGTTAATATAAAATTTCGAGTTGGTAATGTTTTAGGAGCCATAAGAGCCTTGAGTTTTTCAAATTTTTGTTTCATATATTATTTTTGTGTGTTAAAGTGCTATAATACTTTGTAGATAAATTTAGCACAGAGAGAACGAGGAAAATCTTATGTGTTTAGAGGCGGTAAAACGGATCGACTCATAATCATTTTTTGCTAAAAATGCTTCAAACATCTTTACAAATCGGTTAGTAAGTGGTATAATAAAAATGCCAAAATCCAAAATATCAAGGAGCAAAAACATGAAATTAATTATCAAAGACAATTATGCGGCAATGAGTGACTGGGCAGCGGAGCATATTGCTAACGCTATAAACAATCACAAAGAGAATCGTCCCTTCGTGCTTGGCCTTCCTACCGGCTCTTCTCCTCTCGGAGTTTACAAAAGACTCGCTGAAATGAACAAGGCAGGCAAGGTTACATTCAAGAACGTAGTTACCTTCAATATGGACGAATACGTAGGCTTGCCCAGAGAGCATGACCAGAGCTACTGGTACTTTATGCACGATAATTTCTTCAATCACATAGACATCCCGGCGGAGAATATAAACATTTTGAATGGTATGGCGGAGGATCTTGAGGCAGAGTGCCAGAGATATGAGGACAAGATCGCGTCTTATGGCGGAATTGACCTCTTCCTCGGCGGCAGCGGTGTTGACGGACACATTGCTTTCAACGAGCCTTTCACCTCCTTAACATCAAGAACAGGTGTTCGTGCTCTTACGGAGGACACTCTTATCGCTAATTCGCGTTTCTTTGACAACGATCCCAACAAGGTTCCCAAGACCGCGCTTTCCGTTGGCGTAGGTACCGTTTGCGATTCTAAGCAGGTATTGCTTCTTATTAGCGGTCACAACAAGGCTCGTGCGCTTCGTCACTGCGTTGAAGGCGGAGTTGACCATGCTTGGACGATAAGCGCGCTTCAGCTTCACAAGGACGGCATTATTGCTTGTGACGAGGCTGCTTGCGGCGAATTGAAGGTTGACACCTACAAATACTTTAAGGAAATTTACAAAAACGAAAAATAAATCAAAAAAGGGCTGAGTTTAACTCGGCCCTTTAATTGTTTTTTGCTATGTATATTTGAAGAGCCGAAAGAAAATGTTGCGCGCACTAGTGTCAAGTTGCTTTTTGCAAAAATCATTTCTATTAGCATAGAAAATTTTTGATTGATAGCTAAAAAGCGTGCATTCTTGAAAATAACAATTCACAAAATATGAGGTTTTAAGTTAATAACTTATTTAGAGAGAGTCTTGGCCAAACACGCTGATGTATAATTTTTTATAATGAAATCAAATACGCCTTTGCATTTTACGGTGTATTTTCTATATCGTCGGTTATACTACCTATTAAGAGGTGATGTTATATGAATTCGATATGGACGGTGACGTCAGACAGACCGAATTTCAGGCAGCTGTCGGGCGATAAAAAAACAGACGTGCTCATAATTGGCGCAGGTGCGTGCGGAATCCTTTGCGCTTATATGCTAAAGCAAGCGGGGGTGGACTGTATTGTTTGCGAGGCGGATAAAATATGCGGTGGAATAACAAAGGATACGACAGCTAAAATAACGCTTCAGCATGGGCTTATATATGACAAAATAATACGCAGGTACGGCGTAGAGTATGCCAAAGGCTATCTCCTTGCTCAAAAGGCCGCCATGCGTGAGTATGAGCACTTATGTTCGGGTATAAACTGCGATTGGGAGGTGCGCCCATCCTACGTGTATTCTCTTGACGACCCCCGAAGAATCGAAAGAGAGGTGAGAGCGTACGAAAAAATCGGGCACAGTGCGTCATTTACAAGAGAAACAGAGCTTCCGTTTTCGGTTGCCGGTGCTGTGCGCCTTGAGGATCAGGCACAGATTCACCCTCTGAAGCTTTTCTTCTCGATAGCAGAAGGGGTGCCCATATATGAAAATACGAAAATAACAGAGCTTTCCCCGGGTCTTGCGCGAACCGCGCAGGGGAGCATAAGGGCAAAGAATATAATCGTTGCCACACATTTTCCATTTATCAATAAGCACGGCTCGTATTTTATAAAGCTATATCAGCACCGGTCTTATGTCATAGCGCTCGAGGTGGCAATGGATATAAAGGGGATGTACGTGGACGAGGCGGATAAGGGAATGTCATTCAGAAGCCACAAGGAGCTGCTCTTGGTTGGCGGGGGTGGGCACAGAACCGGCAAGAAGGGCGGGTGCTGGGGTGAGCTTGAGGATTTTTCAAGACGGCACTATCCCGAATCCCAAATTAGAGCAAGGTGGGCGGCGCAGGACTGTATGTCGCTTGACGGAATGCCGTATATAGGAAGGTATTCAAGAGGAACGGACGGCTTGTTTGTGGCAACGGGCTTTAATAAATGGGGCATGACCTCGTCAATGGTCGCGGCGCAGCTGCTATGCGATCTTGTGCAGGGAAAGAGAAATAACTTTGAAAAAATATTTTCGCCTTCCAGAAGTATTCTTCATCCGCAGCTTGCACTAAACGGTGCTGAGTCGCTGATAGGGCTTTTGACTCCGAGGACTCCGAGATGTTCTCACCTGGGTTGCGCTCTGAAATACAACGCAGAAGAGCATACTTGGGATTGTCCGTGTCACGGCTCTCGATTTACTGAATCCGGAGAGTTGATCAATAATCCTGCAACAGACGATAAGGATATGTGATAGCAGAGCCTCGCTTTTGCGAGGCTTTTTATCCACTGCATAAAATATAATGTACTTGCAAAAGGGCGTTTTGTGTGGTATAATATATAAAGCAACGCACGTTCGTTGAATAAGCAAAAATAAAATGAGGAAAAGTTGCCCTAAAAAGCAAACTGATATTTACAAATGGTCACGAAACAGGAAATTTTCAACAATCTTCAGGCTATGGGCGCACCAAGGGACAGTATTGTACTGTTTCATTCGTCTTTGCGCCTTATAGGTGAAATAGAAGGCGGTGCAGAGGCTCTTCTCGACACACTGATTGAATATTTTACCGCAGACGGCGGTCTCTTCTGCGTACCGACGCACACGTGGCATAATCTCGGGCGCAACGTGCCAACGCTTGATATGAGCAAGTCGGAGAGCTGTCTTGGAGCCTTTTCTCTTCTCGCATGCGCGGACAGTCGCGGTGTTCGGTCTGAAAATCCAACTCATTCTATGGTAGTGTTTGGTGATAAAGCGCGCGCCCTTGATTTTATAAAGAATGACGAATTTGTTGACACCCCTACCTCTCCCGACAGCTGCTACGGTAAGATATATAAGGAAAGCGGGTACGTTTTTCTTTGCGGTGTGTCGCATAATAAGAATACATATCTTCACACGGTGGAGGAGATACTGGGGCTTGATAACCGCATGGATACCGAGTCTGTGCGGCTTACTGTCAAGCGCTGTGGCGGCGAGATTGCGGAGCGGGATATAAGGCTGTTCAAATGCAGCTTCACAGAGGATATTTCCTTTAGATTTCATAAATATGAAACAGCGTTCAGACATCACGGTTGTATAAAGGACGGATATATAGGCGCTGCACCGTGTCAGCTCTGCGATGCTGTGGGAATGAAAAGAGTGATAGAACTAATATTTGAAAGATCAGGGGCTTACGATCCGCTTTCTGACGAAGAACCTATTGAACCGAAGATGTATGTAAAAAACTTTAACGGTACAAAAATGTAAATATATATTGTCAAAAACGGGTAATTTGTTGGAAATCTCCCTGTTTTTTGTTCTTTGAGTTTTTGGTTTTTTGTTTACTGTTAATGGAAAAATGAGGTGGAGAGCTTGCGTTTTTTAGATTTCTTAAAAGTTATTAATTTGGTTTTTTGGCATTATTTTCTATTGACAAAATGATAGGCTTATGTTAAGATATAAAGGAGAAATCTTCGGGCGAGCATTCGCCCGTATTCTATTATCTAAAATAAAAGGAGTCTGTTTTTATGAATGGCAAGGTTTCAAAATTGTTCAAATCACTGATTGCTGTTTCCATGACGGTATGTATGGCTGCTTCTGCGATAGCACCTGTTGCCCTCGGGGCCGGTGCTCAAGGCGCCCCCTCGGATCTTGATACAAACGGTGACGGCAAAATAAATTATCTCTCGCTTGGCGAGGCTGCGGAAATTGACGGGCTTGATGAGTATCCCGAGCTTGTAAGGGACGCTCTTGCGGCAAACGGAGCTGACGTTTCTCTCAATTCTCTCGGGCTTCCAGGCATGAGAGCAGAGGAGCTTCATCTCCTGCTTGACGATTATTATGAGGGCGACGCTTATACCGCTGAGGTTTTTGCCGGCATGAGCGATGCCGAAATTGACGCTTTAAGGGAGCAGTACCGCTCTTACATAAAGAACGCTGACGTAATATCCGTTGACGTTGGCACTGCGGGCTTTTCTGATTATGCGATAAGTCACGTATTTGAGGGTAAATACGACGCTGACTACTCGGATTTTGACGAGAGCATAGTTTACGGTATAGACGAGATAAAGCGCCGATTCTTTGAGGTGTTCTCCGGCTACGTTGCGGATTCCGACGGCGAGGACGTTACCGGCATAGTTGAGGACACTCTTGATGCAATATTCTACTCGGTTGTCGGATACTGCGTCAACCTTGAAGATTCGATAAAGCATATATACGAGCTTAATCCCGACGTGCAGATTGTCGTAATGAACGTACGCAATCCTCTTGCATCTCTTGAGGCTGTCGTTCCCGGCATGAATCTCAATATGCCTTTGGGTGTATTTTACGGTATAGTTGTGGATTTGGCAAATATTTATGCAGGAAAGCTCTCCGCTTACAGCGGTGATTATTATTACGCTTATCTTGGCAGCGACGGCCTTGCCGAAACGTATATAGATGTTATCAAGGATTACAACGGAGATTTGACGAAGGTTCCCGGAGAGGTTAAGGCCGCGTGCGATAAGGCCTTTGGTCTAGATGCTCTTGCAAAGGCCTCCTCGCTTGATTACGATGATGCGTATGCTTCGCTTCTTGATACGGCTCTGACCGTACTGAAGCTCGGTGCCGCGAACACACTCGTTGACGTTGGATCGGCTGTTGAATATGCAGAAAGCAAGGAGTTGCTTGACGGCAAGATTGCGGGTTGGCTTAACGCTGCGGCGTCCGACGCGTCCTTTGCGGTAGAGAACACCGCTGATTTTAAGGGTGTGGCAGCCGATTCTGCTATGATGACCGTTCTTACGCTTGGCGTCCGCTATGATATTGCGGGCGGCGTTCTCACAGAGGCAGACTCTGACGGACATAAAGAGCTTGCAGACAGTGTTATATCCGCCATAAATAACAAGACGCGCGGTGAATGGGTAGTTAGCGAGAAGATGAACCCCCTTTATTCCGCCTTTCTCGAGTACATTGACGACAAAACCGTCGTTGACGTTGAAGCTACCCTGAAGCCTTACTATGTAAAAGGCAAAAACTCATATTATATCGCGCTCGGTGACAGTTCTGCAAAGGACAGAAACAAAAACAGCTATGTGGAGAAGCTTGCGTCCGCCATCGGATTTGATTCCAATCATTATGCAAATCATGCAAAAGATGATATGACCGTTGAGAGCGCTATCCAGTACGTTCACGACAATTATGCCACTATCAGAAAAGCAGACTTGATCACCGTAAGCTTTAACAATACCGATGCTTCCCGCGCTATGATGGACAGCGTTACGAGCGGTGGGTCAAACGTTGATTGGGAGAAATACGTCGGCGAGGACACGGCTGTGGTTCTCGAGCAGGCGATTGTCGAAATTAAGAATATGCTTATCGAGTCCGGCCTTTCCGAAAGCCTTGCGACGATGGCGCTATCTGCTGTTGAGAGCTATGCCTACGCGTACCTTGGTAGAATTGTAAGCTATCCTATCCTCGTTGATACGATACACAAATATTCGCCCAACACTCTCGTCGTAATAATCGGCACTTATAACGACCTTAACGGTGCGGTTATTGAGATTGACGGCAGCGAGCTTGCTATCGGTGACTACGTTCAGTACCTTATTGACCTTGCAAACCTTGAAACGCTTTTCTACTCCTGCATTAACGATAACACGGCTTACGTTGCCTGTCAGGACGTTGAAATTGCACAGGGTAGCTTTACCAAAACCAGTATAGTAAACTTTGCTCTTTCTTACATCACCGCATTGAACAAGGGCGGCCTTAAGCCCTCTGCTTCGGGTCACGAGAATATCAAGGACGCCGTTATGAGCACGCTGACCGTTGTCGGCCCACACCCATGCACCTACGATAACGCCTGTGACACAAAGTGCAATATCTGTATGGCAAGACGCAGCGTTCCCGACCACGTTTATGACAACGCCTGTGATACCGACTGCAACGAGTGCGGCGACACCAGAGGCTCGGTTGCACACAAGTACACAGCCGACTGTGACGCTGACTGTAATGCATGCGGCGCAGCTAGAACTCCCGCCTCTCACACGTTTGGCGATTGGGGCGAGGCGAAGGACGGTGTCGTGGAGAGAGCCTGCACGGCGTGCGGTATCACCGAAACAAAGCCTGCGGATTCCGTCGGAGGAGATAACACGGCGCTCGTGGTAGGTATTTCCGTCGGTGCTGTGGCTGTAATTCTCGGCGGAGGATACGGCGCTCTTACCGTAGTGGCGAAGAAAAAGGGACTGAAAACCGCGTTTGAGCTTTTCAAGAAATAACCCTTGCCGCAAATGGTAAAAAACAATGATAAAACGCTAAAAAACGACCAAATTTTATAATTTTCGACATTGACGGCTGTCTCAAAAGTAAAAATTGAGGCAGTCGTTTTTGTTATTTAGGATAACAATTGGCACGGGCGGGCATATATTTCATATATTAGAATATAATTTGCTGAAAGTGCCTTTATATCTCGCGGAGATAAAATATTTTTTATGCAATTTGACAAAAAACACAAAAAAAGAACAAAATACTTTCCTCTCCCCTTGACAAGATTATAAATATATGTTAAAATATCTTGAATAGTTGTAAATGGGCTACTTATGCCGTTTTGACGCTTTTGTTCAAAATTACAACCGTTTGTTTATTTAGCAAGACTGGTTTCCCCGATAACATTCTAAAGAACGGCGCGGCTACGCCGACGTCAACTTGTAAAAAAAGGAGAGATTAAATGCCTAGAATTTCAGAAGAAAAAATTTGGATGAAGCACTTCCCCGAGGAAGAGCGCAATCTTGAAATGCCGAGAATGAAGATCTATACATATCTCAAGGACGTTAATAAAAACCGCCTTGACACTACGGCTCTTCATTATTATGGCAAAAACATTACCTACGGAGAGCTTATCCGCCGTATCGACGAGGTGGCTGATGCTTATGCAGCTCTCGGAGTAAGAGTGGGCGACACCGTTTCGCTTCTCTCCGCCTCTACCCCTGAGTCGATCATGACGGTTTATGCGCTTAACAAAATCGGCGCTATAACCAACGCAATTGACCCAAGACAGAACACCGAGTTTATCGAAAAGATGATAAAGGACTCGGGCTCGAGAATCCTCGTAACCATCAATCTTGCATGGCCCAAGGTTAAGAAGATAAAGGATTCTATCAAGCAGGATTACATAATCGTACAGACTGCGGCGACCTCGCTCCCCGCTCATCTTAAGCTTGCAATGAACGTTGCAACCTATAAAGACAACCGTAAGATAGAGTATTCTAACGACGTCATTACTTGGAAGAATTTTATCAAGAGAGCGAAGGGCGGCACCGGCATTGAGGTTGATTACAAGGGCGACGGCACAGTTGCTATCGTATACACCGGCGGAACCACAGGCTTCCCCAAGGGCGTTATGCTTACCAATGACTCTATAAACTCCGTTGCATTCAGCTTTAAGCACTGCGGCATAGTTTATGAGAAGGGCGACCGCTTCCTTGGTATCATGCCTATCTTCTCGTCCTACGGTCTTGTCTGCGGTATCCACATGCCGCTTACTATGGAGATTGAGCTTGCTCTTATCCCCAAGTTTGTTCCCAGCGAGCTTGCAAAGCATATCAAAAATTACAGACCTAACCACCTTATCTCCACTCCCGCATTCTATGAGATGATGATGGAGAGCCCGCTCCTTAAGGGTATGGACCTTGAGTTCCTTAAAACTCTCGGCTCTGGCGGCGATACGATGAACGAGGGCCTTGAGGCAAAGCTTGGCGAGTTTATGAAGGAGCACAATATGCGCTATCCTCTCTGCCAGGGCTACGGAATGAGCGAGCTTTCTGCCGCTGCCTCCTTCTGTGTAAACGACAGATACCGTAAGGGAAGCGTTGGCGTTCCCTGTCTTACCACGATAGTCAGCGTATTCGACCCTGAAACAGGCGAGGAGCTTGGCTATAACGAAGAGGGCGAAATCTGTATGACAGGTCCCTCTATGATGAAGGGCTATTTCAACAACCCCGAGGAAACCGCGCACGTAATGCGTCTGCATGACGACGATAGGGTTTGGGTACATTCGGGCGACATCGGATACATCGACGAGGACGGATTCATCTTCATCAAGGGCAGAGTTAAGAGAATGATTACCCGTCCCGACGGACATAAGGTATTCCCCGTTATAATCGAGAGTGCTATAAACGCGCTTCCCGCTGTTGTAAACTGTGTGGTAATCGGAGTTGACAACCGCGACGGTATTCAGGGTCAGTGGCCGATGGCGATAGTGCAGTTCGCTGACGGTGTAGGCGACCCCGAAGAAGAATGCCGCAAGATATTCCACCTTTGTGACAAAACCCTCGAGGAGAGAGGAAAGCCCGTCGGCGTACTCGCGGTTGACGAAATTCCCCTTACCGGAATGGGTAAAAACGATTACAGAGCCCTGGAAAAGCAGTATAAGAAATACGACTACAAGTCTAAAAACTGCGGAACAGTTTAATCCGCTGAAAACATTTTTTCAATTCGCGTAAAGCGTTAATATATTCTAATTTAGATTGTAAAATGAGCCCCAAAAGCCTTCCCAAAGGGAATCCGAGTATCAACTCCGGACTCACGGACAATCTATATTAACCTAATCAACTGTATGAAAAAATTTCAAATTTTGAAAGGAAAAAGAAAATGAAAAACAATTCCACAAGATTTGGTCGTTCATTCTTGGCGGCGCTCCTTGCGTTTCTTATGATCTTCGCAACTCTCGCGCCCACCGTTATGGCGGTGACTGCTGAGGAAGACTCGACTCGTTATTGGGACACTCTTGCCGACACAGACAAGACCCCCACAAAAAACAAGAAAGATACGATAAACTACGTTTCTCTCGGTGACTCTATGTCAAACGGCTATTGCCTTGATGACGTTTATGAGCACAACGGTTATCACAACTATGGCGTAGCTGCATACCCTAACCAGTTTGCAAGCTGGCTTGTGTCGGCAGGCTATGCAAATAATGTAAATCACTCCCAGCTCGCAATGTCGGGTATGAGAGTTGAGGACCTTCTCCTCGTTCTTACTGCCGATTACGGTGATGGATTTATGGCGAGCGAGCTTGCTCCTGAAAATCCTCTTCAGAAAGAATTCCTTGACGCAGTTGGTGCGAACCCTGACGCGAACGGCTATGACAAGGCTGATATGGATTGGAATGCTTCTCTTACGCTTAACGGTGTAACCAAGACCGTAGGAGAACATTTTAAGGAACTGTTCCTCGGTGCAGACTATTATAACTATAATTCTCAGGTAACTTCCCGTTACGACCATTACGGAAAGTGCTCGAACACCAACCACACTAAGTGCTTTGCAGGCGGTACAACCGCAATAGCAAAGGAATATCAGGAGGCTGTTGCAAACGCTGATATTATCACCCTTGCTATCGGTAACGGCAACTTCGGCGTATTCCTCTTCCACAGAGCGCTTGAGCTTTCCGGCTTCATGTCGACCTCTATTGATGTTACCGAGGAGTACAACGCGCAGGCTGTTATTGACAGATGCGAGAACCCCATGCTTAAGAATGCTTTTATAACTCTTTATGCAGAGGTTGAGAAGCTCTTTGATCAGGAGGCAGGCGCTCTTGCAGAGTACGGACTTGAGGGAGATTCACTTGATAGCATTAAGGAACTCTTCCTTTACGTTGCTCTTAGTTACGTTGAGAGCTACGTCGCACTTATCGAGCGTATTGCAGAGCTTAATCCCGACGTTGAGATCGTTCTTGTTGGAAATATGAACACCCACGCAGGTCTTGATTCTACCCTGAACGGCGAGCCGATCGAGATCGGTATGGGAGAGCTTGTTGGCGCAATGGTAGAGCCCGCGAACACGTTCCTCGCTCTTCTTCCTACATACCTTCAGAACAGCGAAGCTGAAACATACGGTGATATGACCTTCTACTATGCGGCAGAGCCTGCGGTAGAGTGTGTTGTTGACGTTTATAAAGACAATATTTACAGCGCTGCAAACACAACTATTCGTAAGAGATTTGTATCCAGCATCGTTGGCGATTACGGCGACGGTATGGTATGGTCTCTTGCAAAGCCCTTGCTCAGCAAACTTCACTACACTCTTGTAACCGTTAGTTACGATGACATCGTAGCCTTCGAGAGCGCTCTGAAAAATGCAGAACATAAGCATACAGAAAAATGCCATGTGTGTAATGAAAATTGTGAAGATGACTGTGACAAAGCTTGTCTCAAGTCAGTAGACAATGTAGACGATCTTGTTGATTACATAGGTGCAGCTCTTTCCAACGATGATGCGATGAACAAGATGGTTTCTTGTGTAATCTATCTTGGATTTGAGAAGGCGGTTCTTGCATCATCTAATATAGAAACGCTCGACCTCTCCGCTATTCTTATGCTTCTTACAGATCCCAGCGGACTTGCGGCTGTATTTACTCCTATTATAAATTCTATCCAGAAGCCTAATGCCGATGATTATGATGACGAGGCTGAGTACAATAGGGCAATGGAAAACTACAACAACGGTCAGGCTGCTATCGCTGACGTGATGGATGTTGTTTATGCGGTTATGGCTTCCATAACTCAGACTACTCTTGAGTCAACATTCAACGATATGCTTATCGATTATCTTCAGAATAACGGATATACCGGTGATCCTGTTAGCCTCACTGTTCCCGTAACTGGTGCGCAGATAGGCGCTATTCTTGCAGGTGGTGAAGGTGCTAATACCGCAGCATACGAAGTTGCAGATGCTGCTCTTGATGCAGTTGTTGAGCTTCTTCTTCCTATATTCCCCGTTATGGTTGCGGATAAGGTTGCTCCAATTCTTCCCACTCTTCTTAATGCTATAAATTCTCAGGTTTCAAACGATAGCCAAGGTTATGTAACTATAAATCTGACTCTTGAAGGTTATCGCAGTTATCTTGAGGTTGCGGCTGATGCTGACAATCTTACTCTTGTCAGAGCTTTCTATACCGACGCTACAAGCAATTATACCAAACTTGCGGCTTATGTCGACTCCTTTGATGTTGAATCTCAATTTGCCGCTTTGGATATTAATGATGTTACCGGTTCTTATATCGTTGGTCAAATAGGAACAAAGGACGATGATGCAGTAAACGCTGCTGCTACCACTCTTAGCGATACTACTGCCGAGATGGGCATACTGGCAGAGCTTCAAAATATGCTCGGCATGAATCCTCGCGACTACATCGCCGGTGAAGTTACGTCCGGTGTTGATGCAGAGCAGGCAGGCGCTCTCGGTATGCTTGTTGCAATGCCCGAGATCATCGGCGGTGCGGCAGACAGCGATCCTCTTCTTCTTTCGATGCTTCACCTCTTCGCAAGAAACATCATCGGTGATGGCGCGGGCGCTCATCCCAGCCAAAACGGACATAACGACCTCGCAGACGCTGTTATCGAGTCTTACCATCAGAACAACGGCATTCCCGCAAGTGTAGTTCTCGAAAAGCTTTACAGCATTTATGACCTTGCCGGAAAAGCAGGTCTGTTTGATAACATTCCCGAGCTTTCGATTGCCGAGGAGATATATAGCTACCTTGATACCAATGACTATATCTCCGACGATCAGATGCTTAACATCATCCTCTGCGTTTACAACGCTGTAATTGACAGAGACTTAAATAATGCTGATCTGCTTGGAGTTGGCAAATATACATATGAAACTCTTATGTATAATGACAAACTGAGCGATACAGACAGAATTTCTATCATTGGAAACATCTATTCAATTCTTAACGACAATTACTACCTTAATAGTTATAAGGCAGTTAAAGTAGTAGAGAACATTTATACAAAGCTTGACGCAAACGGTCTTATTAGCGACGAGCAGTCCTACGCAATTGTAGACACCGTATACAGTGTAATCATCTACGGCAACGTAACCGCAGATGAGGTGCTTGGGGTTGGCAAATATGTATATGAAACCCTTATGTATAACGACGAACTTAGTTACGAGGACAGAACCTCCATCATTGGAAGCATCTATTCAGTTATTAACGATAACTATCACATTAACAACTATAAGGCTGTTAAAGTAATAGAGAACATTTATACAAAGCTTGACGCTAACGGTCTTATTAGCGACGAGCAGTCCTACAAAATCGTAGACAGAGTATACAACGCAATTATCGACGGCAACGTAACCGCAGATGAGGTGCTTGAAGTTATCGTTGATATATACGACATACTCATCACAAACAGAACCGTAGCTCCCGCAGTTCGCGCGGTAGCAGCAAGCGCGGAAGATGAGCTTGAGGCAGCTATAGCAGCAGAAAATGCAGCGGCTCTTAGAATTGTTCTCGGCGAGCTTCTGGATAGCTACGTTGAGGATGAAGAAACCAAGGCTCTTGTTGAGACCTTCGTTACCGGTGAAAATCCCGCTATAAGCGACGCAATTCTTCTCGAGCTTACAAAGAGCGTTGTTGACGTTGTGAAGGATCCCGAAAACGAGGGCGCGGCTCCCGAGGTGCTTGTAGAGAAGGCTGCAACAGCAGCGGTTGATACCGTGCTTCACAGCGAAAACATTCCCGCTGAGGAAAAAGCAAATCTTATCGGTGCTATCGGTACGGTAGCAGGAGGTGCTATCGGCGGTAACGAAACCGGCTCTGAGGTAACCGGAGAAGCGCTTAAAGTGCTTATGAAGGTTTACGTAAACCTTATCGGTTCAGGTCTGGTTACAGACGAGGATGCAAAGGCGGTTGTTACTTGGATCTACGAAAACTATTCTGAAGCTATTGCTAACGGAGGTAAGCTTTCCGAAGAGCAGATAGCAGAGATTGTTGCAAGTCTGTATACCGTAGTAATTACCGAAGAGTATCTCACTCATGATGCTAAGATCGACATCGTTCTTAACATATATAATACTCTTAAAGAAGAGGGTTATATCGAAAAGCTTATTTCCTCGCTTGAAGATCTTTACAACTACGTAATGGAAAATTACGAGGAAATTTATGCGTACGCGTATGGAAAGCTTGACGAGGCGGGATATATCGAGCTTGCAAATGGATATCTTAATGACTACGTTAAGATTGCAACTGAAAAGCTCGCTGTGATCAGCGATATGATCGATAATATTGAGAACAAGCTTCTTGCTCGCTTTAACGGCGGTGTTGCTTCAGTATCTGCTCTTCGCAGAACAGGCGGCTTCGTTGCTCCCGATAAGACTACCGAGGAGCTGGCAGACGAGATTGAGGCAGAGATTCTTAAGCTTGTTGATGAGATAAAGGCGGCAGTTGAGGCAGTTAAGTCTGTTTATGAGAGCGCTGATACCATTAACGCTGAAGCCGTTGTTACTATTAAGAATGCGGCAGCGGCGGCAAGTGACGCTACCGAGCAGCTTCTTACACTCCTTGCTGAGAACGGATTTGATGAGAATGACGAAATTTATCAGCTCGTTCTCGAGCTTCAGACTTGGATTACGCAGTTTGAGGACTACACGATAGAGCAGCTTGATGCGGCTATCGAGGCGGCAAAGGCAGCTCTTACCGAAAAGCTCGAGGAGCTTTATGAGGAGGTTGTTGACGCTCTCGTTAAGGCAATCGAGGAGCACGGCTACGAGGTTGCAGAGAAGCTTTACAACTACATTATGGAAAATCCCGAGGACGTTATTGAGTTCGTTTCCGTATACGGTCCTGTTGTTATTGAGCTCGCTGACAGATACAGCGAGGAGATTATCGACGTAGTATGCTACGTTGCGGAGAACTACGGCGATGACGTTGTTAAGTTCCTCCTTGATAATTACGAGGAGATTCTGGGTACACTCGCAGAGCTTGTTGAGGAGTACGGTGACGAGGCTTGGGAGATTGTTAAGGTATACGCTGAAACAAGCGGTCTTACCGCAAAGGTTGAGGCAGGCCTTGCAGAAGCAAAGGCAGAGCTTGATGCGCTTATCACAGCACTCACAGCAGAGCTTGAAACACTTAACGCAGAGCTTGAAACAAAGATAAACGAAACCAAGGCAGCTCTTGAAGCAGCACTTGCAGAAAAGCGTGCACAGCTCGAGGAGCTCAAGGCAAAGGTTGAAGCAGGAATAGACGAAGCCGAGGCAGCTCTTATCGAGATGCTTGAGGGCGAGATCGCAAAGATTGAGGCGATGATTGCAGAGCTTGATGCTGCAATTGCGGCAATCGAGGCAAAGATCGCAGAGGT
This sequence comes from Clostridia bacterium, assembly GCA_017463125.1. Classification (GTDB taxonomy): domain Bacteria; phylum Bacillota; class Clostridia; order Oscillospirales; family CAG-272; genus UBA1740. Next base: position 193 of record JAFTPV010000024.1, on the reverse strand, counting down.
TGAGGCGAAGATCGCAGAGGCAAAGGCAGCACTTGAAGCAATCTGTGCAGAAATAGCAAAGGTAGTAGAAAAAGTAAACGCACTTAACGACGCACTTGCAAATCTTGTAGAGGAAGCAAAGGCAGCAATGAATGGCGCCGTAGCAGACCTTCAGGGAGCAGTAGAGGACGTTAAGGCGGCACTCGACGCGCTT
>JAFTPV010000007.1 GCA_017463125.1 Clostridia bacterium | reverse complement strand
GATTTTCTGTCCGTCCTTAAGATTCCTTACGTAAACCTCGACGTCAATCTTGGCGTCCTTGCCGTTTACTGTGGGGGTAACCGCAATGCCGGGTCCGCCGTAATACTCAAGGTCAAAGTGACTTTCGTTTACGCAAACGATGTTCACGTTTCTGTAAAGACCGCCGTAGAAGGTAAAGTCTGCCATCTGGGGATAAACAGTTTCGTTTGCAGAGTTGTCAACAGCAATTATGATAACATTTTCGTCCTCAAGGCTGTCGGTCATATCAACTCTCCAGGTGGAGTATCCGCCGTCGTGGTGAGCGAGATTCTTACCGTTAAGATATACGTCAGCAGAGGAGTTTGCGCCGTTTATCTCAAGGTAGTACCTGTCGGCTGCGGGAAGAGCGGACTTGCTAATTACCTTTGCGTAATACGCAATACCGCGATAATAGTCGTTGCCGCCGTCCTGACCGTCGATTGCGTTCCAGGAATGAGGCAAGGAGAGCTGCTCACCGCTTGGCAGTACGGCAAGGTCTGCCAAAGTCTCTTTTGTAAAAATCCAATTTGAATTGATAGATAAAACTGTTCTCATTTTATCGTCCTTTCGTTTTTGCATATAGGTACAGTCATACATATTAATTATAACCTATTTAGCTAGTTTCGTCAACCGATTTAACAAAAAATATAAAAATTTAATTTTTATTTATGGTGATTTTTTGTTTTCTTATGTTTATTATCTGCCGAAAAACCAATAATAAGGAAAAGCGCAAATACGAAAAAGGAAATACAAGAAATGATTTCTAAATCAAACGCAAAGCGTCCCTTTGGCATAAGGGACAAGGTTGGCTATCTTCTCGGTGACTTTGGAAACGATTTTACTTTCATACTGTCATCAAGCTTTCTTTTGAAATTCTACACCGACGTTATGCACGTAAGCGCCGCTATTGTCGGTCTTGTTATGATGCTTGCAAGATTCGTAGACGCCTTCACGGACATAACTATGGGGCGCATCTGCGACAGGTCAAAAACGACCGAAAACGGAAAATTCAAGCCCTGGATAAAGCGTATGGCGGCGCCTGTTGCCATAAGCTCTTTTCTGATATACCAATCAGCCTTTGCAGATGCGGCACTATGGTTCAAGGTGGTATGGCTTGTTGTGACTTATATTCTCTGGGGATCTATATTTTACACCTCAATAAATATTCCCTACGGCTCTATGGCATCGGCGATTTCACCCGAACCGTCAGACCGACAATCACTCTCGACATACCGCTCAATAGGAAGCACACTTGCCGGAGTTGTTATTGGCGCGGGAGTTCCATTGGTAGCTTATAAAACGAGAGAAGTAAACGGCATTCAGATAGCAGAGCTTGACGGCACGCGCTTTACCGTTATTGCGGGCATTTTCTCCATACTTGCGATAATAGCGTATTTTGCCTGCTATTATATGACAAGCGAGCGTGTAGTTTCCGAGGGGGCTCCTAGCAGAGAGGAATACGGAATACGGCACCTGCTTGCAAGCTCGATAAAAAACAGAGCAATTTTATCAATTATAGGCGCTTCTATAATTATGCTCCTCTCGCAGTTCACCCTTCAGCAAATGGCAAACTACGTTTACCCCGACTATTACGCAAATACTACCGCCCAATCGGCATCAACCTTTGCCATGATGGCGGGAATGCTCGTTGCCGCAGCAGGAGCAAAGCCGCTGTCGCGCCGCTTCGGAAAGGCGGAAATAAGCGCGGCATGCAGTCTTCTTGCCGGTATCGTGTGTATAATACTCTTCTTCATAAGGCCTGAAAACGTTTGGGTTTACGTTGGCTTCAATCTTTTTGGTTGGCTGGGACTCGGTGTATTCTCTATGGTTTCGTGGGCGCTTATAACCGACGTTATCGACTACTCCGAAATAAAAAACGGATTCCGCGAGGACGGCTCTATCTACGCTCTTTATTCCTTCGCCAGAAAGATAGGTCAGGCAGCAGCGGCGGGTCTTACGGGACTTATGCTTACCGCTATCGGCTATGAAAAAATCGAAGGCGTGGCTCTTCCGGATTCTGTAAAGGCGGGAATTTATGATATTTCAACTCTTATTCCCGCCATCGGATTTATTATCTTGGCGCTGATACTTTGGTTCTGGTATCCTCTAAACAAAAAAACTGTGGACACAAACGTTGAAATCTTAAGAAAAAAACGAGAAGGATAGGGGCGTGCGGCGAAAAAATTCGCCGCACGAATTTTTTTCGTAATTTTTTCTATTTCTATTGCAATTGTATTTTCATTGTGCTAAAATAAAAAAACCATATAGCGAAGCCGTGCTTCGCCAAGCGAAAGGGGTACGTAAAATGGAAGGTACGAGTACTTACTTGCTGAAAAACAAGCCCTTGCCCGACGGTGCTGATTCTGTCGTCGAAAAAATGACGCAATCGGGGGAGAAAGTCCTCTTTGCTATTGTCGGCGACTTGAGCACCAAGGGTAAATATGCTAAAACCGCCCTCATCTTTACGGATAAGGACGTTACGGTTTTTGAGGGCAAGGCTGACGAATGTCTGCGCTATCCTTACAAGGATATGAAGGACGTGCGGGCGAAGAGAATGTACGGCAATGCGACGCTCTCCGCCGTTATGCCGAGCGGGCGACGCGAGATATTTTACAGATATACGTACACAGTATCAAGTCTTTGCGACGCGGTAGCGCTCTTCATTTCCCACATAAACGAAGGGGCAAATCTTCACGACGAGCTTGCGGTTATAGAGGTCGTGTTTGAGCGGGCGTTAAGCGTGTGTCCTAAATGTGGAAGAACCCTTCTGCACCCCGGAGCCGAATGTATAATGTGCCGCTCGAAGGTCAAGGTTGTAAGACAGCTTGCGGAATATATGCGCCCCGAGGTAAAAAAGATAATATTTTGCATATTCCTCTCTCTTATAACTACGGCAATGGCGCTTATACCTCCTACGATAACCGGCTTTATCGTTGACGTAGTGTTTCCGGGCGGCTCCGGAGAGTCATCCATCGCACCACTGAACCTTATCACCTCGGTTGTGGACGGTGATTCATCCATTCTTCTCACAGCTATGATAATACTGCTGCTCGTCACCTACATTCTTCAATACGGCATAGGAATCATCAGAGCGTACACCTTCCGTCAGATTGGAAACCGCTCAGTTGCAAGGCTCCGTAACGATATTTACAAGAAGGCACAATATCTACCGATGAGCTTTTACGATAAGACCTCAACGGGTGCCGTGATAAACCGCATAGCCTCCGACTCATCTACCCTTCAAAACTTTATGCTCCGTATAACGCAGGAGGCTGTGGTGCATCTCTTCCAGCTTGTCGGCATAGTTATAATTATGCTGATGCTCAATCCTACGCTGACGTTGCTCTCACTTATCCCCGTTTTGTTTATTGCGGTGGTAACCAGAGTCTTTACCAAAAAGATACGTCCCTATTACAGGAGGATATGGCGCAGGTGGGCGGCGGTGTTCTCCACCCTCTCTGACACTATTCCGTGCATCAAGGTGGTAAAGTCCTTTACCGGCGAGAGCCGATCATCGAAAAAATTCGAGGAGAAGAACAACGAGTGGCTGGAAATGGACAAGCGGCTTGGCAAGCTGACGACAGCCTTCCCCCAGGTAGTATCCTTCCTCGTCACATGCGGATCACTCATTATATGGGGCATCGGCGGCAGTAAGGTTATCGGAGGCGAGGCCGGATTCTCCGCCGGACTTATCGTAAGCTTTATTTCCTATGCCTCAATGTTCTATAACCCCGTAACCTTCTTTGCAAACCTCTCGGACTCTTTCCAGAGCGCCCTTGCCTCAACAGAGAAAATTTTGGATATACTTGAGGCAAAGCCCGAAACGCAGGCGAATTCCAGCGTAACTCCCGAAAAGCTAAAGGGAAGGATAGAGTTCCTTCACGTTTCCTTCTCCTTCGATAGAACGAACAAGGTACTCGACGACGTTACCGTTACCATAGAGCCGGGAGATATCGTAGGCATCGTAGGCACTACCGGCTCCGGAAAATCCACGTTGGTAAATCTCCTTATGCGCTTCTACGACGGCTACTCCGGCGAGATACTCGTTGACGGTCATAATATAAAAAACTTTGACCTCTCGGCATACAGAGCGCAGATCGGCTATGTACAGCAGGAGCCGCAGATGTTCTCCGATACCATCTTTAACAATATTGCTTATTCCCGCCCTGACGCTACGATAGAAGAGGTAATGGCGGCAGCCGACGTGGCAAACGCTCACGGCTTCATCGCTCGTCAACCCGATGCCTACGACACTATGCTCGGTGAGCGCGGTGTTGGCGTTTCCGGCGGTGAAAAGCAAAGGCTGTCCATTGCGAGAGCTGTGCTGATGAACCCTTCTATTCTTATCTTTGACGAGGCGACGGCCGCCGTTGACTCCGAAACCGAGCATCTCATACAGGAGGCCATAGACCGTCTGATAGCGGGCAGAACGACGCTGATGATAGCACACAGGCTCTCCACCCTTAAGCGCGCGAACAAAATAATCGTCGTTGACGGTGGTAAGATAATCGAGTTTGGCTCACCCGAGGCGCTTATGGCAAAGAAGGGTAAGTACTATAAGCTCGTCGAAATTCAGTCAATGAAGCAGGACGCCGCAAGACTCGAGAAGGAGGAAAAGCTAAGTTTATGACAAGCAGAGTTTACATAACAAAAAACGACCGGATTACAAAAGGCGAAAATAACCTTATCACTCTCACACAGGAGAGCGGCGAGGTATACCAGAACCTCGAGCCTAGAAGATTGTTTCCCGTCAGCCGCGAAAGCTCGTACATAACCCTGCTCTCCGAGAATGGAGAGGTTGGAGTGATAAGAGAGCTATCCGATCTTGACCCCGACTCGCGCAAAGTCATACGCGAGAGCCTTGACGACTATTATCTCGTGCCGCACATAACCCGAATAATTTCCTCCGTAGATAAATACGGCACTCTTCGCTGGACAGTGGAAACCGATAGAGGTATCAAAACCTTTGATATACGGAACAGGAACCACGACATAAGAGTGCAACGCGACGGACGGGTGCGTATCCGCGACGCCGATGATAACCGCTACGTTATCGATGACTACCGCGCTCTTGACACTCATAGCAGAGCAAGACTTATCATTCACACCTAAAAAAGTGCTTGCAAATGTAATGCTAATTTTACATTTGCAAGCACTTTTTGTAGTTATAATGAATCAATGAATCTACAAGCGGCAAGAGCTGCGACTGCACCGTCAGCTGTAGCTGTCGTTACCTGGCGCACGCTCTTCGTACGGCAGTCGCCCGCTACGAATATGCCCGCCTTGGCTCCTTCGGGAACGCAGGACTCGCCCGACCTTATGTATCCGTAATCGTTAAGCTCGGTTACCGAGCGGAACGGCTCGTTTTCGGGAACCTGACCAATAGCAACGAACATTCCGTCAAAGTCCAGCGTCTGCTTTATTCCGCTCTCGGTATTTTCTATAGCGATGCCCGAGAAGACGCCGTCTTTTGATATTATATCCTTTACTACACTTGAGTAGATAAAGCTGACGTTGTTTCTGCCTTCGAGAATTTTTACAAGACTTGATTCACCCGTAAGATACGCGAGGTTTTGCACAACCGTGACGCTCTCACAGCTCTCGGAGAGAAGAACCGCGTCCTGAAGCGCGGAGTTGCCACCACCTATCACCGCGACGCACTTGCCCTTATAAAACGCACCGTCGCAAACGGCACAGTAGGAAATGCCCTCTCCTACAAAATTATTTTCACCCTCTATGCCGAGCTGGCGGTGATGAGAGCCGGAGGCTATAATAACGCTCTTTGCATCGTGGCGCTTTCCGGACTCGCAAGCTACGGTGTAGCAACCCGGCTCGCCCTCGATTCCTGTGACCTTATCGAGATCTATCTCGGCTCCCTGTGTCATTACCTGCTCTATTAGCTTGTCGGCAAGCTCGTTACCACTCATCACGAGAAATCCTGGGTAATTTTCCACCCTCGGAGAGTGGGTTATCTGACCGCCGAAGGTGTCCTTTTCAATTACCAGAACGCTTTTTTCTGCTCTTCTTGCATAAAGCGCAGCGGTAAGACCCGCAGGGCCCGCACCGACTACAATTATATCGTACATTTGTCAAATTTCCTTTCAGACCATTTGATTTGCTAAAATTCAGGGCAATCCGCAAGCGAATTGCCCTTTTATGCTATGCGTATGCAGGTACACACAGCGGAAATTTTTGAAAGCTTTCTTTTGTGCTTCGCAGGCGAGAACTTTCAAAAGTGAAAAATTCCCAAAAGCGAGGGATTTTTGAGATGGTTTTTTCGTTCTTCCTACCGAAGTCGTAGTTACCTACGTCGAGTTGTCGGAAAACGGAATAAAATAACCAAAAAACACCGCTTTTTAAGCTTTTACGAGTTGCTCGCAGAATGCCTTTATATTTGAGGGGTTAGCGATGCGCTCCGCTCTGTTACCGTTAATAACCACGAGAGTGGGAGCCTCCTTGATACCATAGAGGGATGCGAGGTCTGCGTTCTCCTCTGCTATTACGGTTTCGTACTGAATACCAGCGTTATCAAGGAACATTTTTGCCATTCTGCACTTGGGGCAGGTTGTTGTAGTAAAGAGAAGAATCTTATCTGCCGAAGCTGCGGGAGCCGCCTCTTCTGCTGCAACCTCCTCCTCGTAAGGCATCTTACCGAGAATGGGGCCCTTGTTGCCAAACTTTTCAGCCTTGTAAACCACTCTGTCCTTATACTCCTGGGTCTTACCGTCGTTCCAGTTCTGAACAGGGCGGTAATAGCCTGTTATACGGCTGTAAACCTCGGTCTTCTCACCGCAATGAGGGCACTCGTAAACCTCACCGGAGATATAACCGTGATTTTTACACACGGAGTAAGTGGGAGAAAGAGTGTAGTAAGGAAGCTTATAGTTCTCCGCGATGGTGCGGATAAGGGTTGCGGCAGACTTCCACGAGGGAAGCTTCTCGCCAAGGAATGCGTGGAATACCGTACCCGATGTATAGAGGGTCTGAAGCTCGTCCTGAATATCAAGAGCAGCGAAGATATCGTCGGTGTAGCCAACAGGAAGATGAGAGGAGTTTGTATAATAGGGAGTTTCGTTCTTCATCTTGTCAGAGGCGGTGACGATCTCGGGATAACGGCGGATATCGTGCTTTGCAAGACGGTAGGTTGTAGACTCTGCGGGAGTTGCCTCAAGGTTATAGAGGTCACCATACATCTCCTGATAGTCGGAGAGGCGTTCTCTCATGTGATTGAGGACGTCCTTTGTAAACTCCTGCGTTTCCTTATGGGTCATATCCTTGCCGAGCCACTTTGCGTTAAGACCAACCTCGTTCATACCGATAAGTCCTATCGTAGAGAAATGGTTAGCGAAGGTTCCAAGATAACGCTTGGTGTAAGGATAAAGTCCCTCGTCAAGAAGCTTTGTAATAACGGTTCTCTTGATCTTAAGAGATCTTGCGGAGATGTCCATCATGCGATCAAGGCGCTTGTAGAAATCGTCAACATCTGTTGCGAGATACGCGATTCTCGGCATATTGATGGTAACAACACCGACAGAGCCTGTGGACTCACCGGAGCCGAAGAAGCCACCCGACTTTTTACGAAGCTCACGAAGGTCAAGACGAAGACGGCAGCACATAGAACGGACGTCCGAGGGCTCCATATCCGAGTTGATGTAGTTTGAGAAATAGGGGGTTCCGTACTTTGCCGTCATCTCGAAGAGAAGCTTGTTGTTCTCTGTTTCCGACCAGTCAAAGTCACGGGTGATGGAATAGGTGGGAATAGGATACTGGAAGCCGCGTCCGTTTGCGTCACCCTCAATCATAGTTTCGATGAAGGCACGGTTGATCATATCCATCTCCGCCTTACAGTCCTTGTACTTAAAGTCAACCTCCTTACCGCCAACAATACAGTTAAGCTCGGCAAGGTCGCCCGGAACCGTCCAGTCAAGAGTTATGTTTGAGAAGGGAGCCTGAGTACCCCAGCGGGACGGTGTGTTTACACCGTAGATAAAGGACTCGATGCACTTCTTTACTGCTCCATAAGAGAGGTTATCAACCTTAACGAATGGAGCAAGATATGTGTCAAAGGAAGAAAACGCCTGTGCACCTGCCCACTCGTTCTGCATTATACCAAGGAAGTTTACCATCTGGTTGCAGAGGGTAGAGAGGTGAGATGCGGGAGCAGAGGTGATCTTACCTGTTACTCCGCCAAGGCCCTCCTGAATAAGCTGCTTAAGCGACCAGCCTGCGCAGTAGCCTGTAAGCATAGAGAGGTCGTGAATGTGAATATCCGCGTTTCTGTGCGCGTTGGCAATCTCATCGTCATAAACCTCGGAAAGCCAATAATTTGCGGTTATAGCGCCGGAGTTGTTAAGAATAAGACCGCCGACGGAATATGTAACGGTAGAGTTCTCCTTAACACGCCAGTCCGTAACCTTAACGTAGCTGTCAACTATTGACTTGTAGTCAAGAACGGTTGACTTAACGTTACGGAGTTTTTCTCTCTGACGGCGGTAAAGGATGTACGCCTTGGCAACGTCATCATATCCCGCCTGAACGAGAACCGACTCAACGGAGTCCTGAATATCCTCGACGGAAATGTGCTGATCTTTAATTTTAGGCTCAAAGTTTGCAGTAACCTTGAGAGCGAGGAAATCAATAATATCCGTGTTGTAATTTCTTTCCTGGGCGTCAAACGCCATAGTTATAGCCTCAGAAATCTTCTTTATGTCAAAATCAACGATTTTGCCATCTCTTTTAATGACTGTATACATAGTAATTTCCCTTTCGATTAAATTTTGTCTTTTCGCTATTGTCGCCCTTATAGCATATCACAAAACGTATGATTTGTCAACACTAAAAACACAAAATATTGACATTTTTCGATTTTTATCTACAATATCTAGTAAACATAGTCCTTCTTTGTGCAACTAGGACAAAAAATTTACGCGCCCCTGCTTCTGCCCCAAATTAACCGTACGGAGTTGCTTTGGCGAAGAAAAAACAGCGAGAATTTGCATCTCACTGTTTAATCGTTATATAGTTTAGATTCGTGTGTTTTTATCCTCTCAACGCAGCCTCGGGAACATAACTTTGGAGAATTTTCAAAAGCTCGTCCATTTCTCCGTCGGAATAGGCAGATAGGCCTTCCGATATAAGATCACCCGAGTCCTTGAAGGTCTGGAGATAAAATTTCTCATTTCCCGAAAGCCAGCGTCCGATGCTCTCTATATCCTCCCCTGTATGTAGCTCTCTTACGACGGTGGTTCTGAACTCGAAGGGAATCTTCCCTCTCATCAGAAGCTCGGCGCTCTTCTCTACGGAAGAGGTGTCAAAGCCCGCCCTGCCTACCGTAAGCGGATATTTTTCTCTCGAATTCTTAATATCCATAGCAACGTAATCAACAAGCCCACCGTCTATCAGGCTCTCCAGCATCTCGGGATTAGTACCGTTTGTATCAAGCTTTACCTCGGGGATATATTCCTTTATCCTTTTTAATAATAAAGGAAGGTCCTTGTGCAGAGTAGGCTCGCCACCGCTGACACAAACTCCGCCGAGTATACCCCGCCTTGAGTCAAGGAATTTGAAAAAAGCCTCCTCCTCTATATCCTGACCGAATTTCTCGGGGATAACAAGAGAGGCGTTGTGGCAGTATGGACATCTGAAATTACAGCCTCCGAGGAAAACCGTGCAGGCAATTTTTTCGGGAAAATCGAGAAGAGTTAATTTTTGCAGTCCTTTTATTACCAAAGTTATTTCACCACCGTATCAAGATAATTTATAACGTCGCCAACAGTCGCAAAGACGACGTGCTCCTCAAATCTGAAGCCTAGTGCCTCCTCAAGCTCCATAGACATAGTCATAATCGAAAGCGAATCAAATCCGAGGTCCTCTTTAAGACGGGTGTTACCCGTTACGGTGCTTATGTCTTTATCGGGCGCAAGATCTGAAATAATTTCCTTGAGTTTTTCGGGCATTGGGGCTCGTTCTCCTTATGTAATTTTCATTTTAATCAAAACTGCCTTATCGGCTTTATCGCAGGACCGTTCTCGTACTCTCTTACCTCACCTACGGCAAAAAAGCCGTCCTTGTCACAAAGCCTGACGATATCTCCTAAATCTGCACTGACACCTATTTTTTTGAGATATATTTCAAGCCCCGAGTGCGCAAGGCGCGAGAAAAAGTCAGGAAGGGTTACTACCAGATATTTTTCAAATACGCGCTCAACGGGCAATATGGTCCCTGCCCTCTCTGCCTCACTCATATTTTCAAGCTCGGCAAGCGTATAGCTCTCGTCAAGAGTGAAGCCCGAGGCAGATGTGCGGCAAAGCGTTTTCATACAACCGCCGACACCCAGCGCTGCACCTATATCGGCACAAAGGGTTCTTATATAAGTTCCCTTCGAGCAATGAATGTCGAGGTAATACTCCCTGTCAGAAAGCTTCCTTATATCTATTTTATGAATAGTCAGCTCTCTGGATTCTCGCTCGACGGTTTTTCCCTCTCTTGCAAGGTCACATAGCTTCTTGCCTCCCACCTTGAGAGCCGAGTACATCGGAGGCGTTTGCATATATTTTCCGACAAAGGAGCCGACAACTCTTATAACCTCTTCCTCTGTAGGAATTTCATCACATTCGGTAAGGATATTTCCGGTTACGTCCTCCGTGTCCGTAGTAACTCCGAGAAGAAGGGTCGCGGAATAATGCTTATCCGACGTGAGCATAAACTCGCTGGCCTTTACACCCCTATCAAGCAAAACGGGAAGAACTCCGGTAGCCATAGGGTCAAGCGTTCCCGTGTGACCGGCTTTTTTTACGCCAAAAATACGCTTTACGCGATTTACGACCGCCTGTGACGTAAGACCGCTTTCCTTATTAATTATGATAAGACCGTCAGCCATACCTACGACTCCTTTCCGTTTTATTTACATTTTATCATAAAACAAATAAAAATTCAATATTTTGCGCTAAAAGTCTTGTAAATAAAGAAAAAATATGATAAAATACAAACATCTATCTATGAAAGGATTTTTGAAAATGAAGGCTGTTATAACCGTTACGGGAAAAGACAAGGTTGGTATTATCGCTATGACGAGTGCGGAGTGCGCAAAATACGGCGTTAATATAGTTGATATAAGCCAGACAGTTATGAAAGAATATTTTGCAATGATCATGCTATGTGAGCTTGACGGCCTCGCCGTTGATTTCGTCACGTTTACCGAAGAGATTAAAAAGGCAGGAGAGGCGTCCGGTGTTGATATAAGAGTTATGCACGAGGACATCTTCAACACTATGCATAAGATATAAAGGAAGACAAAAATGCTTAATACACAGGATATTCTTGAAACTATACGTATGATACGTGAGGAAAATCTGGATATAAGAACGGTTACAATGGGGATTTCTCTCTTTGACTGTATATCCGACGACCCCTCGCGTCTTGAACAGAAAATATATGATAAAATAACCTCGTCGGCAAAGGAGCTTGTTTCGGTTTGCGAGGACCTTGAAAGGACGTACGGTATTCCTATCGTCAATAAAAGAATTTCGGTAACTCCCATCTCTTACGTCGGTGCGGGTCTATCGCCCGACGGATTTGTCCGTCTTGCAAAAACGCTTGAGAGGGCGGCTGTTGAGCTTGGCGTAAACTTTATCGGCGGATATTCCGCCCACGTACAGAAGGGCGCGATTCTCGGTGCAAAAAACCTTATTGAATCTATTCCCGAGGCTCTTACCGAAACGACACGCGTATGCTCGTCCGTAAATGTTGCCACCACGAAGGCAGGCATAAATATGGACGCGGTAAAGAGAATGGGTGAGATAATCAAGGAAACCGCCTATCTCACGCGTGATAAGGACTCTATCGGCTGTGCAAAGCTCGTGGTCTTTTCTAACATTCCCGAGGATAATCCCTTTATGGCAGGCGCCGTACACGGTATCGGTGAGCCTGACAGAGTAATAAACGTTGGTGTCAGCGGACCGGGTGTTGTTGCTGTTGCTATAAAAGAGGCAGGGCAGTGCGACTTCTCCGCCCTCGCAGATACTATCAAGAAGGTTGCTTTCAAGATAACGAGAGTCGGTCAGCTCATTGCGGCAGAGGCGGCAAGAAGGCTTGGTGTGCCATACGGTATCGTTGACCTCTCCCTCGCTCCTACGCCTGCGGCAGGCGACTCGGTTGCTGAAATTCTTGAAAATATGGGTCTTGAGCGCTGCGGAACTCACGGCACGACGGCGGCTCTCGCGCTTCTTAACGACGCTGTTAAAAAAGGCGGCGTTATGGCGTCAAGCCACGTTGGCGGTCTTTCGGGTGCATTTATTCCCGTTTCCGAGGACAGAGGTATGATTGAGGCGGCAGAGATTGGAACTCTTACGCTTGAAAAGCTTGAGGCAATGACCGCCGTTTGCTCGGTAGGTCTTGATATGATAGCTATCCCGGGCGACACTCCCGCATCGACCATCTCCGGTATTATCGCAGACGAAATTTCTATCGGTGTGGTTAATAATAAAACCACCGCTGTCAGAGTTATCCCCGTATGGGGCAAGAACGTTGGCGAGTCTGCGGAATTTGGCGGCCTTCTCGGATACGCTCCCATAATGCCTCTCAAAAAGGAATCCTGTCAAACGTTCATCGATAGAGGGGGGCGTATTCCCGCACCTATTCATTCACTTAAGAACTAACTGACACTATAATCAAAAATATATCGCAAAAACATACACAAATAGCAGAAATCCTACAGGATATGTTGGGGTTTCTGCTATTTTTTGCAAACTTTGATTTGCATATTGCTTTTTCGACAGCTTTTTTATGACATTTTTTTCACTTGGGAAATATTATAATGTAATAAAAAGTTTTTCGAGAAAGGTAATTTTTATGGACAAGCTAAAAGAAAAAACAGAAGATACGACGACGAAAAAACGCTCGGGTCTATTCTCAATCTTTGGTACATCGCGAGAAAAGGAGAGCGGGCATTATTCATGGCTCTACGACCTATTTTATTTTACAGTAGGATTGCTTCTTTCAAGGTGCCATCTGCTTTTCGGTGCGTATCCGCTTGGCATATCCTTCGTTTCTCTTTTGCCGGAGGGGATATTCCCTGCTCTGATCGGATCTGTGATAGGCTCTCTGACGCTTGGTAAGGGGGGGATAGTTTATGCGGCGGTATTCGGAGTTATCGTGGTGCTCCGAATGATCATTTCCGCAGGCAAGGACAAGAATACATCGTTTGATGAAAATCTGCTTTTGCGAATGTCGTTTGCAGTAATAGGCGGTTTCGTCTGCGCTCTGTCTGAAATACTTATAAGGGGGTTTGAAACAACGTCCATATTTTTCGGCATCTCTATGATAACCTTATCCCCGCTTGCAACCTTTGCACTATCAGGTCTTTTCGGTTCTGAAACGAATCTGCGCTCGGTAATATCTGCAAAGGAAAACGTCCTTTCGCTTAAGAAAAAAAACGACAAGCAACAGTTTGATATAGTATTTTTTGAAATATCCGGAGCCGTACTTTGCTTTTTCATTGCTCTTTCGCTTAATGAACTAGTCTATTTCGGCATTTCCGTTTCATATATTTTCACAACCTTCGCAACCCTGCTTGTAGCAAGAAGATTTGGCGCACTGCGGGCGGCGGCACTCGGATTCATTTCTTCACTAGGAGTGGGCGGCGTTTATTCCGTAGCGTTTTCTCTTCTCGGTCTTACAGCGGGCGCACTCTTTAACGTGAGTTCATCTCTTGCTATAATCGGCGGCGGTGCAGCTGCGGCATTATGGGGATCTTATATAGCCGGTATGAGTGGTATGCTGACTACTCTGCCCGAATACATAATCGGAGCGGCTTTGGTTACTCCGTTCTTAAAAAACGTGGTAAAGCCTATCGAAGAGCCCGAGGAGGAAGAACCCTCTATCAGCGCAGAGGATATGGTCGGAACAGTTGCTCTTTCATACCAAAACAAGTATTCGAGAAGCTTGAATCTTCTTGAAGAATCACTAACCTCGCTCTCTTCGGTTATAAAGGATTTTTCGGAAGCCGAGGTTACCCCCTCAGCCGATGCATATAAAAATTTGGTAATGTGTACCGCCGACAAGCACTGCAAAAACTGCACGGGACTTAAATTCTGTATGGTTGAAAACATACGTCCCTGCTTAAAAAACGCTGACGCTATTGCTAAAAAACTGACGGAGGGTATTAAAATTTGTCCCGAAGACGTCAATACCGACACCGAATTTTGTCAGAAGGCAGAGGCCGTCGCGGCAAGTATTAACGACGAGGTGGCAAAAAGAGAGGAAAGCAGCTTTAAGCACCGTGATTCCGGCGTTGCTTCCGAAGAATATTCCCTTGTCAGCAAGCTCATAAACGACGCAAGATTGCAAGACTCTGCAGAGCGTTCTGTAAACTCATCTGTAACAGTCGCTCTTACCGATGCTCTGAAAAACGCAGGACTTGAGGGCGGCGTTATTCGCGCCTTTGGTGAGCGACGCAAGCACGTTATTCTCGCGGCAGAGGATGAGAGCGGCGAGAAAATTACCTCCCCACAGCTTAATAAAGAGCTGGAGCGTGCATTAGGAGTCAGGCTTGGCACTCCGGAATATTTCAGAAAAGGCAAAATGGCTCTTATGGAGTGCGATACACGGCGCTCTTACGCAATAGAATACGCCTGTGCATCGGCGCCGGCAAATGAAACAGAGGCCTCGGGGGACACTATCTGCTGCTTCGAGTCGGGTGACGATTATTTCTATTCCCTCATTTCCGACGGTATGGGAAGCGGAGAGGTTGCCGAGAGAACCTCCAAATTCGTTTCAAACTTTTTGATACGCGCTCTCGACTTTGCCGGAGCTAAAGAAACTGTTCTTCACATGCTCAACCACGCGATACGCAGAGGCGGAGAGGAATGCTCGGCAACGGTTGATCTGTTTGAGGTGGATCTTCTTTCGGGGGAAGCAACTTTCATTAAAAGCGGAGCAGCACCTTCCTTTGTGAAGCGTGGAACGTCGCTCTTCCGTATCCGCTCGCAAACGGCGCCGATAGGTCTTATGAAGAGCATTGACACCGAGCGCATCAGAGTTGAAATAAAGGACGGCGATTACGTTATAATGCTCTCCGACGGCATAGTTGAGGTCGTTGAGGATACCCCTTGGCTTATTGAGCTGCTTGCAAATACAAATCCCCAAAGTCTATCTTCCTTTGCCTCGCAAATACTGAACTGCGCGAAGGAGCGCTCTAATTCGGGTGATGATATGAGCGTTGCGGTAATAAAGATAACCAGATTGTAAATATCACGTTTTTGGAGAATTTTCGTATAATATATTAGGCTGAGTGATAAACATAGCCGAATTACGAAAGGAAACTGAAATTTACATGAAAATAATCGTCCTTCGCTCGCCAAAGGCTCTGCGCCCAATTCTCTCTAAGCTCTTCGGGATAGATATTACAAAATAAAAGTTAAAAAGGACAGAGATTTCTCTCTGCCCTTTTCGTTTTATGGGGATTTTTTGTGTTTACTTTAATTATGCCTTCTTGAAGAGAGCCATAATGAGTGACTTAAGGTCAGCAAAGCTCTTCTTCTTGTATGCGAACCAGTAAATTGCAAGACCGCCGATGCCAAGTCCGAATACGGAAGGAACGG
>JAFTPV010000006.1 GCA_017463125.1 Clostridia bacterium | reverse complement strand
TCTCTTTTGGACATTTGACCTCTTCTATGCACTGTACGTCCCTCCTTCATTAAATTTGAAATGATATCATAGGTACTCGAATGCATCCCTTTAAGATGCGAGTCGTTAGTGCTCGTTTGTAATATAGTTGGGTTTATGAAAATCTAAACAGCTTTAACATCACAGCACGTGAGCACATTTTAAGTCCGAGGCGTACCTCTTATTAAGCCTTCGGACGCTTTGCTCCGTACTTGGAGCGGCCCTGCTTACGGTTTGCAACACCCTGGGTATCAAGCGTACCACGAATAATGTGATAACGTACACCGGGCAAGTCACGAACACGTCCACCACGAATAAGAACAACCGAGTGCTCCTGAAGGTTGTGGCCGATACCGGGAATGTAGCTTGTAGCCTCCATTCCGTTTGTAAGTCTTACTCTGGCGATCTTACGAAGAGCCGAGTTAGGCTTCTTGGGGGTAGTGGTAGTAACCTTGGTGCAAACGCCTCTTCTCTGAGGTGCAGTCTGGTCGATGGGAGTGTTCTTAAGAGCGTTAAAGCCCTTCTGAAGCGCGGGAGTCTTAGACTTGTACGCCTTGTCCTGACGACCCTGCTTTACGAGCTGGTTAAAGGTTGGCATGATTTTCCTCCTTCCTCGAAAATTTTTATTTACCAGGCAAATAGGCATAACTCACCCATTTACACAGTTACAATGTATTGTATCACTTAAATTCGCTTTTGTCAATAGTTTTTTTGAAAAAAGTGAGATTTATTAAAAAATGTTTCAAATATTTTACTATGATAAAGTATATTAGAAATATTCTTTTATTCTATTTATATAGCTCTTGCGTCCTTAAACTGATAGTCGTAAAGCTTCTTATACTCACCGCCAAGCGAAAGAAGCTCCTCGTGCATTCCGCGCTCAACGATTCCCGACTGATCTATCACTACTATCTCGTCAGCACCCTTAACGGTAGAGAGCCTATGCGCTACAACGATAACGGTTCTGCCTCTTGAAAGCTCCTCGAGGGAGGACTGTATCTGCATCTCGGTCGCGTTATCAAGCGCGCTTGTAGCCTCGTCGAGTATCAGAAGCTTCGGATTTTTCAAAAAGACCCGCGCTATCGCGATTCTCTGCCTTTGTCCTCCCGAGAGCTTAACGCCTCTCTCGCCTACGTGAGTGTCGTACCCTTTTTCAAGCGTCATAACGTAGTCGTGAATGTTTGCGCTCTTTGCCGCCGCAATCACCTGCTCGTCGGTAGCCTCTGTACCGTAGGCAATATTCTCGCGCACTGTTCCATCAAATAAAAATACGCTCTGCGACACGATGCCTATATTTTTACGCAAAGAGTTAATAGTAATATCCCTTATGTCGTTACCGTCAAGGGTTATCCTTCCCTCATTAACGTTATAAAACCTTGGGATAAGGTGACAGAGCGTGCTTTTTCCTCCTCCGGACGGTCCTACAAGAGCAAGCGTCTTGCCCGCCTTTATATCAAGATTGAGGTGAGATATTACGAGCTTGTCCGACCCCTCGGTAGTATATCCGAAGGACACGTTTTCAAAACGAAGATCACCCTTTATATCCTTTATTTCAATTTTCCCCTCGTCAATCTCCTCGTCCTCTGCCATTATCTCGCAGAAGCGGGAAAAACCGCTCATTCCCTCCTGAAGCTGCTGGAAGAGCGCGACGAAGCGCTGTATCGGATTCAGGAACATCGAAATATAGAGGATAAACGCAGTAAAGTCCGCCGCCGTTATCTCGCCGTTATACAAAAACAGTCCGCCTATTAATATTATAATTAGGTAGAGCAGATCCTGCAAAAAGTTCATTATAGCGTCAAACGAGCCGAGCGACTGCATTGCCTCGCTTCTGTATTTTCTGAAAAGGGTATTGGTTTTATCAAATTTACAAAGCTCGTAGTCTTCTGCCGCGTAAGCCTTGGTTTCTCTTATTCCCGCAACGGAATTCTCCAGGGTAGAATTTATCTCTGCCATCTGAACCCTAGAGTTGTTCATAGCTCTTCTCATTTTCCTTCTGGAGAGAACCGTGAAGAAGATTATAAATGGAACGACACAGAACATTATGAGCGTAAGAGTCAGATTTATGCTTGCAAGTATGGAGAAGGAGCCAACGAACATAAGGACGGCAAGAAACACGTTTTCCGGTCCATGATGTGCAAGCTCGGCAACGTCCCACAGGTCAGTCGTTATTCTGGAGAGCAGATCTCCTGTTTTATGGTCGTCAAAATAGGAAAACGGCAGCTTTTCGTACTTACAAAAGAGGTCGCGCCTCATATCCGCCTGCATTCTGACACCGACGACGTGTCCCCAATAGCCGACGACGTACTGACAAACCGCCTTTAATACGTAGACTACGGCAAGCAGCAACGAAGAAAGCAAAAGAGAATCAAGGGTGCCCAAGCCAGTTTCAAAGCCGCCGACGATACTGCTGGCGATGCTGGGATAAACTAAATTGCAAAGCGCAACGATGAGCGCGCACGCCATATCCAACGAAAAAAGAGGTATATGGGGCTTATAATATCCGATGAATTTTTTTATCATTTTCAAAATCCGTATTTATAAAGCAGTTTTTTCTTTTCCTCGACATCGCAGGGGTCGGCAAGCTTTCTTGCACAAAGCTCATCTTTAATACTGTCAAAATCTATCTCTCCGCTCTCAACAAGCGCACGTATTACGTCCTTTATGTTTGATAACGAATAACCCTTTGCTCCGAGGCGCGCACATATCTTACGAGGACCAGAAAGCTTAACCTTCGCCTCTCTGGAAATAAGCCGCTCGAGCTGGCGGGTCTCGTCAATATATCCGAGTCCCACCATTTCCTCAACCGTTTGCTCGGCTATATCACGGCGAAATCCGGCGTGAAGAAGCTTTAACACAAGCTCTCTCTCGTTATTATCGGCAACTGCAAGGTAGGACAAGGCCTTTTTCTTTGCACGGTAGCACTCATCGCAATACTTTATATCCGTCATGGCAGACGAGCTTATTTCCTCGTTTCTGACAGGTCTGCCAAGCCTTGCATAAAGCGCGTAGCTTATAAAATAGCGGGTCTGCTCCTGCGCCTCCTCTATTCCCAGGCACAGAAGCTTCTTTTCCTTATCGTCCCGTATGTAAACTATCCTTGCCATAGCGGATTAAAGCTCTTCGTCGAAATCTTTGATTTCAAAATCTTCATCGGTAAGCGATGTATCCTCTTCGGGATCCATATTCTGAACCTTCTCACGAACAAGGGCTTCAAGCTTATCCATAAATTCCTTGTCGGCCTCGATAAGCTTTCTTACGTTATCCTTACCTTGTCCAAGTCTGTCGCCCTCATAATAGAACCAAGCGCCGCTCTTCTCTATTATCTCAAGCTGGATAGCCATATCAATAATCTCAGAGGACTTTGAAATACCCGAGCCGTAGAGAATGTCAAACTCCGCAACCTTAAAGGGAGGAGCAACCTTGTTCTTAACGACCTTACATCTCGTGTGCGAGCCGTAGACCTCGGAGCCGTTTTTAAGTGACTCGACGCGCCTTACGTCAATTCTGACAGAGGCGTAGAACTTAAGCGCCTTACCGCCCGTCGTTACCTCGGGGTTTCCGTACATAACGCCGACCTTCTCACGAAGCTGGTTCGTAAATATAACTATACAATTTGACTTTGCAATAGCACCCGAGAGCTTTCTCATTGCCTGGGACATAAGGCGTGCCTGTACGCCAACGTGCGACGCCCCCATATCTCCCTCAATCTCCTGGCGGGGAACGAGTGCCGCCACCGAGTCGATAACCACAATGTCAATAGCACCCGAGTTTACGAGCGTTTCCGCAATCTCAAGCGCCTGCTCGCCGCAGTCCGGCTGGGAAACGAGAAGATTGTTTATATCAACGCCGAGCTTCTTTGCGTATATCGGATCAAGCGCGTGCTCCGCGTCGATGAACGCTGCCTCACCGCCCTGCTTCTGTACCTCCGCGATAACGTGGAGGGCAATAGTAGTCTTACCGGATGACTCGGGGCCGTATATCTCGGTTATTCTTCCTCTGGGAATACCACCGATACCAAGGGCAAAATCAAGAGAAAGCGAGCCTGTGGAAACGGCGGAAACATTCATAGCCGCATTCTCGCCAAGGCGCATAATAGAGCCCTTACCGCACTCCCTCTCTATTCTCTGCATTACGGTTTCAAGAGCAGCCTTCTTATCAGCGCCCTGCACCGCCGCTTTATCTGCACTCTGTGCTTTTTTTGCTTTTGTTGCCATTTTTTGACTCCTTTTACTGTTTGTGAGTTAATTATAACGCAGTCTGTGTCCTATAAATCGGACTTTGCGTCGGTTTTCAAAAAAGTTTTACTGCGCCCATCGGACGAATGTTAAGAGGCATTGCCGCACCGTCGCCAAACACCGAATTCATAAGCTCAACGTATGCGTCAAGCTGCCCGTTTTTGACAAAGACCTGTATCGTACCGGCAAAGCCGCCGCCGTGAACGCGGTATGCTCCGTTTCCTTCACCGAGGAAGCCGTCCGTCAGAGCCAGAGCCAGCGAAAGACCCTGCTCCTCGGGATTAATATTAGTATAGACGTTCTGAAGATACTCGAAGGAGGATTTGCCGGAAAGACGCAGGCTGCCAAAGAATCCGTCGATATCAGACGAGAGGAGCGCACACCTTGCCTTCTCCACCCTTTCGTTCTCTCTTATAAAATGAAGAGCACGGAGAACTGCTCTGTCGTTGGTTTTTTCTCTTATTTTTCCGATATTTTTGATTATATCCTCTTCCTTAAGACCGCGCAGCACGGAGCGTCCGAGCACGCCGGCAACCGCCTTCATCTCCGCAGGAACAGAAGCGTAATCGTTATTGAGATTTGCGTGGTTTCCACCTGTATTTACTATACACATAGAGTAGCCCTTATCGGAAAGCGAGAACTCTATCGGCTCTACCACAGGCTCCTTCGGGTTCTCAAAATCTATGTAAACGAAGCCGCCCACAGCGCAGGCCATCTGGTCCATAAGACCGCAAGGCTTGCCGAAATAAACGTTCTCGGAATACTGGGCGTATTTCGCTATTTCCTTATTATCAACTCTGCCGTCGTTGTAAAGATGGTTAAGAATATTTCCAACCATTACCTCAAACGCCGCAGAGGACGAAAGTCCGCTTCCCTTAAGCACCTCGGTAGTAGAATAGGCGTCAAAGCCGCCTACGGCAAAGCCGTTTTCCGAAAATGCGTTTACCATTCCCGCAACCAAAGCACGAGAGGTGAAGCGTCTGAACTTATCGGGGCTTTTAGTATCCGATATTAATATAGAATCTTCGGGGTATCCCTCGGAATAAAAGCGTATTACACCGTCGTCATTTTTAGCAACAATGGCAATGATGTCACGGTTTATAGCACCTGCCATAACCTTACCGTTATTGTGGTCGGTGTGGTTGCCGATTATCTCGCTTCTGCCCGGTACCGAGAGAACGTAAACGTCACGCTCATCTCCGTACTTTTTCTCAAAAGCGGAAATAGCCGATAAAAACCTCTTGTTCTCCAACTCAAGATTACCATAAAGATAAGAGTACTCGTTAATTGCGCCGTCTAAAATAAGTTTTTTCAGTTCATTAATTTTCATATTTTTACCTTAAAATGTTTGATTTGACAAAAATTGTTTACAGAAAGCGTGCGCTTCACCCAAAATATCCTTAAGTGCTCGCACACTTCCGTCTTCTCTATCCATATAGAGTCTGTACGCCTCGCTCTCGTGTCTGAACCACGTGAGCTGGCGCTTTGCGTACCGCCTTGTCGCAAGCTTTATCATTTCCTTTGCCTCATTTATGGTACACTCGCCCTTTATCGCAGAAATGATTTCTTTATATCCAATAGCCTGTGCGGCGGTGGATTTTTCACGAAGAAGGTCTGCGTTATAAAGAGAAAGCACCTCATCGTAGAGGCCTTCCTCCATCATCGCGTCAACTCTCTTGTCAACACGCCTGTAAAGATTCTCCCTATCGTGAAAATCCAGCGTTATCATTCCGACGGATATGTCCGCCACGCCTTCAAGCGCCCTTTTATCAAGGACGGATTTCGGAACACCTGTTTTTTCGTAAATTTCAAGGGCGCGTATCACCCTTTTTACATTGTTTTGATGTATTACCTCGGCGGAGGCGGGGTCAACCGAATAAAGCCTACTCCAAAGAGCCGCCTTGTCTTTATCGGTTTTTATTTCTGCAAGGATCCGCTCTCTGTATTCGGGATCGCTCTCGGGGGAAGCGTGAGAGGCGGGGCGCATCACAGTATCAATATAAAGACCCGTTCCTCCGACAAAAAGAGGAACCATACCCGAGTCACATATCTGCTCGGCAGACATCAGAGCGTCGTTTCTATAGCTTTCCGCACTGTAATTTTCGGTAGGTGAAACGATATCTATCAGATGGTGCTTCACCCTGCTCTGCTCATCGGCCGTCGCCTTTGCAGTACCGATATCCATACCCTTATATATCTGCATCGAGTCACAGGAGATTATCTCGCAGCCAAAGGATTCGGCAATATTAAGCGACAGCGCGGTTTTACCCGAGGCTGTGGGACCCGTGATAGCAAGCGCCTTTATCATTCCGCTATCACCTTTTCAAGCCAAGAATGCATATCCGAGAAAATCTCTTCCGAATTGTATTCGTAAAACAACTCGTGGCGGCACTCGGGGTAGATTTTCAGCGTCAGGTCCTTGACACCCGCGCTGCAAAGCCCTGCGTGTACCTCTCTGACTCCCTTGCCGTAATCGCCGACGGGGTCGCACTCTCCGCTTATCACAAGCGTTGGCATATCCTTCGGATAATTTGAATACCACTCGTCACTATTACATTCACCCAGCATAGTGAAGAGGTCATTGTATGCCGCGAGAGTGAAATTAAATGAGGTGTAGGGGTCGGTCTGGCGGCTTGCAACCCTTGCAACATCACGCGTCAGCCAAGCGTTTATACCATCGGATTTCGGGAATTTTGAATTATAGGTTCCGAAGGCAAGCAGACCCACAAGCGCGCTCCTGTGCCTTGAGCCCCTGAGCTTTCTGATAAACGATACGACAGCCTTGCCCGCTTTAAGCATCGGATTCTTGCCGCCGGTGCCGTGTATTATCAGTGCGTTTATGCTCTCGGGGTATCTCACAGCGTAAAGCCTTGCCAAAAACGAGCCCATACTGTGTCCCATAAGTATGAGTGGGAGGCCCGAGTATTCTTCACGGAGAATACGGTTCATTTTATAAAGATCCTCTACGACAAGTGACCAGCCGTCACGCTCGGCAAAATATCCGAGATCCTCGGGAGTCTTTGCGGTTCTGCCGTGACCGAGATGCTCGTTTCCCGCTATGACGTATCCCTCTTTAGTAAGATATTCGGCAAGAGGGGCGTACCTGTCAATATAGTCTATCATACCGTGTGAAACCTGAACGACGGCCTTTACGGGAACGTCCTTCGGCTCAAATTTAACGGCGTAGACAGTATTTTTACCGTCGCTGGAGGGGAACGTGAAATCACTCCTGATATAGCTCATAGCGTCCTCCGAAAAATTATTTTTGACTGCTAAGAAGCTGATATACCTCTTCGCTCGTGGGAACCGAGGTTGAAGCGCCCACGCGGGATATAGCTATTGCGGCAGCCGCGTTTGCAAAGCGGATAGCCTCCTCAATGTCGCCGCTGTTACGAAGATACTCAAGCGTCAGGGCTGCGGTGAAGGTATCACCTGCGGCGGTTGTGTCAACAACCTTCTCTCCTCTTATAGCAGGATAGGTGTTATAGCGCTTGCCGTCGTAGAGATACGCGCCTCTTGCCCCCTGCTTTATAACTATATATTTAGCCTTAACGCGCTTGGAGAGAGCGAAGGCTGCGCGAAGCGATGCGTCCATAGTAGAGGGCATAATGCCCGTGTATTCAAAGGTTTCGGTTTCATTAGGAGAGAATACCTCGACGGGAGGAAGGCTCTCAAGGTCGTAATCCTTGCTTGCAGGCGCGGGATCGACGAATACGGGAATGTTTTTAGCATAAGCGATCTTCGCCGCAGCAAGAGCTACGGAGAAGGGTATCTCAAATCCGATATAAACCGCGTCCGGCTCACAGTCAAAGGCGGCAAGCACACCGTCCGTCGTGAGATAAGAGTTCGCACCGGGGTAAACGACTATTCTGTTACCGCCGTCGCCCTCGCGCATAACTACCGCAAGGCCTGTGGGGTGGTCGTGGTCCACCTTTATGTATTTAGTGTCAATGCCTATATCGCTGTAATACTTATAGAGCTTTTGTCCGTGAAGGTCTGCTCCGAGCTTGGTGGCAAAGGCGCAGTCAGCACCAAGCTTGGTCAAGGCAATGGTAGCGTTAGCACCCTTTCCGCCGGGAGTGTAAGCAACTCCACCGTCGTCAATAACCGTTTCACCAAGAGAGGGGATTCTGGAAATGTTCATTGAAAAATCCATATTGGAGCTTCCAACTACGAGTATTTTTTTATTAGCCATTTGTCTTTCCTTCTTTCAAATCAAACTTAAACCTTTTCTTCTTCAATAACGGAGAGCTTGAATATAGCCGCCGCAGGAACTATCTCGTTTGCAAGAGCGGATTCTCTGCCTCGGCAGGTAAATACGAAGCTCTGCGAGCCCTCCTCGGAAAGCTGCTTGACAGCACGCATCATAGAGCGCGCTCTTACATTATCCTGATGAGCAAAGCTCTCGTCAAAGCATACGGGAGGTCTTTCGGGATAGAGCATATCAATAAGAGCTGCACGCAAAGCAACGTATGCAAGCTCGTACGTACCTCCGGAGAGATACTCAACAGACTTTTTCTCTCCCTTGGAATCGGTGAAATAAACACCGAGCTCATCGGTTACGTTAAAGCCGGAATACTTATTTTCGGTCATAACCTCCATCATTTTCGTTGCGTAATCGCTGAGTCTTGGAGATATTTCGGCTCTTAAGTTATCGGAGGCGTTCTTTATAGCGTCGAGAGCGATGTAATAAGCCTTGTGCTTATTTTGCAGATCCTCACGGCGCTCGGATATAGCGCGTATTCTGGAGTAATACTCACCGGGGTCGCCAGCTCTGCCCTTGATAAGCATAAGCTCGTTTTCAACGTCGAAGGCGAGTCTGTCCTCCTCCGCCATACGAGCCTTGGAGTCGGCGATGCCGTTGATTATCTCGTCGTGGTTTATTCCCGAAAGAGCCTTCCTCTTGAGAGGCGAAACCTGCGCTCTAACGTCAATCTCACTCTTATCGGAAAGAGTTCTTCTTATCTCTTTGACCGTAATTTCAATATTACTCTTCTCGTCAAAGAGCTCGTTACGCTTTCTTATAAACGAGCGCACACGCTCCTCGAGTCTATCAAGGAAGCCGCCAAGATCGGACGCTGGAACGTCGTCGCTCCACAGGAGAACGAGGCCTGTAAGCTGCTGCTTTGCCATCTCGTATCTCTCCCTCGCTCTGTCAACGGCAAATCTTGCGCTGTCTGTTGCGAGGTTAAGAGCATCTCTTTTATTTCTGGACTCGGTGATAAGCCCAAGCTTTCCTACAAAGTCTTGATACGTGCCTACGGAGAATTTGCCGAACAGCTCTGCAAGCTCCTTGTGGTCTACGTAATAGTGGTAACCAAAATAAGCACCGCCGACAACAGAGGCAACGGCAAGCGCGGCAACTGCTATCTGCGCTATAAGGTTGAGGCTCATAGCGGCTGCAATTATCTCAAAAACTACCGAGCCAACTGCCAAAACGCCACAGCATACAGCAAAAGCGAGGGCCTTAATATATCCCTTTCTAAGAGCGGTAGCGCCTGAGAGCAACTTTGCTTCTCCTCCCTCCGAATCGGAAAGAGCGATGGCCGACTCGATTTCCTTGGTAATACCGACAGCTCTGCGCTGCTCCGTGTAAGCATTCTGCGCATCCCCGAGAGATGCATACGCCTCGTTGACCCCCTTGCGCGCTACGGCAAGATCGGTAAGATACTGGTCGTCGGGAACAAAGGTTCCTTTTGTATTCTCGGCGATATAAGCATTATACGCGTTAGTCTTTTCCTCATACTCCTCCTCCAGCTTGTGAAGCTGATCGAAGGTCTGTATCAGCATTACATTTGAGTAACAGCTATCAAGCTCATAGAGCTTTGCCTGCTTATCCTCCGCGTCGGCACGGCGCGCGCGGATTTTATAAAGCTCTGCCTCCTTGACGAGTATTTGCCTGTTATCCTCGTTTGCGGCATCAAGCTTTGCAAGAAGCTCCTGCTCCCTATTAACAAGGTCAACGATCGCACCGCCACCGGCACCGTCGTGAAGAAGCGCCTGCATCTTGTCGGCAATCTTTGCCGCAGCTCTCTGATTGTTTATCCTCTCGCTTCCGGAGAAGAGTATATTCTCAATAGACTGCTTGACGGAGCCCTCGTTTATCGAAGGGTCACCTATCTGACCGATAAAAGCCGTGTTTTCAAACAGCTCTCTATCAACTCCGAAGAATACCTCGCCTGCCGAAAGCTTGCCGAAGGCGGGAGAGCCGGTTTCAAGATCTACGATGGAGGCCTCCTCTTTATACGACTCGCGCAGAGCGTTATCCGTAGGTATGGTTGAGCGGGTGATGAGGTATCTCTTGTTCTTCACCCTAACGTACATAGAGCCCTGAACGTACCCTGTATC
Source organism: Clostridia bacterium (assembly GCA_017463125.1). GTDB lineage: Bacteria > Bacillota > Clostridia > Oscillospirales > CAG-272 > UBA1740. The sequence continues at coordinate 34,698 of JAFTPV010000006.1, read as the reverse complement.
CCAGTTTATCCTCTTCTTTCTCTCGCTGACCTCACCTCCGATATCCGAGTCGGAGAAGCCGTAAAGCATATATTTGATAAATGCGGCTATCGTACTTTTTCCTGCCTCGTTCTGTCCCTCTATAACGTTTACCGTATTGGAAAACTCAAGGGTCATATCGGTTATAAGACCGAAGCTTTTAATAACGATTTTCTCTATAATCATAAGAGTGTCCTTCCCTTAATTTTATTCATTCTTCAAATCCCCCGAGAGAAATTTAACGGCTCTCGGCACGGAGTCCTTGGAATTATACCAAGGCTCGTCGTCGTAGCGGTAATCAAACTTTTTACAATACCAGCTTACGTCCTCGGAGAGTGAGTCTATGTATTTTTTCTCCACCTCATACGCATCTCTGTAAAAATCGGGGAATATCTTTTTACCCATCTTCTTTGACGCGTAGTCGAGCATTGCCCTATAATGCGGCAGACAAAAATACGGTGAACGCTTGAATTTCGGAGCGAAATCAGGGTCTGATTCCCAGAGGTAAACCGCCGTTGCTATCATAGCGTTAAGATTACGGCTTATCCTGCCGCAGACGTAGCAGTCACCCTCAAGCTCGGAGAGCGAGTCTATCGCCGCCTGCCTTTTATTACCGAACACCACAGGACCGTCAAGCCTTTTCTTTACCTCGGCAAGATGGCTCTCAAGCATAAGACCCATGCCGAGCATACGGCGCCTGCCGAGCATTATTGAATAATGGCGAGAGCAAAAGCCCTGCTCGTTTGTCTTGATACGAATATCCGGCTCCATCATAGACGCACCGAGAATAATCTCTATCTCATCGTCCTGAAGCTTGTTGTAAAGCAGGCAGAACGGACAACCGCACTCGGCCTTTTCCCAGTCGGTGTCAAACGCCTCGTTGACGGGTATAGTATAAATTTGTTCCAAGTCAGCTCCTCCGATACGTTTTTTATCCAAAATCAAGATAGGTCTTGAAATGTCGAAAAAAGTATGTTAAAATACTTATAAAAATATTTTCACCAAATATTATACTATATAAATTAAAGTTTTTCAAGAGGAAAAGGAAAATGTTTGTCAAAAAACATAAAGTTTTGGACGGAAGAGATGCGATTTTAGTCACAAATATAGGCAAGGTCAGCCTGTACGACACCTTTGAATGCGGTCAAGCGTTCAGATACGAGTGCGTGGAGAGGTGCGAGGGATATACCGAATATATGACCGTAGCGTATGAGAAAATTATAAGAGTTGGTCAAAGAGATGAGCAAGAGCTTATTTTCTACGGGATGAGTGACGAGGACTTTGAGCGCATTGCCGTTCCGTATTTTTCCCTCGACAGAGATTACGAGGCTATCGGCAGGGATATAATCTCACGCACCGACTCCGAGTGGCTGATGCGGGCTGCCGATTCCGCTGCAGGCATAAGAATACTGAAGCAGGAGCCCTGGGAAACTCTGTTTTCCTTCATAATTTCACAAAACAACAATATACCGAGAATAAGAAAGATAATACGCTCTATTTGCCTTGAGTACGGAAAAAATCTTTCGGCAGAAGAATGTAACGAAGAAAGCGAAGACAATATCGGCGCCCACTATTCCTTCCCTACCGCAAGGCAGATACTCGAGCGTCCCGAAGGACTGCTTCCGTCAAAGCCCGGCTTCAGATACAAGTACCTTGTCGACGCGGCGGCAAAGGTTGAGAGCGGAGAGGTTGACCTTGCTGCAATAGCTGAGGCTAAAAGCTACGACTATACCGTAGCAGAGTTAAAAAAGATATGCGGCGTCGGCGACAAGGTTGCCTCCTGCGTTGCGCTCTTCGGCTTCGCGAACCTTGAGGCCTTCCCTGTCGACGTATGGATGAGGAGGGCGATAGACGAATACTTTGGCGGCTCGCTTGACCCGAAATCTCTCGGAGATTACGCAGGAGTCGCGCAGCAATATATCTTCCACTACATACGAAATTTATCGAAAAACGGCTGATTTTGACAAATATTATTTACAAAATTCATATTTTTAACTAAAAATAATTAAAAACCGCAGTTTGACATTTTGCGTCATAAACTGCGGTTTCTTTATGCTAAAATACATATATAAAAGAAAGGACTTGATCGTATATGAATATGTTTGACGAGGCGCGCTCGCTTTTGGGAATGATGGATATGCGGAGAATTTCGCAAGCAGAAGCGGCAAGAATGCTCGGGGTGAGTCAATCCTACGTGGCAAACAAGCTTCGGCTCCTAAAGCTTGATAAGAGTATTGCTGACAAAATATCAGCTTCCGCGCTGACCGAGCGGCACGCAAGAACTCTTCTGCGCCTTAACGACAAGGACAAACAGATGGAGGCGCTGGACATAATCATCGAGCGTTCTCTGACCGTTGCAGAGGCAGAAGCGCTGATAGACCTTTTGCGAGAGGCAGAAGCTCCAAGGACACTCGGGAGCGCCCCTGCCCTAAAGCAGCTCGACGCTTTCATCACTCGTCTTGACGATTCGGTAAAGGCCCTGAACTCAAAAGGACTAAAAACCGTCAAAAGTACCTCGTATTACGGCAAAAAAATGTACATAACTATTTGCATTGAGGAAAATTAAAGACTTTTACCGCAAAAAAGAGGCCACCCCAAGGTAGCCTCCTCTATTATTGCTTCCAATCAGGAATCAAGATATCCTTTTCTATAATCAAGTACGAATACACCCGACAACCATTATTCAAGAATTCCTTCAAGGGGAGTAAGATTCCAAAGAGCTGCAAGCTCCTTTATAATCTTATCGGGAATCACGTTCACGGTGTGTCCAAGGGCGAGCATATATATCTGCGCGGTCTTTTCAACCGTTTCGATAAGACCAAACGCCTCGTCCATATTCTTTCCGGTGCCGTAGATGCCGTGATTGGTCCAAACAACGAGTCTGAAGCTCTTCATCTTCTCCGCAGTTGCGATACCTATCTCGTTAGTGCCGCAAACCATGCAAGGAAGCACGCCTACGCCGTCGGGGAATACGACAACAGCCTCGGTGTTTGACTGCCAAAGTCTGTGGGTAAAGTCCTTTTCATCAATGGGGCAAACAGCATTCATCGCGATAGTGTATGTAGGGTGGGAGTGCATTACTATTCTGTGGTCTGGGTCAACCGAAAGTCTGGATATATGGCTCATCATGTGCGCGGGGAACTCGGATGTAAACTTACCGCCGTCGGACCAGCCCCAAAGAAGCTCTGCGGTAGTGCCATCCTTTGCAATACGGACGATACCAAGGTTATATTCGGGGTCCTTTTCAACGTTCTTAAAATACTTGCCTGTACCGGTTACAATAAATATTTTGCCGATAAGAGCCGATGCGTCAAACCCGGTGGGAATAGTGCGGATCACCTTGTCTAAATCAAGATACTCGCCGACCTCCTCTGTTTCAAGAAGATAACTGATGTTACCGCCGTTTCTCTCGTCCCAACCAAGACGGTACATATTTGCGGTAGCCTCGCACATTTCCTTGACAAACGGTGCTTCGAGAATGTTCTTTTTCATTTTTTATGTATCCTTTCTTTTTGTATGCCTTTTAATTTCTTCCAAGCTGTATTTTTATGTTGCCGATAGCGGTTGCCTCAATTGGTAGGGCGATGACTCGTTTGCCGGTATATTTCTCCGTCAGTGAGTTGAGATAACCATTTTTAGCGCCCCCGCCGACGATATATATTTCGGGATATACCTTACCCGTATTTGACTCCATATCCGAGATAGCCGCTCTGTATCCGTCGGCAAGACTGTGGTATGCGGAGTTGAAATAATCCGCGTCCGTCACGGGTGCAGGCTTACCGCGCGAGGTGAGGTATTCGGCAATCGCGTCCTTCATAGATTCGGGCGCCATAAATACGTTGTCATTTACGTCGAATAACTCTTCAAAATCGGAGGCCGCCGCCATATCGGCAATCTCACCGTAAGAGGTATCGGGGCACATCTCTCGGCGCAGGCTCTGTATTATCCACATTCCCGTAATGTTTTTCTGGTAGCGGTTATAGCCAACGCCTCCCTCGTTTGAGTAATCGGACTCACGGCTGCACTCATCGTTTATCGCCCTCTCGGTCTTAACTCCGAGAAGCGACCACGTACCCGAAGAAATATACGGAGAGTTTGTTTTCATATCTATTGCTTCAACAGCACTGCCTGTGTCGTGAGTGGCACAAAGCACGACATCAAGATCTCCGCCGACCATAGCCTTAACCTCATCGGTAAGTCTTCCGACAAGAGTACCGGGAGCGCTTATCTCTGCCATAAGGCAATCGGGGAGCCCAAGCTTTTCCCAAATATACTCGTCGAATTTCAGCGTTTCACAGTTCACAAGACCAGTTGTCGTGGCATCGGTGAACTCCTTTTTCTTAACGCCTGTGAGCCTGTACATAAGGTACTCGGGAAGCATAAGAAAATCTGTAACGCCATTTAACCGTCCCGCCATCTTATCCGCGTATAGCTGATAGATAGTGTTAAACTTATTAAACTGGATCCCTGTGCGGCTGTAAAGCTCAGCAAAGGAAATAATCTTATGTACCTCCTCTATGGGTACGTCAACTCTCGAGTCCCTGTAAGCATAAACGGGCTTAACGACCTCGTTACCGCGAAGCAGAGCGTAGTCAACACCCCAAGTGTCTATCGAGAGGCTCTCAAGGGTCGGAAATTTTTCAAGAGAGAGTTTTATTCCCTTAACCACCTCGGAAAACAGTCTATCGGTGTCCCACACAAGATGACCGTCAAGTGTGTCCATACCGTTTGCAAAGCGGTAGATCTCCGAGGTTTTGATCTCACCACCCTCTTCCCAGCCGACGATGTGGCGTCCGCCGGATGCGCCGATGTCTATTGCAAGAGCGTATTTCATACCGAAAAAATCCTTTCGCAGAAAAGGCGTCGGATACTCCGAGTCTTTCCTATTTTTTCTATATAAAATTATACTATAAATATTTTATTTAGTCAATAGTGTTTTGCACTGAAAAAGGTCTTTTTTTATGCACTTTTGAATAAAATACCGTCCGCCTTTATTTTGGCGGACGGTGAAAAATTATTCAGCTATAAATTCGTTGTTTTTTCCAAAAGCACGCTTCGTCGCTCGAATTAAGAAAAGCACCGCGAGGATAATGCTGACCCCTTCTGCTATTGGGAACGCCCACCACACGTTATTCACCTGCCCGGTAAGAGAAAGCAAGAAGGCGCAAGGGATAAGAGCTACAAGCTGCCTGCCTATGCTGACTATAAGGCTGTAAACACTCTTGCCGAGAGCTTGACAGCTTGACGAGCAGATTATACCAATGCTGGCAAGAATGAAGCTTATGCTGATTATTCTAAGAGCGGGAACGCCCACCTCGAGCATAGAGTCGGTTGCGTTGAATATCCCTAAAAGCTCTACCGGAATAAGCTGGAAGACAATAAAGCCAAGAGTCATATAGCAGATTGATGCAGCAAACGAATATTTCACCGTTTCAAACACCCTGCTCTTATATTTTGCGCCGTAGTTATAGGAAACTATCGGCACCATTCCGTTAGTAAGACCGAAGACGGGCATAAATACAAAGCTCTGGAGCTTGAAATAAAGGCCGAATACGTTCATTGCGTCCTCGGAAAAGGCAATAAGTATCTTGTTCATCGAATAGGTCATAACCGAGCCTATCGCCTGCATAAAGACAGCAGGTATACTTATCTCAAGTATTTCCTTTACTAATTTCCATTTCGGAATAAGATTTTTCAGCCTTATAGTAATTTCTTTATTAAACTTTATATTGAAGAAGATACCGAGCAACGCGGCAAAGAACTGGCCTATAACCGTTGCAATAGCAGCACCCGCAACACCCATCGACGGAATAGGACCGAAGCCGAAGATGAAGATAGGGTCTAGGATAATATTCGCTATAGCGCCTCCTGCCTGCGTCAGCATACTATAAAAGGATTTTCCCGTTGCCTGTAGGAGTCTCTCCGTTACGACCTGTATAAATACTCCCAGAGAGAATACGGAAATTATCGAGATGTATTCAACGCCGTACGTATAGGTAAGCGAGGAGGGGTGAACCTGACTTGCAACGAAGGGGCCTGTAAGAAACAGACCAAATATCAAAAAGAGAAGGTAGCCGCAGATGTTCAAAAAGAAGCCGTGACCTGCAATTACGTTAGCCTTATCAAAGTTCTTCTCTCCAAGAGACCGGGAGAGAAGCGCATTTGTACCGACGGCAAGACCTACGGATACGGCTATCATAAAATTCTGCACAGGGAATGCCGCCGTCATAGCGCCCGTACCTGCTACGGGGTCGTAAATCGCTACGAATATAGAGTCTACTATGTTGTACATAGCCTGGACTATCATTGAAATTATTATCGGTAATGAGGTGGAAAACAGGAGGCGCGGTACCTTCATAGTTCCCATTTTGTTTTCTGTTCTGATTTGTTCCATTTATTCTTCCTAATTTAGTTTTTTAATCAAAAACCGCTTATAGGCAGGTCCTCGTTGTCCTCGCCCTTAATTATTTTGCGGATTTCGACATAATACGACATAGTCGGATTGACACTCACGAGGACTCTATCTCCAACCTTCTTACCCATTACTGCCTGTCCGAGAGGCGACTCCTTGCTGATGTAGCCCAGAAGAGCGTTTTGCCTTAAGGTTGTGACTATCTGTATCTCTTTTTCAACCTTCATTTTCTCATTATAGACAGTAACTCTGTCAAATAGTCCGACCTCGTCATAGGCTTTTTCTATATCAATGACGTTTGCGGTTCTGATCATATTTTCAAGATACCTAATACGGCTCTCGTTTTTACGCTTTGCACGCTTTGCCTCTTTATACTCGGCGTTCTCGGAGAGGTCGCCGAACTCGCGGGTGCGCTTCAGCTCCGCACCGAGCTCGACAGCCAGCGTATTTTTACGGTAGGCTATCTCCTCTTCCATCTTTTTTATATCAACCTTTGTAAGCTCGTCGTACATTTTTTCTCCATCTATACGTATATTAAGCCTTCCCGTGTGGGAAGGCTTTTTTGCCGTTTTTGCGGCCCGATTTTATTTTGCAAGATTTTCAACGATTTCCTTGGTATCTCTTGCGATAACAAGCTCCTCGTTGGTAGGAATTACGAACACCTTTATCTTGGAGTCGGGAGTAGATATTTCTACCTCCTCGCCTCTGATCTTGTTCTTCTCGGGATCAAGCTTAACGCCCATGAACTCAAGCTTCTCGCAGAGATCTGCTCTGTACTTGCCTGCGTTCTCACCGATACCGCCCGTGAATACGATAGCGTCGGTGCCGCCCATACAAGCGATGTAAGAGCCAACGTTCTTCGCAATCTGGTGAGAGTACATCTTCTCGCAAAGTATAGCTCTCTCATCACCTGCCTCGGCAAGCTTGCCGATCTCCTGGTTATCGGAGGTTTTGCCTGAAACGCCGAGCATACCGGACTTTTTATTCATCATCTTGTCGATCTCGTCTGCTGTGGTAAGCTCACCCTTACGCATAAGGTAAGGAATGATAGCGGAGTCGATGTTACCGCATCTTGTACCCATCATAATACCCTCAAGAGGTGTTACGCCCATTGACGTATCGTAGCACTTACCGTTCTTAACTGCGGCAAATGATGCGCCGTTGCCGAGGTGGCAGGTTACAACGTTGCACTCCTCTGCGGGCTTACCGAGCATAGCGATTGCTCTCTCGGAAACGTAGCGGTGAGATGTGCCGTGAAAACCGTAGCGGCGGATCTTGTATTTCTCGTAATACTCGTAAGGAAGCGCATACATATATGCGTAATCGGGCATTGTCTGATGGAAGCTAGTGTCGAATACGGCAACCTGGGGAACGTTCATTATCTTCTCGCACTCAACGATACCCTTAAGATTTGCAGGGTTGTGAAGAGGGCCAAGGTCACAGCACTCCTCGATGATAGCCTTTGCCTCGGGTGTAACGAGAACCGAGCCGGAGAGCTTGTCACCTCCGTGAAGAACTCTGTGTCCGACAGCACCGATTTCGTCAACAGACTTGATAACGCCGAGCTTCTCGTCAACGAGAGTGTCGAGCACGAGCTTAAGCGCCTCTGCGTGAGTGGGCATAGAAACAGCGAGCTTATAATCCTCTCTGCCGGGAACCTTGAACTTGAAGCCGGACTTGCCGCCTATCTCCTCACAGATACCCTTCGCGATAACCTGCTCGCCGTCCATATCGATAAGTTGGAACTTTAAGGACGAGCTGCCCGCATTGATAACCAAGATTTTCATTTTTTTAGTTTCCTTTCAAAAAGTATAAATTAATAAATTACAAAATACCAAAAATTCCTCTGAATATGAAAATGTAGAGGAAGGCTACAGTTGCGCCGAGGACGGCACCGAGAACCACCTGCAGAGGCGTGTGACCGACGAGAACCTTGAGCTTCTCGGTCTTAAGATTAACGTCTTGCTCGGCAAAATAGTTAGTTATAACGTCGGCCATTTTCAAAATAGCCTTTGCCTGCTTGCCCGTTTCACGCCTGACGCCCGTTGCGTCGTGCATAACCACAACGGCGAACATAAGCGCAAGACCGAAGAGAGGACTGCCGTATCCCGAAGCATCTCCAACAACGATTGCAAGTGACATAACCGTTGCAGAATGGGCGCTCGGCATTCCTCCGTCACCGATAAGTCTGCGCCAATCGACCTCTCTGTTCACTATAGAGCTGATTATTGTTTTCAAGAGCTGGGCGATAAGCCATGCAACGCAAGGAACTATAATTATGCCGTTGCTTGCAATCCCGATAAGCATATTGCCTATATAGTTGAGAACCTGCATATTTCACCTCATAAATGATTTTAGACACGCCTAATATATATTTTAACACTTTTATGTCAATAATGCAAGAGGATTTTTTCATTTTAAGGTTATTTAGTAAAAATTCGGTAATTTTTTAGCAATATTTTACGCCATCCAATCCTTTGCGGGCAATTGACATTTGGGCGAATATAGAGTATAATAGAGTTATAAAAATAATTTTTCGGGAGGGCGCTATGATTAAGGCTGTATCAAAAAGAGATTTTTCCGTGCTCGGAATAGGCGAGGTAATGCTGCGTCTGTCACCTCTGGGGAATGAGCGGATTTCCTTCTGCGAAACCTTTGAGAAAAAAGCGGGAGGCTCGGAGCTCAACGTCGTTTCGGGCATTTCTATGCTAGGTAAAAGAACAGGTATGATAACCAAGCTGCCGCACAATGAGATAGGCAAGTTCGCAAGACGTCAGGTGCGTTACGCCGGAAGCAGCGATGACTATATCATTTACGACGAATCCCCTGATATGCGCCTTGGTATATACTATTACGAAAGCGGGGCTTACCCCCGAATGTCCGTCGTATCTTACGACAGAAAGAACTCCTCTTTTACCTCCTTCAAAAAGGAAGAGCTGCCCGAGAGGGTCTATACCTCGGCAAACATATTCCATACCAGCGGCATAACTCTGGCACTCTCGGAATCGGTGCGCGAGAACGTTATAGAAATGATGAAGCTGTTTAAGGAAAAAGGGGCGCTTATTTCATTCGATGTGAATTACAGAGCTGCACTCTGGGACGAGGATACCGCGAGGGAAACTATAAGCCAAATTTTGCCGCTTATTGATATTCTTTTCATATCCGAGGAAACCTCACGACGTATGTTCGGAATGACTGGTACGCTTTACGAAATACACAAGAAATTTGCCGAAAAATATAAAAATCTTGAGATAATAGCCAGCACAAAAAGACTCGTCACCTCACCTAAAAAGCACACCTTCTCTTCCCTCGTATACGACTGCGCCGAGGACGTGCATTTTGAAGAGGAGCCATACAGAGATATTGACGTCGTTGACAGAATAGGCTCGGGTGATGCGTACGTTGCGGGTGCGCTCTACGCTCTTCTTGAATACGGTGATATAAGAAAAATGGCAGAGTACGGTGACGCTATGGCGGCACTTAAAAACACGGTCATTGGTGACACCACCGAGTGCGACATTATTGATATCGAAAGAATAATTAAAAATCACACAACGCAAGGTCCAAAAAACGAAATGGTAAGATAAAAGCAGTACAAATGTAAAGTTTTGTAGTCTTTGCGGTGCAAAAGCGCATCCTCTTTTTTGAGGATGCGCTTTCTTTTTTATTTAGCATTGTTCTTTTTTTCTTCAAGAAGAGATAGGTATCTCTCGCCGTCATCCGTGCTGAACAAGGGTACCTTATACGCCCCAAGACCCAAGGCCGAAGTAACAAAATTGGTTGTGCCGACGATTGCGATATTTGTTGCGTTTCCGTCACCCTCCCATAAGTAAGGAACGGCAACAGGCATGCTCTGTGATGTAGGACACGGGGAATTTTTATAATACGAGAAGGAGCCGGACTCCTTTTTGTGCGGGGCGATTTTTTCCTTCGTTCTCTGTATTGCATAAGGTGCAATATGCCTTATGTCACGAAGAATCTCTTCCGCCTTGCGCTCTCCGTCAGAGCCACCGTATTTTCTCAAATTATTCGTTATATTGGTTATCGTGTACCAAGTGTTATAGAGGTCACATACGCACTTTATATCTTCTTCTGCAACTATGCAGCCGATGGCTGCTCTCGCGCCTTCCATAGCGTACGGCAAAGCACGCCCCGCGTTATTGTAAACGCAGGATATTTTTAGCAGACCGTTTACCGCCGCGTATCCTACGCCCTCCTCCCAGCATCCGTTCTCGGCAAGCTGCTTGGAATTGAGGAAATCGACCGCTGTGTCGATAAGACCCGACGCCTTAATCAAAGTTACCTGCGCTGCAAGCTCATTGCCTGCCGACCACGTTGACCTTGTAGCGAAAAGATTTTCTGCATAGCTTAAGAAGGAGGATTTATCCTTAAGATAATCGGGTATCAAAATCTCGCTCTTGTCGGCATTGTCTTCGCAGTCGGCAAGACTTGCGTACTTCGGCTCTGCACCCATAGTCTTAAGCATTGACATACACCACATGTAATCTCTGCCGCGTCTTGCAGGCGGAATACTCTTGCCCCACTGCTTGTGATAAAAATATCCGTCCTCATCCTGCAATGAGGTGATGAATTTTACAATATCGTCACGCATCCAAGCGGGAATTACGTTTTTATATTCATCATTGCCTCTTGCCGCCATACCGCTTCCCGACCAGAAGCCGAGAGCCTGACAGGTGGACTCAGCGTCAGGCAGGAGAATTATCTCCTTGTCCATATAGACGCTTCTTTCGTTATCTCTTGCCGAAGCGGAATAGTACCAGCCGCCGATATTAACGTCGTAAAGCCCCGCATACCAATCTATAACGTCATCGGTATATATGGAGTAAAAGTCTTGCATTGCGTCAACGAGTTTTTTTCCGTCCTCGCCGCCGACATATTCTGCCATAGCCGCCCACTTAGGCGCACGCATATCCTCGCGGATTTTATTATAATTTTTCATATTGATTCCTTTGAGTCGCGGAGCCTCCCGCCTTTTTCGGAAGGCTCCATTGTTTTTTTACCGTTTGTTCTCTTCGGGTACCGCGCTTCCGTAAGTGTACTTCAGAGTAGGCTCATCGTTACACGTACCCTCGGAAACGTAGAGCGCTACGTTGTCAAAGTAAAGGTCGGCAACAGAGCTGCCCTGCGAATAGAAGCGTACTATGTTGAAATAGGTTTTAGGGGTTGTGGCCTTTGTATAATCTCTGAAATAGTTGTCACTTACGTAGAGAAGCTCATCGTTTACAAAGGTCTTTATTCTGACGCCGTCCTCTGTTCCGTCGCCCTTATAATACTCTATGCGGAGCTTGAACCACTCGCCAACGTCAGCTATGCTCAAGGTTTCACCCTTGCGCCAATTCGAGCCGCTAGTACACGATGCGTCGTAAATCTGTACGCGTCCGGAGCTTACGTTTATGCAGAACATATACGCGGCATCAGTAACCAGGCCCTTGGTGCTGTCACCGAAGATTACCTGATATATCGTGCCTGTAGTTGAAGGATCCAGACAAAGCTCTGCCTCAAATACCATCATTTCGGCATTGTTAAGCTCGGTGGAGGTATTATTGGATTTTATAATAAGGCTGTCATTTCCGCCGGAGCTGGTCACGAACTTACCTACCTTGGAATACTCTTGATAGTCGCCGATAACCTTAAGCATCTGCTGTATTGATACGCCTGCGCCAAAGGTAGTGTAGGAGCCAGTGATAGCCTTCGGAATATTTCCGTTTACGGAGTAATCAAGAGTCATTTTTTCCGTAATAGAGTCCTCAACGTTTGATCCGCTGTTGTCGGCAATAACCGTCTGCGAAAGAAAGATCTTGTCGGAAAGCATATTATCAACGTATATCTCACAATCACCGAGCATCTTTATCTCGGAGTATGCAACCTCGCGCGCTGCGCTGTTTACGTCATAGGTAACAGCCGTCGTAGCAACACCCGTACCGCTTACGTAGATATTCGCAGATTGATTTTTCTCGTAATACTCAATTCTGAGAGTGAAGCTTCTGTTATACCAATCAATAGTTGAAAGAACGAAGGGGTAGATCTTATCACCGGAGCAAATCTCGTGAATATTTATACCGTCCTTGGTAGCTACGAGTGCTATAGCGAAAATAGCGTTTCCGTCCTTGTCGGTAACAGCGGCTCTTAAGATATTGCCAATATAAGACGCATCCTTGATTTCGATATCGACCTCCAAGATAGAAGCGCCTGCTATGGCAGAACGGTCGGAGGCGATGAGCTTAACGAAATCGTTCTTCTTGGATAGCTTGATAACTCCATCGCCCGCATCGTCATAGCCTTCTGCATTACCGCCGATAACTGCACCGGTTACGCCGCCTGTGAAGCTGTCAGTATTGGGATTTCCATCGGCCTTGACACCTTCAGCCTCGGTGAAATCGAAGGAATCGAAATCGGTCGTAACGTTATCTATCATAGCTACCGATTTATTATTCATAGTTAACATAGCTGCGCTATAGGAAAGCCTACTTGCATTGTTAAATATAGCCTCGCACGCATTTACAAACGTACCGCCTATATAAATTAGAGCTACGTCCTCCTTGTGATAGAAGTCGATCCTCAGATTAACCTCCTCACCCAGCTTGAAGCGCGCATTCTCAATGGCACCTGCCGTTGTTCCTGCGGGACACTCATAAAGCTCGACGTATTTCACACCGTCAACGTCAATAACCTTCATATCCAGTCTGAATATGATATTCTCACCGGTTTCCGTATCAACGAAGGCTATGGAACCGCAGTCCCCGGTCTTTTCAGCATTCACCGTTATATTCATATTAAGGCTTCCGCGATTAGCCCTCGGTGAGCGTATATTGCTCGGCATAAGTATCGTGCCGCCGTTTACGATTATCTTATTGTTCGAGATATTGTTTTCAATAACGGAAGCAAGATACGCACCGCCGTCCTCGCTTGCTATGAAGCCCTCTGGAAGTGAGGGAGATGACTCGAAATCGTACGTCTTTTGCTCGTTTCCTACTCCGTCCACGTTGCTTTCAATAGGAAGCTTTTCGGCAATGTACGCGCGCCTGTCCTTATATACCGCAACATTATCCAGAAGAAGCGTTGTTTCACGGGTAGACATAGTATTTATCCAAACTCGGTTATACGTAACGCTCGGCTTACTCTCACCGGTGATCTTATTGCCCTGGAAATCGAAATAGTTATTAGTTACAGCTACGCACTCGTCGTTGACGAATATCTTGGCGCGCATGTCCTCGCTGGTTTCCGTGTTTATCCTGTAATATTCAATCTTGAGATTGAACCATTCCTGATAAGGAACGTCGGCGAGATGCTTGTTTACAGAACGGTTATCGTCGGTTGAGGAGGAGTCGTATATTCCGACAACCCATTTACCGTCTACCTCTCTTATACGAAGGGTAACCATATAAATGTTGCCCTGTGCAGTTCCCGTACCAAAGTTTATCTGAACTATATATCCTGTCGTATCCGAGTGCGAAACGCACATATCGGCGTCAAAGACGTAGGTTGAGCCTCCAAGTCCGGTTTTAGACATAAACGAAACATAGTCATAACTACCCTTACCCGATGCGAAGGACAAAATGTTTCCTTCCGCCTTCTCGCGAGGATCTTCTACAACAGTAATGCTGCTGACCTCTTTATTGCCTATATTACGTCCCACATCACTTGTGTCAGGGGTCGTGCCTACCGTGTACTGATCAAACGTATTCGGCTCGGCGTTGTTTATCTCCTCATCCTTTATTACTGAATCAAGAAGTCTTACCTCGGCAAGAAAGGCCATTCTGTCAGAATCGGTGTATATATCAACAGAGCTTCCGATGTCAAGCGCCGAGAACATAAAGCCCGTTATACCATAGGTCGCTATGCTCGTAGCGTTGAGGTCGCCCTCGTTTGTATCGGCAAGAGCAACGGGCATACCCTGCGACGTCTGCGAGCAGTGGTCCTGATAATAGGAGAAGGAGCCGTCAGGCTTCTGATGGTCGGCTATCTTCTCAAGGGATTTGAGAACTCCCTCGGGCGCTACGGCGCGAAGGTCTGCGATAAACTTATCCGCATCGGACGCCGTACCGTAATTTCTGACGTTACTCTTAAGGTTTGAAATAGTGAACCAGGTGTTATAGAGATTACATACGTGGGCTATATCCTGGTCTGACATTATAGCGTCGATAGCGTTTTGCGCTGCAAGAGAAGCATTCGGGAACAGTCTTCCAACGTCATTAAACCACGCGGAGATCTTAAGAACGCCGTCGTTGCCGTAATATGGATCGTAGGAAGGACTCTCGGGATTAACGAAATACCACGTTCCTGTCTGCTTATTCTGATTTGCCTTAAACCAGTCTACCGTTATATCAATAAGGTTGTATGATACGCCCTGCTTATCAAGCTGCTCCTGTCTTGTCACAAGCTGCTTTGCCGATGCGGCAAGGCTGTTTCCGACAGAGTAGGAATTATTTCTTAAATCAAGCGTCGCAAGATGCTTTTTCCACTCAATGTCGTTTTCCATTCTGGCAGGATATGCTGCCTCGCCGGCCGTAGCAACCACCTTGGAAACCATAGACACGCGGGAGGTGCTGAGCCTTGTCGTGAGCAGAGAGGCGGTCGGCGCTACTTCATTATTAAGATCTTTTCCGTCGTAGGTTATACCGTCATAGTCATCACCGTTAGGAGTTTTGTATGTTGGAAGGGAGCCGAAATACTTAAGCACGCTCGTCGCGTAGTTCATATCTCGGGAGAGTCTTGCGACCGAAAGCTCCTCCTTGTTCCACTGGGGATGATAGAAATATCCCGACTCCTCGTCCTGAAGTGCCTTAGCAAATCTGATAAATCTTGCGGGAAGCTCCTCGGTGAATGCCGCTGCATAATCGTTATTTACAAGCCTCAGCATTCCGGAATTTTTAAGAATACCGAGCGCCTGTGCTGTCGACTCTGCATCGGGAAGGAAGCCCTTCGTATTTCTCGCACTATTTGAATAATAAAAGGCTGCACCGCCGCAATATCTCGTATTCTGGCAAACGTCACCCTCGCATACGCAAATGCGCGGGTCAAGAAGGTTTGCAAGCCAGGATATAAGCTTGTCGCTATACATTGAGTAGAATTTACGCAATGCAGCCACCAGCTCCTTGGCATACTCCTCAGCCCCCTCTTCACCGAGAGTTGGCTCCATCTCCGACGTTACCTTTTTCAAAACAGAGTCCCACTGCGCTTCGACCATAGCATCGTCGCGCTCTTGGTAATACTCGTTAAGCTTGATTTTTTGAGCAGTAACCACTCCGGCGTCAAGCGTCAGATATTTTCTTCCGTCAATATAATTGGAAACGAAATAATCAATCGCCTTCTCGGGAGTTACGTAGTCTTCATCCTCATTATAGGCTATAGCGACCGACTTGCCGTCAGAGTAGACTAAAAACGCAGATTCATATTCGTCAAGGCTAATTTTAGCAAGCTGCTCATAGGCTATCTTGGAGATTTCGCGTTCAGAAACGCCTATCACCAACTCGTGCTCTGCTATCACCGATGTATCAGCGGTTTTTTTGACCGAGATGGCGGAATTGCCGCCGATGCTGCTGAAAAGCTGATTTGTAATGCTATTATATTTAACCTTGGTATCGGCTCGGTCAAGCTCGTACTGCGAGCATACAACGTTCAGCGATGATCCGCTCTTATATATGTAATCACCGCTTATGTTCTCCCCTCCATCTCCGCTTTCGTCCGACGGCGCGCATGATGCCAGAGCGCCGATCAGCATTATAACGGCTAGGATTAAGCCGAATATTCTTTTGCTCATTTTCATTAAATTACCTCCTTAAGACCTTTTTTACTAACATGAGCTCGCATAAATAATTTGTATCCTTTCATTACTCATATATTTATGTGTATAATAATTCTAGCACAAACAAAAAACTTTTACATACTGACAAAATTTACAAAATATTTGGTGCTTTTTATCTCTTTTGCACAAAGCGGGGGCAAAATATTTTTCCGCAAATATTTTTACCGCAGTTTTGATTTTGCGGGATTTTGAAGCTGAATTTTATAAATCTCAACGCAAAAACCACAAGTTTTGCAAACTATGACTTACAAAACTTGCGGTTTTCCCATTTTTCGTTATTGATTTTTGATTTTTTTCTCTATCAGCTTTTTGAATTTTATGCGGTCGCCGTCGTCGCATATCGGTATAGGCTCACCGAAATCAAGAGCCTCGAACATAAAGCCTAAAATTCCGTACGTAAAAATAACAGTTGCGTTCACGTCACCCTCGTTTGTATCCTTTATTGCTACGGGTGCATTTTGGGACGTGAAGGAGGAGCGGTTTGCAAAATAAGAGAAGGAACCGTCGACCTTTCTGTGCGCTCTCATCTTTTTAGCCGTTGCATAAACGGCGGGGATTGCTTCAAGGCGTATGCCTGCTATTATTTCGTCCGCAAGGGTCGGATTTCCTGAATACTCTCTGAGATTTATAGCCATCATAACGACGATAAACCAAGTGTTATAAAGGTCGCAAACGTGATTTATCGGCACATCCGAGGTTATAACGTTAAACGCCGAGCGCGCGGCAGGAAGGGGGTTGGGGAAAGGCATCTTGAGATTATTGTATAGCGTTGCTATTTTAAGAAGACCGTTTGTAGCGTAATATGGGCTTGACGGAGGATTTTTTACGTCGTCGTGCCAATAGCCCTTCTCTGCTATCTGATTTTCGTTAAGCCAATTT
This sequence comes from Clostridia bacterium, assembly GCA_017463125.1. Classification (GTDB taxonomy): domain Bacteria; phylum Bacillota; class Clostridia; order Oscillospirales; family CAG-272; genus UBA1740. Next base: position 17,563 of record JAFTPV010000006.1, on the reverse strand, counting down.
ATGAGCATCGTGGCAAGCGGGCGGGGATTGTCTTCCGTTGCAAGCTGTTTATCTCTGTGAAGTATCTGTCCTGACAGGGCTGTAAGCTCGTTGCCTACAAAGTACGAATTTCCCGCAAGATTCAGAGATTTAAGATACTCGGCAAATACTTCGGGGCTCTCAAGCCTCGGGTGGACGTATCCCGAGGTTCTTTTGCTTCCGGTGTCAGCAGTGGCGTCAGCTTCACGGGAAATATCAACCTTTACACCGTCATACCTAATTCCGTCACCCTCCTTGCCGTTGGGAGTAGAATATGTTGGACGTGCGCCAAGCTTTGACAGCGCGGATGTCGCATAAGTGAGATCTCTTGATTGTCTTGAGTCCCAATACTTCGGGGTGCCAATCATAGACATCCACTGCGGATGATAGAAATATCCTGTTTTCTCATCTTGCAAAGCCTTAAGGAATCTGACTATCCTTTCCGGCTCGCCATCGGGGAACGCCGCTCTGACATCGCCATTAACCTCATCGAGCATACCCGAGCGGCTAAGAAAGCCAAATACCTGTGACGTGGTTTCGGCATCGGGGAGAAGCTGATAGGTATCTCCGTCCCTCTCAACGCTGTAATTGTCACGCGCGGAATTGGAGTAATAGAAGCCTGCGCCTCCGGAATATCTTTCGACCATAGCCTTATCCTCGGAGTCAAAGCGTATGCTTGGTTCGTAAAGACCGGCGAACCAATCAACAAGACCCCCGTCGTAAATCGAGTAGAATTCACGAAGCGCACGTATCATCTCGTCGGTATACTCGAGTGCCCTTTTCTCATCGAGAGCTTTGGTCATATCGACTTGGATTTTTGACCTCAACGCCTCCCACTTTGTTTCTTTCATATTATGTATCCTTTCTTAATCGGCAACTTCCGCTTGCCGTTTATCACAATTTGCTATTTTTACCTCTATCAATTCTATGAATCTTTCTCTGTCGCAATCGGTATAGACGTCAAGCGCCGAGCCAAAATCAAGAGCGCTGAAGAGATAGCCGAGAATACCGTAAGTAAAGATGTTGGTAGCGTTCACGTCACCCTCGTTGGTGTTCGGTATTGCGACGGGCATATTCTGAGATGTGGCCGAGGATTTGTTTGCAAAATACGAGAAGGAGCCGTCATCCTTCAGATGTCCCTTCATCTTTTCTGCCGTTGCGATGACCGCAGGGATAGCATCAACCCGAACCTCCGAAACTATCTGCTTTGCAAGTGCTTTATCGTCGGAGTAAGCGTTGATATTGGAAATTATGTTGCTTATAGTGAACCACGTGTTATAGAGGTCGCAAACGTGATTTATCGGCTCCTCGCTGGCTATAATAGCAAAGGCGGAGCGCGTCGCCGCAAGAGGATTCGGAAACTCGAGCATCAGAGTGTTGTAGCATGCGGAGATCTTCAAGAGTCCGTTTATAGCGTAATATCCTCGGTATCCGGCATCGTTATTCTTATGCCAATGCCCCGTTTCAGTATCCTGATAATATCTGAACCAGCTGTCAAGTATCGTAGCAAGCGGTCGGGGATTGTCTTCCGTACCAAGAGTCTTATCTCTGGCTACTATTTGAGGCGCGAGAGATGCCAGCTCGTTTCCTACATAATAGGAATTACCTTCCAAATCGAGCGTTGCAAGATAATCGGTGAAGGTTTTCTCTGACACGAGATGCGGATGCACAGCAGGCTCGGAGCTTGCAAGAATGACTTTTGAAACCGCTGTTACAAGTGAGGTTTTAAGAGGAGATACGAGACGGTCGGCTGTGGCGCCAACGTTAAGGTCGGTGCCGTCGTAGAGTATTCCGTCACCCGGAACGTTCGTGGGAGTAGTGTACGTAGGAGCCGAACCGAAGAATCGAAGCACCGAAAGAGAATAGTTCATATCCCTCGACCTTCTTGAGTCCCAAAAATGATCGGTGTCTATAAGAGAGAGCCACTGCGGATGATAAAAATATCCGGATTTCTCGTCCTGAAGAGCCTTAATGAACCTTATCATTCTCTCGCCTTCTCCCTCCGGAAAGGCGTTTTTCAAATCGCTGCCTATCTGATTAAGCATTCCGCAGGAGGCAATAAATCCAAGAGCCTGCGCCGTCGTTTCAGCGTCGGGCAAAAGCATATATTCGCCTCCGCTATAGGTCACGTAGGCGTTATCCCTCGCGGAATTGGAGTAATAGAAGCCCGAGCCTCCGCAGTAACGCGTTTTCTGACAGGTATCACCCTCGCAAACGCAAATGTAAGGCTCGTAAAGGCCTGCAAACCAGTCGATAAGGTCATCGCTGTAAAGAGCGTATATTTGCTCTAGGGCGGAGATCATATCCTCGGTATATTTTCCGGCATCACTATCGCTCATAGTTTCACGCATCTCGGTGTATATCTTCTTTTTAAGCGCCTCCCACCTTGATGCCACAAGCTCATCATCTCGTTTCTGGTGAACCTCGTTTATAGAAATCAATCTTTTTGCACAAACTCCCTCATCAAGAGTAAGCGATTTACCCACAAGATTATCCTTAAAATACGCCAGTGCCTCGTCCAGTGCCAAATACTCAATATCATAATCGAAGGCTATGGCAACCGAGTATCCGTCGGAATATATAAGCCAACCAACCTCGTCACCCTCGGTCACTTGATCGTCAAGCAGCTCGTAGGCACGCTTTGAAACCTCGCGGCTCGACCTGCCGAGAACGATCTCGTGCTTCGTCGCCTCCTTGGAGTCCGGGACAAAATTAAGCTTTATACTTTCCGATACCGCAAACGAACCTATCATACTGTAAATATTGCTGACGGAGCGTGCATACTTTGATGAATTATCATTATCGGCAAGCTCGGCTTCAGAGCTCACAACGCTGATCTCCGAGCCCGCGCTCCATATAAAGTCGCCGTCAACTATTTCGTCACCGCTGTCAGTATTATCTTCTTGCGATTGATTGCCCGCTCCATTTTGGGCACCGCTATTGTCGACGGTAATAAAATCGCATGACACAAAAGATATGGTCATAAAAAGTAAAATCAGTACCGTCTGTATATATTTTTTCATTATCTATCCCCTTTTCATTTAATACAGTTGATAAGCAAATTAATAATAGCATAGCTAAACAAATAATACAATTAGCAAAATGTACAAATTTTTTTTGCTTTTTTGGTATAAACGTACAAAAAACAATTGCTGGATTTTTATTTAGCCTCGAGTCTCTAAATTATAATAAAAACACAGTCTTTACCTCCAAAAATGCGCTTTTTGTAAACAAAAGTTCCCATACAGGCCGTTTTGTGCCTGCATGGGAACCTTTGACTGTTATTGTTTATGAAAATATTTGTATTTCTAATTATTCCACGATGGCTTTAGCAATACCAAGACCGCTGTTTCCAAGCACCTTGATGATGTTAGAGAGGAGAGCCATTTCTTCCATCGGTATTTCCACAAACTCAAGTATCACAGTCGTGGTGTCGGGAATAGTCGCCTTTATACGCATATACATCTTATCCTTACCGTAGTACTCGAGAGTAGTCTTGATTATCTCGTATATACGGGAAGTGATGTTAGGGTCAACGCTACGTCGGAAGAGCAGACGCACGCTCTTTGAGGTATAGGTGTAATTTTTGCTCTTTATGTTTGCAGATATAGCCGCTGCTGCCTTTGATTCCTTTGCGCGCTCATCTGCCTCGCGGCGAAGTCTTTCTGCCTCTGCCTTGCGCTCTGCTTCAACGCGGGCTACCTCCTCGGCTCTCTGACGCTCGAAGGCCGCTCTCTTTTCCTCGTCCTCCTTGGCCTTTGCTCTCGCGGCTGCCTCTGCCTCTGCTTTTTTCTGCTCTGCCAGAGCAATTCTTGCAGCCTCTGCCATGCGCTCGCGCTCTCTGGCTTCCATAAGAAGCTGCTGCTCAAGCTGGTTGCGAAGCTTTTCCTCTTCGGCACGGCGGGCTTCCTCAAGCTTTCTGAGCCTTTGGTTCTCAGCCTCTGCGGCAGCAAGCATCTCGGCGTTTTTCCTGCGAAGATCCTCTTCCATTTTGCGAAGGCGTGCTTCGTCTGCCTCAGCCTTTGCTTTTGCCTCTGCCTCGTATTCGGCACGGAGCTTTGCCTCTATCTCTGCGCGCAGCTTTGCTTCAAGATTCTCAGCGACAGGGGCTGCTGCCTCTATCCTCTCGACTGTGGGAACAGGTGCTGACTCGGGCTCTTCCTCAAGAGCTTCCTCATCAATAATATCCTCAAATTCCGCATCCGACGCCGATGCATAATCAACGTCCTCGATAATCATTGCAGGAGCGGGTATCGGAGCTTCCTCCTCTACGGTTTCCGGCTCTTGTGCGCCATCCTCGACCTCTTCTATAACAGGCACGCATGCTGCACTTTCTTCTTCGACAAGATTGAAGAGCGATTCAACCGCATTCTTCGGCTCAAACGAAATCTCAGTAGCCTCCGGCGCTTCCTCCTCGGCACTCTCACGCTCTGCCACAATATCTCTTGCATACTGCATAGCACGCGCAAACTCATCGTTCTCCTCTTTTACGGGAGCGGGCTCGCTTGCCACCTCGGGTGCTTTACCCAGAAGCTCAAGAAGGCGCTTATTTATATCATCGTTCTCTGCAACCTCGGGTGCAAGCTCTATCTTTTCAAGCTCTCCGCGCTTAACGGCGCGCTTAACCAGCTCGCGCCACTCTGTGATATTCTTTCTTCCCATTGCGTTATGGTACTTGTCACCGCCCGCACTTACAAGGAAGCGATATTCCTTTTCTCTGATCTTCTGGGAGGCGTCCTCACCTATATCAAACGTGATATTCTCACAGCTTACGTTATCAGAAACGGTGTAAGCGGTGGCGCCGTCCTCACGGAACCATTTTACCCAAAAATCGCGTGGTGCGGAGGCCTTGTCTGATATAAGAAGACGACGATATGTTACGTTCTCGGAGGTGTGTTCCATATATGTAGCAGGGGCGAAGAGAAGAGTCAGGGAAAGGGTGCTCGATGCGATACCATTAACGGACATTGCCTCCTCTATTTTAACGGTAAGCTGACGTGCCATCTCGTCAACGAAGGTCTGCGAATACTTGCCTACAAGAAGAGTAGGATCATTGACCGTTGTATCAACATTGACGCTGATAGCGCCGCCCTCGTAATATCTGGATCTGCCCACAAGCTTTGCAGAAAATTCCTCGGGAACATCATCGGCAATTGTAATATCAAGAAGACCGGCTCCAACGTAAGCATAAGGAACACCGTCCTTAAAATTACCCGCCTTCATCTTCCATTTTACCCACTGCGTAACGGGACCGTCAAGGGTCATAACGGTAAGAGGATAGTACCAGTCGCCTCTCTGATAAAAGGCATCGGCAATATAATCCTCATACATCTGTATTCCCGAGAGTCCGGCGCCGTATTTTTCGGAAAGGGCGGGCAGAAGATTTTTTTCAACACTCTCGACGAAGGAATCGGTAATCGTGTTTTTCACAATATAGTTATGAACAAGGTCTATTATCATTCGAGCTTTGCCTCCATTTTTTTGCCTATATATAACTTTACAGATATATTCTAGCATATAAAATCAAAAAATGCAAGAATTTTCAGTCGATTTTGGTCGGATAGTAAAAATTTTTTCAAAATCGGGAGAAAAATTTAATCTTTTGTTTACTTTTATCACGAAGAGATAGCTTTTTTTGAAAGCAGGTTGACATATTTCGATATTTTTAGTATAATGTTTATCAGTAAATATAAAAAAGGAGGCTCGTTATGCTCGATGAAAAATTCAAGGCAAGAATGAAGCTCTTGCTAACCGATGAATACGATAAATTTGAGTCAGCGCTCGAGGACGAGCCATCAAGAGCCGTGAGAGTCAATACGGCGAAGATAAGCGTCAGTGACTTCCTAAAAAAGACCGCGCTCTCACTTTCAAAAATCGAATATGCACCCGACGGATTTATACCCGAGAGCGCCGACGGTATAGGCAAAAGTGCCGAGCACCACGCGGGAATGATATACGTTCAGGACGGCGGCGCTATGGCAACGGTAAACGCACTTAACATACAGCGCGGCTGGCGTGTCCTTGACAGCTGTGCAGCCCCCGGCGGAAAGGCTACGCAGATGGCGGCCCGCATCGGCAAAGAGGGCTTTATCCTGGCAAACGAATACGTGCCGAAGAGAGCGAAGATAATGCTCGGTAACTTTGAGAGAATGGGAATAAGGAACGGCGTTATCACCTCTCTTGACACAAGAGAGCTATCCGAGATGTTCTCCGGATACTTTGACCTTGTTTTATGCGACGCGCCCTGCTCGGGTGAGGGTATGTTCAGAAAGAGCGAGGAGGCGCTTAACGAGTGGAGTGAGGAAAACGTCACGCTCTCGGCAAAAAGACAGCGCGAAATCCTAGACAACGTTGCGGGAACGGTCAAGGTGGGAGGTTATCTTCTCTACTCCACCTGCACCTATTCCGTAGAAGAAAACGAAGAAAACGTAGCGTATTTCCTGGATAAGCATAAGGATTTCGCTCTCACGAGCGTTAAGGAAGAGCTTATCGCCTGTACCCGTGACGGTATGCGGGTTGACGGACTTTCCGCAGAGGATTCAAAGAAATGCCGCAGATTTTATCCGCACGTGTCAGAGGGTGAAGGGCAGTTTATTGCTCTTATGAAAAGAGCAGAAGAGGGCGAAGAGGATAAAATTCTCTTTAAGGAAAATATCGTGTCACCGACGCGCGACGAGCGAGCCGCAATCGAGAAATTCTTTAAGGAAAATATGATAACCGCACCAAAGGGGCGCTTGATAAAGCAGGGCGACGGCATCGCTATCGTCCCCGAGGGGATCCCGATACCTCCTCGTAAGACATTTATGGCAGGAGTTATGGTCGGCGAGGTACGAGGAGGGCTTCTCTTCCCGCATCATCAGTTCTTCTCCGCTTACGGCACGGATATGAAAAATAAGGAAAATTTAACCTCACATGACAAACGTACGGAGGCATATCTTAAGGGCGAGGAGATAGAAGCAAAAGAAGCCTCTGCGGGCTGGTGCGCTGTAACGTACGAGGGAGTGGCTCTAGGCGGCGGCAAGGCCTCGGGCGGAAGAATAAAAAATCATTATCCTAAAGGATTAAGAAACAAATAAACACAAAAATGAAAATAATTATTTACAAAAGGAGTATAATATAATGAGCAAAGTACTTGCAATGGTAGGCGGTACACCTATCACAGACAACGACGTTGACGAGTTCCTTATCGGACTCGGTCAGAGAGGACAGAGCTACAACAACCCCGAGGGCAGAAAGATGATATTAAACCAGCTTATCGACTCGAAGCTTTTGCTCCTTGATGCAAAGCGCAATCTTCTTGAGGCAGAGGCTGAATTTAAGGCGCAGATGGCGAAGATAAAGGATAATCTTCTTTCAAGCTACGCGGCAGAGAAAGCCATCTCAGGCGTCAGCGTAAGTGATGCAGATGCTAAAAAGTACTACGATGAAAATTCCGACAAATTCACAGCAGAGGAGTCCGTAAACGCAAGTCACATACTCGTTGACTCCGAGGAGAAGGCAAGCGAGCTTCTAGCCAAGATAAAGGCGGGTGAGGTAAGCTTTGAGGACGCAGCGGCAGAACACTCTACCTGCCCCTCCGGTAAGAGCGGCGGCAACCTCGGTGATTTCGGCAGAGGACAGATGGTTCCCGAGTTTGACACGGCGGTATTTGCTATGGAGGTCGGTGAGATTTCTCCGGCTCCCGTTAAGACGCAGTTTGGCTACCATCTGATAAAGCTCAATTCCAAGAAGGCGGCAGAGCCTATGGAATACGAGGCTATCAAGGACGAGATAAAGGACGCGCTTCTTAATGAGAAAAGACGCGCCGCGTATACGAGCAAGATAAATCAGCTTAAGATTCTCTATCCCGTTGATATGATGCTATGACGGAGGACTCCACGCTTATAAAAAAGCGCTTTGTCGAGCTGGCAAGAAGAGCCTATAATACGGGCACCTTCACGTTTACCGACTTTTTAGGTCTTGGTGAGCAGTCGCTCTTTTCCGAGATAGCGCGTGAAACCGGCAGCATGCATTACGAAATGTTCGGTGGCGCTGACGGCGCGGAGCGGGTTATGGTGCGTTTTGGCGACCCCGAGGAGCTTGGCTACTCCGTGCCATACCCTATCATTACTATAAGGGCAGAGCCGAAAAACCAAAAGTTTGCCGACAGGCTGACGCACAGGGATTTTCTCGGCTCTCTTATGAACCTGGGAATAGAGCGCGAAACTCTCGGTGACATTATTATAATAGATAATGTAGGTTACATTTTCGCGAAAGAGGAAATAGCGGAATATATAATTTCCTCTTTAACGAAGGTACGGCACACCGACGTTACTCTAACGGTGGCTGACGCTCTGCCGGAGGGCGAGCTATACCGAACCGAGAGGCGCAGAATACAGGTATCAAGCGAGAGGCTTGACGCCGTAGTGGCAAAGGTGTTTTACCTGTCCAGAGATGACGCACAGTCACTCTTCAAAAAAGGGCTGGTTTTTGCATCTGGAAGATGCATCGAAAGTGTATCCTATACCCCAAAGCCCGACGAAAAAATAAGCGTCAGGGGACACGGTAGATTTATTTACAAGGGTTGCGCCTCGCTCTCAAAAAAAGGAAAGCTGAACATAGATTTGGAAATCTATATTTAGTTGACCGCGATTCTTTATTTTTATATTGCTATTAGCGGCAATTTTTGCAATTTCTAGGGCAATTTTTGCAATTGTTGTAACTACTGAAAATATAGTATAATATATAGTGCAAAATAATATACTCTAAAGGAGAAAATACAATGAACGACATGATGAAAGAACTCTATTCCATCGGTCTTATCCCCGTTATTAAGATTGAGAACCCTGATGATGCAGTACCTCTTGCAAAGGCGCTTATCGACGGCGGTCTTCCCGCTGCGGAAATCACCTTCAGAACCGCATGTGCTGCCGAGGCTATCAAGAATATCACAGAGGCATATCCCGAGATGCTCGTAGGTGCAGGCACCGTTCTCACAACAGAGCAGGTTGACGCGGCTATCGCAGCAGGCTCCAAGTTTATAGTTTCCCCCGGTCTTAACCCCAAGGTTACATCTTACTGTCTGTCCAAGGGTGTTCCCATGCTTCCCGGCTGCTCTAACCCCTCTGACATTGAGGCGGCTCTCGAGCTTGGTCTCAAGACTGTTAAGTTCTTCCCTGCTGAAGCAGCAGGCGGTCTTAAGATGCTTAAGGCTATGGCGGCTCCTTACGGTCAGCTCACCTTCATGCCCACAGGCGGTATCAATGCTGACAACCTTCTCGAGTACCTCAAGTTTAACAAGATAGTTGCTTGCGGCGGCTCATTTATGGTAAAGGACGAGCTTGTTAAGGAGAAGAAGTGGGACGAGATCACCGCTCTTACCAAGGATGCGGTTAAGAAAATGCTCGGCCTCGAGTTCACCCACATGGGTATCAACACCGAGAACAAGGATGAGGCTGAAAAGTCCGCAAAGATCTTCCAGCTTCTCTTCGGTATGCCCGTTAAGGAAACCTCAAAGTCCTACTTTGCAGGCGATGCCTTCGAGTTTATGATGGGCAAGGGCCCCGGCAAGTGCGGCCACATCGGTATCAAGACTCACTTCGTTGACAGAGCTATAGCATACTTTAAGAGAATGGGCTTTGAATTTGACGAGTCCTCCATCACCTATGATGACAAGACCGGCAAGCCCAAGTTCGTATACTTCAAGGACGAGATTGCAGGCTTTGCAGTTCACCTTGTGCAGAAATAATATAAAAATCCAATTAATTTAACTATAATAAAAGCGGAGTTGCCGAATAAAAACGGTGGCTCCGCTTTTTATTATATCTAGTCATTTTTTGAGGTTCAGGGTAAGTTATGGGAGTTTTATTTTTTTACTTAAAACTCTTGAAAACAAATTACAAGTGTGATATAATATGTTCGGGAAACAAAACTTAATATTAAAAACAAGGTATTTTTTCATCATAGCGATAGTTGTACCTTTTTTTTGCCTATCATTACGCTAGAATTTGGCAAAAGCGCAAATTCCGTGCGTAATGGTAGCGGTTTACAACTATACCTTTATTAAGTTTTGTTTCCCGACAAAAATCGGGGTTTGCGTTTTTCGGTGCGGTGACTTCGGTTGCCGCATCTTTTGTTTTTTGAGGTATTTTATGAAAAAAGGAGATAACGGAATAGAAAGAGAGGTTGACAAGCTCGGCAGGGTTGTTCTTCCTATAAATTTCAGAAAAAGGCTTGGAATCGAAAGAAATTCAAGAGTTCTGATTAGCATGGACGAGGAAACCGTGCTTATAAAGGCTTATGAGAGCCTTTGTGCTATGTGCAAAAAGCCAGGAGAGCTAAATTCAGACCTAGGTCTTTGCCCCTCTTGCATCGAAAAGGTGAAAAACTATAACGTTTAAGGTTGGATTATGGGACTTTTTCAATATTTACTCATATTAGCAACAGTAAAAAGAAGGCAAACGCTTAAAGAAACGATAGACCTTAGAGGGATTAAATTGGTTTTTGTTGAAATATACAGAATAGTTATGAAGGGCGTAACTATAATCTATGATTTTTTCTTGGCCTTTTTTGGAATTATCGCTCTTTCAAGAGGAGAAACAATCTCGGCTCTAATTCTGATTTACGGGGCGATATTAATGTATATTCTTGTCTTGAAGGACTATTCGGAGGAGAATATAATCAGATACTTTGCTAAAAAAATCGGTTTATCTGTCAACATACTGCAAAAAATAATTCTCGTCTATTATCCGTGTGTTTTAATTCTGCAAACCGCTGTTCTAACCTTGGCGCTAATAATAAAATAGTTTGGAAAATATTCTTAATAAGCACAGACACCGATATATACAAAAAGCAAACCGCGCGACTTCTGATCAAAACGGTTTGCTTTTTTACTTTTCTTTTTATTTACAGATAATTACGCCTTAAGGGTAAGGCCGAGAGGCTCGAGCGCTTTGCATATAGCCTCGGTAGCGGGTGTAAGCTCCTGCTTGGTAAGCGTTCTCTCACTTGAAACAAAGGAGAAACGGAAGGTTACGGCAGAGGAGCCGTCGGCGGTGTAGATATCCTTCATCTTAACGTCGGATAAAAGCTCACCTGCGGCATTCTTTGCACAAGACACAAGCTCGTCGAAAACTATCGCGCCAACATCGGCGGTGAAGGTGATGTCAATATCGATTGCCGGGAACTTTGAGGGCTCGGAATACTTGGTATTCGCCACCGCAACGTCAGCAAAGAGCTGAGTTGAAATCTCAAAGACTGCAACGGCGCACTTTTTATCAATATTTTCAAGCACGGTGGGGTGAAGGGTGGAGATGAAACCGACCTTCTTGCCGTCAATTCTAATATCAAAGGAATTTACGGGATGCTCGAAGTCGTAGTCACACTCGGACGAGGCGAACTCTATATTCTTGTGAAGAATGTCGGCGGCAAGCTCTGCTACCGCGTCACGCGCGCGGAGGAACACCGACTCCTCGGACTCGCCTCTGGAATAGAGAACCACGCCAAGCTTATTAACCTCGTTACACTCTCCGTTTTCCTTGAGGCCCTCAACGGTGTGGCCTATCTCAAATATGGAGAAGCTGTCGCCGTACGCCTTGTTTTCCTTAACGAAGGCGAGAAGAGTAGGTATCATAGATACGCGGAGATACGAATGGTCGGGAGTCTGCGCGTTAATTACCTTAACGTTCTCGGGAGTCTTGATGCCAAGCTCGTCATTCTTCTTGGAATCCGACCAGATGTAAGAGTGAACCTCGTGCATACGGTAGCTCTTAACGAGAATATCCTTCATTCTGTCCTCGTCTGACTTGATGACCTCCTTGCGAACGGGGAGAAGCGGGCTTGAGGATGTGAATATCTCAAAGTTATCGTAGCCGTAGATACGGGTTATTTCCTCGATTATATCCGCCTTGATTGTTACGTCCTTTGTCGCGCGCCACGAGGGTACTACGACGGTGAAATCGTCACCGCAGGCGGTCACGGCAAAGCCGAGGGACGTGAGAGTTCTTACAATGGTTTCGTTAGAAATCTCAATACCTGTATAACGGTCAACGTATTTCTTATCAAAGGTGAGGGTTATCTCGGGATAGCGGTTTACGTAAGCATCGGTAAACGCAGATATAACAGTCGCGCCCTTGTCGTACTGCTCGAGAAGCGAGAGAAGCCTTTCGGTTGCAGTTCTGCAAAGCTCGGGATCGAGCATTTTTTCATATCTCTGCGACGCGTCTGTACGCAGGCCGAGTCTTGTAGTAGTCTTTCTGACAGAAACACCGTCAAAGGTTGCGGATTCAAGAAGCAGAGAGGTCGTGTCGTCCTCAATCTTCGATGCGTCGCCGCCCATAACGCCCGCGATAGCAACGGGAACGTCACCCGAGGTTATCATAAGCATCTTATCGTCAATATTTCTCTCTACGCCGTCAAGGGTTGTAAACTTAAGTCCCTTGGGGAAGGTCTGGACCTCAATCTTATCAACCTTTGCGTTATCGAAGGCGTGCATAGGCTGACCGAGCTCCATCATAACGTAGTTAGTAAGGTCGGCGAGGAAGTTAATTGCGCGGGAGCCGCAGTAGAAGAGTCTTATCCTCATATTAACGGGGCTGATTTTTCTCGTAATGTTCTCAACCTTGATAGCGGAATAGCGGTAAACGAGATCGGTAGCCTTAACGTCTATTGCAACGGGAGGAAGGCTATCAAACTGCTTCGTATCAAGGAGCGCGGGGCACTTAAGCTCACGCTGGGTAAGGGTAGCAAACTCTCTTGCCATACCGTAGTGGCTCCAGAGGTCAGGACGGTTGGTGAGCGACTTATTATCAACCTCAAAGATTATATCATCAATATCGTAAACAGTTTTGATATCGGTTCCGAGAGCGATATCGTCCGTAATCTCCCAAATACCCGAGTTATCGTCGGATATTCCAAGCTCCGCCTCGGAGCAGCACATACCGTATGAGGTGTAGCCCGCAAGCTTACGAGGCGCTATGGTGATTTCACCAACCCTGCCGCCAACGGTAGCAAGTGCCACCTTCATTCCCTCTCTTACGTTAGGAGCACCGCAAACGATGTCAACGACCTCGTCACCCTTGTCCACCTTAAGAAGATGGAGCTTCTTTGATTCAGGGTGATTTTCAACCGAGAGGATCTTCGCGACAACAACGCCCGAGATGTCACATCCCTTCTCTATTATGTCCTCAACCTCTGCTGTTGAGAGGGTAAAGTTTCTGATCAGAGCTTTTCTGTCAAGTCCGGAAAGGTCAACAAAATCGCCTATCCAATTCATAGATAAAAACATATTCTCTTTTTCCTTTCTTAAATAGACTTGAACTGCGAGAGCGCCTTAAGATTTCCGCTATTAAAATCACGGATATCCTTAACGCCGTATTTCATCATAGCAAGACGGGTAAGGCCAAGACCGAAGGCAAAGCCCGTATATTTCTCGGTATCAATACCGCCCTCACGGAGCACGTTGGGGTGTATCATCCCGCAGGGACAAAGCTCAAGCCAGCCGGAGTTCTTACATGAGGGACAGCCCTCGCCGCCGCAGATCTCGCAATTTATATCAAGCTCGAAGCCCGGCTCGACGAAGGGGAAGAATCCGGGACGAAGGCGAACCTTAACGTCACGCTTAAACACCTCGGAGAGCATAGTCTTCATAAAGTAGATAAGGTTGGAGATAGAGATATTCTCGTCTATCATCATACCTTCCATCTGGAAGAAGGTATTCTCGTGGCAGGCGTCGGTGGACTCATTACGGAAGCAGCGTCCGGGGAATATCGCACGAAGAGGTGCGCCGTACTTTTTCATAATAGCGTTCTGCGCCGCAGAGGTATGCGTCTTAAGAAGCTGTCCGTTATCGAGATAATAGGTATCCTGCATATCTCTTGCGGGGTGATGCTTTGGAATATTAAGAGCCTCAAAGCACTTATAATCGTCAACTATCTCAAAGTAATTCTCGATAGTGAAGCCCATGCTCACGAATATCTCCTCAACCTCACGGGTAGCAAGGGTTATCGGGTGATATGAGCCGAACTCCGCCTCTGCGCGAAGGGTGGGATTATATTTTTTCGCACCTCTGATTTTCGCCGCGATCTGTGCCGCGCGAAGCTCCTCCGTTGCCTTTGCGATAGAGTCCTCAACCTCGGTCTTAAATTCGTTTATAAGCTGACCTGCCGCCTTTTTGTCAGAAGCGTCCTTAAGCCCCTTCATAAGCTCGGCGACGTATCCCTTCTTACCGAGATACTCAACTCGAAGCGCCTCGAGCGACTCCGCAGAGCCTGCCGCGCCGAGAGATGTGACAAAGCTTCTTTTAAGCTCTTCAATTCTGTTCTGCATACTTTGATAGTTCCTTTCGGTAGATACCGTTTGACAGTAAAATATTATACAACGTTTAATTATATAACAAAATATCTGATTTGTCAATATTTTCGAGCAGAAAACTCCTTTGATTTTATTTCAATTATCATAAAGTCACCGACAAACCCACCTATTTTCTTCAAAATAATACAAGAAAAAGGCAGAGTGAAATCTGCCTTTTAGTGCGTAAATCGTTCTTATTGTGCATTTTTGACTATAATTGTTTGCATTTTTCCATAGTAAATTCTATCATTTCATGCCAATTGTCAAATGACTCGTTGAGTTTTTTGGACACACCGAAGCGCTTTATATCTTTGCCCGCAATGATTTCTCCGTCGAAACAATAGTTCGCCCTCTCGTCAACTCTCGGATAAACGCAAAACGCCGATTGTTGCGGCTCGTTTGTGAATATCTGAACGGTTACTCGGTTGAAATCTTCGTCGCTATACTGTATTATCACACAGCTTTTTGTATCCGAAAGAATTCGGGCGTTAACCGAGCTCAAATATTCTCTATCCTTCTTAACTCTCGTAATATAGCTCTTAAACCTCTCAAAGCTCTCTTTGGAAATTTTTGTCAGGTCGCAGCTGAAGCAAACGGGGCCGGCGGTGGCAAAGCCCTCAAGCCATGACGGCTGAACGCCCACCACGTTGTGCCAGACAGCATCGGCACAGGCGATAATTCTCTCTGACGCGCCGTCGTTATAATTGACGAACGGCTTATATATATCTTCATTTTCAAGAGCGGAGTGTACTGATATCCACCTCTCAAAAGCCTGGGGCGGCATACGCAAAATGGTGTCCTTGTATATTCCGAGCTGCGTGTAAGGGCTTTCGTTATCGCTGGGCCAGAAGCTGTCAAATAGCGTGTAGCTTCTTAACTCCATTCTCTCCCCGCCCGAGCCGCAGCAGCTTATGTAAAGTCCGGGATATTTCTCTCTTAACCTTTTTATATATTTCTCATACCCTTTATGGTATTCCAGAAAAGCGCTATGACGAGGATCAAAGCAAATATCGGCATTGTAATCGTCCTTGATAAAATCAATTTCATACTTATCTATAAGCCCGGATACTTTCTCAAAAATCCATTCAAGCGCATCATCGTTTGCAAAATCCAAGAACAAAAATTCAGGCTCCGCATCGCCCTTTATATAAAACTCGGGGTGCTCGGATACAGCCTTTGCGGTAGGAACTGCCCTCTCCGGCTCAAGCCAAAGTCCAAACCTCATTCCACTCGCGCGCACAAGGTCCGCAAGCTCCTTCATTCTCCCCTTCATTGCCGAGCTTTCGTTCTCTACCCAGTCGCCAACGCTTAAATACCAAGGCTTACCGTCACCAAACCAGCCTGCGTCAATAACGAAATACTCAACCCCGAGCTCCGCCGCGCGTAAGACCTGCGGCGCAAGATTTTCGTAACTGATGTCATCGAACCGACACATCCAGCTGTTATACACGATAGGCAAGCTGCGCCTTGGGTATTTCGCGTGCATATAGCTATGGAGCTTATGGCAATCCATATCTATTCTGTTTTCTATTTCGTATAAAAGTATCTCAGGAGCAAAAAAGCAATCGTGGGGAGCAAGCGTAATGTCAAAATTATAGTCCGACACGCCGATTTCAACGATGATTTTGGTGTATTTTGAGTTATGGCCAATACGTGAAACCCGCATTTCCCAAGTCGAGCCTGGCAAAAGATGAAAGGCGTAACCGCGTCCTGCCTGAATGCTCCATATTGCTATAAAAGGCGTCGCGTCTTGAGCGGTACGAGAGCTGCCTCCATAGGCTGAAACAGAGGTGTTAAGCGGTTGCCAAAGTCCCAAGCTTTCGTTTTGCCACGTGTTGAACTGCGTGTATACCTCGTATTCTCCGCCCTCAAAAACAAAGCGAGACTTAAAGCGCCTTAGGTTCAAGGGGCTGTCCGAGATATTTTCAAAGCTGTCACGGCGTGAGATAACGCCGTTTTCGTCTTCTTCAAAGAGTGAGATGAGCTTGTAACCCTCTGATTGCAAAAAAATACGTCCTTCAGAGCGTGTCACGTCGCCGCAAATATCGCCAAAGCTCCCGTAACAGCTGAAATAGTTCTTTACATTATCTCCTACGGAATAAAAGCTTGATTTTATCATTTTCTTCCCCCTTGTTCGATTTTTTCTTAACAACATCGTAGCGCAGGATTGCGACGATTATAGATATGATAGATAAAATATCGCCTATCACCGAGCCGTATGCATGAGTAACGAAATTATAAATTAACCAAAAGGGGGATCCGATAAGAGACATGCATCGAACCGCCCTTTCCTCCTCCAGCCAGAAGGCGCCGGTGTGAAACAGTACGCCGAGAATCGGTAAAATGCTAAAAATGTTTTCATATAACGAAAACCCGATAATAACTATTAAAACGTTTATAATTATAATGGTTAGCTTAAGGTGTCTCTTTATAAAAGCCGAATTCTTTTTCTGTGCCGCCACCGATGAAACGGTGCCCAAAACGTCGAGAACCGCGCCCGAAAAAGCTCCCAGCATTATATACTGAATTATGTAAAGGACTCTGGAAAGAGCGTTAAGGGCAATTATATTTCTTCGTTTCTTTTGCTGATAGCTTAACAAAAACAGCAGTACCGCAAAAATCCCGACCACCTGCGCTAAAAGCTCCATATTGGCTCACCCCTTCTTTAATTAAAATATGCTTCTGAAATAATTATACCTTCCGAAAATAAAAAATTCAATATCATTTCTTTCCTAATTTTCCCTTTACTTTTTGCAATGTGCGTGTTTTTTGAAAAATTAATACCTTGTGACCAAAAACCGCTTGACAAATCTCGCTCAATGTGATAAAATAATTAGGCACTAAATAGTAATGCAGAATAACGAGGTGTAGCGCAGTTGGTAGCGCGCCAGTTTCGGGTGCTTGTGGTCTCTTGTTCAACTGAGCATCAGCACGAATGCCGAACCCCCTTGAAAACACTAGACTTTTCGCACTTCACCAACTCCGAAAAAATGGTCAAAATTCGGGGTTGACCACATAACTGACCACAACAAAAATCAATAGTTTTTTATCAATCGAGGCGTAGCGAAGGTGGTATCGCGCCAGTTTCGGGACACTGTGTCCGTTCCGCTTGGTTCTCTAACTCAAAAACGCCGAAAAGACTTGTAAACACTGACTTTTTCGGCTCTATCAATGCTCCTGAAAATCCCGATTTCAGAGCCTTGACACATGTTTGACC
>JAFTPV010000005.1 GCA_017463125.1 Clostridia bacterium | reverse complement strand
CCGTTCCTTCCGTATTCGGACTTGGCATCGGCGGTCTTGCAATTTACTGGTTCGCATACAAGAAGAAGAGCTTTGCTGACCTTAAGTCACTCATTATGGCTCTCTTCAAGAAGGCATAATTAAAGTAAACACAAAAAATCCTAAATATAGTAGAAAAGACGCTCTTAACCGGGCGTCTTTTTTACATATAACTTGACAAATAAGTAAAACAAGAGTATAATTATAATGAACCTGTTCATAAAAAGGAGTACTTGATGCCGAAAATTATAGAGAATTTAAGGGAAAAGCTTTTGGCTGAAGCCCGACGTCAAACAAATACTCTCGGGTATGGCAAGACCACCATTCGTTCAATAGCGGTGGCGTGCGGTGTCGGCGTGGGAACTGTTTACAATTACTTTGATTCAAAGGATGTGCTCATTGCTGCCTATATGCTGGAGGATTGGAACGAGAGTATGTCCGAGATGAGAAAAAAATCAAGCCTTGATGCCAAGACGCAAATTTTTCTCATATACGATACGCTCTTGAGGTTTATCGATGAACACCGCGCGCTGTTTTGTGACAAGGATGCGACGAAGGCCTTCGCTCTTTCTTTTGCCGATAAGCACAAGATTCTTCGATTGCAGATTGCGGAGCAAATAATCCCCTTATGCGAAAGAGCGGGAGTGAAAAACAAAGATTTTACCGCAACAGTTATCGCGGAAATCATCTTGACGTTTACGTCTTCGGGGGTGTCATTCAATGATATATATGAAGCTGTAAGTAAACTGTTATTTGCAAAATAAATAAAAATACATAAAGGAGTTAAAAAATGAGCAGTTTTGAAAACCTTCGCATCGTGGATAATTTTTACCAGACATCTCTGTTTTTCCCGATGCCCACCGTCATCATCTCTACGCTATGCGAGGATGGGACGACAAACCTTGGACCGTACTCTCTCGTACAGCCCTATTACGTTGCGGGAAAGGATTATTACGCTATGCTTCTTTGCTGCCGTAATTCTTCAAACACCGCGCAAAACATTTTAAGGAACGGTAAATGTGTGCTCAATTTCATTGACGACAAGCCACAGACCTTCAAGGAGGCGGTAAAGCTCTCCTGGCCCGGCGATAAGCCCGAGGAAAAGATGCCAAAATGTAATTTTAAGCTTGAGAAGAGCCTTATAGAAGAGGAGAGCGGAGAGGCTCGTCCTATGGTTCTTACCGATGCTATTGAGGCTATTGAGTGTACGTGGATGCGTGAGCTTGACGGAGCAGACAAGGATGTGGCAGGCGAGCTTAACGGTTACGAGGGACCTTACCACGACTTCAACGGTATTACGAGTAAATTTGGCGCGCATTTTATCCTTCGCGTTGATAAAATATTAATGAAGAAAAAGTATTCCGACGCAATCATAAACGGCGTCAGAGCAAAGGATTTTCCCTCTCTTCCCGTAGATTACGGATACCGTGACTCAAAGAATTTCTGGTTCCACAGAAAGACTCGTATGCGCGCAGAGCTTCTCCAGATGCGTCAGGCATCGCTTGCTTCGGTTCGTTATGCTGCTGACAGAGCGGACGACAAGGTTAAGTTTACTGATGAGGCTCTTAAAACGGTGCTTGCCGTACCGAGAGTGTTCCTTCCTCTTGTGCTTAAGGGTTGTGTTGATTGGGCTAAAGAAAATGGCGTTGAGCTTATCACCGAGGAGCACATGAAGATAATCAACGATAAGCGTGCCAAAGAAAAAGAAAAGAACAAAAAATAAGGAGCAAAAACAATGAAGGTTTTACTTGCAGGCGCATTTGGAAACCTGGGCGCCGATATACTTAAAAAGCTGGTAGCTGAAGGACACGAGGTTGTTGCGGCAGATATTTCCGAGCGTGATCTGGGTATCGGAAAGAGCTACGAGTTTAAGAAAATAGACGTTACAAATCCCGAAACCTTGAAGGGAATATGCGAAGGCTGCGAGTCGGTTATAACTACCGTAGGTCTTACGAAGGGCTCTGCAACCGTTACCCCTTATGAAATCGATTATCAGGGCAATCTCAATCTTCTTAATGAAGCAAAGGCATCCGGAGTTAAATATTTCACCTTTATCTCTGTTATTAAAGCGGATAAGGCGCCTCACATCCCTATGCTACACGCGAAGGCTATGTTTGAGGAGGAGCTTAAAAAGAGCGGCCTTAAATACATAATTCACCGCCCCACAGGCTATTTCTACGACATTATCAAGGTGTTCAAGCCTATGATTCTTAAGGGTGAGGTGACACTTCTCGGCAAGAAGCCGATACACGCAAACGTTATCTCCACAGAGGATTTTGCTGACTTTATAGTCGGTCACATGACGGACGAAAACGCATCCTATGACGTTGGCGGCAAGGAAACCTATTCCTACGAGGAGCTGGCGACTCTTTGCTTTGAGGCGGCAGGCAAGCCCGTTGTTATCAAGCGCGCACCCGCTCTGCTGTTTGACGTTCTTGCATTTGTCAACAAAATGAAAAAGACGGGCAAGGAAGGTGTGCTTAAGTTTGGAAAGTGGACCATGACGGAGGAAATGGTTGGCTCTACCGTTCACGGCGATATGAGCTTTGCCGAGTATATAAAAGAAAGCTTTAAGGAGGAAAAGTAATATGGCTTGGGAGCTTCTTGGAATTATTGCAATCGTTTGTGCGGTGCTTTCGGCAGTCGGATTTTATAAATTTGTATACTTTCTTTCTATTGGATATGGATTCGCGGTAGCGGGCGGAGGCCTTGCCGTTCTTGCTATGGCTTTAGTTGCTCCTACTGCGGCGCCTCTATGGATTCTCGCCGTTCAGGCAGTTCTATTCGTTGCATACGGTGTTCGCCTCTCCGGCTTCCTTCTTGTGCGCGAGATAAAGAGCGCAAGCTACAAGAAAACCTTTAAGGAGGTTTCTGGTGATGGTAAAAGAATGCCTTTCTTCGTGCTTTTCGTAATATGGGTATCCGTTACCGTTCTTTACACAGCACAGGTAAGCCCTATGCTTTACCGTTATTATAACGGTTCGCAGGATGTTGTTGTTCCCGTAGTGGGTATTATCGTTTCTATCTTAGGACTTATCCTTGAGTCTGTCGCAGATAATCAAAAATCCGCGCAGAAGAAGGAAAATCCCGATATGGTAGCGACAAAGGGGCTTTATAAGATAGTGCGCTGTCCCAATTATCTCGGAGAGATTATTTTCTGGACGGGTATATTTATCAGTGGCGTTACCACATACGCAGGTATAGGACAGTGGATAATGGCTATCGTTGCTTACGTTTGCATAGTCTTTATTATGTTTAACGGTGCTCAGAGGCTGGAGAAGCGTCAGATGGCACGCTATGGTGACAATGAAGAATACAACACTTATGCAAATAAAACGCCTATAATCATTCCTCTTATTCCTCTTTATCATCTCAACAAGAAAAATTAAGAGAGGGTATGATATGAAGGACTTTTCGATTTCGATGGCGCTTGTAGACTATATCCCCGTCATCTTTTTTGCAATAGCAGTAATAATTCTTCTTCGTGACCTTTATAACAAAATGGGCAAGGGGGCTTTTGCCCTCTTTGCTGCAGGCGCGATAGATATAATAGCCGCAGGCGCGCTGAAGGCGACGTACAAGCTGCTTTACGCTGCGGGAGTGTGCGATTTTGTCGCTCTTTCGGATATGTTTTTCCCGGTTCAGTCGATAGGCTTTCTTTTAGCGGGTATAGGTACCGTCCTAATGCTTTGCGACAAACGGGCGGGCAAGGCTTGTTTTGCGGTGGCACCTCCATTCTTTAGCGGAACATTCGTTTTTGTCAGTCTTATGGTTATAGGCCTTGGTTGTATGGACGCAGGGCTTTCGATTATATCCTTTAAGCTTAAAAAGCCTTGGCTCACCGCGCTGTTTGCTACATCGTTTGTTTGCTCGCTATGTATGGGTTACTTGTCATCAAAAAACTTCACAGAGGCGGCTATGAACTGGATTGCCGAGGGCGTTAACGTTATAGGACAAGGAGCTCTTCTTGTCGGAGTCCTGCTGCTTCATAGATTCGGCCTTTGCGAGTTGGACCTTCAGAAAAATCAGAGCTTAGATTAATATCAAGGATAATAAAATTCCGTTTTTCAAAATTAAAAAGCACTTTTGAGATTTATCTGTTGATTTTTGATTAAATATGTGCTATAATCTAGTAAGAAAAATTTGGAATTTTAAGGAGAAAGACAATGAGCGATATTTTAGCTTTGTTTGAACCGATGCTTGAATTCGGTCAGGACGGCAACTGGAAAATGTTTGTTATGTGGTTGATAGGCGGTGTTCTTATATACCTTGCTATCAAGAAGGAAATGGAGCCAACCCTTCTTCTTCCTATTGGATTTGGCGCAATTCTTATGAATTTCCCCGGTGTTATAACACATACAACCGAGTGCGTTGCCTGCGGAATGCCTCAAATGGAGGGAATTACCTGCTGTGACGCTATGAGCTTCGTTAAATACGGTGGAATCGCAGAGCCCCTTCACGAGCTTTATAATGCGGGAATTGCAAACGAGCTGTTCCCACTGCTTCTGTTTATTGGTATCGGAGCAATGATCGACTTTGGTCCTCTGCTTTCAAATCCGAAGCTTATGATCTTCGGTGCGGCGGCACAGTTCGGTATCTTCTTCACGCTTTGCATGGCTTCGGTGTTCTTCCCCGAGATCAAGGACGCTGCGTCCATCTCCATCATCGGCGCGGCTGACGGTCCCACATCCATCGTTGTGGCAAACGCTCTTGGCTCAAATTACATAGGCGCAATTACCGTTGCGGCATACTCTTATATGGCTCTTGTTCCCATTATTCAGCCCCCTGTTATTAAGGCTCTTACAACAAAGAACGAGCGCCGTATACGTATGCCCTATGAGGCAAAATCCGTATCCAAGCTGACTAAGATTCTCTTCCCCATAATCATATCAATAGTTGCTTGCGTATTCGCTCCATCGGCAGGCTCGCTTATCGGCTTCCTTATGTTCGGTAACCTTATCCGAGAGTGCGGCGTGCTTGAGTCTATTTCAGAAACCGCACAGAAGGTGCTTGCAAACCTTATTACCATATTCCTCGGTATCACAATCGCCTTCAATATGCACGCAAGCCAGTTCCTTGCATTTGAAACCCTTCTTATCATGGGTCTTGGCCTGATTGCGTTTATCGTTGATACCGCAGGCGGCGTACTTTTTGCAAAGCTCTACAACGTAATAATGAAGCTTCTCGGCAAGCCTCTTATCAATCCTATGATTGGTGCAGCCGGCATTTCCGCGTTCCCCATGTCCGGAAGAATCGTACATAAGATGGCTCTTGCAGAGGATAATCAGAACTTCCTTCTCATGCACTCTATCGGCGTAAACGTTTCGGGTCAGATAGCTTCGGTTATTGCAGGCGCTCTCGTGCTTGGCTTCTTTGCATAACCTTACGGATAACGAAAGGAGAAAGATATGAACTTTCAACCAATGGAATTTGTAAATAATCTTAAATACATGGGCGTTGGTATGCTCGGCGTATTTATCATAATCGGCATTATAATCGTTGCGACTTACGCGATAGGTAAGTTCACAAGAAATATTCCCGAAAACGAGGATTAATCTAAAATCAATATTAAAAAGGTCGGTGCAAGTATGCATCGACCTTTTCTTTATAAAAATACTATAATAGCCCGACTTTAACATTTATTTAACATCACTTTATCAAATCGCAAACAAAAAAGAGCTAAAATATTATATCAAAATCAACGCAGTAGCAATATTACGAAGAAAGGAACGACAAAAATATGAATGCTATTGAAATCAGAAATTTGTCAAAAAGCTTTCGCGGCATGTACGCCGTTGATAATCTTAATATGACCGTGCCTGTGGGCTCGATCTACGGCTTCATCGGCGAGAACGGATCGGGAAAATCCACTACCGAAAAGCTCATCTGCGGTCATCTTGTTCCCGACGGAGGAGAGATAAAGCTCTTCGGCAGAGACTATACAGATGCGGGAGTTAGAGTCAGAGTTGGCGCGCTTATTGAGAATGCGGGCTGCTTCCCTCATTCAAGCGTTTATCAGAATTTGCGTATGCAGACTATCAATCTCGGTCTAAAAAATCCCGACGAAGAGATAAGACGCGTTCTTGAAATCGTGAGAATGCAGGATTCGGCAAATATCAAGTTCAAGAGCTGTTCTCTCGGTATGAAGCAGAGGATAGGTATTGCTATGGCGCTTCTCGGCGACCCCGCGCTTCTTATTCTTGACGAGCCGATAAACGGTCTTGACACAGACGGTATGAGAATTATGCGCGAGATACTCGTTGATATTACGAAAAATTACGGCTGTACCGTACTTATATCCTCTCATATTCTTGGCGAGCTTGAAAAAATTGCAACTCATTACGGCATCATACGGCAGGGTAAAATGATAATGGAGCTTTCTGCCGAGGAGATGGATAGAAGAGCGCAGGTGTTCGTATCGCTTAAGACCGATGATATGAAGGGGGCTTGGGCAATTCTCTCGAAGAAGTTTGCAGACGTCCGTGAGGAAGGCGAATATATCCGCGTGTATGACGTTGACGACACGGCGTACATCGTCGATTATCTGATGAAGAGCGGTCACGTTGTCAGTGAAATTAAAAAGAATAAGATTGGCCTTGAAGAATACTATATCGAGCTGATGTCAAGGAAGGGAGAAGAGTGATGACAAAGTCAAAAGAACTTAAATTTGAGTCGCCGAGCTTTGCGGAGCGTCTGAAAAGTATGCTTGGAGTGGATTTTTACCGTCTGTTCCATACTCCTGTGTTTTATATTTTCCTTGCAATTTCGGCAATTATTCCCGCAATGGTGTCGGCAATGACTATGATGCCTGACCAAAACGGCAACACTATGGAGCCTCTGTATTCTAACGTGTGGCAGATAATCGCCGCCACAGAGCCTCTTTACGTAATAAACACTATTGCCGATTATGCCAATATGAATATGGTATTCATCTTCGGCGGTATTATGGTTTCTATATTCATCGGACACGATTATAAGTCGGGATACGTAAAGCAGCTCTTTACCACTCACGCAAAGAAGCAGGATTATATGATGTCAAAGAGCCTCGTATGCGCCTTTGCTATCGTTTGTATGTGCGCCTCGTATTTTATCGGCGGAACCTTTGCGGGCCTTCTCGTAGGCTATTCACTGGAGGTAAACGTCGGATCGCTTATAATCGCAATCGTCGGCAAGATGGTAATGAGTCTTGGCTGGGCAAGCCTTTACACCTTCTTAAACGTTATTTTCAGAAGATATTTCGGTATTTCCATAGCCTCTTCCTTCTTCTTCGGCACAGGTATTCTTATTATCGGTGCGGCGGCAATTGTGGAAGGTCTTTCGCTTCCCACAGGCTTCCTCAACGTATTTCTTTACGGCTCTTCGGTCAATGCCTGCCTTGTAAGTAATATTGAAACGCTTGTAATTTGCATACTGGTGTCGGTGTTGTGGACTGTTTTCTATAACGCACTGGGTACTCATATTCTTTCAAAGAGCGACGTGTATTAAGGAGGATAGCTTTAATGAATGCGGTTGAAATAAGAAATCTATCAAAAAACTTTGGCGAAAAGCAGGCTGTTTGCGGCCTTGATATGACCGTGCCTATGGGCGCAATATACGGCTTTATCGGCGAGAACGGCTCGGGTAAATCAACAACCGAAAAAATGATATGCGGGCTTATACCCAAAAGCGCCGGTACGATAAAGCTTTACGGCAGGGATCATACCGACAAGGACGTGAGAGCAAGGGTGGGGGTGCTTATTGAGGCACCCGGGTGCTTTCCGGGACTTACCGTTTTTGACAATATGATGCTTCAGGCGGCAAATCTCGGTATTCCAGATGCCGAAAAAGAGGTTGTAAGGGCATTGAAAATGGTCAGAATGGAAGGCGCCGCAGGAAACAAATATAAAAATTGCTCTCTCGGTATGAAGCAGAGAGTAGGTATTGCAATGGCGCTTATCGGAGAGCCGACGCTCCTCGTGCTTGACGAGCCTCTCAACGGTCTTGACGCCGACGGCATGAGGATTATGAGAGAGGTGTTCCTTGACATTATTAAGGACGGCAAACGCAGCATAGTGGTGTCCTCTCATCTTCTCGGTGAGCTTCAGAAGGTGGCTACCCATTATGGAATTATCCGTCACGGGAAAATGGTACGCGAGATGACCGCAGACGAGCTTGATGAGAGCTGCCGTACCTACGTTGCTCTTCGCTCAGCCGATATGAGCAGAACCAAAATGCTTCTCGGCTGCAAGTATTCACGGGTTGAAGAGGACGAAGCGGAGTATATCCGCGTGTACGACGCTACGACTCCCGAGCAGATCGTTACCTATCTTTACGAAAACGGCATCTGCGTCACAGAGATTAGAACCGACAAGATAGGTCTTGAGGAATATTATATCGATCTTATGAAGGAGGGCAGATGATATGGAAAACACAGTAACCTTTGAAAAAAGCGATTTCGGCAAAAGGCTCAAGAGTATGCTTAAGGTAGACTTCAAAAGAATGTTCAAATCAAGGCTCTTTTATATTTTAATTGCCTGTGCCCTCGTTATTCCGATACTCATTACCGTCATGATGACGATGATGGACGGCTCGGTTTCCAAGGACCCGCAGACGGGTGTTGAAACGGTTATGGAAGGTCCCGAGAACGCTTGGCAGTCTATAGGTACGCTTCCTTCGGAGGACGGAGAAGCTGCTGAAATGGGCGGTATGGACGTTATGAGTATGTGTAATATTAATATGATGTTTATGCTCGTTGCCGTCTTTATCTGCCTCTTTATCTCCGAGGATTTTAGAAGCGGTTATGCGAAGAACCTCTTTACCGTTCGTGCAAAAAAGGGAGACTACGTTATCTCCAAGACGCTTGCGGGCTTCGCGGCAGGGGCTATTATGCTTACGGCGTACTTTATCGGCGCAATGCTCGGCGGTGCTATTTCTGGTCTTTCGTTTGACCTTATGGGACTGTCGGCGATGAATATCGTAATGTGCATGATAGCAAAAATATTTCTCATGCTCGTGTTCGTGGCGATAGACGTGATAGTTGCCGTTTCGGCAAAGCACGTAGCGTGGCTCTCCCTATGCGGATCGCTCGGCGCGTGTATGCTCCTATTTATGATGGTCTCAATGATAACGCCTCTTGGCTCTACCGCTATAAACGTCGTTTTGTGCCTTGCAGGCGGACTTCTTTTCAGCGTAGGACTTGGA
Source organism: Clostridia bacterium (assembly GCA_017463125.1). Lineage (GTDB taxonomy): Bacteria > Bacillota > Clostridia > Oscillospirales > CAG-272 > UBA1740. Next base: position 117,966 of record JAFTPV010000005.1, on the reverse strand, counting down.
GCATTGAGCAAGACGATATTAAATAAAACAAGTTTGGTGTAAACTGAAATTTACAAAAAGCGGCTTTTAAGCCGCTTTTTTATTTGTGACGAATTACCCATCTGTTTTTGTAAATAATACAAATATAAAAAACATAGGAGTAAAGTTTGAAAAAATATTTCAAACCGTCGTTTGTGTCTTTCGTTCCGTAGGCGATGGAACGAATCTTTGTTCGGAAACCGAAAACAAACAACCTCTATAAGAAAGGAATGATCATATTTTTGGGAGAATTACAAGAAAAATCCTACCTTTCCGGCTTCGTACCGTACGCCCTCGCAGCCTTTTTGATAGGTATTGTCGGAGGATTTACTACGGTTTTAGCTCCCGCGTTTGTAAAGGATATTGGACTTGATTATAACAATACGACGTGGACGGCACTTTCTATGGCAATATCTACCGCAGCCCTTGCTCCCGTTTGGGGCAGACTTGGAGACGTGCTTGGCAGACGCGCGACCTTGCTTTTAGGAATACTTGTTTTTACGTTAGGAAATATACTCACCGCATCGGCAACCTCTTTGATGTTTATGCTGATTGCCCGTTTCATAGTAGGTGCGGGAAGCGCGGCTATAGCACCTGCCGTAATAGCATATATAGTAAGCGCCTTTCCGCACGATAGAGTAGCAGGCGGATTTTCTCTCTATATGCTTATATCAAGTGTTGCGGTTATATTTGGACCGAGCCTTGGCAGCCTGATGATAGACAGCCTGGGTTGGCGTGCGATGATGTGGACTTGCGCTTTGCTCTCCGTTATAATATTTGCAGCCTGTATATTCATAAAAAAAGAAAAAGGTGAATCTTACGGTACTCTTTCGGGATTCGACGGTATGGGGGCGTTATTCGTTCTTATCTTTTTCAGTCTGGCGCTGTGCATCCCGTCGTTTGGTCAGAATTTCGGCTGGAGTTCGGCAGCCTTTATTTCGGTGTGCGTGGCGGCAGCGGTATCTCTCGTGTTGCTTATATTTATAGAAAAACAGGCGAAAAATCCTATTCTTCAAGGCTCTTTTATGAAACGGCGCTCGTTCATTCTTTCGGTAGCAGCGCTTCTCTTGACCCAAGGGCTTATGCAGGCAAATATGACCAATATTATCGTTTTTGTAAACTATACCCAGCCCGAGAGCAGTGTTATATCAGGTTACGCTATCTCGATAATGTATATAGGAATGTCACTCGGCTCAATACTCCTCGGGCCTCTTGCGGATAAATATGAGCCGAAGAGGATTCTCGCCTCGTCGTTTGGGATAACGGGTGTTGGGTGCGCAGTAATGCTGTTGTTTACGGAGGCTACGTCGGTTATCCTCCTTGCGTTATCTCTCGGTGTGCTTGGCTTTGGCCTTGGCGCAAACGCAACGATATTTATGCGCGTCGTGCTGCACGGAGTTGCGCCGAGGAGCGCGGGGGCTGCTACGGGAACCTACGGTCTGTTCCGCGACCTTGCAGCACCCTTTGGTGTTGCGGTGCTGGTGCCGCTGTTTACAAACAGTGTAACCGACTACGTATCATCGGGAGGGGCTGCCGCTATAGGCGCTGTATCGTCTATACGGACGCTCGCTATAATTGAAATAATTTGCGTAGCCGTAGGAATTTTAATAGTTCTTTTATTACCGAAAATTCATAACGGGGAGAAGATAAAAAATGAGGCTTGAAAACAAGGTTATAATAGTAACGGCATCAACCAGAGGCATAGGCCTCGCTACCGTTAAGGCGTGTGCAAAAGAGGGCGCAGTCGTGTATATGGCGGCAAGAAACACGGAGGCGGCAGAGAGGGAGGCCGCATCGCTTCAAAATAAGGGATATAAGGTTAGGTGCGTTTACAACGACGCTCTAGTTCCGGAGTCGTATTACGAAATGGCAAAAAAGGTCGCTTCGGAGTGCGGAAGGATAGACGTTCTCGTAAATAATTTCGGCACCTCAAATCCCGGAAAGGATCTTGATATTTCAAATACCGACACGGACGTCTTTTTAGAAACGGTAAACGCAAACCTGCGAAGCGTCTTTGTCGGTAGCAAGGCGGTAATAGAATATATGCGAGCGCAGGGCGGGGGAAGTATTATAAATATTTCCTCGGTAGGCGGAACTGTGCCGGATATTTCACAGATAGCCTACGGTACCTCAAAGGCGGCAATAAACTACCTTACGAAGCTGATAGCAGTACACGAGGCGGTAAGTAATATAAGATGTAACGCCGTCCTTCCGGGTATGACGGCAACCGAGGCGGTAGAGAAGAATTTGAGCGGAGAGTTCAGAGAGCTGTTCTTAAAGCACATTCCGCTTGCAAGGATAGGTCTGCCCGAGGAAATTGCCGCAGCCGTAGTCTATTTTGCGTCCGACGAGTCGGCATACACTACGGGGCAAATACTATCGGTGTCCGGCGGCTTCGGTCTTGCAACGCCTATTTACGGTGATTTGAAGGATAAGAAAAGCAGAAGATAATTTTCAAAAGAAAAGGCCGAGTCTTATTTTAGTAGGACTCGGCTATAGTATTTAAGCGTTTTATAAAAGCGGAGCAAACAAGCGCAGTATATTTTGCAGCAGCTTACGCGGTATATTTCTTTTACAATCTTCAAAGGAAATTCTTTTACATTTTTTAAGAGTTTCAATATAGTCGTTTTTAATATCTTGTATAGCAGGTGATTTTATGATAAGCGCGCCGCATTCAAAATGCAGATACAGGCTTCTGAAATCCAAATTAGTCGTTCCTACGGTCGCAATCTCGTCGTCAGAAACGAAGGTCTTGGCGTGATTGAAGCCTTTCTCGTACTCGTATATCTCAACTCCTGAGTTGATAAGATCTCTGTAATATGAGCGGGTGGTTTCGTGCACAAACCATTTGTCACCTATACCGGGAGTGGTTATTTTCACGTCAACGCCTGATTTTGCCGCAAGGGCTAGGCTATGGCTCATTACTTCGTCAATAATGAGATACGGCGTATTGATGTATAAATAATTTTTCGTATTCTGTATTATTTTAAGATATACGTTTTCGCCTACGTTTTCTTTATCAATAGGTGTATCGCAATAGGGCTGCACAAACCCCTCGGCAAAACCTTCGGGCAATGAAAAGTCGGGCATGTAATCCTTGATGTTTTCTGTCTTTAGCGTAGATAGCTCCCACATTTCAAGAAACATTACCGTCATACCCCAAGCAGCCTCTCCGGTGAGCATTACAGCCGTGTCCTTCCAGTGCCCGTGACGCACCTTTTCGTTAACGTACTCGTCGGCAAGGTTTATTCCGCCGGTAAAGCAGACCTTTCCGTCAATAGAGCATATTTTTCGGTGGTCACGATTGTTTTGTATACTTGAAAGAAAAGGCCTGAATGGATTGAAAGCAACGCATTCTATTCCGTATTCCTTAAGCTTTTTAGGATAGTTGCTTGGCAGAAGGAAAAAGCATCCAAAATCGTCGTACAGAATCCTGACCTTGACACCAGCTTTTGCCTTTTCCTTTAATATTTCCAGTATCGAATCCCAGAAAACGCCCTCTTGAATTATAAAATATTCAAGGAAAATGTATTTTTCCGCCTTTTTAAGCTCGTCAAGCATCGCCTCCCACTTAAATTCACCGAGAGGGAAGTATTTTACGTCTGTGTTTTTATAAACCGGGAATCCGGAATGCTCGTCAAGATAACTTACGAGCCTTGCGTGATTTGGCGCTGTGAGCTTGGCATTCGAGAGAGAGCCCTCGCCCACAGTCTTTATCCCTTTTGTTTTTTTAAGGATTTCCATATACTTTTTATCCGTAATCCTCGGCGTAATCTGATGATTAAAGAAGAGGTACATTCCCGTACCGAGAATAGGCGATAGAAAGATCAAGAATATCCACGCGAGCTTGTACGATGAATGCCCGGGTCTTACCACGATGACAAACGATATGCACAGACTTAAAAAGGAAAATGCCGCGTTTATGAAATTCGACGTTATACTGCTGCTTATAAGAGCGTATATAAGATATAAAAACTGTACTAAAACCAAGATGAAAACGATAGCGCGTCTTATGAATAGCGAGCGAAACCAGCGTTGCTTGAACATAGAAAATCTCCTGTTAATTTTATGTAAAAGGTATACCGGAGCTGCCGACTCAATTGACTACAATCTACTTAATTTTAACATTTTACAAAAGAATAATCAATCAAATGACAAAAAATTCATTACTCTTATGATTAAAATTTACAAAGCAGAAAAATATGAGAAGGTATTGAACTGTTAATTTTTATGTGATATAATTACAAGTGCTTAGGAATTAGTATCCCAAACTATGAGGTGGGTAATTATTATGAGATTGTTTTCCAAAATAGACGAGCTGAATGACGAATATCTGGATATTCTTGAGGATATTTGCAATATTGAAAGTCCGACCTCGTACAAGGCGGGAGTTGATGCGGTGTGCGATTACTGCGTAAGTCTTGCCAAAAGGAAGGGGTGGAGTACTGAAATATTTCCAGAGTATATTTCCGGGAACACAGCACTTATAACTATGAACCCCTATGCTATAGGGAAGCCGATAACGCTTTCTGCCCACATGGATACTGTTCACCCCATAGGACTCTTCGGCTCACCTGCCGTCAAGCGCGACGGCGAGAATATGTACGGCCCCGGCGTTATGGACTGTAAGGGCGGTATTGCCGCAGCCCTTCTTGCTATGGACGCACTCGAGAGGTGCGGCTTTACCTCCCGCCCTGTAAGGCTGTATCTTCAGAGCGACGAGGAAAATAGCAGTATGACGAGCAGCAAGGCGACTGTTAGGCAGATGTGCCGTGCCGCAGAGGGCTCCGAGGCATTCTTTAATCTTGAGGGGTACGTCAGCGGAACTGCCGTGCTGGTGCGAAAGGGCATAATCAGGTATCGCCTTACAGTTCACGGCAAGGCAATTCATTCCGCAAGATGTGCCTACGGCGTCAGCGCTATTGCGGAGGCGGCGAGTAAAATCCTAGAGCTTGAGAAGATGAAGGACGTTGACGGTCTGACCTGCAATTGCGGTATAATAAACGGCGGCACGGCAGTAAATACCGTACCCGAGGTATGCACGTTCACCGCTGATATACGCTTTGCAAATGGCGAGCAGCTTGAGCGCGCGAGGGCTGCCGTAAAAAGAATTGCCGAGCATACCGAGATAGAAGGCTCGCATACCGAGCTTGAGGAAATAAGCTTTCGTCCTGCAATGCCGCGTAGCGAGGCTAATTTTAAGCTGCTCGAGAGAATGAACGAAATATATAAAAAATGCTCTCTACCGCCTTTGCAGGCGCGCTTTTGCGTTAGCGGCTCCGACGCCGCATATATCACAGAGTGCGGTATACCGTGCGTGGATTCTATCGGTACGGAGGGCGGAAATATTCATTCAAAAAACGAGTATATAAAGCTCCCTTCACTCGCCGAGTCGGCAAAAAGAATTGCCTCGGTAATATATTTTCTGTAAAAATCACAGCGCATAACAAAAAAGCGATTGGATTTCCAATCGCTTTTTGACTTTTTTGATATATTAACCGTGAAAAGCCTTGCCCTTAATGTCGTGGGCGTTAGGGCAGAAGGAGACAAGAAGGTTAGCGATTTTTGCCGTACCCTCAAAGATTGCCGCCGCACGCTTACCCTTGTTATTAAAGAGGATAATTATTCTGTTCTCCGAGCCTTGAGAAGCGGAGAAGTCGTATATCACGTCAGCCTCTTTTGCTTTCTCCTGATATTCGGAGTATGGTCCGATAAATTCAGCGTCTTTTGCGTGTATTGTAAGCTTTGGTTGTCTTTTTCTACCCTTTTTGCCGCCTGTAATGCGACCAAGCTCCAGCATTCCCGTTTTGAACTCGAAATAGTAGTCGTATTTCACGTAGCTCCAGGTGAAAAATATCAGTATCCAAGTGAGGATAGGCGCTATGGCGAATACGGGTATCATTCTGGTAGCATAACAGATAAGGAAATACGCAAGTACAAACGCTATGTAGCCAGCAATTGCCGTCATACGCAAAAGCTTTACCTTACCTTCGCTCTTTACGTCGTAGGAATATTCCGCATAGTTTGGTGAATCAAATTCGTTCATAATAACCTCCATCTGTCATTTTAACATATTTTTCGCCGTAATACAAGTGCTTTGGAAAAATCGTAGATTTTTAAGTTTTTTTATTGACCGTTGCAACTCCGGAGTAGTGTATAAAGCCGGAAAGCCCTTTGTAGAGTCTAGGCTCGTCAAGCTCGTCAATGCGGTATATCTCGCCGTTAAGATATGCGAGTATCAGCATTCTTGCCGTTTCGCATCTTGCAGCAACTCCGCCGTATCTTACGTCCATATTTTGCCAGCCTATCACTTTGTTGTTTTTTAGCCACGCTGTCCTGTGAGCCTCGTGTACCTTGAGCGTCTTTTCCTTAAGGGCGGGGAGAAGCTCCTCCGCGATTCTTCTTAAGGCTTCCTTATCGCCTCTCTTGTATGCGGGAACGAGATTTTCAGCGATAAGAGTTTTTGTCGCCAGATAGTCAAATGCCCTGTAAGCATAGTCGTAAAGGTATCCCCACTTCTCGTCAGAGCTCTTGCCCTCGTAGAGAGCCGCTGCGGCTTCGTAGTGGTCGGACATCTTTTTCTTAAACAGGTGAGTGTCGTAAAGCCCCTCCATAATATCCTGCCAGAAAAGCGGCTTACCAAGGAAACGGGTGGAGTAATGCTCGTGCTCGGGCTGACGCTCAAAGTCGTTATGATAATAGCTCATCTTGTAGAATAGCTCGGAGTCACCGTCCGTGCAGGCCTCAAAACGCTTCATAATATACTCGTCCGATGGATTCTCGTTATAGCAGAGCTCGGCAAAATAAGAGAGACCGAAGAGGTTGGCAAACGGGTCGCACTCAGCGTTGTCGTTGCACCAGATGGTGAGCATTGCTTCCTTAACGTTGTTGGTTCTGCAAGCGTTAAGCGAGAAGCGGCTTGTACTCATCATATAATTATGCTCGGGAAAATGACCTATCCAGCCCCAGTTTCCACCCGCAAAGATAACGTTGCGACCAAGCTCATTATGCTTTTTCAGCATATAGTCGTCGCACTGATGCTTTTCACCGTAGTGCCAGAATACAAGTTCAACGTTTTCGGGGATTTTCGCCTTTACCTCGTCGGGAATAACGATGTCCTCCTCGTAGTAGAGGTCGTTGTTTTTGTTACTGATGCGGAAATACATATCGCTCCACATCATAGGACGGAGTCCGTACTTGTCCGTTATTGCAATAAGGCGCTCCATAAACTCGTTGAATATATCGAAGGGCGGCACGTAGCCGTGCTTATCGAGGAAGGCACCTCTGCCCATATCCCACGCCTCGTCCATACCGATATGTATTCTATTTGAACGCAGAGCTCCGGTAACGGTTGAGATAAGCTGCTCGATGAACTCAAAGGTTTTTTCCTCTCTTGCCATCATAACGCCCTCGGTGTCCTTTATCCCGGAGGCCTCGGGCCAAATCAGATATTTCTCCATGTGGCCGTAGCACTCAAGGCAGGGTATAATCTCGATACCGTACCCGTAGGCGTAGTCGTCTATTTCGCGAAGGTCGGATACCGTGTATCTTCCGCGCATATATCCGAAATATGGCCGTCCCTCAAGCTCAACAACGTCCTCGGTATAGAGCATCATCATATTGTAGCCCATTACCGCAAGGTAGTCGAGCAGAGATTTTACAGTTTTAACTGTGGGGACGCCGCAGCGAGAGGAGTCTATCATTGTGGCAACTGTTTTGAAAAAGCCGTCCTCCGTGACGTCAAAGTCGGATAAGGTTCTTGCCTTCTCTGCAAGGATACCAAGACCTCTGAAAAACTGAACCTTTTCTCTGTAATATATAGTCGCGCTTTTACCGTGAAGGCTGACGCCTATCCTCTCGCTTTGGCAGGCAGTAACGCTGATGTCCTCTCCTATCCCGTAGCCGAGAATTTTTGAAAGTCTGCCGATTCCTTCGCTGAAATCGGGATCCACGTTAAAGTTAAGCTTCATAATAAAATCCTCTGAATAAAAACTTATCAGTTAGATTTTATCATATTATAAATTCCAAAACAATATAAAAATGAATGTATTTATAGTAATTTATGCGAAATATATACTATTATTTAGCCCCAGCCTTCGTGTAGTTGAGAGTACCGCCCGCAAGCAGAATTTCTCTCTGACGGGAGGAGAAGCTAAGCACGAGAGGAATCTTCTTCCCGCTCGTCTTGTTAATAAGCATTGCGGATTCGCTGTCCTTTATCGCATCGGCAAAGCCTTCAATATAAATCTTGTCACCCTCAGCTATGAGGTCGTAATCGGCTTCATTTTTAAGAGTGATGGGTGCTATGCCGAAGTTTACGAGATTTGCCATGTGGATTCGTGCAAAGCTCTTGGCAATAACCGCCTTAACTCCGAGATAGAGGGGAACGAGTGCCGCGTGCTCTCGCGACGAGCCCTGACCGTAGTTCTGACCGCCAAGTATTACTCCGCCGCCCTTCGCCACAGCACGCGCAGGGAACTCCTTATCACATACCGTGAAGCAGAACTCCGAGAGCTTCGGAACGTTTGAACGGTAGGGGAGGATCTTTGCACCTGCGGGCATTATGTGGTCGGTGGTAATGTTATCTCCAACCTTTAAGATGAGCTCGCACTCGAGATTTTTTGCAGGTGCGACACCCTTGGGGATAGGCTTTATGTTAGGTCCGCGCTCAACGACTACGTTTGCAGCTTCCTCGACGGATGCGGGAAGCTCAATAAGGTTATCGTTTATGGTAAAGCGCTCGGGGAGAGCGATTTTAGGAGCTGAGCCGAGAGTTGTCGGGTCTGTGAACACGCCTGCTACGGCAGATGCTGCCGCAACCTCGGGGGATACGAGATAAACGCTTGCGTCAGCGGTGCCAGAGCGGGCAAGGAAGTTACGGTTGAAGGTACGGAGGCTGACACCTGCGGATTTCGGGGAGAAGCCCATTCCGATACAGGGGCCGCACGCGCACTCTAGTATTCTCGCGCCCGCAGCAATTAAGTCGGCAAGAGCGCCGCATTCTGCAAGCATTGTGTAAACCTGCTTTGAGCCGGGGGAGATAGAGAGGGAAACGTCTGGGTGAACGGTCTTGCCCTTAAGCATTGCCGCAACCGTCAGCATATCGGAAAGAGAGGAGTTAGTACACGAGCCGATGCAGACCTGGTCTATCTTCATACCCGAGAGCTCGGACACGATCTTTACGTTATCCGGACTATGAGGACAAGCCGCAAGAGGCTTCAGAGCGGAGAGGTCAATTGTGTACTCTGCGTCGTATACTGCGTCAGAGTCTGCCGAAAGGGGAGTATAATCCTCCTCGCGTCCCTGCGCCTTTAGGAATTTATATGTATTTTCGTCAGAGGGGAACACCGAACTCGTAGCGCCAAGCTCCGCGCCCATATTGGTGATAGTAGCTCTCTGCGGAACAGACAGCGTCTTAACGCCCTCGCCTGCATATTCGATAACTGCGCCAACGCCGCCCTTAACGCCGAGAAGCCTCAGCACCTCGAGGATAACGTCCTTTGCCGAAACGTAGTCGGAGAGCGCACCGACAAGGTTCATCTTTATAACCTTGGGACAGGTGATGTAATAAGCGCCGCCTCCCATAGCAACCGCTACGTCAAGACCGCCCGCACCCATGCCGAGCATACCGATACCGCCCGCTGTGGGAGTGTGGCTGTCTGAGCCGATAAGCGTCTTGCCTGGAACACCGAATCTCTCAAGATGAACCTGGTGGCAGATTCCGTTTCCGGGGCGGGAGAATTTTAAGCCGTGCTTTTTAGCAACGGTCTGAATGTATCTGTGGTCGTCAGCATTTTCAAATCCGGACTGAAGCGTATTGTGGTCTATGTACGCAACAGACAGCTCTGTTTTTACTCTGTCTATCTCCATTGCCTCAAGCTGAAGATAAGCCATCGTTCCCGTAGCGTCCTGTGTCAAGGTCTGGTCTATTTTCAGTGCGATTTCCTCGCCCGTTTTCATTTCACCGCTTACGAGATGGTTTTTTATAATCTTTTGTACTATGGAATAACCCATTTTCTTTGCCTTCCTATTTTTTATTTTGCAACCGTCAGAAGGTTTTCAAGAGCGGAGTGTATATGCTCGTACGTCAGACGGTCGGCAAGAGCGGAATCTCCCGCCTCTATTGCTGCGAGGATCTCTCTGTGCTCTTCTATTGATTTTTCAAGCCTGTCGGGTACTGTCAGTGATATTTTTCTGTAAGCTCTGATATTTCTGTGCATCTCGGAGAGAATTTTTTCAAGATGTCTGTTTCCCGATGCTCTATATATAATATTATGGAACGTTGAGTCCAGCTCCTTAAGGTGCTCGGCGTCCTGCTTTTTCAGATAAAATTCCGAGAGCTCAACAGAGTCGTGAAGCTCCGATAGATCTTCTTTAGTGATATTGAGCGCCGCCTCGCCCGAGGCAAGTCCCTCAAGACGCATGCGAACCTTGTATATATTAACGAGATCCTCGGGAGTAACGCCCACGACAACAGCACCCCTGTTGGTTTCTATTTTTACAAGTCCCTCGTCGTCAAGTCGGTGAAGAGCCGCGCGAAGCGGCGTGCGGCTAACACCCAACCGCTCTGAAAGAGATATTTCGGTAAGTGTATCTCCTCTTTTCAGCTCTCCGCTTAAAATCTCTTCTTCAAGAGTCAGAAATACACTCTCCTCAAGAGATTTTGCATTTCTTATAATCAAGGTTAAATCCCCTCCTTATTAAGACGGGGGTAGTAGAAGTTGATTATCTGCTCAAGCTCGTCGTCACCCATAAGAGTAGTTCTGCCGTCAGCGTAAAGTCGGTCGATCTCTTCCTTAATCTTAACAACGAGCGGATCTTGCTTTGTTACAGCGCTTTCTGTGGGGAGCTTATAGTGCTTGTTTATCCAATAAGCTATTCCTGCGGTTCCCGAGGTGTTAGAAATGGCAACCTCTGCGGGACGGCCGAGTATTTTCTCGGTATCAAAGATGTTGTATATCTCCTGGTCCTTCATAAGTCCGTCTGCGTGAACGCCTGCACGGGTGAGATTGAACGCAGAGCCTACGAAGGGGGTCATAGGAGGTATCTCGTAGCCTATCTCATTTTTGAAATATTCGGCAATTTCGGTAATAGCCGTCGGGTCCATACCGTCAAATGTACCCCTTAGAGCAGCATACTCCATAACCATAGCCTCAAGGGGAATATTACCCGTTCTTTCACCGATACCGAGCAGCGAGCAGTTGACACCGGAGCAGCCGTAGAGCCAAGCGTTTACCGCATTCGTTACGCCGTGATAAAAGTCGTTGTGACCGTGCCACTCGAGCATATCCGAGGGAACGTCAGCATAATGGTGCAGACCGTAAACTATGCCGGGAACGCTTCGGGGCAGGGCAACACCGGGGTATGATACTCCGTATCCCATAGTGTCGCACATTCTTATTTTAACGGGAATTTTAGCCTCGGCAGAGAGCTCGTGCAGCTCGTTTACAAACGGAACGACGAAGCCGTAGAAATCTGCTCTCGTTATATCCTCGAGGTGACATCTCGGGCGTATACCTGCGTCAAAGGCGCGTTTAACAACACCGAGATAATGGTCAAGCGCCTCTTTTCTCGAAAGTCCAAGCTTCTTGAAGATATGATAGTCGGAGCAGGATACGAGAATACCCGTTTCCTTTATTCCTATATCGCGCACGAGGGCAAAGTCCTCTTTCTTCGCTCTTATCCAGGTAGTAACCTCGGGGAACTCGTATCCAAGGTCCATGCACTTAAGCACTGCCTCTCTGTCCTTTTTTGTATAAACGAAAAATTCGCTCTGGCGGATAATTCCGTTAGGGCCGCCGAGGCGGTTGAGCAATTTATACATATCCACGATTTGATTAGCCGTGTAAGGAGCTCTTGACTGCTGCCCGTCGCGGAAGGTCGTGTCTGTAATCCAAATCTCGTCAGGCATATCGAGAGGAACTCTTCTGTGGTTAAAGGCAACCTTCGGGATTTCGTCGTAGGGATATATTTCGCGGAACAGGTTAGGGTCTTCTACATCCTGAAGCGAATACTTATACTGCGACTGCTCAAGAAGGTTTGAATGTTTGTTTTTTGCAAGCATATTTTTCTTCCTTTCCAATGAAATTGTATACAAGAATACAATCGGGAATGAGGACATTATACTATTAAAATACGCATTTGTCAATACCTTATGAGAAAAAATTTATATTTTACAATAATTAACATGGATTCGTATATAAATAAATGTTAAGTATTATGAAATGTCATAAAATTTTCCAAGTTTATCTTGACGAAACAAAAACTTTGTGCTAAAATAAATATAAACGGGAGAGACGTCTCGTAAAACATTTAAGGAGAGAAATAAAATGAAAAAAATCGTATCTGCAGTTCTCGTTTGCGTAATGCTTCTCAGCTGTGTGCTCGTTCTTGCGTCTTGCGCTAAGACCCTTAACGGTGAGTATGTGAATGAGACTACCGTGTTTGGAGTTACCACAACAACCTCTTACGAGTTTGAGGGAAGCAACGTAACTATTAAGACCTCTGTTAGCGGTTTCTCGTACGAATATGACGGAGAGTATGCAATTGACGGTGACACCATTACATTCACATTTGGTGATGAGGATGCCGATAAGTACTCCGGCGAGGTCAGCTTCAATGAGGGTAGCGACAATGACGGTGCTTACATCGAGCTTGACGGAACAAAGTACTACAAGAAATAATTTTGAAATTTTAGGACCGCTTCGGCGGTCCTTTTTTATGTGGGTGCCAGAAAAATAAAAAACTTTAACTTTATATATTGACTAACAAATCGTTTTGTGCTAAAATAGTTCTACAAGCTTTTGATTTCTGAAAGGAATAATTAAAATGAAAAAGATCATTTCAACAATTCTCGTGTGTGTTCTTCTTGCAAGCACTATGCTTCTCCTCGTTTCCTGCGGCGGCGCTATCGAGGACGGAACTTACGTAAACAGAGCAAAGGGCGCGGAGATTGAAATATCCGGAAACACACTCGTTATAAATAAGACTGCGGGCGACGAAACCGAAAGCGGTACGTATACCTACGAGATCAAGGACGACGAGAATAATTCCGCAAAGCAGAACATCGTCCTAACTCCCGATTTTGAGGGCGATGTCGTTACGTTCTCTTATGAGAAGCTTGAGGACGGCTTTGTAATCAACGGAACAAAGTATACCAAAAAATAAATAATCGTAAGACTGAAAACAGAGTGAAAAAACGGCAGGATTTCTAATCCTGCCGTTTTATTTTATAAAATTTATTTTTTGCGACGGCTGACCCGAGGCAGATATTCAGACGGACTTTTGCCGGTGTGCGCCTTAAAAGCTGTGGAAAAATATTTAGAGGAGTCAAAGCCCGAAAGCGCGGCAACGGCGTCAACGCTGTAATATCCCGATTCAAGCAAGGCTGTCGCGTGCCGTATCCGAAGCTCGCATAAATATTCCTTTGGAGATTTGCCCATTTCCTCGCGGAATATGCGGCGAAAATAAGATGAGCAGTAGCCCGATTCCCTCGCCAGAATATCAACGGAAAGCTCGTGGTTTGTAAATCTTGAGTGCATGGAATCGGCGGCGCGCTGTATTCGTAACGATACAGAGTCCTCCTTCATCTCAAAAACCTGCTTCTCTATATTTTCAAGAATAGAAAGAAACAGAGAATCTATGCGATACACGTGTCCGCACGGCTTGATTTGCCAAGTGTTCAAAAGCTTTTCAAACAGAGAGTTGAAAATTTCGGGACTTGATGTGTGAATATTACTAAACGGAGGCGGCGTCTGAAAATCCGCCTCAAAATGCACCACCGTGACCTTCTCGTCAGATTCTGTCCTTATTGTATAGTCGTATCCACGCGGCACGAAGGTAATATCGTTTTTGATTAAGCGCGCGCTGCGGCCCTCCTTAGCAACCTCCGCCCGTCCTTGCATACGAAAAACCAATGCGTGATACCGCCTTGGCGGAGAATACCTTTCGGATACAGGAAACTCCAGCTTCAAAACGGACAAAATCTTAAAATTAAAGCGTTCATTGTTAAACATATTTTCAGTATAACCCATGCCTCTTGATTTGTCAAGGGATTTGTGAAAAAACAGTAGCGAAAATCTAACCTTTAGTGGTGTTTTTCAGGTTGTGGTATTCCTCTCTCTTTGATATAATAAAATCAACAATCAAATTTTCGGAGGAGAACTAAAAAATGGAACGCATGATTTTGAAGCCTGATAGATGTATTGGATATGACGGATGGAAAAAAATCAATCTGTCCGGAAAAATCGAAACCAATATACTTACAAGAAAATACGATTATTTACTTTCGCTTCTCGGACTTTGCCCTGCCGAGCAGATAGCGAAAAACGGAAACTCCTATCTTGTAATAGGTGATGCTGACACGAATGCCGAGTGTGAGAATGGTGAAAGTGTATTGAAGATAAGCGAGAGCGGAATTGCCGTTATAGGCAAGGATGCCGATGCCGTGTCAAACGGTGTTAAAATGCTTGTGGATATGAAGCGCGTGGCAAAAAATGACGGTGAATTTCCGATAGGAGAATTTCACTACACACCGAAGATAAGCTTTCGTGGGGTACATATGTGTGTCTTCAAGCCAAACGATGGTACAGAGAAGGACGATACAACGCTTGGAGACGTTCTCCGCCGCACAAAAATAGCCGCACTTTGCGGATATAACTATGTTTTTTACGAGTTCTGGGGCATGTTCCCCTACGAGAAGCGTCCTTATGCTCATTGGCCTAACGCATGGTCGAAGGCAGACGTTGACACGCTTATTTCATTTGTAATAGACGACCTTCACATGACTCCCATTCCTCACCAAAATCTCACAAGCCATGCAGGCTGGAGCCGTATCACCTCGCGCCAGCACGTAGTGCTTGACCAGCGCCCCGATCTTGCGGATATGTGGATACCGGGCGGCTGGTGCTTTGCAACCACGAGAGAGGATACGAAGGCATACTTACGCGATATTATCGACGACCTGGTTAAAGCCTATCGCAACCCGCCTATTCTTCATTGCTCGTGTGACAAATGCTTTGGCTTTGGCTCGACCGAGGAAGAGCGTGTTATTCCCGCCGACGACCTTTTCGTAAATCACATGCTCTTCCTGCACGATGAGCTTAAGGAGCGCGGTGTTCGTATGGCTATGTGGTCGGATATGCTCTATTCCTCGCTTGATGTGAAATATTGGAAATGCGACCCCGCTGTTACCGACAGATTACCAAACGATATACTTATGAACGTCTGGACGCATAACGATATCGGAGAAACGAAATGGCAGGACGTTCCGTTCTTTGAGGACAAGGGATTTGAAACGGTTTATTCGCCCTTCCTTGATAAAAACGGAGCAAAAAACATGATAGAGCAGTGTATCAGCAACGGCTCTCTCGGAATTGTGCAGACCACGTGGCATAGACCCGAGCTTGCTCTCCCTACCGTTGTATATTCAGGCGCTTATATGTGGGGGGGAAGCGAGCCTTGCGAAGAGGCAGTTGATGCTATATTAAACAGATAAGGAGATTTCGTTATGTCTATAAAACACACCGCCGTAAGCTATTACGGACTTAATTACGTTGAACACGCAGAGAAGGATTTTATCGAAATGAAGGAGCACGGATGCGACACCGTTATCCTTGCCATAACCGAGTTTGATATGGACTTTTGGTTCCCGAATATCAACAATATAGTTAAGACCGCGCATAAGGTCGGACTCCGCTGTATTGCGGATACTTGGGGAATTGGAAAATATTTCGGCGGCGAGCAGGTTTCTCTCTTCCTTCAGAATAATATTCATCACAGACAGGTTTCCGCTTATACCGGCGAGGTTCTTAACGCAGCCTGCTTCAACACCAACTCGTTTAGAGATTATTTCACTAATATATGCCTGAAGCTCGCAAGAGAAACAGAGGTTGACGGCTTCTTCTGGGACGAGCCTCATTACGCATACCCAAAGGCGTATGCATCTATCACGGGTGGTGCGGGTGACGACTGGGCTTGCCGCTGTCCCGAATGTATGAAGAAATTCGAGGATTATTACGGCTACGAAATGCCAAGGTTTATGAACGATGACGTAAAGCAGTTCAGATGGCGCGAGGCGCTTAAAACTCTTGCCGATTGCTCGAAGGCGCTTAAAGAGGTTAACCCTAACCTTGAAATCACCTGCTGCGTTCACGCAACCAAAAATACTTATTACGTGACCGAGCTTCGCGGTTATGACAACTGGGAAATGGTGGCGGCTTGTCCTTACTTTGACGTATTCTCCACCACGATTATCAACTGGTCTCTCCCCGAATCCTTCTTTAAGGAAATAACCGAGCGCACCGTCCGTATTGCCAAGAAGTACGGCAAGCAGAGTGAAAGATGGCTTATGGGCTATAACGCACAGCCCGAGGACTTTGCACAGATTGACAAGGTTGTGGATATGTACGAGGAGATGGGCGTTGACAGACTTGCAACCTGGACTTACAGAGGCGGTCTTGGAACCAGCGTTGCCGCGCCCGACCCGATAAAGCTGTGGGACAGAATAGGCGAAAATTATAAGAGAGTTTTGAAAAAACAGAAGTGATAAAGGAGAAAAAAGATATGGATATGACCTATTTTAACAAAATAGTTGAAAATCTTGAGCTAGTTAATAGTAAACAAAGTGATAATATAGAAAAGGCTGCGTCAATGATGGCTGATGCTATCGAGAATGACCGTTTAATACATGTTTACGGCGGCGGCGGTCACACGACTTTATGTGTCGGAGAGATGTTTTTCCGTGCAGGTGGATTGTCAAACATAAATCCTATTGCCGAAACGGGACTCACCGTTTTTAACCAGGCGTTAAAATATCTGGAGCTTGAGCGTACAGTCAATTACGGTTCTGCTATAATGCGTTATTATAAGCTTCAAAAAGACGATCTGCTTATCGTTTATCATAACATAGGCATTAATCCCGCCACAATAGACGCCGTAATGGAGGCAAAGGCTGCGGGGGCAAAAATCATCGCGATCTCATCAAGCTATTGGCAAAACGAAATGCCTGATGATCACTTTATCCGCCACCCTAACGGAACTAATCTTTTTGATTATGCAGACGTATGTATTGATGATTATAACCCTGTTGGAGATGCGGTTGTTACGGTAGAGGGGCTTGATACTCCCATAGCTCCTATTTCTAATATAGTGGATTTCTATATAGCACACATGCTCGAGATAGAGTGCGTACGTGAGTGCGTGCGCCGAGGCGTAAAACCACCTGTATGGTCTTCTGCAAATACGCCCGGCGGCGATGAAAAAAACGCTGAATATTTGGCAAAATACAGCCCTAGGATAAAAATGCTTTGATAAAATTCACAACACAAAAAATCCGACGAGATTATCCTCGCCGGATTTTTATATAGCAAAATGCGGTTTTTGCAAATATTAGTTTACAAAACCTATCTTTCTTCTTACCTTTGACATGGTTTTTCTTGCGTAATACGCCGCCTCGTCTGCGCCGTTTTTCATAACCTGCTCAAGATACGCCTTGTCAGCCATAAGACGCGCAAATTCCTCGCGAACAGGCGCAAGTCCGTCGGCGCAGGCCTCGCCGACCGCCAGCTTAAAATCACCGTAGCCTCTGCCGTCAAACTCGCGCTCGATCTCCTCAAGGCTCTTGCCGGTGAAGGCGCGGTATATAGTCATAAGGTTTGACACACCTGGCTTATCCTCGGAGTATCTGACGGAGGCGTCGGAGTCCGTGACAGCTTTTTTGAACTTACGCATAATATCGTCCTTGGAATCAAGGATGTAAACGCAGGCGTTGGGGTTGGGGTCAGATTTTGACATTTTCGAGGTAGGCTCGGCAAGCGATGCTATCTTCATCGTGTCGGTTGGAATGTATCCCTCGGGAATAGTAAAGGTGTCGCCGTATATCTGGTTAAATCTTGCGGCAACATCTCTTGCAAGCTCGAGGTGCTGCTTCTGATCAATGCCGACGGGAACAAGGTCGGTCTGATAGAGCAGAATATCCGCCGCCATGAGAGCGGGGTAGGTGAACAGTCCTGCGTTAATGTTCTCCGCGTGCTTTTGGCTCTTGTCCTTAAACTGCGTCATACGGGAAAGCTCGCCGAACATAGTATAGCAGTCGAGGATCCAGCCAAGCTCCGCGTGAGCGGGCACGTGGGACTGAACGAAGAGGGTATTCTTTTTTTCATCAAGGCCGCAAGCCATGTACAGCGCCAGCGTTTCATACGTTCTGCGCCTGAGCTCGGCAGGGACCTGCCTTACCGTAATGGAGTGAAGGTCAACCACGCAGTAAAACGTCTTATAATCCTCGGAAAAACGCGAAAAATTCTTTATCGCGCCGAGATAATTACCTATTGTAAGGTTACCCGAGGGCTGAACGCCCGAGAAAACTATTTTTTTATCGCCGATCATATAGTTTATCCTTTCAAAAGAAAAGTGCGTTTCTTACTTAAAAATTATACAGCACGGGAGGTTTTTTGTCAAGAGGAAGAGAAAAAAATGCACACAGCATTCAAAAATAGTGTTATGTTATTATATTTCCTGCAACTCTTCACTCAAAATTCAAAAATAATTTATATTATTATTTCAATTTGCGCTATTTCGTTCATAATTTATTTATAATTATATGTTATAATATACGAGTTAAAATGCGGACAAGTGTCTTTTTACGGTTGTCTTAATTTGAATTTTAATTTTTGGAGAAAGAATATGAACGAAACATCTGTACCTGTTATAAAGGTGGAAAACCTGGTTAAAAGATATGGAACCAACTATGCGTTGAATGACATATCCTTTGAAATAGGAGAGGGAGAGATCGTTGGACTCCTCGGTCCTAACGGCGCGGGCAAGAGTACCACGATGAATATTCTTACAGGCTATCTCTCATCAAGCTCCGGCGCGGCATACATAAACGGAATAGATATTCTTGAAAATCCTCTTGAGGCAAAGAAATTTATCGGCTTCCTTCCCGAGCAGCCTCCTATATATCCGGAGATGACGGTTGCCGAATATCTGAACTTCGTCTACGAGCTTAAGTGCTGTAAGCTTGACCGCGACCCTCATATTGAGGAGATACTCTCGGTTGTGAAGCTTACCGACGTTAAGGACAGGCTTATACGAAATCTTTCAAAGGGATATAAGCAGCGTGTCGGCATTGCTCAGGCTCTTATCGGCGACCCTAAAATCATTATTTTTGACGAGCCTACGGTAGGCCTTGACCCGAAGCAGATCCTTGAGGTAAGGAATCTTATCAGAATGCTCGGCAGACGCCACACGGTTATTCTCTCCACTCACATTCTCGCGGAGGTTCAGGCCGTTTGCGAACGAGTTATCATTATCAACAAGGGTCAGATAATCGCAAACGAGCGCACCGAGGATATAACGAGAACCATTGAGGGCGGCTATCGCTATGAGGCAAAGATCTGCGCGCAGGCAAAGGACGTGCTTCCTGCTCTTCGTGCACAGGGCGCTATTAAGAATGCGGAGGCTACCGGCGCAAAGGATGGCGATGCTTACGTTTACGTCGTTGAGAGCGCGGCTGGTGTTGACGCGCGTAAGGCTGTATTTACCGCTTGCGCGGATAACCGCTTCCCGCTTATCGGTCTTGCTCCCATAGGAACTGATCTTGAATCGATATTCATTAATCTTGTCGACCGCTCCGACGCTCAAGGTGCAGACAAGAAGTTAAAGGCCAAAAAGGCTCATTAAGGAGGAAGAAAAATGTTAGCGATTTTTAAAAGAGAGCTTCGCTCTTATTTCACAGGCGTTATGGGTTACGTCTTTATGGTAATATTCCTTGTGGCAGCTGCGGCTGTGTTCTGTTACACGACGCTCTTCTCAATGTCTGCAGACGTTACCTCCTATTTCGTTATAATGCTTATGTTCTCGGCTATTATCCTGCCGATACTTACGATGAAATCCTTCAGCGAGGAGAGGAAGCTTAAAACAGAGCAGCTCCTTATGACAGCTCCCGTTTCCATAACCGGTATGGTTATAGGCAAGTTTCTTGCCGCTTACGTAATGTTTGCGTCGGCTGTGGTATTTACCTCGCTCTATTTTCTTATACTTATCCCTTATGCAATAACCTTTAAGCTGGCGCTTCTTCTTGGCAACATCGTTGCGCTCCTGCTTGTCGGCTCGGTGTTTGTTTCTGTGGGACTTTTCGTTTCCTCTCTTACGGAGAACCAGCTCTCTGCGGCAGTCGGAACCATTGCGATAATTCTCGGCTTCCTAACCGTAGGTCTTTTGAGCAGCCTTATCCCCTCTAATTATGCGATAAGATACGTATTGGATTCTCTTTCGGTATTCGGAAGATTCACGACCTTCACGTCGGGATATTTTGATATTTCAGCAGTTGTATTCTATCTCTCGCTTTCCGCCCTGTTTCTTTATCTTACCGTGCGTATATACGACCGCAGAAGATATAACTGACAGCTTATTAAATAAATTGCGGAAAAGGAATTAAGAATATGAATAATTTGAAGCACAAGCTTGCTTCCTTCGTCAAGGGGCGCGGCTTTTCGTCAGGCGTGATAACCGCGCTTGTCATAGCGATATTCACGGTTGCTAACGTGCTTATGTATACTGTGTATTACGCTTTTATGGTCGAGGACTCGTCCGTTGAGAAGGAGGATCTCTCCATAACCGATGCTGCTGACCGCATATTTGACAGGGCGCAGCAGAGCGGTAAAAAGGTAACCGTTACGTTCTGTATGAACGAATCCGACATACAGACTCACGAAACGGGCAACTATGTTTACAGAACGGCGATGGAATTTGCCGAGAGGTATCCGGATTTTATTGAAATCAGATACGCTAACGTAATGACTCTTAAATATGACGATACCGGCGAGGATTTTAACCCCGCAAAGTATCAGAAGGTAGCACGCAAGGACGCAAGCGGAGAGGCTATCACTGATAAAAACGGCGAGGTTGTATACGACGAGTATTCTCTGACACGTGCGAGCGTCCTCTTTGAATGTCACACGACGGATGTACACGGCACGGTTACCAGAGAAAACATCAAGGTTCTGACAACCTCCAGCGCGTATTCCTCCTTCTTCACCTTCGATGACTCCGGCTACATCACCTCGTACAACGGTGAGGAAATCTTTGCCTCAAGCATAAGCTGGGTTATTGCTGACGAGCACGATACCGTTTATTTCACTATGGGACACGGTGAGGCTCCCAGCTTGAATTTCTATAGTGCTCTCGTAAGCGCGGGCTATTACGTTGAAGAAATAAATCTTCGCAAGCAGAGCGTGCCGAACGATGCGGCGTTTGTCGTAATCGCAGACCCGAAGAGCGATTTTGAAAAATCCGGTGAGGACTCGGGAATAGTCAGCGAGATGGACAGACTTAAGGAGTATGCGGAGCGCGGCGGCAGGTTCTACATAAATATGGACCCGATTGCGGAGTCGCTTCCCAAGCTTGAAGAATTTATTGCCGATTTTGGCATCTCGTTTATTACCTCGGAGAGCGGTGAAAGACAGATCGTCAAGGATCTTAATATGGCGATAGGAACGGACGGCTTCACTCTTATAACTCAGTATGCCGACACTCCCGTTGCAGATGACGTATATGATAATATATCCGACGTTGACGGCTCGGTTATTATCCGTGACATAGCGGCACTTGATTGCGATAGCTCGAAGGGCGCATCTCCTCTTCTTGTTGCATCCTCGTCTGCCGTTCTTGAGGCATCCGGTGCCACGACCGACACTGAGGGCTCTTACACCGTAGTAGCTTACTCAAAGAGGCCTAACGATAACGCAGAGGCGGCAAGGCTCGTTCTCGTCCCCAGCATATATATGACGGCAAGTGACGCTATGGTAACTAACGGATATTCCAACAAAGACTTTTTGTACTCTCTCTTTGAATCCTTCTACGGAGCGGAAAATATGATTTACGGTACTAACGACGTGGTTCAGCAGTCAACAGCGCTTGAGAACCTGACGCTCGGCACCTCTATTATGTATACGGCGCTCCTCCTCGCTCTGCCTATGGCTCTTGCTGTACTCGGAGCAGTTACAATAGTAAGAAGAAAGAATAGATAAAATATGAAAAATTCGATAATAAAAGGTAAAAGCAAGAGAACGAAGCTTTTTGCTCTGCTGACAGTCTTGGCGGTAGTGCTTCTCTTTGCCCTAAACCTTGCGCTTATGTATTTAGGGCAGCAGAAGAGCCTTTACGTCGACTTGACTCCCGAGGGGCTTTATACGCTTACCGATGCGATGAAGCAGGAGTGTGCTTTTATAGACGAGCTTGATAACGACGAGCGAAAGGTAAAGATAACATTCTGTGCGGATCCGGACACGCTTGTTGCCTCCGACGTCACCAGAATCATATATTTCATGGCGCTTCAGATGCAGGCGGAGTTTGATAATTTAGAGGTTGAAACCGTCAACGTGGTTTACAACCCTACGGCAGTATCGCAGTACAAGAAGACCTCTCTTTCAAAAATAGAGCAGGGTGACATTATTATATCCTACGGTGACAGATATAGAATTCAGAAGCCTCTTAATTTCTGGTACGGAAGCGACACTGCGCTCTCGGCGTACGACGGTGAATATAAGATGGCTACATATATTATGTCTGTAACTGCAGTCAACCGTCCGGCAGCGTATTTTGTTACGGGTCATGGCGAAACCTATTATGATGCCGAGAATCCCGAAAGAGCAGAGAACGCCGATGCTGCGGCGCTTTACGATATGCTTACGGAGTGCGGTCTTGACGTAAAGACTGTCAATCTTGAAGAGGCGGGTAAAGTTCCCGATGACTGCGTGCTTCTTGTGATAAACAATCCGCGTGAGGATTTCAAGGTTGACCCCGACAGATTCACGGAGCTTGATTACGCTTCGGAGTTAGAAATCCTCGACCGTTATCTTGTAAACAATTACGGCTCTATAATGGTTTCAAGAGATCACGAGATTGAGAAGGGCGGAGTATCCGCTCTCCCTGCGCTTGACAGTTTCCTTTACGAATGGGGCTTTGATTTCAGCGAATCGGTTGTTTACGATGATGAAAATTACCTCGATACAAGCTCCGGTGAGCATAATACCATAATCGGTGAATATAACACCGATGAGGATAGCTACGGATACGCGATTTACGGCGAATTCGCAGCTCTGCCCAGTGCCGCAAGCACGATATTCTCAAATGCGGGATATATCAAGACCTCGTATAAGGAAAACGGCGCAGAGCAGGAGCCGGGAGATCTCTCGGTGGAGAGGGTCTTTCTTCCTCTTATGAACTCTTATTCCTCATCGGCAGCCTTCCTTAAGAGTGCGGAGAATAATTATTCCGTGATTGAGAACGAGGGCGCGCTTACTCTTGCAGCAGTAACCGCGAGAGGCGCTATGGATTCTTATACAGGTGAAACTAAATATTCTTACGTGTTCTGCGTGAACGGAATCGATTTCTTCTCAAACGAGTTGCTTTACAATTCGTCGTATGCGAATTACGACGTTATGTCGCTTCTTGTTCATAATATGGCGAGAACTGACGAATATGCATCTATACATCTTGGAAGCAACTCTATGAACTCATCTTCGTACGGAGGAAAGATACTTTCGGATACCTCTCTTTCCGCCACCGACGTTTACGAGGACGTTTTCACTCATACGGGCACCGGCTCTTATTACGAATCGGTAAAAACTGTTTCCGGGCTTTCTCAGGGGGATATTACGGGCTTTACTATCGCGTTATTTACGATTCCCTTAATCGTTCTGGGTCTTGGAATTGCCGTTCATATAAAAAGACGATTCTTGTAAAGGAGGCTGGTATAAATGATACAGGTTCAGAAAAAAAGATTTGGCAAAAATGCCATTGCCATTATAGTAACAGCCTCGATTTTAGCACTTCTTGTAATAGGATATATTGTTGTTGACGCGGTAATCAATATGGGTCTTACCGACGCTTCCGACGGCAGTAATGCGACACAGCCTCCGGAGATAATAGACGGCGAAGCGCTGTATAACGGCAAGAAGGCGGTAATGTACCCGGCTACAAGCTCTTCTAAAATAAAGCGTGTTACCGTAAGTGCAAACGATTTCCCCGGCTATGACGGATATTTCTCGATAGCCAAGGACGATGACGGAACGTTCTATTACTATTATAGAGATGATATGGGTAATGGACAAGTGTATTATCCCCCCATCTGCTATTACGAGGAGGGCTTTGAGTATACCTCTCTTTATGCGATAGCCGATGACGGAATGAATACTTATAAGCTTATATATCTTCTTACCGCTCTTTCGGTTCCGTACTTTGATGAACGCATAGAGCTTATCCCCGATGAAAAGGGACATTACGGCAAGCAGCTTGCTACCTACGGTCTTGATGAGCAAAGCCGAGATGCTATAACGGTTACTTACCTTGATGATAATAATGAAGAGGTGTCATACACCGTGTACGTTGGTAACAAGCTCGTTACCGGTGTCGGATACTATATTCAAATTGCCGGACGTAATTACGTTTACACCTCTTCCGCAGCTGAAAATTTGAGCTACGCGCTTAACGGATTTGCTTCATTTATTTCACCGACGCTTGTTATGAGCGGAAGCGAAATGGATAACGCGCAAATACCCCTTCTTACCACGTCTTATAAACAGTGGAAAAACGTCGTCTTTGACAGCAAGGACGAGTGGGGCAACGTTAAGGAGGTTCTCGATTACGTTAAGGCAAGCGCGGAGGTCGTTGTTACGGCAAGGACGCTGGAGCCCGTGCTTGACGTTCTGGATACCGATTCCCAAAACGACGGATATACAATCAGTGAATTTGATAAGATTTCCCTCGATCTTGAGTCTATCGAGAATAGAAAATATCTCGGAAGGCTTGCGAAGGTGCTTGAGGGGAAGGCTGTTAAAAGCTATGAGGATTCACCTCTGCTTGCAACCGTTTATTCGGTAAATATTCCGGTAAAGTTCCCCGAAAGCAACGATACTGTTAAATACACCTATAAGATTTCTGCGATAGAGTCGGTGCTCACTGACGACGGAGAATACACCGAAGGCATAGTCGGTGACAATAATCTTATAAAGGTAACCTATGAATATCTGGTTGACGGCGTTGCTCCCGAAACACAGGACTCCTTCTTCGGTCACTCCTCCCACGCGATAATCGATCTTAACGATGATAGGATACCGTCAGATGTGCGCGAATATCTTTCGTCCTGTGAGGTTGGTTACGTTAGGGCTGATAACGCAAGCTTTGATGTGGTTTATACCAAAGACACTGCTACAAAGCTGACGGCTCAGTATATAATCAACGATATAACCGTCATCAATGAAATAAAGGACGATTCTCTTTACGTAGTAGATAAGGTTACCGAGAATTCCATAGTCACATATTCTTACAGTCTCCTTTCGGGCGGTGAGATTATCGAGGAGGGAACCGAAACGATAGCTCTTGCTGACGTACCCGAGGACGACGAGTTGTACACGGCTATTAAGGCGGCGCTCTTGAATCAGGGCGTGCAGAGTGATTATAACAAGCTCGTTTACGAGCAGGTCGGCTATTATCAGCTTATGATGAATTTCGTAACCTATGAGATAAAGAGCGTTGACTATTTCGTGTCAAGAGAGCTTATCACAGCCTTCCGCTTTGTAAATATGTCAGAGCGAGATGCGTTCTTTGCGGAGTCGATTCACGCAAATGCTCTTCCCTCCGATCATAAGTACGCAAATTACGCAATTGACTGGGCAACGTGTGAGTATGTTGCAAAGCTGCTCGGCGGAATAGGTGCCGGCTCTTCATCAACGAATTTTGAAGGACTTTCCGGCACGGAGGTCGTCGAGGTTGGCTTAAGCCCCGAGAATATGAAGGAATACGGCCTTTACGCCTATACTATTTATTTCGAGCTGCCTAGAGCGATAATGTCGGTTGAGGACGATTTTGAATGGCTTAGTACCGTTGGATTCACTCTCTATATAAGTGAGGAGCAGACCGATGGCACAAGATACGTAGGCAGCGATATGTACGACACGATCGTTAAAATAGACGGTGATACGTTCTACTTTGTAGAAGAGAGCTTCATTGATTTCTGGGCAAGACGCGATCTTGTTATGATCGATTACACTAAGCTTGATTACGTAAGCGCTACCGTTAATTTTGATGAATTCAAGGGAACGTACGATTTTGACGTAAGACACCCTGACGCATGGCTTACCTCTGAGGGACTAACCTTCGTTAAGCCTGATGACTCGGTTTCATCCGAGACTTACGAGGCCATTAACGTATTCGTATCCGTAAGCGGCGATTATACCGACACTAAGCTTTCAGAGTACATCGGGCTTTACGGACAGAATTTCCATCTTGCAAACGTTTATAATCTCGCTGCGGGAATAACGGGCGGTACGGGTCTTTCGATAGGCTACGATGCGGCTGGCGACGCTTATTTCAAGAATTTCCTGCACGCCACGTACAGCATCAGCTACGTTGGAACTCTTACCGAGGCAGAGATTGCAGACGCCAGATCCCGCGAGGCAGTTCTGAGCCTTGCGTTTAAGGTTGACGAATCCTCTGCGTACGAGTATGCATACGATTTCCATTACACGAAGGAAGGCAAGGTTGCAGTCGTTATGTACCGCGTTGACTCCGCTACGGGAGTACGCTACGGCGAGAGCTGTAATTTCTATATTTCCAATTTTGCGCTGAAGAAAATCGTCAACTCGATATCCGATCTTGTAAACGGAAATCCCGTTGATGCAGGCGAAGGATACAGAGATTATTAAAATATTTTGTAAAAAATCAAAAAAACATTTGCATTTTCCTATAATGTGTGTTATAATAACTTGTAATTGAAATAATTTCAAATAAAGGATATAAGGATTTTGACATGAGAAACAAAATTATCGCATTAATTTTGACAGTAGTTATGGCAACGATGGTGCTTGCCGGCTGCTCCTCTGCCTTCAATTATGCAGAAGAGGATCTTGACAGCTACGTGACCTTTGACGTTGCGGCATTCAAGGACGCTCTTACTAAAATCGAGATTGAGGACGCCGATTTCACAACCAAAGAGGACGTGAGAGTGCAGAAGGTTGTTGACAGCATTGTAAAATCTCTTGCTGACTACGCAACGAAGAATAAGAATAAGAGCGAAGAGGGCGAGTTCTCTCTTACAGACGTTCTTTACTACGCTTATTACACGACCTACACCGTTGTGTCCGGCGAGGGCGAGAACCAGACCTCTACCACATACGTATTTGATAGCGGTGAGATGAAGGTTAGCGACTTTGACGACTCCACCACTACCGTAAAGAATAAGCACTCTATCTCCCTCGGCGCTATTGACGTAAACGACGAGGATGCTGACGCACTTGCGGTAGCTCTTAAGACCGCTATTGCAGCTCTTGAGAACAAGGCCATCTCTCCTTATAAGACTATAACCTCCGGCTCTATCAAGACCGCTGATAAAAAAGCCTTCCTTGATAATATTAAATCTATTTACGTTTCTTACAGCCGTGAGTATACTGTTAACGAGGTAACTACGAAGGAAACCGCAACTTACGAGAAGCTCGATCTTTCCGATACGACAAACCCCATAGTTGCAAAGCTTCTTGAAGAGGGAACAACCGCAACTATTGATAAAACTATCGAGATTGGCGAAGATAAGAAATCCGAGTTCAACGCAACTATCGACGGAGTTGATTACAAGTACTCTTCGGTAAAGGTTCTCTTCGCGGTTGAAGAAGAGGGCGATGAGCTTGTTACCTTTGAGTACACTCCTTATACCGCAAAGAAGGAGCTTGCTCCCAACGGACTTTGTGCAAATACCTTTAAGGTTGAGATCCCTAAGGACGCAAAGCTTACCTACCACGTATATCCGGTTTATTTCTATGATGTATCCGATGTAAATGCCACCTCTGTTATAAGAGAGATCCTTGGCAGCAAGGTAACCACCGAATCTCTTGAGGTTCTTGCGAGCGAGGAATATAAGAACGGTGACAAGACCGTTAAGGCTCTCGTCGAGGAGCTTGTTAAGCTTTACACAGACAAGAAGGACGACATCGTTAGTGACGTAAAGGTTGCAGAGCTTCTTGAGAAGTACGAGGAGGCGAAGGCGAAGGCTGACGCAGAGGGCGCAACCGAGGCTGATAAGACCAAGGCTGATGATGCAAAGGCTGCATACGACGACGCGGTTGCCGCTAACAAAGAGGTTGACGACAAGATTGCCGAGATAGTTGCGGCAAAGAAGGGCGAGGAGTCCGTTGAGGATAAAATCCTCGAAGAATACAAGGACGATGTTTACGAGGATCTTAAGTCCGATTACGATACCGCGATAGTTGACGCTGTCGGCGCAGCTATCTGGGAGCTTATTGAGAAGAGCGTTAAGATAAACAGCTATCCCGAGGCTCTTGTTAAGGAAGCAAAGGATCACCTCTACAATGAGTATGAGTACAAGTTCTATAACGAGAACACAAGCACCTCAACAAACGCAGAATCTAACTACAAGGCGTATAATGGTGATCTTGATGCTTATATGGTTGCTGTAACGAAGGCATCTGATATTGACGGCGTTGATGCAAAGATTGAGGAGGAGGCAAAGGAATTTGTCGATCCTATCATCAGAATCTACGTTGTATCCAAGGCGCTTGCTGATGATGCGAATGCAGTAATGTTTGATCAGCTTAAGGCTAAGGAGTTCATCTACGACGCTGACTACGAGTATGACGATTCTATCTCCGAGGAAGCAAACGAGAAGGCAAAGGCAGAGGCTGAGGAATCCGCACAGAAATATAAGGACTACGAGTTCTGGTGTGCAGAGCATTTCCTCTTTGATGATGAAGCATTTGATAAGTATAAGGAATACTACGGCCAGTCCAACTACGAGAGCATTGAATCACAGTATGGCGAAACCAACATTCGCACAGCTCTTCAGGTTGATAGACTCTTTGATTACCTGCTTAGCGCAAAGGTAGAGGAGCACAGCCACGACGGCCACAGCCACGAGTCCTACGTTTACGAGGACGGCGGTAAGCTTCAGTTCTACAACATCACATACACCCTCAAGGCTGATAAGACCGAGGGCGACGCAACCAAATAATCAGACATCTAAATGCCGTGCGATTGTCCCGCGACGGCACTACTATGAAAAAAACGGACGGACTCTGTGCTCGTCCGTTTTTTTACCAAATAAGACAGGACCAAATATATGAAACAAGTACAGATATACACAGACGGCGCTTGCCGAGGCAACCCCGGACGCGGCGGCTGGGGGGCGATACTCGTCTACGGTAAATTTGAGAAGGAAATGTCAGGCGGCGAGCCTGTCACCACGAATAACCGTATGGAGCTTATGGCGGCAATATCCGGCCTCTCTGCTCTTAAGGAGCCGTGTGCGGTAACGCTTTACTCTGATTCAAAATATCTTGTTGACGCCTTTTGTGAGGGCTGGATATATTCCTGGAAGAAGGCGGGATGGAAGCGCGGCAAGGACGAGCTTAAGAATCCTGACCTTTGGGAACGGCTTTATCAGCTTACCGAGGCGCACGAAGTCACGTTTGTTTGGGTAAAGGGGCATAACGGCCACGATTACAACGAGAGGTGCGACGCCTTGGCAACCGCCTACGCCGACTCGTTCACATAGGAATAAACCCAAAATACTTTCACAAAACGCAAGGAAGGAACAAAAAAGTGGGTAAAAACAAATCAAATAATGTAAATACAAAAAGTCAAAAGCCTCAAAAGCAGGCGCCTAAAAAAAGGGATTCTCAAATAGCGGCAGGAGGCACTGCATCTCTTTCTAAAAAGAAGCTTGGCGCAAAGGAAATTGCAATGATAGTTACGGCGGCGGTGTTGGCGCTCGCCCTCCTTGGCGGCTTGATTGCTCTTATAGTACATCAGGTAAACGAGCATCACGAGTCGCAGTTTGACTACATAACCTCCGACCTCTCGGAGTATATAACCATCGATAAATCGCTCTATAAGGACTATAAGCTAGATATAGATATTGCAAAGCCTCATGATATCGACGTGAAGGTAACGATACTCAATCTTCTTGCGGAAAATAGAGGTGAGCCCGTAGACAGCGGTAAATCTTATACATACGGCACGATAACGGCAGGCGACGTTGTAAATATATATTACCGAGGCTATATTCTCAACGATGACAACGAGGAGCAGTATGTTTCCGGTATGTGCAATTTCGGAAATTCATCTCCCGCAGAGCTGAAGATAGGCTCCAATCAATTCGTTCCCGGCTTTGAGTTAAACCTTGTTGGCAAGGAATTTACAAAGGAAAATCAGCTCGTTAAGGTTACCGAGGGCGAGGTTGAGGATGATTATATCGTTTACGTAAGCTACACCCGTCAGCTAGCCGACAAATCCAAGGATTCGGAAAAGGCATCTGAGGTCAGATTTGTCTTCGGCGAGGAGGAAAACCTCAAGAATTACGGTCAGGGCTTTGAAAATATGCTTAAAACTCTGACTATCGGTGCAGAGAGCGGCGCTTCCTTCTCGGCAAAGAACTCCGAGGGCGTAGAGTACGACTATACCGACGTAAAAATTTCGTACGCTACGGCAAACGAGGGAGAGGGTGATTATTTCCTCGTTGACTGCTATTTCCCCTACGATTACACGACGGCAACTCTTCGTAACAAAAATGCGAAATTTGAGGTATACGTTCACGGTATAGAGGAATATAATGCTCCCGAGTTTACCGACGAGTTTGTTGAGGAGAAGCTTCTGGAGGACGATTTTGGCGTAACCGCAGAGGATCTTGAGGGCTACGACGGTACAGCTACGGAGAAGCTGACCGCATATCTTCAGGATAAGCTCAATGAGGCGTACGAGGCAGAGCTTGAGGCTGAAATCGAGGCTCTTATGTGGGATCATTACCTTAATATAGCAGAGGTAAAGAAATATCCAAAGAAGAAGGTCGAGGCTATCTATAACGAATACAAGGACGACGTAGTTTGGCAGTACGAAACCAACGGCGGCTCAATACAGAACTCTTATACAGAGGAGTATGAAACCTTCGATAATATAGATGATTATGCTATGGCATACCTTAGCTGCGAGTATTACGGCTATGACGATTGGAAGGAATATCTCTACGCTATGTCAGAGAGCTTGGTAAAAGAAAGACTTGTCCTATATTATATATTAAAGGAAGAAAATCTTCTTCCCACCGAGGAAGAACTCGCGGAAAAGATAGCCGCCGTAAAGGACGAGTATAAGGAAGAATATTATACTCAGTATCTCGAAAAAGAGAGCAAAACTCGCTCTGATTACACCGACGAGCAGTGGTCAGAGTTCACGGCAACACGCGATAAGGAGCTGTTTGAATATTATAACGATGACTACTTCACCGAGGTAGCTTATTATGAAATAGGCTTAGATGAATTCATAAAATGGCCTACCGTTACCACCTTTGATACCCAACCAGAAATCGCTGATAAGTAAGATTTTTGCAAACTAAAATTTGCATTTTCGCTTAAAAAGGAGAAAAATATGTTAAAATTCGAGATCGAAGGCGGCAATCTTCCTGTTGTTATTTGCTATCCTGATACAGGTGAATCCATTATGTGTGAGGGTGGCGCTATGAGCTGGATGAGCCCGAATATGAAGATGCTTACCACAAGTGGCGGTATCGGAAAGTTTTTTGGCAGAATGTTCTCGGGAGAGTCGTTGTTTTTGAATGAATATATTGCTGACGGTGCGCCTGGAACGATAGCCTTTGCGTCCAGCTTTCCCGGCTCGATAATCCCGTATCACGTCACTCGCGGAAACGGCATAATAATTCAGAAGAGCGGATTTCTCGCAATGGAGAAGGGGCTTGATCTTTCGGTACATTTTCAGCGTCGCTTCGGCGCGGGATTTTTCGGCGGCGAGGGCTTCATTCTTCAGAAGGTTTCGGGCGAGGGGCTTGTATTTATTGAGATTGACGGATACTGCAAGGAATACGAGCTGCGAGCCGGCGAGAGCATAATTATTGACACGGGACATCTTGCCGCAATGAGCGAAAGCTGTACTATGGAGATACAGACCGTCAAGGGAATAAAAAATAAGCTTCTTGGCGGCGAGGGCTTCTTCAACACGAGAATTACGGGTCCCGGCAAGGTTTATATTCAAACAATGCCCGTAGCCAAAACGGCAGAGGCGCTTATTCCTTATCTTCCTACAAGAGATTCCGGCGACAGAGATATAAATATCGATTTCGGCAACAATTAAACAAACAAAAGCGGCTTTTTCGGCCGCTTTTTGTAATAACTCCGAGCATTTTGGGAGAAAATAAGCGTAAATCCAGTTTGTTAGGAGGAGTTTATGTTTTTTGGCAAGTCTGATAAAAAGAAATCGCACCCTTATGCATGGCTTGCGATTTTCTCGCTGGCGGCCGCAGGTCTTATAAGTATAGGCAAAAAGAGCCGTGACTTTATTACCGACAAGGCTAAATGCGTTACCGATATGGTGAAGAGCAAAAGTCAGGATATGTAATAAAACACGTCCGTCTGAAAAAAGCATATAATGAAGGTGGGTGAAATATCCCGCTTTCTTATTATTTTCAGGTTGGGACATATATGGAAATTATTACCTTTGGCAAAGGGGAGCGTATTAAGAGGTGCGCCGCAGTCATAGCGCAGGGAAAAAGCCTTGGCAGATACGGACGCCTTATATTGCTCCCCATACCTACTACTAAGGACAAAAAATATATCACAAATACCACCGTGCAGTTATGCGAGGTGACAGAGCTCGTAACGAAAAACACCCTTGTTGCCGGATACGAAATACCGGCAAAGATGAGCGAAGAGATAGCCTTGCGGGGCGGCGAGGTCTATGACGCGGGTCAGGACGAAAAATTTCTTTTGGAGAACGCTGCAATAAGCGCACACGGTATAGTCGGCTATATACTCTCCGAGCTTACCAAGGATATATCCGAGCTGAATATCGGCGTTGTGGGATACGGAAGAATAGGCGAGGCTCTTGTGCGCGGGCTTTTGTTTTTTGGGGCAGGAGTGCGGGTCTACACGGCAAGAGAGTCGGTTGCCATTTCGCTTTGTGAGAACGGAATTTCTGCACGCGTCGGACTCGGCGGCGACGATTTTAGCGCCCTTGACGTGATTATAAACACATCACCCTCGCATACGATAGATTCAGAGATGCTGGAAGGCCCTCTTTCGCATCTGAAGGTTATCGACGTAGCATCGGGCAACGCCGTCCCAAGCGGCGATAACGTCGTAAGGCTTATGGCTATACCCGAGCGTATGTATCCCGAAACCGCAGGACGCACGTATGCAAGATATATCTCGGAGAGAATGGGGTGCATTCTATGATAGGATATGCAATAACCGCCTCCTTCTGTACACACAAGGCATCTCTTGAGTCCTTACGCAAGCTGCGTCTTGAGGGATACGATATACAGCCTATAATGAGTGAAAACGCCTACTCAACAGATACCCGCTTCGGAATGGCGTCGGACCTTGTAATGCAGGTTGAAGAGCTCTGCGACAGAAAAATAATCCATACGGTAAAGGACGCAGAGCCCCTCGGACCCAAAACGCCGCTTGACGCTCTCGTGATAGCACCCTGCACGGGTAACACCCTCGCAAAAATTGCAAACGGAATAACCGATACCGCCGTTACAATGGCGGCAAAGGCGCACCTGAGGCGCGACAAGACTCTAATAATAGCCCTTGCATCAAACGACGCCATGTCGCAAAACCTCGGCAATGTTGCAAAGCTGATAACCAGAAAATCCGTATTCTTCGTCAGAATGAGGCAGGACGACCCGAAGGGAAAGCCCCACTCCCTCGTTGCCGAAATGAGCGAGGTGCCCGAGGCGTTAAGGTGTGCGCTTCTCGGCGAGCAGATGCGGCCGCTCTTCCTTTGATAAGTTTTTTGTAAAAGAAAAATAAAATTTCGCCTTTTCTATTGACAAATCAAAAAAAGGAGAGTATAATTACATCAAACCTTTGAGAAAGAGGAGTAGCCGTAACAGTGTTATTCCAGCGAGCCGCAGACGGTGAGAGTGCGGTATAGGGCATTACGGTGAATGGGCTTTTGAGGGCGGACCGAAGCTTTTTCTGTGCGTAGGCTCCGACGGCGGCACCGTTATCTGCATAATGCATATTCCGTGCATGAGGAAGTTTTTACTTTGAAAACGGGTGGTACCGCGATATATTCGCCCCGAGTGTTACGTTACACTTGGGGCTTTTTTGTTTTCACGAAAGGAAATTTTGGTTATGGGAATTATACGATGGCGACGCTTGGATAATAACAATAAATAAAAGATTATATAGTTTGTAACAGTATATAAGTGAAAGGAATTGTAAAAATGAAATTTAACGATATTGATTTTGATACTTATTTGAAAAAATACCCCTCGACTGACGGCTATTTCGGCAAATACGGCGGAGCATACGTTTCCCCCGAGCTTAAGAAGGCTATGGACGAGATAACCGATGCGTATTTCACGATCTGCAAGTCCTCTAAGTTCATAGGCGAGCTGCGTAAGATACGCCGTGAGTTCCAGGGCAGACCTACACCGATATCCTATCTTGAAAGACTGTCGAAAAGCATTGGTAATGTCCAGCTTTACGTAAAGCGCGAGGACCTTAACCACACCGGCGCCCATAAGCTTAATCACTGCATGGGCGAGGCGCTCCTTGCGAAATATATGGGTAAGAAAAAGGTAATTGCTGAAACGGGCGCAGGCCAGCACGGCGTTGCGCTTGCTACTGCGGCGGCGTATTTTGGACTGGAGTGCGATATCTATATGGGCTCGGTTGACATAAAGAAGCAGGCGCCAAACGTAGCAAGAATGAAAATACTTGGTGCAAACGTCGTTGAGGTAACTCACGGCCTCGCAACTCTTAAGGAAGCGGTTGACGCGGCATTTGACGCTTATACGAGAGAGTACAAGGACGCCATCTATTGTATAGGCTCGGTAGTCGGTCCTCATCCTTTTCCTATGATGGTGCGCGATTTCCAGAGCGTTGTGGGTATTGAAGCAAGAGAGCAGTTCGTCGGCATGACGGGTGAGCTTCCCGACGCTGTCGTTGCTTGCGTTGGCGGCGGCTCTAACTCTATGGGTATGTTCGCGGGCTTCTTAAACGACCCCGTAGACATCTACGGTGTTGAACCGCTCGGCAGAGGCGAGAAGCTTGGCGACCACGCCGCAAGCCTCAAGTACGGCACAGAGGGCATTATGCACGGCTTCAATAGTATAATGCTTAAGGACGAGAACGGCGACCCCGCGCCCGTATACTCCGTCGCCTCCGGACTTGACTACCCCTCCTCCGGTCCCGAGCACGCCTTCCTCCACGACCTCAGCAGAGTAAAGTATGATGCGATAAGCGATGAGGAAACCATAGACGCCTTCTTCAAGCTCTCGCGCATGGAGGGTATCATTCCCGCTATCGAAAGCTCTCACGCCGTTGCCTACGGTATGAAGCTGGCAAGAGAAATGAATCACGGCTCCGTGCTTATCTGTCTGTCGGGCAGAGGTGATAAGGATATGGACTATATCATCGAAAAATATGGTATAAGGTAAACCACAAAAAACAAAAACAGACCACTCGGGTGTGGTCTGAAATGGGGGTATTCACCTATGGTGAAGATACCCGCACCCTGTGTTTGACAAGCGAGCTTGTCGAACTTCGGGCGGGGTATGCGACCCCCGCGCCTCGTAAGATACTCGGCGCTGCGGTTCGGAACGCTTATTCCGTAACCAAAAACAAAAACAGACCACACAAGGTGGTCTGTTTTTGTTTGGCAGCGGAATAGGGATTCGAACCCCAACATACAGAGTCAGAGTCTGCTGTGCTACCTTTACACAATTCCGCTATGCTAATAATAGGTTTCACATTTTTGCGCTCATATATTCTACCACAAGAAAAAGCGTTTGTCAATAGCTTTTTTGAAAAAAATCGTCCCGAACTTAAAAAATATGGATTTTATGGATTTTCAGGACTGACTGTAGGGTAGACGCTTTTGACTGTTCGGGAGATGAACAAAGTTGTTTTTTCCATATTTTTGATATGTTAAAATAAACAAAAAAGATTTCTCGAGTTTGTGCAAGGTGTAACAAAATTTTTATTAGCGATTTTTGTGCTTGACTTATTTCCATTTATATGGTATTATTATAGTGCAAAAAAACCGCTACAAGCGGTTAATAAAAAAAGGAGAAAAAACATGAAAACAAAACTTTTATGCCTTATCCTGGCTATGGTTGCTGCTATCGCTATGTTCGCAGCATGTGACTCGGGTAGTGGCAGCGGTAATGGAAACGGCAACGGCGGTGACGACGTTACGCTTCCCGATGGTGCTCCCACTTATGATACTAGTAATTGGGAGAAAACAACTCTTAAGATCAAGTACACCAATGACGACCATGCAGGCGAGCTTTCCTCCGGTTGTGAGAGATACTATGCCGGTGAGAGCGCTGACTTTGAGGACATTGACGACCTTGTTCGTAAGAGAAACCTCTATGCAGAAACTGCTGCAAAAGTAACTATTGATTGGCAGTATTTCAAGGCTACTGAGGGTTGGGGCGCTTCTTCAGGCGTTATGGTAAGCGAGGCTACCTCGGGAAGCAACGAGGCTCCTGACGTTTACTACAATTTCGTTTATGACATCAGCGGCGCTCAGCTTAACGGATGCTTTGCTAACCTTAAGGGTAGCTATGCAAACGGTAACAACTTCAGATTCAATGATTCTGACTACAATTACAAGGGCGAAAACTACTTCGACTCTACCATAGGTGAGGGTTACTTCTACGAGTATATGCAGTCCCTCTCTCTTAATAACAACAGGCTCTATGCTCTTGCATCAGATTTCTGTGTTGACCTTGTTCGTTCCTTCCTCGTTGTTCCCGTAAACATCAAAATGCTTGAGGCTATCGAAACTGAATATACTTGGACGAAGGATATGACAAACGGATTCTATGATTTCTATGATCTCGTTTGGAGAACTGAGGATAAGTACGCTGAGGGTTGGACCTATACCGTTCTTGGTCACTATGCAGCACAAGCGTTCAAGAATACTAACGATAACGGTTCTGATCACGTTCTTGCAGACACCGTAGGCTTTGCAGCAGGTAAGACCTCCGGTCTTGTATCCTCCGGTTTCCTTTACACCGTTGAGAGTGTTGATACTGTAGTTCCTAACGTAGCAGACAACGGCACCAAGAATCCTCAGTATCCTGTAGATAATCCCACTCTTAATACTCTTGTTGAGAAGATGTCCGGTCTCTTCGGCCAGTCCGGTATGGTAGCAGTAGCTTCCGGCAACTTCGAGGCAATCGGTGAGGCAGATGCTAAGACCGAGCTTCAGGCTATCCGTAACAGATTTGCTAAGGATAGAGTTCTCTTCGGCGGTATCATCGCTCTCGGTTCTCTTGAGGACACAGTTTACCAGAACATGTTGGCAGAGGGTGGTTCAGGCTTCGGTATCCTTCCCGTTCCGCTTTACAATAACCAGGACGATTACCTCACTCTTGTACATAACCTTGCAAAGGTTGTTGCAATTGCAAAGAATACTACCAAGTTCGCTCAGGCTTCTGCATACCTTGACTATCTTTCCAGACAGTCTGCAGATGTTATTGACGAGTACTATAACGTAAACCTTGTTTCCAAGACCGGTGGTGTTGCAGCAGATCAGAACAAGAAGATGCTTGGCTATATCCGTAACCACGTTAAGGATGCTTTCGCAAAGACCATCGAGGACGAGATCGCTCTCTGGAAGGTTACTGACAAAGATATGACTGCTAACAAGTTCCACGAGATCATCGCAAGCAGCGGCTTCACAATGACCGACTTCACTAACAAGTATGATTCGATCAGAGGCAAGAAGCAGCAGTATCTTGACGAGGCTGTTGCTGAGTGGAATAAGTAATAGTTATTCATAACGAATAGACTAAACTAAAAAACTCAATAATTAATTGACTCAAGAGGGGTGCAAGGCGTATAGCTTTGCACCCTTTAAGTTTTGAAAGGAAAAACAATTTTGAAAGTTGTTCTTGCATCAAAGTCGCCGAGAAGGCGCGAGCTTCTTGGAGAGATAACGACGGATTTTGATATAATTACCGCCGAATGTGACGAGGAGCTTCCGCCCGACGTTCACCCAAGAGATGGTGTTCGTATTCTCGCAGAGAGGAAGGGAGGCGCGGTTGTTGCCGACCTCTCACCCGACACGCTGATAATATCATCTGATACTCTCGTTGAGCTTGACGGTTTAGCTTTAGGAAAGCCGCGCGACGAGGGTGACGCTATTGCTATGCTGCGCTCTCTTTCCGGAAGAGGACATAACGTCCATACGGGTGTTGCCGTTCATTATAAAGGAAGGGTATACAGCGGAACCGATACGACGAAGGTCGTTTTCAGAGAGCTTTCTGATAGCGAGATAGCAGAGTACGTTGCCACAGGAGAGCCTATGGACAAGGCGGGGAGCTACGGTATTCAGGGGCTTGGCGGCAGGCTTGTAGAAAGCTACGAGGGCGACTTTGATACGGTTGTGGGTCTATCCGTGAAGCTCACAAAAAAGCTGATAGAGGTGGCAACGTCTTATGACAAAGAGTGAAAAGAGAGCGCTTGCGGCAGAGGTAGCCGACAGGCTTGAGAAATTATATCCGACAGCCGAATGTGCTTTGGAATACGGGGGAGACCCTTGGCGTCTTTTAGTTATGGCGCGCCTGTCAGCACAATGCACCGATGCCAGAGTGAACGTAGTTTCGAGAGAGCTGTTTAGTCGGTTTCCTACGGCGGAGGCGATGGCTTCGGCGGACGTTATTGAAATTGAAGAAATAGTGAAGCCCTGTGGACTTTATCACATGAAAGCAGCGAATATTAAGGACGCGTCCAAAATGCTGATAACCGATTTTGGAGGCAGAGTACCCGACACTATGCAGGAGCTTTTGCGCCTTCACGGAGTTGGCAGAAAGATAGCAAACCTGATACTCGGCGACGTGTACGCAAAGCCCGCCGTAGTTTGTGATACGCATTGCATCAGAATATGCGGCAGGCTCGGGCTTTATCCCGAAAAGCTTAAGGATCCTACGAAGGTTGAGAGGATACTGCGGGAGCTTATAGATCTCTCGCGCGGAAGCGATTTTTGTCACAGGATAGTGATATTCGGCAGAGAAATCTGCTCTGCCAGAGCACCGAGGTGCTCGGAGTGTCCTATGAACGATATTTGTCGCGGGAGAAAATGATATGCAAAGACTGAAAATTTCATTGCCGATAATAGTTGAAGGTCGTTATGATAAATCTACGCTTCTTTCCTTTCTTGATGCGACGGTAATTACGACAGGCGGATTTTCTATATTTAATAATAAGGAAAAAACCGCTCTTATAAAAAGGCTGGCATCCGATGGAATTATCGTTCTCACCGATTCTGACGGCGGTGGCAGGCAGATACGCTCCTACCTTTCCTCTATCATTCCGAAGGATAAAATATTTCATATATACACCCCCGAAATACAGGGGAAAGAAAAGAGAAAAAAATCTCCCTCTGCGGCAGGCCTTCTCGGTGTAGAAGGAATGAATCGCGAAACAATCTGCGCTTTGCTTGCGCCATTCGCAAATGGTGAAAAAACCGAAAAAAGCAAAAAAATGATAACAAAAGTTGACTTTTTCGAGGATAAACTCACGGGATACCCGGGTTCTGCCGAGAGAAGAGCGGAGCTTTGTAAGAGCCTTGGATTACCACACGATATGACACCGAATGCGCTGCTTTGCGCGCTGAACCTGCTTTATAGCTACGAGGAATACAAAGAGTTGGTAAGGGGTAGGAGTTAGAAACAAATTTGGGAGAGAATAAAATGGAAAACCATCTTTTAGGAAAGAAAATAATTTTTGACGGTGACAGCATCTTACCGCGACGGGATATGATATGGTATCGGGCGCTATCGGGCGGTGGATTTTCGGACTGTAAAATAAATTGTTATTTTTTTGACAAACTTTGTTAAAACCATTGACATCCACGCTTGTTATAATGTATAATAACCTTGTAAAAATAAAAAAGAGAGGTAAAACCAATGAACAGATTTGTACTTAACGAAACATTCTATCACGGCAAGGGTGCGATAAGCGCTATTGCGGATGAGGTAAATGCAAGAGGCTTCAAAAAGGTCTTCGTAACCTCCGACCCCGATCTTATAAAATTTGGAGTAACCGGCAAGGTGCTTAAGGTTCTCGACGATGCGAAGATTGATTACTCCGTCTTTTCCGAAATAAAGCCCAACCCTACTATTGAGAACGTGCAGGCAGGTGTTGCCGCATACAAGGCGTCGGGCGCTGATTGCATAATCGCTATCGGCGGAGGCTCGTCTATGGATACCGCAAAGGCTATCGGTATTATAATCAACAACCCCGAGTTCAGCGATGTGCGCAGCCTCGAGGGCGTTGCCCCCACAAAGAACAAGTGCGTTCCCATCATCGCCGTTCCTACAACAGCGGGAACTGCAGCAGAGGTTACTATCAACTACGTTATTACAGACGTGCAGAAGAACAGAAAAATGGTGTGCGTTGACGTTCACGACATTCCCGTAGTAGCTGTTGTTGACCCCGATATGATGTCCACGATGCCGAAGGGGCTTACTGCCGCAACGGGCATGGACGCTCTCACCCACGCTATCGAGGGCTATATCACAGGCGGAGCTTGGGCTCTTTCGGATATGTTCCACATTGAAGCCATTAGAATTATTGCAAAGTCGCTTCGCGGTGCTGTTGAGGGCACAGACGAGGGCAGAGAGGGCATGGCACTCGGTCAGTATATCGCAGGAATGGGATTCTCTAATGTCGGTCTTGGTATAGTTCACTCTATGGCTCACCCCCTCGGCGCTCTCTACGACACTCCTCACGGTATTGCAAATGCTATAATTCTCCCCACCGTTATGGAGTATAACGCTCCCGCGACGGGTGAGAAGTACCGCGAGATCGCAAAGGCTATGGGTGTCACCGGCGTTGACGATATGACTCTCGAGGAGGCAAGAGCTGCTGCGGTTTCTGCAGTAAAGCAGCTTTCTCTTGACGTAGGAATTCCCGCAGATCTTAAGGATATCGTTAAGGAGGAGGACATACCCTTCCTTGCACAGTCGGCATACGACGACGCTTGCCGTCCCGGCAACCCGAGAGAAACAAGCGTTGAGGATATTACCGCGCTCTACAAAAGCCTGCTTTAATAAATTTGTAAAAAGGATATAAAAAAATGTCAAATATCTGGCACGACATCTCACCGAAGAGAATAACACCCGAGGATTTCATCTGCGTTATCGAAATATCTAAAGGCAGTAAGAAAAAGTATGAGCTTGATAAGGAAACAGGGTATATAATTCTCGACAGAATACTCTATACCTCTACTCACTATCCCGCAAATTACGGATTTATTCCGAGAACCTACGGTGATGACGGCGACCCGCTTGACGTTTTGCTCATCTGTGCCGAGTCCTTAGAGCCCATGTCGCTTGTCAGAGCTTATCCGATAGGCGTTATCTCTATGATGGATAACGGCAGAAACGATGAAAAAATAATAGCTATTCCATATAACGACCCGAATTACAATCAGTATAAGGGAATTGACGAGCTTCCGCCTCACATTTTTGACGAGATGCGTCATTTCTTCAGCGTCTACAAGAGCCTCGAGCATAAGGAAACTGCTGTAAACGAGGTCAGCCCGAGAGCCGAGGCGGTTAAGGTAATAAAGGAAGCTATCGACAATTATATCGAGAATTTTTGCAAATAACTTATAAGCTCATTCGATAATATCAATTAAAGCGTTCATTATGACAGAGTTCTGCATAGTGGACGCTTTTTCGTTATCTTTTTGCCTATTTAGTAGGTTTAGCGTTAAATTTATATCAATAGGTGATTTGTTTGCAAAAATCGTCAAAATGTTAAATGTTGCCCTTTGGGGTATTGCTTTTTTTGTGCGAAATATGCAATAATGTAAGTGGTGAAAGGCACTGACTATAAACATCTCATATATTTTCAGTATTTTATATACCCGAAATGTGTTGCAGTGCTTGGCGCCTTGTGGGTAAGCGGCTGATTTGCCGTTCAAATGTTAGAAGCTCTCTTTACGAAAGGAGAAACAAAAATTATGAAAAAACGAATTTTGGTTTGTCTTTTAGCGGCTATTTGCATAACCGCTATGCTTGCTTCCTGTACCCCGAGCGGTGAGCAGGACGCCTCGCCTAATGAAGAATCTGCGAGCGGTGCCCTGTATTATCCCGGAAGCACGCTTGGGATAGTGTATGCGGAAGAGCAGGTTAAAGCCTATCTGAACGATCTGTACTATGACCTTGCCGGCAATCTTTCAAAGCCTCCTGTAATCAGGCGCGATACGGAGTCGGAGATCGGGCAGCACGAGCTGGTTATAGGCAAGACAAACAGACCAATATCAAGCGAGGCGTATAAGCAGCTTGCCAGAATTGAAAAGCAGTCAGACTGTGACACCAAGTACGTAATT
The DNA here is from genome assembly GCA_017463125.1 of Clostridia bacterium. Lineage (GTDB taxonomy): Bacteria > Bacillota > Clostridia > Oscillospirales > CAG-272 > UBA1740. The sequence continues at coordinate 75,567 of JAFTPV010000005.1, read as the reverse complement.
TATTCTGACGGCTCGTCCGTTGCGATTGCTTTCGAGAATGATAAATTTGATCTTGAGCTTGCGCTGAATAAATCGCTGGAAAAGTTTTTAAGCCTTGTGGGCGATGAGTCTACATATTACGTTAAAAGTGGCGTGATAGCAAGTGCTCTGATAGATCCCATTGCTTATCAGGAAGCTATTGATAATGAAATGGTAGCTGAAAAGTGGCAGGAGCTTCGCGAAGAGATTGAAAAACGCGTCAGCACTGGCGGTGATGTCCTGCGTGATAAGAACGGCAGGGAAATTTCTGCTTCTGAATATGCTGACGGCGTTATAAAAGAGCTGCAAAAATTTTATTCTCAATACAGCGATAATGTTATATCCTGGTTTGCCAATCTTTACGAGCCGGCAATAGACGGCGACTATAAAAACGGCGGAGGATTCTATTATTCAAACTCGGGAAGAAATACCGAAGGATACCTTCCTGACCTTGAGTCAACCAGCCAGGCGCTTAACTTTATCGCAGGCTCCGGAATGGCTAGCCCGTATGGTTATGCTCTGCCCGATTGGATGAGGGAGCAGATAGCGCACTTCGTCAAGGGGGCACAAGCACCAAACGGATACTTCTACCACATACAGTGGGGACAGGAGATGACGGATAAGAAGCTTGCAAGACGCGGAAGAGATCTTTCAAATGCTGAAAATATTCTTCGCGAGCTTGGAGTAAGCCCTACGTACGATACGCCTAACCTTGAGGGCGACGGAATCGTTATAAATAACCATTGGGTACAGCCGGCAGCGACTCCGCTTACTATGAGGCTCTCACACTCTGCGGCTCAGGCTGTATCAAAGGTGAGTGCGGTTGCCTCGTCGGCTACTCCACATCTTGAAACTAAAGAAGCGCTCTTAAATTACTTAAATAACATTATCGATATTAGAAACAACTGCTACGGCGGCGGTGACGAGCTTGCTTCTCAAGGAGACGATTTTCTTAAAAGAGATAAAGAGCTAAAAGAGGAGTGCGCTGATTGGTCCTGCTCCGAAACGGTTATAAAATATCTTAATGACAACGTTTACGAAAGCACAGGATATTGGAAGTCGGTTGTCGATTACGATGGAACGAACGGACTTTTGAAAATATCCGCACTTTATAACAAGCTTGGTGCTGAGTTACCCTATCCCGAAGAGGCGGCAAGGTCGGCAATAAAAACTCTTACCACTGCGGAAGAAGCGAAAACTATTTGCTTCGTATATAACGCGTGGTATTCGATAGCTAATATAACCAAAAACTTAAGGAAATACAGCTCTGACACCGATGCGGGAGCTGCCTTGGCGGATAAAATTTCTTTAGATCTTCTAAAGAACTGCCAAAACGAGATAGCGGTGTCTTTGTCAAAGAACTCCGCGTTCAAAAAGGACGACGGCTCGTATTCTTACTTTACCTACGGTACGGTAAGCGATAGCCACGATATGCCGGTTGCTGTTCCTCAGGTCGATGAGGGTGACGTAAACGCAACGGAGATAGGCATCGTTGGTTTAACCGGAAATATGTTTAACGCGCTCGATCTTAAGGATTATATGCCTCCCCTTTACACTAAAAGCGACTGGATGAGGTATCTTGATATCCTTGAGGGTCTTAATCCCGTTATAAAGGACGATGACAATTCAGAGGTTGAATTTATCATCTTTGATGACGAAACGGTAAACGAAAAAACAGAGTACGTGGATTTGACCTTCAACTCCCAGGGAGGAGCTGTTGTTGTCGGCGACATCAGAGAGGGAGCGAATGGCAACGTTTTAAGAGTTGAAACGGATAACAAGGGCGGTGATACTCTGACGTTTGACTGTAACAGCCTTCGTTTGAGTGCCTCCTGCTTCGTATTCGAGTTTGATATGTTTATTGAGTCCTCGAGCAGCGGAAACATTTTACAGGTTACGCTTGGAAGCAAGGCATATATGCTGATGATAAGCGTTGACAACTCCGGTATACATCTTTGCGATATTTCATCGGGTAGCACGCCGCGACTCATGAACGATTTCGGTGTTACTCTTCCTAAAGACGAGTGGTTCAATATAAAGGTTGAGTATTATGTCGGCACTGAAGAAAACGTTAGAATTATGGTATATGCAAACGGAGAGCTTGCCGGCGTCACCGACAACTATTACGACTCTACGTCAGCAAGGCTTAAAGGCAAGGTTGGAACACCTGTGAATATGTATACCGAGGCATCTATCTTTGCTATGTCTTACGTTAATGCGGTCTATTATATCGACAACGTTGCCTGCTATAAGACAAACGCAATTTACGAAGAGATAACAGACCCCGATAAGCAGCCGAACATCAATATCGATGCTCCAAAAGACAGCAACGTGGTGTCTGCCCCCGGTCTTGGCAAGTACTTTAACGCCCCGGAGTATAAGGATATTACAACGAGATACACCTATGACTTTATGGGTTATCCTTCACCTAATCTTACCAAACCGCTTTACGGTAAAATGTTCTGCTCTGACGGAATGTTGATATTCGAGCGCAAGGGGGAGACGGGTACGGACGAGACATACATACAGTATAAGCTTAATGCGCCCACCGACCTTACACAGTATAGCAATTACTGCTCGATATACGAGTTTGATTACCGAGTAAGCGAGGCAGACCTCTCCTACGATAACGCACCATTCAGACTTGACGACGGAAACTACGTAAGGTTTGTAAAGAACTCTGACGGTACAACGTGGTCGCTTGTTGAGGCAGACACCGCAGAGATAAAATGCGGAGAGTGGGCGAATATTCGCTTTGAGATCTACTATATCAACGAATATACCGAAATAGTTAAAATCTACGTTGACGGCGAGTATGCAACCGAGGTAAGACTCGGCGAGATGAGTCCCTTCAACTCAAGACTCATAATGTATATGAAAAAGAACGTCGACAAGGGAACGGTTATCAACGTTGACAATATGTTCATAGCTCATATAGATAAGGCTTACGTCAGCGAGGACGGTACAACCGTAAGCCCTGGGCCAAATACCAACATAGGCACAGCAAAGGGCGAGGGAGCTTATTATAACGGAACAGTTACCGAAAACGCAAAGAGGTGGAGCTTTGATGACGGAACTGCACCGTCCCTTACCGGAACGAAGGGTGTAAAATACATCAAGGATAAAACGACTTTGATGTTTATAAGGATAGACAGTGCCGACGATAACAAAGAGGTTTACGTTACGTATAAGGCGCCGAGCACCCCTACACAAACGGCAAATCCCTGCACGGTAATCGAGCTTGATTTCTATGCTAATGCGATAGCCACAGGCAATTACGGTCTATCGTTCAGATTTGACGGCTCTGACTACGCCTACTTTGTCGAAAACACCGACGGCACAAGCTTCTCCATAGGAACGAAGGACACAGCGCAGATAAAGGCGGGACAGTGGCATAATATCCGCTTTGAAATCTACTATAAGTCCGACTCCGCGCTTGCCGAAATATACGTTGACGGAGTGAAGAGCACAGAGATAACCCTTAACGATACTACACCGTATACCGAAAGGCTTATCGTCAACATGAAGGCACAGACTCCTACCGACACACTTGTAGCGATGGACAACGTATTTATCGCTCATATAGATAAGGAAGCTCCGGCAGCTCCCACACCCGACCCCGACGACCCATCGCAAGAGCCGGAAGAACCCGAAGAGCCTGTCAGCGGCGCAGGGGGAGAGGGCGTTTATTACAACAACTCTAATCTCACGGGCGCAATTCTTAAGGAAAGCTTTAACAGAACCTCCTCTCTGCCTCTTCCCGTTACAAATACGTATGTAGGAAAGAGCGAGATAATAAACGGCGCAAACGTTTTCACAAACCCGGATACAGAAAACAAGTATAGCAGTCAGTCGTATCTTACCATCTCAGGTCCCGGCGCCTCGGGTGGCAATCTCACCGATTATCTCACAGTAGTTGAGTTTGATATGAAGCTGACGTACAGCGCCGATGAAATTGCCGATAACCAAATATGCTACCGACTTCTTCCGTTTATAATCAACGGCGGCAGCGGAGATAAGTATTTCAGATTCGGTAAAAATTCCGATGCTGATACTCTTTACCTTTATTCGCAATCTGTGAGTACTCCGGCCAGCGAGGAAAATACTATCCTATCTGACACTTGGTATAACATTCGCTTTGAGATAGTATATCTTGCAGACGGAAGCGCGACAACCGATTATTATGTCAACAACGTAAAAATCGGAGAAAGCACGAGTCTCGGCACTACAAGCGCTCTGATAACGAGCATCAAGGTATGGCGAAACGCCTATACAGGCTATGAAAACACCTCAGTAATGTCGATTGACAATCTCTTCTATGGACATATTAGCGACGCACAGAGCGGCGACGACGGTACTGAAACAGAGCCGATAGAGCCTACGTTTGAGCTTGGTAAGGGTGTTTATTGGCAAGCGCAGAGCGCGCTTACGAATTATAAGAGCTGGAATTTCAGTACGGCGGGAGCAGCGCTTAACGGCTTTTCAAATTACGGTTACGCGACGGGAGCGAATGCTGACGGCGCGGCTGTCTTAACAAAAACGAGCAGTGAGTGGAAGCAGGAGTATTTCCGTTATAAGCATAACGACGCCGACTTTGCTGATTACGCTACGTCAAGCTGTAAGATATTTGAGTTTGATTATAAGATAAGCGATATGTTCTCGGACTCAAACGACGAACGCGCTCTGTTTGCGCTTGATTATAATACTGACGATACGGTAGACCGTAATTACGTCAGAGCGTACAGAAACTCGGATGGCACAAGCCTCTCGCTTGGCTCGAAGGACACGGCGGTTATCACCCCGGGTCAGTGGTGCAATATAAGATTTGAGGTATATAACGTTGACGGCACGCGCTACGTGCAGATATACGTAAATGACACCTACTCCTATACTCAAACTATAAGCACGGACAGTGCTTTCGCTTACGAGATACGCTTCTTTATCGACAACGCTATGGCGGCGAATACTTCGGTATATGTAGATAACCTCATAATAGACTGCACAAGCAAGTCCTATGAAGAGAAATAAACAAATGCCGAGCGCGGCTGCGCTCGGCGAGACCCAAAAGGTACATAATTATGAAAAAATTTAATGAAAAATGGGAAGCTCTTGAAAAAGAGGTAACAAGAAGAGGCGGCAAGGGCGACGAGGTCGTCTGCGCCATGCAGGATCATTACAAGCTATACGGCGAGAGCGTTTATCTATGGCTTGCCGGGCTTTACGACAAGAATATAGGCGGCTTTTATTACTCAAATTCGGGAAGGGACAACGAGCCGTTTTTACCTGATATAGAGTCAACAAATCAGGCGACAAACCTGCTTTTAGCTACCGGACTTTTAGACGAGCCTGACGATTTGCCCCTTGCTATGCGTGAGCAGATGGCGCGCTTCTGTCAGAGCCTTATAAGCGCGGAGGACGGATATATATACCATCCGCAGTGGGACTATAGCGACCCAAATTGGTACCAGAAGGATTCAAGGCTCGGCAGAGATATGACGTGGGCTATTGACATGGCTAGAAAGTTTAAGTTCAAGTACCCATATCCAACAGCGGTTGAGCGCCTTGCCGCATCGCAAAGCAAGACGAGTGAAGAAAATGGCAAGCTCGCGGAGCATTTGCGCTCTTCAGACGCACTTGTAAGATATCTTGAAACGTTTGATTGGGAAACAAATGCGTATTTCTCGGGTAACAACGTAGTAGCGCAGGCGCCCCTGATAATCGCGGCAGGACTTACGGATACGATGGTGGATTTCCTCAACAAAAAGCAAAATCCCAAGACGGGCCTTTGGGGTGTGCAGGGCGGATACGATGCAATAAACGCACTGCTTAAAATATCGGGCGCATATCATACGGCAGGCGCAATGTTCCCAAATGCTGACAAGGCTATGAAGGCGGCGATAGACTGTATAACCTCGCCCGAGAGCTGTGGCACTATCTGTTGGCAGTATAACGCGTGGTACTCGGTGAGCAATCTCGTCGGTATTCTTCGCGGTCTTAAGACGCCAGAGGCTGACTCTGCTGCTGACGAGGCTATGGCAATACTCCTCAAGGGCGCTCCCGAGGCCATAAGAGCCACAACCGAGAAGGTAGGCACGTTTGCAAAGCCCGACGGAGCATTTTCTTACCTACCGAAGAGCAGTACAGGCTTTTCACAGAAGGCTCCCGTGTCAATACACATGACAGTAGAGAGCGACGTGAACGCCAGCGTTATAGCCTCCTCCGGCACGACCCGAAATATGTATTCTGCAATGGAGCTTTTAGATTTCTATGTTCCTATTTATGACAAAGAGGATAGAGAAAAATTCCTCGAAGCCCTCGATTGTTGATTAAAATGTAAATTATTATTAGCAAATATCCACAAAAAACAAGAGAAAGGAGTGTTAACGTGAGGAAAAAAGACTTGAAAAGTCCATACCAAACGCCCGAGCTTGACATCGTTAAATTTGACTCTGCCGACGTAATATCCACGTCAGGAAAATTAACTCAAGGCTCGTGGGACGACGGAGGATGGACATGACGCGCGCAAAATTCACAGAAAAACACAATAACGAAAGGAAAGAAAGAATGAAAAACAAAACGATAGTAAAAGTTATTGCCATAATGGCAGCTATGACTGCGCTCACCGCAACGGCATTCGCAGTATCAGCGCAAGACACTGAAGCCACAAAGCCCGAAATATTCAGCCAGAACGTTTATTACAGCGACAAATTCTCACTTATGTATGCAGTTGATGCGTCTACCGTAACGGGGGACACAGTTACACTCACCGTAACAGGCGGTGACACCGAGTGGTCACAGACCATTGCCGCAACCGCAGAAAATCAGCAGACTATAAAGAACAAGGCGGCATACGTATTTATAACCGAGGGCGTAGGTCCTCAGGACTTTGCAACGCAGTACACCGTTACCGCAACCTCGGGTGACGCTACAAGCGAGGCTAAAAGATACAGCATCGCAGAGTATCTCGGTGAGCAGCTCTATAAGAACGGTTACGCAACTCCCGGCAAGGACGAAATTCGTAAAGAGTTCTACCTCTCTACTCTTGAGTTTGCGGCTAATATGGGTAAAGTCCTTAATATTGATACCAACCCAAACAATAACGTAGACCACCTTGTAACCGATTACTACTACGTTTACACCGACCTCGGCACTATCGACGGTGCATACTCCGCAGGCGTGTATCTCGAAACCGATTCTATTACCTTTACTCCCGCAGACGCTACAAAGAAGTATCAGGTATCTCTCCTTGATGCAAACGGCAACGTAACCTCCTCCGAGGTTATTACCGACGGAACGTTCACCGTAAGCGGGAACGCTGTTATCGAGGTTAAGGCTTACGAGCGCGGAGAGGGTAAGTATTGGAATGACAGAACCGCCCTTCTCGGAAAGCCGGTAGCCCGCGATTTTGGAACAGATGGTGCTAGTCTCAACGGATTTAGTAGTGCAAGTGTTTCAACAGGAAGTGTTGTAGACAGTGCAGCGACCATGACAAAAACGGTTGAACAGTGGACCCAGGCATATTTCTATTATTCCGGAATTTCTGATTCTTCGCTTTCCGACGAGAATACCGATCTTACAAAGGTTAGCTGTAAGATATATGAGTTTGATTATAAAATGAGCGATATGTTCACGGGAACCAGCGACGGTCGTCCGTTGTTCCGCCTTGACGGTGGCGATTACATTAAGGCTTACCGAAATTCAGATGGAACGACACTTTCTCTTGGAGCAAAAGACACTGCCGTTATAACGCCCGGTAAATGGTGCAACATCCGCCTCGAATTCTATAATGTTGGTGGAGTAAAGTATGTGCAGATATATGTAGACGATACATATGGATATACTATGACTCTTACCGATACCGCGAATACATATAACAATAGAATTTACTTCTATCTTGACAATGCAATGCCTATAAATTCTACGGTATGTGTAGATAACTTTATAATCGGATTGTCAGATAACGCGTACGAAGCTAAATAATCCATAAATAAAAAGAGAGCAAGCCCAAGTTGGCTTGCTCTCAAAATTTTATAGGTGCTTTTTCTGCCAGGAGGGACGCTTCTTTGGCGCGTGTGCGCCCTTTGATGTCCTCTGTTGCTTGGGCTTTGGCGCTTCTGCGCCTTTTGCCTCTTTTGGCATTGGCTTATCCTTGACGGTCAGCTTTGGATAGCTCTTTTTATCCTGTTTTTTTGAAGCTTTATCCGATTTTTCTTTGTTTTTTACTATTACGGCATCAAGTATGCTCCTTGCGGCTAGCGCTCTTGCCTCCGCCTTGCTGTTAGCGATGCCTACGGCGCTCTTACCCATAGCGCGACACTCTACCATAAATTCCTTCGAGGAGTCTGTTGATTTCTCGGTTTCACCGAGGTCTCGCCACTCGGGAGAGGGGTGCTTGCCCTTCGCGCATAGCTCTTTAAGCCTTGCGGGCGCGTCAGAGTCTATTTTGATTTTCGGTGCGTTTTCTTCCTTTAACATAAGGAGCGTAGCCTCTGCGGCGGCGCTGTCGGCAAGCTTCTGATTTTTTCCTTCTCCGACACCGTATAGCTTATCGCCAATATAGCAGGCGCGCTTGTAGCTCTTCTTGTGGTCAGGTCCGCTCTCCTCTAAAGTTTTGTACACAGGGGCGGGAAGTCTGTGGGATTTGTCAGCGCACCACTCTTGCAAAGCGTTTTTATAGCTCTGTATCGGAGCCTCCTTCGTGTCACCGTAAGCCGAAACGTCCAGCATACAGCCTACCGACTTTATAACCGTCTTTATATCGTTACCCGAGTCAACGTATATCGCGCCGATAATGCTCTCAAACAGGTCCTCCATAACCGAAGGCTCGTTCTCAATACCGCACGCCTTGTCACCCTCGCCCATTATGAGATACCTTTGCAGCCCAAGCTCTGCTGTGCTCTTTGAAAGATTGCGCTTGTCGCTGAGCTTTGATCTGAGGTTTGAGAAATCGCCCTCGTTCCAGTCGGTCTTGATTCCGTGACGGTATCGCTCTGTTTTTTTCTCAAGCATAAGGGTTATTATAGCCGTAGACAGCACGCTGTCACCGAAAAATTCCAGCACCTCGTTTGACATATAGTTTTCGCCCCTGCGGTTCTTCTCATTGCAGAAGCTGGCTCTGGTGAAGGCCTGTGTCAGCAGATTCTTGTCCTTGAAGGTATAGCGTATTTTCTTTTCTATTTCGGGTATGTGTTTTGTAAAATCCATATTTTTTCCGTTCATTTATAGTTTTAAGAGCCGTTTTGCATTTCCTGCGAAGATAAGCTCCTTTTCTCTGTCGCTGATTTTTTCAAAGAGGACCGCGTGTACGTACATCTCCGGGTTGCATATCGGGTAATCCGTGCCGAAGAGTATCCTTTCAGCTCCGACAGAGTCCACAAGATGCTTTAACATTCCGTAGCGGAAAAGACCCGTGCCCGAGAGGTCGAGATACACGTTCTCGCACCGACGCATAACTTCAATATGATTTTTTACTCTAGGTAGGTCACCCGGGTGGGCAAAAACAAAGGTTACGTCCTTGTGCTCTGCCGCGAGCTTCTCCATTAGCGGAAGGTCGCTATCGGTTGAGTGAATACTCACCGTCATATCACGTCCCCCAAGGCACTCAAAAATCTCGTGTAAGCCACAGTGGTCGTAGCTGTATCCGTGATGATACGGCACAAGCTCTCCGACAAGGCGCACACCCAGCTCCCAAGCCGAGTTTATCTCGTTTTCCGACTCTGAAACGTAGTCGGGGTGAACGTGTATACCCGGGATATATTTATCTCCGTATCGCTCCCCAAGCTCAATAGCGCGCCTGTTAGCACGAACGATAGATGCAAAGTCCTTGTTTTGTTTATCTATGATACTGCCCGCAAATCTGCCGATGCCCGCAGAGGCAAGGTCGGAGAGAAAATCTCCGTCCGTTGTAACGCTTCCGGGGAAAAAGCAGAAGTTTTCCGAGGGGGTAGTGAAGGGGTGAGTGTGAAAATCAATAATTTCTAAGTTCATATATTGCTCCATGCATTTTTCTATCAATAAATTTTACCATTTTTATATATATTTGTCAAGTAAAAGGCAAATAAAAGCGCCTGTTGCAAAAAAACTTTCAAAAAAGTATTGACTTTTGAGTTTTGATATGCTATAATATCAAAGCACGAAAATCCTAGGCATGACTTTATGGCGGATTAGCTCAGCTGGCTAGAGCGCCCGGTTCATACCCGGTAGGTCGTTGGTTCAAATCCGACATCCGCTACCAAATCCGCCGCTAAAATGGCGGCGGATATTTTTCGGCGCGTTGGTCAAGCGGTTAAGACACGGCCCTTTCACGGCTGTAACATGGGTTCGATTCCCGTACGCGTCACCAAACAAAACATATCCGAACTACTTCGTAACAGATAAGTGGTTCGGATTTGTTTTTTATGTGTAAATGCAAAAAGAACGAGGCTATCTTGCCTCGTTCTTTTTGTTGTTTCGATGTTTTACATTGTCTTTTTTAGAGTGTGTCTTTCTTCGTTGTTGATTATTATTTTTCTTTTTGTAGGTTTTATTTATTTTAGGTGCTGCTTCTCTTTTTCTTAAACCTAAAGCCAACTCTAGTGCTTCACCAGCTTGTGACCAACTATCCAACCATATCAATCTTACTCCTAAATGTGAAACTGCAGATTCTATCCAAGGCATCAAATCTCTATTTTTAGGTTTTTCTTTTATCCAATAATGTTGTGTGCTATCTTCTACATTCAAGTTGTATTCTTTCATCTCATTCAAACGGTTTGAATGAGTCCAACTAAGCCACCTTCTCATGTTTGGATCTGTTAAAGATGTTCCTATGAAAATTATATGTTGTGTTGTACATGTGTTTATAAAAGTTGTTGCCTGCCACGAAAACGAGTTGTTTGCTATCTGAAGATATTCTTCTTCTGAAAAAACTAGTTTTTCGGTCGAATATGTAAATTTATCACTCTTGTTTGACAACGGAAGCAAACCATGACAAAAAACATATTGTATTCGTTTGTCGTTTTGGTTTGAAAGGCTACCGGTAACCTTGTTAAACAATTGCTTGGGTATAGGATGATCTTCGTCGGTTTTACTTTGCATTAATAAAGAGTTTAGCATAACCAAAAGAAGTGGTTCGGCATTAAAAGACAATATTGATTTTGGAGATATTCCGGCTTCAATTGCTTTGAAAACAGATTTAGCGATTACGCTAGATGTTGTGTTTTTTAAAACGGTATCCCTATATTTGTTAAATACATCCCACTCTTTTGCAGTTATTTTTGACAAATGATTTGCTTCTAAAATTTTGACAATCGCAGGCCAGTCGTTAGGTTCTATTTTTTCTTTAAAATCAGAATATAGAATTTCACTCATCTTGATGGCAAAGTCTTTATCTGAAATTTTGGTTTTGTTTTTAACCATTTGAATCAAGGCATCTGCAGAAAATGCGAGATCGGTTAACATTTCTTCATCCAAATCCGATCCAGGTATTAGCGTATTGGCTAAGTTTTTTGCCAATGCGTACCATGATGGAAATATAGGTATCGAAATGCCTGCTCCAACGCATAAAGACCAGTTAGGCTTGTCTGAGTCTGATGAAATCAACCTTGTGATAGTTTTAAGTTCAAATCCTTTTTTTGCCATATTACATGTCAGTCCTTTTTAATTGTTCTATTCGTATTATGTTTTTCTTTATCGAGCTTCCACGCCTCGAATTCGCGTTTCGCTTCTTCGGTTTCAAAAAATGCGATTATATCGGGCACAAGACACCTCGCAATTTCTTTTATTAAATCATCGGGAATATCGCACTCACCGCTATTGTCGCGGAGAAAATTTTCAATGCGTTTTACTATGTCCGAAAGCTGTTTTTGAAACTCCGGTTGAATGCCCGAGGATTTATCTGTAAGTAAGGTTTTGAGCCTGTTTTTTATTGTTTCTAAATTCATTTTTTCAATCCTTTTTTTCGGTTTTAATAAGGGGTGCGTGTCTCCCGCATTTTTAGTGTCGGGCAGAGTAGGGTAGCCCGACGCTATGCTTGCTAATATCAAAAGCAATATGATTTTGCATTTCCCGGGGGTAAATATTTGTTTCCGCCAAATAAAATTTTATGATATCATTATACCATATTTGCTTTTGGATTTAAAGAGCTTCTTCATATAATATTCGCATTTTTTGTAAAACATAATTTGATAAAAAACCGATGTTAGATTGAATTTCTGACATCGGTTTTCTTTGTTTCATGTGATAAAATTTTTTGTTCGCTTGTTTGGCTTTAGCAAGCTGATTTTGTGTTAAAAAACTACTTACTATCGATTTTTTCGGTTTTCAAAACGCTTGGAGCAACACCGTAATATTGCTTAAAAGCTCTTGAAAAATTAAACTCCGTTGAATAGCCTACAATGTACGCAACTTCAAGAACCGAATTACCGTTTTCCAGCAGCGCTTTTGCTCGTATCATTTTTGTGTCTAGTATAAATTGCTTTATGCTTATCCCATATCTTTGCTTAAAAATTCTGTGAAGATAGCTACGTTCAAATCCAAATTTTGCGGCAATATCATTGACTGTCATAAATCCTATCGGATTGTCTTTTATATAATTACGGACTTCAGAAATCTTGTCATGTGATGAGACTGTTTTTGTGTAGAATGTGTACAGCACTTCCAAAATTATAGAAGCATATATATCCGGCGCCTTTTCCTTTGATTCCAAAAGATCCATTAGGTGGTGTGCAATTCCCGATGGAGCTTTTTTTATTTTCATGGGTTCGCTAAAAAGTTGAGCGCGTTTTCCGCAAAATGCTACCCAAACATAACATTCGGAGGCTTTGTGGCTGCAAAAAGGTCTTTGCCCGGGGCGATTGACAAACATTTCTCCCGCACTTATGGTGTGCTCGTTTCCATCTATTTTCAGCACATCCGATCCTGAGAGACAGATGTGCATAATATAGTGATCAGCAAGATATCGTTCATAGGCTTCCGGTACAGAACAGCTGTCATATCCTATAGCTTTAGGGATAATGTCGGTTATATCATCAGCCATATCTATATCTATCACTAAAGATTTCATATATAACCTCACAGTTGTTTATTGATGTTATTTTTAGGTTAACATAATAAAATATCAAAATCAAGGCGAAACAACAAAATGAAATTGTTTAGACACATTAAGATATGTAAAAACGCTTTTGTAGGTGCTAAAATTAAATCAGAAAACAAAAAACAGATTTCAAGGAGGTCAATTATGACTATAAGAAAAGCAACCACGCTTGCCCTTTGTTTAATGCTTTTGATGCTGACTCTTATTTCCTGTACCGCAGGAAACGAGGCTGGCGCAGGCTCCGGTTCTTCATCGGACAGCGTGATATTTTCGCCTGAAGAGAGTGTTACTCTGATAATAAATGAGCTTTCTCCCGGAGTAGACCTTATAAGAGAAGAGTTGACCTCACTTTTGGGATACAGTCCAAGGATGAAAACCCCGGACAGATCCACCGGAAAGCACGAAATACATATTGGTGATGTTGAAACGGATATTTCAGAGAGAGCATACAGTCTTCTTGAAAGAACAGAAGGTGATTCGGAGGATGAGAGCGGTTATCTCATTTATTCCGATGGCCTTTCTCTTGCGATAGCCTATCAAAACGATAAATACGGAATAGGCGCAGCCGAAACCACAGCATGCAAATACTTAATTTCCGATATTGTGGGCGACAAGCGTACCTTGAGCCTAGGCTCAGGAATAGTAAGCTATGCCTTTGTTGACCCTATTGAATACCAACAGGCAATAGATGATGCAAACGACGCTGTGGCTTGGGAAAACTTTATAGAAGAGGCTGACAAGGCAGGCGGCGACGGTGCGGCTATTGCCGAAGCCGTAAAATTCTATTACGATGCACTTACAACAAATGATATTGTTTCCTGGCTTGCAAACCTTTATGAGCCTGTTATCTGCGTTTGTGAGGGCGAATGTCAAAGCACTATATACTGCGGTGGCGGAGGCTTCTATTACTCTAATACCGCGCGTAACACTGTAGGTTATCTACCGGATGCTGAATCAACGAACCAGGCTCTCACCTTCGCTATTGCCACAGGGCTCTTTGACGACGCTACCGATATGCGAGATAAGCTCCCCGAGACAATACAGAGACAGATCGTACATTTCACAAAAAGTCTGCAAGACCCAAAGAGCGGTTATTTCTACCATCCGCAATGGCAAAAATCGGATGTCGACAAGCACCTGTCACGCAGGGCGAGAGACCTGACAAAATCGGTATCCACTCTCGCACTTTTCGGTTACAAGCCAACCTATGACACTCCGCTTGGCGATAAGGGAGACGGAATTTTGCCTGACGGCTCTTCTTTATCGTATCCCGAACAGGCCTCCGCGCTTACTATGCGGCTGTCGACCTCGCGTGTAGCGGCCGTTTCGTCGGTCGTACCGGTAGCGCAGACGACTACAGAGCACCTTGTTGACAAGGTTAGCTTTATGGGTTATCTTGATGAATTGAGCAAGCTCAATAAGGAAGGCAAAAAATCCTTCTATGAAATAGGAAACGAGATAGGCTCTCAGGCAAAGGAAATTCAAAACCGTGATAAAGAGCTTTCTGCCGACTATTCCCTCTGTGACATTCTTATAAGCTGGTTTAACGACCACCAGAACAAGTCAACGGGACTCTGGGATAACGGCGTAAACTATGACGCGACAAACGCGCTACTCAAAATAATTCCAACCTATAATACATTCGGTAAGGTATTCCCGAATGCAGACCTTGCCGTTGAATCCTGTATCACCATGCTTACCTCAAAAGATGAGGTAAAGACGGTGTGCTACGTTTACAACGTCTGGTACGCTCTTGCGGAGCTGCAAGCGAACATAACGACTCATGCAAAAACCGACGAGGACCGCCTTCTTGCCGAAAAAACTCGCGCGCGTCTTCTGGAAATGGCGCCGGAGGCTATCAGAATTTCGGCACAAAAGCAGCTCACCTTCAAAAAGAAGGACGGCTCCTTCTCCTTCGAGCCTGACAAGGCCGCAGAATACAGCCAAGGACTTAAGGTTACTCTTGCAAACACCAACGAGGGCGACGTAAACGCAACCTCTTTATGCGCAAATGGTACTATTGAGCGTTGCCTTGCGGCACTTGGACTTGCGAGTTATGCTCCAAAGCAGTACGGAAAAGCTGAATCTGCGATTTTCCTTTCTATTATGGAAGAGCTTGACCCTGTTATAAAGGATGAAGTAGGCGATCCAAGAGAACCTATAACATTCGATGACGGATTGGAGCTTCCGCAAGGCGTTGAGATTTCGTCTCTTGCTTCTTCGGGCGGATTTATCGGAGTTGTTAATGACGAACGCGGCGAAGGAAACGTTCTTGAGGTTAGATCTACAGATGACGGATATGACAGAGTTCTCTTCAATATTCAAAATAGTATAGCTTCAAGCGAATCCTGCCAGGTATTTGAGGGGGATATGTGCATCACATCCTCAGATGAAAGCTACACAGTACAGCTTATTATGGGCACGGCATATATGCTTTGCTTTAAGGTCACGGGAGATACCGTCAACGTTTGGGACAGCTCCACCGGAAATCACTCACTGTATATCGAAAACGAGCTTGGAATAACTCCGAAAATCGGCGAGTGGTTTAATCTCAAGGTTGAATACTACAACGGAGACCATAATAGTGTTCGTATCAAGGTATATTATAACGGAAAGCTGGCGGCGGTAAGCGATAACTATTATGACGCTAACAGCATCAAGATAACAGAAGGCGAATCTGTACCTACAAATGTGTTTAACAACACGAGAATTGCAGTTCTTTCCACAGAGGCAGCGTCATTCCTTATGGATAATGTTTGCCTTTACAGAACCAACGACCTCTATAAGGCAGTGCCCAGTGCCGATCTGCCAATAAACGTTGATGCCAAAGGCAAAGACAGAGTAACTCACGATTTTGAGACGATAGACAGCCTTGATAAGCTTAAGGATGGACTTGCAATTGACGGAGCATTTGAGTTATCCGATACTATCGCAGACGGAGATGCGACAAAGGCTCTGAAATTTGCATCGGCTGATGCATCCTCTCTATCGGTTTATTCTGTGACCGGAGCTGCGGGAGCTGTGTGCATGTCAAACGAGATGCGTTTTATTCTCACGTCTCTTTCGGGAAAGGCTACTCTTGAGCTTAATATGAGCGAGTCTAATTCGAGAGGCAAGCCTGTTGCAAGATTTATTATTGAAATTGAGGCTTCCGGTGAGACGAGGACTCTTAGCATAAGAGAATATCCTAACGGCACCCTCGGCTCGTATACAGACTGCTACAAAATGCCTATTGGAGAAAGCTTTGTTCTCAAGGCGGAATATTTTGAAAGCGGCAAAGCAACTGTGTTTTATATAGACGGTGAGATAGCTGCCATAAGCCAGAGTGTTTGCTCGAATGCTGCGCTTTACAAGGCGGCAAAGCTTGAAATCGTCGGAAGCTCGGGCGTAAACGGTCTTATGATCGATGACCTTTACTCCGAGAGAATAAAAAAGAGTCTTGACGAGGCAATCGAACCGGAGGGAGACTCCGAAGAGGTTGATTTTGATAATCAGCTTCCCGAGGGTGTAACCGTAAATGGCGGTGAGATAGTGTCCGTTGGTGCAGATAGGCTTCTTAACCTTACAGGTACAGGGTCGAATATTATTATTCCTCTAAACAGACGAGATAACGGCTGTAAAACCGTAATATTCTCTACCGAGCTATACAAAAATAAATCTCAAAGCGGAGCATACCGTATAAGTCTTATCAAGGCAAACGGTGATATCGCTTTGGCATACGATATTGTAACAACAGAAACAAAAGTCATGGTGTACGAGGTTACAAAAGCCAAGGGAAGATACGCATCTATGCTCTTTAGCTTTGAAATTACAGACAAGGCACTCTTCTCATTCGAGTATTACACCACGCAAAACATCACAAAACTGTTTATTAATGATGTGTTTGTAGCGAATTCAAGCCTCATATACGAGGAAGAGTTTGCTCAAAGCGATCTTACTTCGATTAAGCTTGAGTTGCTTACCGATTCCTCGCTCTACTTCAACGGCATGATAGCCGAAAGCTATACCAAGGTGTATAAGGAAAGCAAATCAGAGGCAGAAAACTCCGAAAACGGAAATAAGCTTCTGACATTCGAAAGCAGCTTTACGGGAAATATCCCAAGCGGTATAACTCCCACTCTTAAATCTCTTGGCGGCAGAGTAACCGTTGAAGAGGCGGTGAGAAACCTGGTTGCATCAAAGGTTCTCGCCTTTAACAGCACAAAGGGTAATAATGATGCCTTGGTGTTCAAGAAGATAAACACAGACAATAAGAGTGTTGCGGTATTCACCCTTGACCTTAAAATTGACTCCAACGTATTGGGCGGCAGAAGCGTTTATCAGCTTTACTTCCGTAAGGGTGATACCCCTGCCAAGGATTCGGCATTCTGCCTTGAAATCAGATATACCGATGGAGGTGCGGTTGAGGTTCTGAACGTGACTCCGAAGGGACAGTCGAAACAGCATATCACTGTCGCAAGCACAGGTGAATGGGTAAATCTCAGACTTGAATACTACATTGCCGATACAGGTATCTCAGCGGTCAGAATATTCGCAAACAACAGCTATGTGGGAGATGCCCTTTCGGGCACCAATCCCATTTTACCTGAAAACCTTGACAACGTAAGGCTTTACACATACGGTGATGTTGATGCAAGGATGCTGCTTGATAATGTTTCGTTTGCTACCGATAATCTTACAGAAGCCCCCGATAATGAAGAATCGGACAATCAAGGCGGCTCAGACAACCAAGGCGGTTCCGGCAACCAAGGTGGCTCCGGAGAGCAAGGCGGAACGGAAAATCCGGGTGGCACGGGTAACGAAAGCGGCTCGGACAATGATAACAACAACCCCGACACCGAGGGTGGAGAAAGCAACACACCACCCGTTCCCGAAACCGACGACGAGCTTTTCGGCGGAAATGACTCTACCGATGACGCTTGGACAAAATACTAACGCAAAACCAGAAAGGCAATACCAATGAACAGCGAACTTTATAACGACAAATGGAAGGATCTTAAAGAAGAGATAAGCAACAAGGGCGGCAACGCAGATGCGGTAATAGAGGCGTTAAGAGAGCATCACGAGATGTACAGCGACAGTCTCCTTGAATGGCTTGCCAAACTTTACAGTAAGGGAGTTGGCGGATTTTATTACTCCAACTCCGCAAGAGATAATTCCGGATTTCTTCCCGATGTTGAAAGCACGCTCCAGGCGCTTAACCTTATACACTACTCGGGAATTATAGATTCAGATGACGAGCTTCCGAAGGCAATGAGAAGAAAGATAGCTATGTTCGTTTGCTCACTGCTTGATATTGACGACGGATATATCTATCATCCCCAGTGGGGAAAGGATATAACGGATTCAAGGCGCGGAAGAGACCTGCAATGGGCGGTAGATCTTTCGCATAGGCTTAAGTTCAAGCTCCCATACTCCACAGCTATCGAGCGCCTTAAGCAGAATCTTGATGAAAACGACCAAAGCTCTGTTATAGCGCTACCTGAATATCTGAAAAACAAAAAGGCATTTATCGAGTATCTTGAAAAATTCGACTGGAAAACGAACTCTTATTATTCGGGAAATAATCTTGCGGCTCAGGTAAGACAGCTTTCCGCAGCAGGACTTCTCGATACCGCGATAGATTTCCTTGAGGATGTGAGAAATAAAGAAAACGGCCTTTGGGCAGAAAAGCCGGGATACGACGCAGTAAACGGTGCCTTCAAGATAAGCTTTCTTTACCAAGAGGCAAACCGCCCCTTTAACTATGCCGACAAGGTCGTTATGACGGCTATGGACTGTATCACAAGCTTCGACGAGCCTACGGTAACTGTTTGCTACATCTATAACACCTGGTACACTATATCAAACCTGCTCTTTAACGCAAAGAATGCCTGCGGGGGAGGCGCAGATTTTATTGAAAAGGTAAATAAAGAATGTCTTCTCCGCGCTCCCGAAGCTATAAGAGCAACCAGCAAAAAGCTTGCAACTTTTATGAAAAAGGATGGGTCGATTTCAATGTGTCCTCATCGCACAGCAGCACTTTCGCAGGGCGCGCCTGTTGCAAGACGTCTTCCTAACGGAGAGGCGCCAAACGAGGGTGATATAAATGCCACCGTACTCGGTTCTACGTCAACCAATGTAAAAATATTTGAGTGCTTAGGCTTCGGAGGAAACAAGATTATTCCCCTTTACTCAAAGGATAGTTATCAGGCATTCTTCTACAACTTAAAGTATTAATTAAACATTAAATAAACAAGAAAGGAAAGGTTATATGGAAAGAAAGAAAAGAAAATCGATTTACGATAAGCCTTTTTTGGAAATAATTGATTTTCAGCAAAATGACGTAATTTCCACAAGCGGCGACATCTTCGGCGACGACGACCCCAACCCGGACTCTTGGACAAAACCTAATTAAAAGAAACAGAAAACTTATTTACGAAAGGAAAAAACTATGAAAAAACAGACAAAACTTTTGGTTTTAGTAATTTCTCTCGCGCTTCTTATATGCTCCTCTCTTGCTATTATGACTACAGCGGAGGAAGCAGATGCTACCCCGACACTTGACATCTGGTCAAAGAACGTTTCATTTAAGAGTAATGTAGTTCTCAGCGTTGCCGTAAAGGCAGAGAACGTAGGCGATAGCGATGTAGAGCTTCTTGTTTACAACGAGTATCCCACAGAATCATCAACTCCGGTTGTTGTTGCGCCTTATGGCAGCGGCGATGTTTGGGGTGCAAATTGCCAGCTCTTCGCAACTCCCGGTGTTAATGCAAAGAACCTTGCCGACCAGGTATATCTTCAGGCGAGAGCGCTTATTGACGGCGCTTATGTTTACAGCGAAGTTGAGCAGTACAGCGTTGTTGAGTACTGCAAGGAAATGGTATTCACTGAGGGAACAATGGATGAAAATGATGCAGATTTCAATGCCATCATTGAATACGGTGCAAGCGTTCAGAGAATACTCGGTCACAACACTGATAAGCTCGCAACCGATTATAAATACGTTACCGTTGAAAACGGAACGTTCGGCACTCTTTCGAGAGGTATCGTTCTCGCGGGCGACAAAATAACCCTCACCCACACCGGTGAAGCTACGAAAGATGGTCTTTCCTTTGCCGGATACAAGGATTCTATCAGCGGACAGACCTACAACGTTGGCGAGGAAATTACCGTAAACGGTGATATGATCCTTGTCGAAAATTACCTCGACACCGCATCGCTCCTTACCTTTGACGATATGGAAGAGGGCGACCTCGGCAACATTGCAATTACTGAAACTACAATAAGCGGCGGTTGGCTTCTCACCGGCTCCTGTCCCACAGTTCCTTTCGCAACAGCAAAGTATCAGAATGTTCTTAAGGCGCTGCGTACCAGAAGTTCTACAAACACTCACATAGCTCTCTCGGTAGAAAAGATGAGCGAGGATGCGGATGGCAATAGCCTCAAGCTCACAACAACTAAAAATAACACACTGGCAGTTGTTCCCACCAAGGCTGTTGAAAGCTTCAATCACTTCGTATATTCCGCAGATTACACCTTGAACTACACAGGCACTGGTGAAACTCCTCATATTAACTTTGCGTTCTCCGGAGATAATCTCGGTTACAGAGTAAGAGCTTACTACCGCACAGCTACAGGTGCTATCGAATTCAGAGTTTTACCCGGCGATAGCGGTGCAACAGAGTTCACATTCTACACAATGCAGATCAATGATGCAGAAACACCCAGAGACCTTTGTGAGACCTTCAATCTCCAGTTTGAGTATTGGACACATAACGTTCAGGACGGCGTAAACGATTACATACTTGTTATATCTGTAAACGGCAAGCAGGTATTTATTATGGATACCGCTGACAGACATACCTCCTCGGGTGCTACCGAAAAGGCATATCTTAACACAGACGGTGCTTACGTCGTTAACGAGGGCTCGCTTGGATTCTATGTAAATTGGCCTTCTGTTCCTGCAAGATTTGCAACTCTTGAGAACAACTTCGAGGGATACGAGGGTATAGTTTATATGGATAACATTCAATTTGTTCAGTCTGTTGAAACCACACTTCCCAACCTCAACAGAACCGCAAAATAAGCTTTACTCAAGGCTTATAAACAAAAACGTAAGGCTTGAATATCAAGCCTTACGTTTTTTAATCGACTATATTTAATGGAAACAATTATGAATTTTAACGATAATTACAGGAAATGCAAATCTAAGTTCACAAAAAGCGAGTTTTTAGCTCCTGAAACGAGCTGCTCGCCTATATACAGTTGGGTTTGGAATGCCCCTGTTACAAACGAGGAAACCGATCGCCAGCTAGATGAATTTGAAAGACTTGGAATAAAGGCGTTTTATATAATTCCCGAGCCAAAAACATTCAGACCCGACTGCATGCCCACTATGCTTGAGCCTGACTATCTTACCGAGCCTTATTACGAGGCGTATGCTTATGCCTTGAAATCTGCATTTTCACGAGGTATGATTGCTTGGATATATGATGAGGGCGGTTGGCCCTCGGGAGGCGCGTGCGGAAGAGTTCTTTTGAAACACCCCGAGCTTGCAAGACGCGGTCTTGGACAAAGAAAGATTAAGCTTAAAGGCGGAGATAAGTATGTTCCGGGCGAGTGTACCGCAGCGGCATTTTTACCTGACGGTAAAATGATAGAAGAAAACTACGTAGCTACCGAGGATATCGAGGTGAGTGAGTACTTTTCCCGACGCTTCTATTTTGGCTCACCTGGTTCTCCCGATTTCCCCGACCTCATGCTTGCGGAGGCCACCGATGCCTTCATTGATGAAACCTTCCCTGGTTACGCTCGTACTCTATCAGAGCATTTTGGTAATAAAATAAGTGCGGTGTTCTCAGACGAGCCTTGCGGACCGACACCTATGCCGTTCAGACCTGAAATTGAAAAGGAATATGAACGCAGGTACGGCGAATCTATTAGACCCCATCTTGACGTATTGTGGAAAAACAATGAAAGACTTTGGAAAGAATATGAGGATATTGACACAACGGAAAATACTGTAACCGTGACTGCAACAAGGTCTTCGGAAGACTTGGAAGATGTTACGGTACCCGAAGCATCCGCAAAGGCGATCATAAGATGGTATGACCTTTGCAGCGAGCTTTTTTGTAAAAACTATCTCCTGCGTGAAAAGCAGTGGGCAAACGAGCATAATATGTCCTTTGTCGGTCATCTTAACGGTGATGATAATCCTTTGGGAAGCATAAGACAGGCGAACTATCATATTATGCGAGCGCTTCGTAATTTTAACATTCCTGCCGTTGATGCTATATGGCGACAGATTTTCCCCGCCGAACCAAAGCTTGTTGGAATAACAATGACGGCAGAAAACAGATTTTTCCCAAGATATGCATCATCTGCAGCGGCTCAGATAGGCAGTGTCCTTTCTGCTACAGAGAGCTTTGGCGTTTACGGACAGAGTATCACTTATCAAGAAATGCGTTACGTCTTTGGATTTCAAGCCGTGCGGGGCATTAATGTTTTCAATTTGATGATAAAGAACTATGGCAAAGGTGGGTTCTTTATGACCGGAGAACGCCCCGACTTTTGTGAGGAATTGCAAAACTACAATGAACTAAGAGCCTTTAACGAGTATTGCGAAAGACTTTCTTATATTACATCTCTTGGCGATAGACTTGTTGACACCGCCCTTTATTTACCTATGTGCGACATTTGGTCGGGTAATAATACTAAAACGGTATGCGAAGGATACGAGAAGGCAGGATTTGAGCTTGAAGAGGATGGAATTTACTTTGACATTCTTGATGATGACGTTATCTGTGGCTGTGACGAGGATGCTCTGCTTTGCGGTATGATAGCTATGGGAAAAGCGAAATATAAAACGATTATAATTCCGCCCGCTAAATACATTCCCGATAGCATTATAAAACGCCTTGAGAAATTTATAGCCTCGGGTGGAAGAGTTGTTACCGTAAAAAACGACCTTACTCCGAAAATTTTCGGTGCCGAAGCGGTTGAAAGCTGTAAGGGGATTTGTTCTTCTGATACATCGATAGATTTTTCCTCAGGCAATCTTCGTGTCTATTCAAAGTCGCTTGAAAACGGAAAAATGGATATCATCTTTAACCAGGGATTTGAAAAGGATAGGGTTGTACTTACCGTGAACGGAAAAGCACCGATGCTTATAGACATCACACGCGGAAAGCTCCTTAAGCTTGAAGTGAAAGACGGTATAGCTGAATTTGCGCTTGAGTCGGGAGAGGTCGCAGCTCTTCTCTATACAGATGAAGATTTTGAGCTCGAAAAAGATACATATTCAAATGAAGTCACACTAAGCGAAGAGTATCTGTTTAAGAAAAACACACAAATCGTTCTCGGGGATATGAATATATATCGAAAAGCGTTTGATGAGCCGTATTTGCCTATACAACTGGGCGATTGGAGAACAAGACTTGGAGACGGATTCTCAGGTACTTGCTCTTACCTTACCGAATTTGAAAAGCCAAATGCAGCCTTTGACAGATTTACTCTAGACCTGGGTAGAGTGGACTATTCTGCAGAAGTATTTCTTAACGGTGAGTCAGTAGGTGTACTTATTATGCCGCCTTATAAGCTCACACTTTCTGCCGATATGCTAAAAGCCAATAATACTTTGGCAATTCGTGTTACCGGTAGTGCCGCAAATGAATATAAGTACACAAAAACCTTTGAGAAGTTTGCAAAATGGCAGCTTTCACCTTATCATGACAGACAAATGGTGTTTTGCGAGGATAACCTTTCTGCGGGACTTTTCGGTCCTGTGAAAATTTGCTTTTGACAAAAAACATTTCCTAAGTCTCCACGGTCCGTTCATTTTCTTTCCTTTTTTATAAATTGTTTTACACACTGCTTTTGTGATTGCAAGTACTAACCGTCTTTTGAATTCATTGATCTTTGATTTAAGCGGTAAAAAAATATACTTCGGAAGTCGAAAAAGCAGAAAAATTTATCTCCAAAACGACTTGAAAATTCTTTTTCTCCATGCTACAATAAGACCACTACTTTAAGAAAGGCGGAAACAGAATGACAGGTGTAATTTACGCTCGGTATTCCTCGGATAATCAGCGTGAGGAGTCGATTGAGGGGCAGATTCGTGAGAACACTGCTTTTGCTGAAAAAAACGGTATCACGATAGTTGGGCATTACATAGACAGGGCATTTTCTGCCAAGACAGACAACCGTCCTGAGTTTCAGCGAATGATACGCGACAGCGCTAAAAAGACCTTTGACGTAGTCATAGTTTGGAAGCTTGACCGCTTTTCTCGTAACCGCTACGACAGTGCGAAATACAAAGCTGCTTTGAAGAAAAACAACGTTCGTGTTGTTTCTGCAACCGAGGCAATCTCTGAAGGTGCGGAGGGAATAATTCTCGAGTCTGTGCTCGAGGGTATGGCAGAATACTATTCAGCCGACCTTGCCGAGAAGGTCACGAGAGGGATGACCGAGAACGCCTTGAAATGCCGTTTTAACGGTGGAAACGGTCTTCCTTACGGTTATACCGTTGACGAAGACAAACATTTCCAAATTGACCCCTTAAAAGCTCCCATAGTGGCTGAAATATTTGAGCGTTATGCTCACGGTGAGTCTATTGTTGAAATAGTCCGTAGCCTCAACGCAAGAGGCTTGAAAACGCAGAAGGGCTCAGAGTTTAATAACGGCACGCTCAACCGAATGTTTACAAACAAATCATATATGGGAGTGTATCACTATAACGGCATTGAGATTCCGGGCGGTGTACCTGCTATTGTGTCAGAAGACACCTTTAAGGCAGTCGAGAGGCGCATGGCACAGAACAAGCACGCATCGGCAAAGAACAAAGCTCCGGAAAAGTACGTGCTGACAACCAAGCTTTTCTGCGGAAAGTGCCACAGTATGATGGTTGGTGACTCCGCGCAAAAGAAAAACGGCAATATCTACCGCTATTACAAATGTGCCAGCGCAAAGAGGCACGAGTGCGATAAAAAAGCCGTTCGTAAGGAATGGATTGAGGGGCTTGTGCTGAATAAGGTCATCAAGGTTCTGTTTGATGACGAAGCACTTGATAAGATTGCCGACGAGATTGTCGCTTTGCTTGATGAGGACAACAAGGTTATACCGCTTCTTGAGGCTCAGCTAAAGGAAGTTCGTAAGTCCATCGACAACGTAATGAAGGCTATCGAGGCAGGAATTATCACTCGTTCAACTAAAGCAAAGCTAGAAGAGCTTGAAGACAAGGAAGAACAAATTCAGCTTAATATTTTGAAAGAGCAGACAAGCTCTCCAAAGCTTACAAAGGAGCAGGTTCTATTCGTTTTAGACAAATTTCGTAAACTAGACTTGACATTAGAGCGGAATCGAGAGCGTTTGATAGACAGTTTGGTCAAATGCGTGCTCCTTTATGACGACAAGCTTGTAATCACTTTCAACTTCAAAAACGAGCCGGTAACAGTCCCCACAAGAGAGGAATTTGACGCAATCGAGAAAAGTTCGGATATTGAAGCGCTTGCTTCACCACAGAATGAGCACTCCAAAAGGAGTGCTTTTTTCATTCTGTGGTGACGCGTACGGGAATCTCCCCAGCACCTAGCGCTACGCGCGACGGTGCATGGGTTAGTATTTGCCGCGCAGAGCGCGTCGAGCTTGCTCGTAAGCGGCAAGCGAGCAAATATTCAGCTCGGCTGAAATTCCCGTAAAATAGGCACTCCTTGCGAGTGCTCATCTCTTTTTGACGGCTAGTCCGCTCATCGTCCCAGCGGTAAAGCCGCATGGGTTCGCAACATTGCCTCGTCCTCTCCTTCGGAGAGCTTGCAAGACGAGGCTGATTCCCGTATCGCATCCGCACTCCAAAGGAGTGCTTTTTTGTTCACTTTTATCGCGCCCTGCTTTTTATTGTACTTGGCGGATATCCGAAATGTTTTCTGAACGCCTTTGAAAAATTAAATTCATCGTGGTAACCAACGTTTGCGGCGGTTTCTCTCACGGTTATACCGAGCGAGAGCAGGTGCTCGGCGGCCTCCATTCTCGTCTGTATTATATATTCCTTTACCCCAAGACCGTATTTTTTCTTGAACATACGGTAAAGATAGCTACGCTCGAAGCCAAAGGCGACCGACACGCTCTCCGCAGTAATGCGCTTTGTATAATTACTTCTGATATAGTTTTTTACGGCAGTAATAGAGTCTGCTGATTGGTCCTCCTTTTCAAACAGATTATATATAAGCTCGTAGAGCAGAGCGGTAAAGATGCTCGGCTCCTCAACCCTGTCGTTAAGCAGCTTTTCAAACCTTGTGGTAAAGTTTTTTGGAGTTGGATATACCGACCTTTCTGTGTCAAACACCTTCGCTATATCGCCGTCAAGGTTTATGTATACGTAATACCAGGGGTCGTCGTTTGAGGACTCGTAGGTTACGGTTTCTCCCTTCCTTATTATAAACATGTCACCGGGGCCGATCTTATATACTCCGTATTTGTTCTCGAGGGTTCCGTGCCCCGACGTTACGAAATGGAGCAGGTAATGTTCTTTTATGCAAGGGCCGCGTCTTGCCGGACCGCGCAGATCGTTGCCAACGCTATACGGCCTTATGTCCTGATATTCGCATTTTTTCAGTCTGTATGAAATCATAAAAGCTCCTCCGTTTGTATCTAAACAACATTTTAACATATTTATGACGCGAAAATCAATGGTTTTTAAGATTTTTTTGTGATAAAATGACAAATATAAGATTCTCTTGGTTTTAGGTATAATATTTTGTTTAGGAGAAAGGCAATGAAACTTAACGCGGTAATTCTTGATGACGAATATTGGTGGGGCGGCTCCACCGCTATGACCTGTAAGCTCCCTATTACTAAAAAGTCGTTTTATGAGCTTGATATGAACGCGGCTTATAATCAGACTATGCCCCTGTTCCTTTCCTCTATGGGAAGATATATATGGTCTGCCGAGCCTTTCACCGTCAGCGTACACGACGGCGTTATCGCCTGCAAGGGACCGTCTGAAATAATCATAAAGAAATGCGGAAACACGCTGAAAGATGCTTATCTTTACGCAATGAAAAAGCATTTTCCATTTAGCGGGAAGATACCGCCTATGAAATTTTTTGCCACCGCACAGTACAACACCTGGATGGAGATGGATTATAACCAGACTCAAGAGGGCGTTCTCGAGTATGCGAGAAACATCGTAAAGAACGGCTATCCCGCAGGCATAATAATGATTGACGAGGGGTGGCATACGCGTTACGGACTTTGGGAATTTGATTTTACAAAATTCCCGGACCCGAAGGCTATGGTAGACGAGCTTCACGCCCTAGGCTTCAAGGTTATGCTTTGGGTCGTGCCTATGGTTACGGCAGACGGCAAGGATTTTATAATCTCAACCGAGCCTGACCGTAAATTCCTCACAGGAGGCGGAGGAGAAAATAATTATTTTCTGCGTACAGATGACGGCAGTGTGGCACTCGTTCATTGGTGGAACGGTTATAGCGCTATGCTGAATATGTGTAAGGCTGAGGACAGGGAATTTCTTAAGAGCAAGCTCGATTTCCTGATGCAGACCTACGGTATTGACGGATTTAAGTTCGACGGCGGAAATATAAGCGCGTATAACGAAGCAAACATAGTGAACGGCACCCAAACGAAATACACGCCAAAAGAGCTGAATAGGGCATGGTGCGACTTTGGTGCTGAATACGAGTATCACGAGTATAAGGACACCTTCGGAGGCGGCGGAAAGCCTACGATACAGAGAATAAGGGATAGGCTTCATTCCTGGGACAGCGAGTACGGTCTTGGTTCCCTTATTCCCGCAGCGCTTTGCCAAGGTCTTATCGGTCATCCCTTCATTTGCCCGGATATGATAGGCGGCGGAGAATGGTCGCTGAATTACCAACGCGGCTTTAAGATTGACGGAGAGCTGATTGTCAGAATGGCACAGTGCTCGGCGCTCTTTCCGATGATGCAGTTCTCGTGGGCTCCTTGGCGCGTGCTTGATAGCACGATGGCACGCCTCTCTCTTGAGGCGGCGAGGCTGCACGAGGAGTTTGCGGAATATATAAGCGCGCTTGTCAGAGAGTCCGCCCTCAGCGGAGAGCCGATAATCAGACATATGGAATATGAGTTCCCGTATTGCTCGTATGCAGAGATAGAGGATCAGTTTATGCTTGGCTCGGACGTCTTGGTTGCTCCCGTTATCAAAAAGGGCGAGGTCGTACGCACGGTTCATCTTCCGCTTGGAAATTGGCTTTATCTTGGAAAAATCGAGTACGAGGGCGGAAGAATCGTCACGGTTGATGCTCCTATCGAAACTCTTCCTTATTTTATTAAAAGAAAATAACCGAAAAAATCAGTCAAGAAGGGTGAAAAAACGTCATCTTTCTTGACTTTTTTCAAATACTCTGCTATAATCTTCTTATAATACTATTTTTAGGAGAATTTTTATGACGGCAAAGACTAACGAGCTGTTTTCCAAATATCAGGCAAGGAGAACAAAAAAAGAAAAAACCTCATTCATTCAGTACATCTGTTCGCTTGCTGCAAGCGCAGGGTATCTCAGCAGTGTGGATAAATCAAAATCCCATGCAAGAAATATTATAATCGGTGATCTTGCCGAGTCGGAGATCGTTTATACCGCGTATTACGATACCTCATCGGCGTCCCTTCTTCCTAGCTTTGTTACACCAAGCATACCCGTTCTGACAACGCTTTACCAGGTGCTTATTGCTCTGGTCAACCTTGCCGCAGGAGCGCTCGGTTTTGCCGTTCCTTATCTGCTCCTTTCGCTTGCTCCCATTCCTGCAAGCATCACGATGCTTATATCCATTATTCTCGCATTCGCTGCCTTCGTCGGCACGATGATCCTCACCGTTTCGGGTCGCTCGCGTGATAATTCTGCAAATTCAAATACGTCAGGCGTTGCTACCATCGTTGAGCTTATGTCGAATATGCCCGAGGAGTACCGCAACCGTACCGCCTTCGTTCTCTTTGACCTTCACGACATTGGCTGCGTAGGATCTGCCGAGTTTGCAAAAAGGCATAAAAAGCACCTTAAGAAGAAGCTTATCGTAAATCTTGACAGCGTAGGTGTTGGAGATGAAATAGTCGTTTCACTCCACAAGCATGCAAAGTCGAAAAAGTATAGACCGATAATCGAAGCAGCCTTTGATAATAAAAACGGCTTTGAGGTATGTGCGGGAGGCGTCAGCATACCCTCCGACCACAAGAAGTTCAAGACCTCGATCTGCGTCAGCGCCTTTAAGCGCTCAAAGCTGGGCTTCCTGTATTTAGCAAATCTAAACTCTAATAACGATACCGAGTGCAGCGGAAACAACATCGAGATCATAAGAGATGCTCTTCTGAAGCTTGCAGAATTTGTAATAGACCCGAGAGCACTCGAGGAGGCAAATACCTTGCCCGCAGTTGAGAAAGCCCCTGAAGAAGCCGTACAGACCGACGTTCAGCAGACAGACGAGGCAGAAGAAACGGCTACCGAAGCAGAAGCAGAGGCGGCAGATGAGGAAGCTACGACAGAAGCAGAAGCCGAGGTGGCAGAGGAAGAAGTTGTATCCGCAGTAGAGGCAGAGGAAACGGCTACCGAGACAGAGGCTGAGGCCGAGCAGACGGATGCAGACGAGGCTCCCGAGGTAAATGAAGAAAATAAAGAATAAAATTTTAGAATAAATCTAATTTTTTTGGCAAAACTATTGACAAAACACAAATTCCCTGTTATAATATTTTTAGACTGATTCTAAAAAATGAAGTCTAATAATATCAATTAGGGGGGATTTTGTGACAAGACAGCGGGCGGCAGTGCTTAGCGTTGTCAGCCGAAAGGGATGTCATTATACGGCGGAAGAGATATTTACGGAAGCGAAGCTTATCCTGCCAACGATCTCCAGAGCAACCGTCTACAATAGCTTACATGCTCTTGAGCGGGACAGACTGATAAGGCGCATAACCGCAGAGGACTCCTCCGACAGATACGACAGCTCTTATATACCGCACGGGCATCTTTACTGCACCCGGTGTGCAAAAATTACGGACTTTGAGCTACCGAGCTTTACCGAGCATCTTTGCGCGGTTGCTGATGGAGAGATAGACTCCTACGAGTTGAAGGTCAGATACATTTGTAAAGAATGCAAAAAAATGGTTGAAACGCCAAAAATGTAAACAATTATTATAAAAAACAACATATTAAGGAGAAAAAACAATGAATCTTAAGGGAACAAAAACAGAACAGAATCTTATGACTGCCTTCGCCGGTGAGTCGCAGGCGAGAAACAAGTACACATATTTCGCATCCGTTGCGAAGAAGGAGGGCTACGAGCAGATCGCAGAGATCTTCCTCAAGACAGCAGATAACGAGAAGGAGCATGCAAAGCTTTGGTTCAAGCATCTCGGCGGTCTTTCTGACACTGCGGCAAACCTTCTTGCAGCAGCAGAGGGCGAGAACTACGAGTGGACCGATATGTACGCCACCTTTGCAAAGGAGGCAGAGGAAGAGGGCTTCAAGGCTATTGCAAATCAGTTCAGAGCCGTTGCAGCAGTAGAGAAGGCACACGAGGAGAGATACAGAAAGCTTCTCTCTAACGTAGAAATGCAGAAGGTATTTGAGAAGAGTGAGATGACTATGTGGGAGTGCCGTAACTGCGGCCATCTCGTAATGGGAACAAAGGCTCCTGCAGCATGTGCCGTTTGCGCTCATCCCCAGAGCTTCTTCGAGGTTAGAAAAGAGAATTATTAATTAATAATAGAGCTTTGTACAGCAGGCTGATATCGGCCTGCTGTATTTTTTACTGCGCTCCTTATGAACAGAGCCTCAACTTTTTGTTAAAGTTTGTGACTTTTGAATTATTTCCTTGCATATCAAAATATTTTATGATATAATTATAATCGGTAGAATATGTGCTAATTATAAAATATCAAAACGGAGGACCTGATGAAAATACTTGTAGTTGACGATGAGATAGAAATCAGAAATATATTAAGATTGCTTCTTGAGAATGCCGGACACTCCGTTATTGAAGCGCCCGATGGCGAGAGCGCGATAAATGCTGTGCGCGAGGACAAGACTGTTGACCTTTGTATTATGGATATAATGATGCCTGTGATGAATGGCGTTGCGGCCACCGCAGGTATAAGAAAATTCTCTGCCGTGCCGATACTTTTCCTTACTGCGAAGTCGCTTGACAGTGACAAGGAGGAGGCGTACGGCGAGGGCGGTGACGACTATCTCGTAAAGCCCTTTTCATCAAAGGAGCTGCTTATGAAGGTTGACGCCCTTACCAGAAGATACAATAGCTATAGTGCAAAGGCAGAGAGCGGCGAGCAGGTGCGCCTGCGTTGCGGTGTAACTCTATTTCCCGAGGGGCGTGAGGTTTACAAGAACGGAAACGCCGTTGACGTCAGGGACAAAGAGCTTGAGGTGCTGATTTATCTTGCTAAAAATCGAGGCAGGGTGGTCGGTCCCGCCGAGCTGTACCAGGGTGTTTGGGGCGAGATGGCACTCCCGTCGTCTAACAATACCATAACCGTCCATATCCTTAACCTACGCAGAAAGCTCGAGGACGACCCAGCTGACCCGAAAATAATACGAACCGTTTGGGGAAAGGGCTACCAGATTGATTAACGTAACGAAAAAAAGCAAGAGGCACCGCCCCTTCCATTCTCTGTATCTACAGCTGGTAATGATTATCGGCGCGGCTATTATCGTTGCCGTTTTAATATATATGCTGATGAGGGCCGGTTCAAATTATTATATAAGCAATTACTACGTTACCGACGAGGGCAGGAGCGAGAGAGAAGAGAGCTATATTGCGAATTTGCAATCTTTTGTTGACAAAAATCAGCTTTCCTCGGAGGATACCGACAGAATAGCGGGATTTGCCAAGTCCCATAAATACGTATATCTTTTGCTCTACCGTGATAACGAGCTGTTCTTCTCCTCGGATATGATTCCCGACGCGGAGGATAAAACCCCGACGCAAGACGGTGCCTCGGGAGAGTCCTCCTCGGAGTCTAAAGAAGAGAGTGGAGATGGGGTCACGGATAGTTCCGATTCAAAGGACGATGCTCTTGACGATATTTTCGGCTCGGGAATAACCGTTGATTACCCCACAAGAGAGGAGCTCAAGCAATATGCGGAGGAAAACGACTTTTACGAGCTTGAGCTCTCGGACGGTATACTCTTTGCCTCGGTTGCCGAGTTTTCGGAATATTTTTATTACGACGTTTTTAACATAGCCGGGCTACTTGCAGCATTTTTGTCTCTGGCTTTGATAATCATACTTTATTTCAGAACGGTTATTTCACGGATAAAGCGCCTTGAGCGCGAGGTTATGATGGTTGCCGGCGGAAATATGAACCGTCC
Organism: Clostridia bacterium; assembly: GCA_017463125.1. Lineage (GTDB taxonomy): Bacteria > Bacillota > Clostridia > Oscillospirales > CAG-272 > UBA1740. The sequence goes on along the minus strand of JAFTPV010000005.1, from coordinate 43,132 downwards.
GATACTCTCCGACGGCTACGACGAAATATCAAGGCTGTCTAAAAACGTAGAAAATATGAGATGCGCTATCCTCGATAGCACGAGAGAGGAGCGGGAGGCAAGGGAGGCAAACACCGAGCTTATAACCGCTATGTCCCACGATATAAGGACGCCCCTGACTGTTCTGCTTGGCTACCTTGATATTATGAAGGAGTGCGCAGAGAGCGAGCAGATGCGCGCGTACGTTCTGGCATCGGAAAATACTGCTATGAGGCTTAAAACCCTTTCCGACGATATGTTTAACTATTCCTTGGCATTCGGCAATATGAAGGAAAACATAAAGCTCGTGCCGTACGACGCCCTGACTTTGACGGACCAGATACTCTCTGAGCATATACTTTTGCTTTCGGAGAACGGATATACCGTTAAGCTGGACAGAAGGGAAGAGCCACTGCCCAAGGGGGCAACGGTTACTACCGATGCACCGAAGCTTATGCGTATCGTGGACAATATTTTCTCAAACATTTATAAATATGCGGATAAATCAAACCCCGTGCTTTTCTTGATAGATATAGGACCCAAAAGGGTAATCTTCGAAGCGAAAAATAAGATAAAGGAAAATCGCTCGGAGGCGGAGAGTAACGGCATTGGACTGAAAACCTGCAAGCGTCTGGCTCCCTTCGTCGTGGAGGAGTTCGTTACGGAGGAGAGGGCGGGCAGCTTTGTCGCAAGGCTCTCTATCAAGATAGACGGGCGGGAGGAGTCGTTCTGATGCTTCACTTTACCTTACTGGACAAAAAGACTGTTTCGGATGATTCCTTTGACGATTACTCACGCGAGGTGCTCGCCTCATTTTTGCCCGCCACAGACGATGGGGTGGAGGTTTGCTACGCTCTTTCTCCTACTCACCTGTTTATTAGGCTTTTTGCAGACGGAGAATACTCCTTCGTGTATCCCATAGCGCTCTCTGACGCTGCCGATGATACGGAGGCACTTACACGTCTTTCGGAATATGCAAAAAAGGAGGAGCTGCCTCTCGTAATATGCGATATTCCCCCCGAATGTATCGACGAGGTGGCAGAGCTGTTTACCCACACCCGAGAATATTTTGACGGTGAGTGCTATGCGGTAAACGTTATCAGCGAGTGCGCTCTGCTCGATAGCGAGCCTGAAATTTGTGACGGGGTGATAAGCCTCTCTGCTCTAAAGGAGGAGGATATACTCGAATACGCTCGCCTCCAACGTGACGCCGAGCTGAATAAATATTGGGGCTACGATTATAGAGATGACCCGCAGGCTTCCTCTGACAGATATTTTTACGATAGCGCAAAGCGCGGCTTTGAGGACGGCGTATCGCTGACTCTCGGTGTATATTACGGTGGCACCCTTATCGGAGAGGGAGTCCTATGGGGCTTTGACCTTATGGGAGGGTGCGAGATAGCATTTAAGATTTCCCGTGAATATCAGGGAAGGGGCCTTGGCAGGAGAACTATGGAGCTTCTTGTAAGGCTTGCAGAGAATATAGAAATAGGCACTCTTTACGCAAGAGTTGACGATAGAAATTCCGTATCAAGCCATATTTTATCGGCTTGCTTTGAGGAATATGCCCGTCAGGACGGGAAGATTTATTACTTAAAAAGACTTTAAGGAGGTGTGAGGGTGAAAAGGTGCGTCGTCGGAATACTAGCCCACGTTGATGCGGGCAAGACCACGTTGACAGAGGCTCTTTTATATAGGTCGGGCGCTGTGTCAAGACTCGGCAGAGTTGACAAGGGTGACGCGTATCTTGACACTCACGCTATCGAGAGGGAGAGGGGCATCACCGTGTTTTCAAAGCAGGCATCTCTCGAGCTTGAGAGTATGTCACTCACCTTGATTGATACCCCGGGACATATTGATTTTTCCTGCGAGACAGAGCGCGCTCTGTCGGTACAGGATTACGCCGTTTTGATAATCAGCGCGACCGACGGTGTTACGGCGCACACAAAGACGCTATGGCACCTTCTTGCCGCAAGGCGTATTCCCACGTTTATTTTCGTAAACAAGCTTGACATTTCGGACAGACGCCGCGACGCTCTTATAGAAGAACTGAGAACCGTTCTCTCGGGTGGCTGCGTTGACTTTACCTGTGACGGCACTACCGCCTTTTACGAGTCTGTTGCAGGATGCGACGAGCGCCTTATGGAGCAGTTTTTCGAGCGTGAGCGCGTTTCGGCAGAGGATATTGCCCATTCAATTTTGAAGCGCAGAATTTTCCCCTGCTTCTTCGGCTCCGCGCTAAAGCTTACCGGCGTTGACGAATTTCTCTTCGCGCTTGATAAGTATATCGTACCGAAAAATTATTCAGAAACCGTCCTAGGCGCAAAAGTATACAAGATTGCAAGAGATAATCAAGGAAAGCGCCTGACCTACCTTAAGGTGACAGGCGGAAGGCTTAAAACCAAGGACACTATTACCTTTACCGATAAATCCGGCGAGCAGATATGCGAAAAGATTGAGGAAATAAGAATCTATTCCGGTGATAAATATAAAAGCGTTTCGACAGCAGAGGCGGGCGTCGTTTGTGCCGTGCTCGGTCCTGTATCGACCGGGGCAGGTATGGGTATCGGCTCGGAGGGGGACGACGAAACTGCTCTCACGCCGGTTTTTGATTATAGAATGATACTGCCGGGAGGCGTCAGTCCCTACGAAACGTATATGCGCCTCATGGCTCTGACGGAGGAGGACCCGGCACTCGCACTCTCCTACGACAATCGCACGCACGAGATACGCGTGCGGCTTATGGGGGAGATACAGCTCGAGGTGCTGACGCGCGTGATACTCGACCGCTTCGGCATATCCGTCAGCTTTGATGAGGGAAGCATACTGTATAAGGAAACCGTGTCGGACACGGTGATTGGCAGAGGTCATTTTGAGCCACTGCGCCATTACGCTGAGGTGCATTTGCGTATCGAGCCTCTGCCTTACGGCAGCGGAATAGTTACGGCGAGTGAATGCTCGGTTGATACTCTCGGGCGAGGGTGGCAGAGGCTGATACTCACTCATATAGAGGAGAGATTACATAGAGGAGTGCTGACAGGCTCGCCATTAACCGACGTCAAGATAACCGTCATTGCCGGCAGAGCACACCCGAAGCACACCGAGGGCGGAGATTTTCGTCAGGCAACGTACAGAGCGATAAGGCAGGGATTAATGAAGGACGGCGGAGTGTTGCTTGAGCCTACATTTGATTTCAGAATTGAGCTACCCGCCGACAGCGTCGGCAGAGTTATGACGGATATTACGAATATGCACGGAACTATGGAGCCGCCCGAGTTTATTGGGGATAGTGCCATTATCGAGGGCAACTGCCCCGTATCAACCATGCGCTCCTACGCCTCCGAGATTCGTGCGTTTACTAAAGGGGAGGGCAAAATAGCCCTGACGGTCGGCGAGTACGCTCCCTGCCACAATGCAGAGGAGGTAATAGCAAGGATAGGCTACGACCCGACTCTTGACGAGCGCAACCCCGCAGGCTCCGTTTTCTGCAAGGCGGGAGCAGGCTATTCTGTTCCCTGGGACGAGGCGGACGCTCTTATGCACGTTGCTCTCCCGGGTGAGAAAAGGACTTTTACCGAAGAGGACAGCGCGGCGCCAAAGGTGGCAAAGCGGCTTGACTATCGAGGAACGCTCGAGGAGGATAAGGAGCTTATGCGTATCTTCGAGAGCACCTACGGCAAGGTGAAGCCAAGGCGGGTTGCCGAGAGGGTGGAAAATGCCGCAAAGCCTGTCGAGAAGCGAGAAAGACCGAAAAAGCAAAAGGCGCGCGGTGACGACTTCGTTATAATAGACGGATATAACTTCATCTTCGCTACAGATGAGCTTCAAAAGATTGCAGAAAGCGACTTTGCAAGAGCCAGGGATGTTCTTGTCAGAATGATGTGTGACTATTCCTCATATCATAAATCGAAGGCTATTGTCGTCTTTGATGCATATAAGCGCAAGGGCGGAGAGGGGAGCGAGGAGGTCATAGGACCGGTCACTGTGGTTTATACCAAGGAGTCGCAGACTGCCGACGCCTTTATTGAGCGTACGACCTACGAGATGGCAGCAGACCACAGCGTCAGAGTCGTGACGGCAGACCTGCAAGAGCAGCTTATCATTCTCGGCAGCGGCGGACTGCGCGTCAGCACGTCTGAATTTTGGCAGGAGCTTCAGAATACAGTCGAGCTGATAAGAGAAAAGATAGAGGAATATATGAGGTGACAGAGTCTTTGGCGCGGGGCTTAAAAATCAAGGTCTGTTTTTAGAAAACAACACTTGAAAATTTTAGCTTTTTTGATAAAATATATATGGTTAAATACGTTTCGCTCTGTTTTTATGAAAGGAGAAGGTCTTGAATTTAATTAAGGACAAAATAATGGAGTCGCTGAAGTCGGTTTTGCCGATAGCGCTCATAGTGTTTGCGCTGAGCATTACCATCGTTCCGATGCCGGTTGGAGATATGCTTCTGTTTATCATCGGCGTCGTGTTCCTCGTTTTTGGAATGAGCCTCTTTACTGCAGGCGCTGAGATGTCTATGCAGCCCCTTGGTGCAAAGATAGGTAGCTCTATTGCCGGCTCCGGCAAGGTGTGGCTTATCGCGCTAATCAGCTTTATCATAGGCATTCTCGTTACTATATCAGAGCCCGACCTTCTCATCCTTGCAGGGCGTGTAAATAGCACGGAGCTTGTTTATATCGTATCTATCGGAGTGGGAATATTCCTTATGATAGCCGTTTTGCGTATAGTATTCGGCATCAGCCTCACTCTTCTTATGATACTCTTCTATGTTGCCGCCTTTATTATGGCATTCTTCGTTTCACCCTCGTTCTTACCCCTTGCGTTTGATTCGGGCGGAGTTACGACGGGTCCTATGACCGTTCCCTTCATTATGTCAATCGGTGCGGGCGTTTCGGCGGCAAAAATATCGGCGGATAACCGCGACGACTCCTTCGGTATTACGGGTCTTTGCAGCATAGGACCAATTATCGCCGTGCTTGCACTCGGTATAATCGGAGGACAAAACGGTGATTATGACGCAACGGTTCCCACCGTTGTTGAAAATACAAGGGAGGGCGCGCTTCTCTATGCCGACAGCCTTCTTCATCACGGTCTTGAGGTTCTTAAGGCTCTTCTTCCCATTATCGCCTTTGCAATTCTCTTCCAGCTTGTCACCCGTGCCTTTACCAAGGTTCAGATGATAAGGCTCGGTGTCGGTATGGTTTACGTTCTCGTAGGACTTGCAATATTCCTTACGGGCGCAAACGTAGGCTTCGTTCCTATGGGAACCGAGATAGGCAGGAGCCTTGCAGGATATTTCGGAGGACTTCCTCTCATTCCCATCAGTATGCTTCTCGGTTACTTTATCGTTAAGGCAGAGCCCTCGGTATACGTGCTTAACAAGCTCGTTGAGGATATGAGTGCGGGTGCCATTTCGGGTAAGACTACCGGCTTCGGACTTTCTGTCGGTGTGTGCGCGGCGCTGGGACTTGCCGCTGTGCGCGTTCTTACCGGTATAAACATACTTTGGTTCCTTATCCCCGGTTATATAATTGCCTTGGTGCTGTCCTTCTTCGTACCCAAGATATTCGTGGGTATCTCCTTTGACTCTGGCGGTGTTGCCAGCGGTATTATGATGAGCGCCTTCGTTCTTCCTCTCTGTATGGGAGCGTGCGACGCGCTTCCCACAGCGGACGTTATGACCGACGCCTTCGGTTGCGTTGCTCTGGTTGCTATGGCGCCTATCATCGCGATACAGATATGCGGACTCGCGTACAGGATTAATACTGAGGACAGAGCGCGTAAGTTCGTATCCGCAAGCGAAACGTTTATCGATTACGGCTACACCTACGACAGAGTACCGCAAAATAACAAAAAAGCAAAGGAGAGTGACGCAGAATGAATAAAACGGCAGAAAACAAGCGCGTTAAGCTCCTGATTGGCATAATCAACAGAGAAGACGAGGAGAGGTTCACAGAGATAGTGAACGAGTGTGCTGTTGCGATGCACTTTTCCGGCCTTGGTCACGGAACCGCCCGCTCCAGCTATATGAACTATTTTGGATTCAACGAGATAGATAAAAAGATGACTCTTTCTCTCATTCCCGGCAAGCTTGAGCACACGATACTCAGCGAGATAGGTCACGGACTTAAGCTCTATCTCGTTGGACGCGGAATAGCCTTTACCGTTCCGCTGACAGGTATATCCAATATCATAAATGACGCTATAATCACGGGCTCCGAGAGAACCGACAAGCCGCAAACAAGGCAGGCACCCATTTCAAAGAAAAAGGAGAAAAAACGTATGCACGAGCTGGTAATTGCCATAGTCGACAGAAAGTATACAGATACCGCAATAGAGGCTGCGAGGGGCGCGGGAGCTACCGGAGCGACCGTATTCCACACCAAGAGTGTAAACAACGAGAAGGCCGCTCAGAGAATAGGTACGACCGTAAGTCAGGAAACCGACAGCGTATTCTTCTTAACGACCCTTGAATATAAGACCAAAATTATGGAGGCGGTAAGAGATGCCGCCGGTCTTAAGACGCCGGGCAGTGCCGTAATCTTCTCTTTACCTGTTGACGACCTTGTAGGCATTGGAAGATTTGAGGACTATATCGACGGCGAAGAAGATAAGTAACTTTATATATTATACTTTGGAAACGGCACCGAGCATAAAGCTTGGCGCCGTTTTTTTGAGTATATCTCCGTTTCAAAAAAGCTATCTGCCGCATAGTATAATTATAGGCGGGAAACCGCACTAACCGAAGAATTGAAAGGCAAATTTTGGAAATAGTAATGCTAACCGCCCTGGGCGTAGGTGGCGCAACCGCACTCGGTGCTATCTTGGGATTTGCGGCTCGCGGCTTTGCTCTGCGGTGCGGGGGGCTGATAATGTCCTTCGCATCCGGCATCATGCTGGGGTCGGCTGTGATAGGCTTAATATTGCCGTCGCTGGAGACGGGGGGAGCTCTCGCTCCGCTTATAACGATACCTGCTCTGTTTCTCGGCGCGCTGGTGCTTGATATGGCTGACAGATTCTTGCCCGAGCAGCTCCTGCCCTCCGAGGACGAGCGGGGCAGAGCCGCAATGCTTTTTGTTATTGCTATCGCAATACACAATCTGCCCGAGGGGCTTGCCGCAGGAGTTGGCTTCGGCACAGGGGATACCTATGAGGCACTTTTTATAGCAGGGGGAATAGCCCTGCAAAATATACCCGAGGGAATGGTTATAATCCCTCCTATGATTTCGGCGGGGATAAAGCCCACGCGGGCTCTCGGCTACGCTCTGGCAACGGGATTCATCGAGGTTGTCGGAACCTTTATCGGCTACTTTGCCGTAAATATCAGCTCGGCACTTTTGCCATTTGTTTTGGCGTTTGCCGGCGGTATTATGATATACGTTATAAGCTGTGATATATCCGCAAAAGGCGACAGCCGCTCTGCCAGCCACGAGAGTTACGCGCTGCTGCTTGGCTTTTCGCTTATGCTGATATTTGATTTCTGGCTTTTTTAAGCTCTTTTTATATAATCACTTGATTTATTTCTCTTTTTATGGTAACATAATGATATAAAAAATATCAGAGGTGTCTTATGCTGGAAAGAAAAGAGATAGAAGCAAAATACAAGTGGGATTTGAGTGCCATTTATAAGGACGAGGCGGCAGTTGAGGAGGATTTCTCCCTTTGCGAGAAGCTTATATCCGAGTTTTCTCGCCACGAGGGTGAGATGCTCTCCTCTGCCGAGGGTCTTCTCTCCACGATGGACGACGTGACTAAAATCTCCGCGAAAATAGAGAAGCTGTGGTGTTATTCTTACCTCGCCTTCGTCGTGGATACTAAAAACAACAAGGCGCAGGGGCTGGTGGCAAGAGTGCGTACCCTTGCCGCAAGAGCGGATAGCGCTACGTGGTTCGTATCCCCCTATATTTTAAGGCTTGACGGATCGACTGTAAGCCGGTGGTACGAGGAGCAGCCGAGGCTTAAGGATTACGAGCGTATGATAGAGAAAACTCTGCGTGAGAAGCCCTACACCCTCTCCGATGAGTGTGAAAAATTGATGGCAAAGCTCTCCGACTGTATAGACAGTCACGAGAGCATTAGGGGGATTTTTGCAAACTCTGATTTACAATTTGGTAAAATAAAGGACGAAAACGGCAAAAAAGTACAGCTCGCTGATACGAATTACGTTATGTATCTTATGTCGGGCGACAGGGGTGTAAGGCGTTCTGCCTTCCAGACTCTTTACAAGACCTACGAGCAATTTGCAAATACCTTCGGAACCCTATATTCAAGCTACGTTAAGGAGCAGTGTACCTTAGCAAAAATGAGAGGCTATAAGAGCTCTATCGTAGCGTCAACTTTTCGCGATGAGGTCACGCCCGTAATTTACAATAACCTTATAAAATCGGTGCGCCGCTCTCTTCCGACGATATACGATTACTACGAGCTTAAGCGCGAGGTGCTCGGCGTGGACAGACTCCATATGTACGACCTGTACGCACCACTCGTTTCCGAGTGTGAGAGGGAGTATTCCTACGACGAGGCGGTATCAGAGGTTCTCGATATGGCAAAGGTCTTTGGCGATGAGTACTATGATACGCTAAAGTCTGGTCTTACCGAGCGCGGCTGGGTAGACGTCTATCCCTCGGTTGGTAAGCAAGGCGGTGCCTTCAGCGCCGGAACGCCCGAAACGGAGCCGTATATTCTCTTGAACTATAACGGAAAGTTTGACGACGTTTCAACTCTTGCACACGAGGCAGGTCACTCGATGCACTCCTATTTTTCGAGAAAGAATAATCTCCCCCACGACTCGCAGTACACTATCTTCGTAGCAGAGGTCGCCTCTACGGTAAACGAGCTGCTCCTCGCTCACAAGAAGCTCTCCGAGTGTGAGAGCGATAATGAAAGACTCTCAATTTTAGACGGACTTATGGAAACCTACAAGGGTACTCTCTACCGTCAGACGATGTTTGCGGAGTTTGAGCGTGATATGCACGCAAAGGCTGAGCGCGGTGAGCCACTCACGGCAGAGGTTATCTCTTCTCATTATAAAAAGCTCGTTTGCAAGTACTTCGGTCCTAAGGTAGTAAAGGACAGGCAGATAGCTTACGAGTGGATGAGAATCCCTCACTTCTACTCCGCCTTCTACGTCTATAAGTATGCAACCTGCATCTCCGCCGCCTCCGCAATAGTTAAGCGCATTGAAACAGAGGGAGATGCCTACGTTTCAAAATACATCGAGTTCCTTAAGTGCGGTGGCAAAATCTCGCCTCTTGACAGCCTCAAGGTTGCAGGAATAGATATGAGCGACCCCGAGGTAATAAACGGTGCTATAGAGGACTTTGCCGAGGCAATTCGCTTATTCAGAGAAATTTACGGCAAGAAGAGATAAAGGATGTGGGTATGAAATTTATATCGTGGAACGTAAATGGCTTCAGAAGCTGTCTGGGAAAGGGATTTGCCGACTTTTTTGACTCCGCTGACGCTGACTTCTTCTGCCTTCAGGAAACGAAGATGAAGGAAGGGCAGGCGGATTTCTCTCCCGAGGGATATTACTCATACTTTAACAGCGCCGAGCGCGCGGGCTACTCAGGTACTGCGATTTTTACAAAGCATAAGCCCTTATCGGTAAGGTACGGTCTGGGTATCCCCGAGCACGACACCGAGGGCAGAGTGATAACCCTCGAGTATGAGGATTTTTATCTCGTTTGCGCCTATACCCCGAACTCAAAGCGCGAGCTTTTGCGCCTTGATTACCGTATGACTTGGGAGGACGCTATGCGCGAGTACCTCTTTGCCCTTGACAGAGAAAAATGCGTCGTTTACTGTGGGGATCTCAACGTGGCGAAGGAGGAAATTGACCTCAAGAACCCGAAAACCAATCACCAAAGCGCAGGATTTTCGGACGAGGAAAGACAAAAAATGCGCGACCTTCTCGCCTCGGGCTTTACCGACACCTACCGCTACCTCTATCCCGATAAGGTGGAGTATTCCTGGTGGAGCTATATGTTCAAAGCCAGAGAAAAGAACGCGGGCTGGCGTATAGATTACTTTATTGTATCGGATAGATTGAGAGAGCGGATAGACGACGCCGTAATTTACACCGACGTTATGGGCAGCGACCATTGTCCCGTAGGTCTTATTTTGAAATAATTTTATAAAAGAAAAAAGTGGTTTTTCATTACGAAAAACCACTTTTTTCTTATCCGTAAATTTCCGAGGAGCGTCTGTATTCGATGTTGCTCTTAAAGAATATTCTATTTTCGTATTCCTGCCCGTTGATTTTGTTTATCAGAGAATCGGCTACTCTGATACAGCACTCGTAGTCGTAGCTATCCACGCCCGTAAGGCTTGGAGAAATGAATTCCATAGTGCCTGAGTTGCCAAAGCTTATCATCGCCACGTCCTCGGGAATTTTAAGTCCGTGCTGGAAAACAGCCTTTGACGCGCCAATCGTACAATTGAAGTGAGCGCTTATTATCGCTCGCGGAACGTACCCTCTGTCAAGAAATGAGTTTATAGCTTCATAACCGCCTTTTGGAGTCATATCGTCGCTTATAGATATTTTGTCCCTATCGACCGAGCCTAGCTTTTCGGTAATAAATTTTTTGAAAAGCTCCAGCTTGCTTGATGAACGGCTATCTCCGATAAATGCAATATCGGTAATACCCCGACTTATGAAATGGTCTATTGCCTCTTCGCATGCGTTGTCAACGCTTCTCATTGCCACAATAACGTCCTCGCAGTCGAGAACACTCTCGTCATAAGGGTCTATAACCGCAACGTGTGCCTCAATATCAGCGGGCGGAACCGAATGAGGAGAAAGCAAAATTATGCCGTCGACCTTAACGTAGTTTTCGTAATATTCGATAAGCTCGCGCTCACGCTCAATGGAGAAAGCCGAGGCTGTGGCGCATATTTCACAGTTGTATTCGGAAAGTCTTGTTTGAAGATTTTTTACAAGTCCCGAGCTTGACGTCATATCAGGGCAGATAATAGCGATAACGAGCTTCGGGTAGTTGGCGTTATAATACTTTTTGAAGCAGTCGTGCTGCTTCGCTATATCAAAAATGATTTTTCTTGTTTCCTCGTTGACCTCGGGACTCATAGAGAATGCCTTCGACGCTGTGGAAACTGAAACGTGGGCAAGCTTTGCAAGCTGGGTGAGTGTCATTTTTTCTTCTCCGTTTGCGCGAAATTTGCTTATGTACATACTAACGCATTTTAATTATATCACAATAAATTTCAAATTTGAATACATCAAACGAAATTCGAAAATTTTTCGATAGCCTTTTTGTTGATTTTACCCAACCCGTATTTTATAATTAAAGTGGAAGGAGAATGATCTCCTATCCAGAAAACCATCATTTATACTATATAACCCGGAGAAAAAACTATGAAAGCAGTAAAGGTTACAACCGATTTTAATAACGAAACAGGCAGAAGGATACGTCCTATGCACGGAGTTGGTCAGGCGCCCATTCTCGGCGGTGAGGCGAGCGTAAACACAAAGCTCTTCCACTACCTTGAGGAAGCGGGCATCCCTTATTCAAGGCTTCACGATGTTGCAGGTGCGTTTGGCGGCGGCAGATTTGTCGATATACCGAACATCTTCCGCAACTTTGATGCTGACGTAAACGACCCGGCATCCTATGATTTCGCCCATACCGACGTTTTGCTGAAGGCGCTCTTAGATTTCGGTGTAGAGCCTTTTTACCGCCTCGGCATAACTATTGAAAACTGGGCTAACATAAAGGCATATCACGTCTATCCCCCGAAGGACTTTCAGAAGTGGGCAGAGATATGTGAGCATATAATCCGCCATTATAACGAGGGCTGGGCTGACGGCTTCCATTATAATCTTAAGTATTGGGAGATATGGAACGAGCCTGACGTCGACTTAAATCCTGATGAGATAGCGCAGACCTGGCACGGCACAAGGGAGCAGTTCCTTGAGTTCTATAAGACTGCCGCCACTCACTTAAAGAAGTGCTTTGGTGACTCGATTATGGTCGGAGGATATGCGTCAATGGGCTTTGCAGGCTTCCATTACCTAGACCCTGACGCTACGGGAGTTACTAATTTTGATTTCTCAACCAAGGATTACACAAATCCCGAATACAAGAGAGCCTATCGTATAGATTATGCCCATAAGTTCCTCTCCTATGTCAGAGATAATAACGTGCCGCTTGATTTCTTCTCCTGGCACGCATACACAAACGTAGGCCCGTCGATGATACTCGCTTGCCAGAAGCATTGCAGAAGGGTGCTTGCAAATTACGGCTTTGAGAACGTACCCGACATACTCAACGAGTGGAGCGCGTACCGACAGGACGCAAGACTGCGCGGCACGCCCGAGGTTGCGGCAAACACCTTAGCTGTCCTTCTCGGTTCGCAGAAAAATGAGGTTGATATGCTATGCTACTACGATGCAGGCTTCGGAGTTTCGGTCTACAAGGGACTCTTCAATCCTCTAACATTCACCCCATTCCCGACCTACTACGCTTTTAAGTCCTTTAACCAGGCGTATAAGCTGGGTTGCGAGGTTGCCTCGGGGACGGACGATGAGGAGGTATATATCCTCGGTGCTAAAAATGAGGAAAAGGGTGTTATCATTATCGCAAACACAAAGGCTGAGCCTGTGACCCTTGATTTTGACGTCCTCGGCGCTGATATAGACTCGGCAGAGGTCATAGAAACCGACGAGGAATACCTCTACACTATGCTTGACAATATGATAAAGGATAAAAAACTAAACGTAAAGGCGCACTCAATGATTGAGGTGCGTGTCAGATTTTGAAAGGAAATAGCCGATGAAGAAAATTTTCCCCAAGGCAGTAACCTACCGCGAGGACGATGGCTGCTTTAAGATAGATAAAAAACTGAAAATAAGTGTAAAGGACGAGAGCTTTTCCGAGGCTGCGGAGTATTTTGCCTCACTTGTTAAAACCTTATACGCGATTGATTCCGTGAGAGTTTCGGAGTGTGCTGATATTGAGCTCGGCAGGGGTGATATGGGAAATGAGGAATACACCCTCGACGTTACCGAAAATAAAATCAGCATTACGGCAGCGGATAAGGGCGGCGCTATATACGCTCTCTCAACCCTTATCCAGCTTATAAATAATGAAAACGGATTTACCGTTCCGTCTACTCACGTAGAGGATAAGCCCTATACCGAGATGCGCGGTGTGCATTTCTATATGCCCGCAAGAGATAAGATAGAGAGCTTTAAGCGCATTGTCGACACTATGGCGTTCCTCAAGATGAACACGGTTATTTTAGAGGTCGGCGGCGGTATGCAGTACGATAGACACCCCGAGATAAACACCGCGTGGGAGCGATTTTGCGACCAGCTTAATAATAAATTCCCGGGTCAAGGCAAGTACCGTGCGCTTCAGGGCTCTGACGTATACTGGAAGGACTCGGTTCATACCGAGCTTGCAGGCGGCTCGTATCTTACTAAAGAGGAGGTACGCGATCTCGTCTGCTACTGCCGTTCTCGCGGAATGGAGGTTATCCCCGAGGTTCAGGCACTTTCTCACTCATACTATCTTTGCATAGCCCACCCCGAGATAGCCGAGAGGCAGGACGACCCGTTTCCCGATACGTACTGCCCAAGTAACGAAAAGAGCTACGAGCTTTATTTCGACGTTGCCGAGGAGGTAATAGAGGTCTTTAAGCCAAAGACCGTTTCCATAGGTCACGACGAGATACGCGTTCTCGGCTGGTGCGATAAATGTAAGGAAAAAACGGGTCACGAGCTTGTAGGTAAGGAAATTTTAAGGCTTTACGAGTTCTATAAGAAAAAGGGAATAAGAATAGCTATGTGGGGTGAGAGCGCTCAAACCTTCATTAATTATAAGGGAAACCCCGTCGGTGTCAAGGACTACTCGGGTAATAATAAGTACGGGCTTCACTATCATCTTCCGTCAACCTATAAGTCGCTCGATATGTTTCCCTCGGACATTCTGATGCTCGACTGGTATCACTCGCTCGGTCACGCGTCGGAGGACTGCTTTATGGAGCGCGGAATTGACGTTATTTACGGAAACTTTCACGGCAGTCAGTTCGGCGATTGGGACGAGCGCTCGAAAAAGAACTGTATCAAGGGTGCCGAGGTATCCTCCTGGTGCGTTCCCGACGAATTTACCTTCGCAAGAGACGGTATATTCTTTGAGATGATGTTCTCCTCTTACATACTCTGGAACAGCGAGTATACAAATGCTGACTTTTCCGACGTTTGCCACGAGATAGTAAGACGAACACCCTACCTGCGCGCTATTATGCGCGGTGAGCCGTCAGCTCTCTTTGCGGGCGGTGGAGTCACTCCTCTATATAAGGGTGATGATAGCAAGGCGGCAATGAAAATAAAGCTATCCGATGCCGACATAAGTGATAAAAGGGTAAAGACGGCTCTCTCCGTATTCGGTGACGAGCTTTCGGGAGTATCGGTTGATACGGGCGCGATACTCGTTAAGCCCGATGCATACGCCGACTCGCTCCTCTTCCTTCATAACACGAAGGAGGAGATGAAGTTCGAGCCGAGCCATCTCTTCAAGGACGAAAACATTTGGGCACTCGGCGCTTACGCCGTTACTTACGAGGACGGCACGGTTGAAATTGTCGGAGTGTACTACGGTAAGGAGGCAGGCTGGAGTAAATACAGCTTCGAGCGTCATCGCAAGTCCACAGACAAGAACGGCGCAGAGATAGATATTGACGTTAGCGGTGATAACAAGAGTGCAACACCCTGTTATTTCACTCATAATCACCAGTGGTTTGAGTCGCTGTGTTACAGCACCACTCCCGTAATAACTGACACCTGCACGGCCTTTGCGTACGAGTGGAAAAACCCCTATCCCGAAAAGAAAATATCCAAGATAAAGGCGATAAACGTTTCACAGAATATGGAGCAGTCGGTCGTACTGTTCGCTATTCTCAGTGTAAAGTAAGACCTTCAGAAAGGAGATTGTGAATGAAGAAATTTAGACTATCGGCAGCTCTTGCAGTTATTTCTTTACTTGTCGTGTCCCTTTTCGGCTGTACGTCAAATAAAGAGGTCGGCGGAGCAACGGATGAGGTAATATACGCCCCCAGAAAATCCTTAACTGTCATAAACGGAGAGGGTGCCGGCGCGAAAATTCTGATTGATTTCACAAACAGCCTCGGTGCCGAAATCGGCTCATATCTGAGTGTAAAGGGCGCTGACACTCCCGAGGCAGACGGACAGATAATCGTCGGCAGGACGGGTGGTGAGCTTTCAAAGCAGGCGTACGCGGAGCTTGAAAAACTAAAGAGCTATACCGAGAACGAAAATCATCTCGGATTTGTGATATATTCCGACGGACGAAAAATTGCCGTAGCCTTTGACAGCGATGACTATGGAGTTGAAGCTGCGCAGATTGTGGCACTTGAATACATAGTCAATAACTGTATTGACGGTGACAAGGTGATAAAGCTCGCAGAGGGCAAGGTCACGAGCGGCCTTGTGGACTATGTTGAATACCAGGAAAGGCTTGACGAGGTAACCGTAGAAAAGCAGTGGGCTAGTGTAAAGAATAGCCTCAAGGCAAAGCTTAGCGAAAAAGAAGCCGAGGAGGTTTATAACGCGCTTGTAAATCACTATAAGATATACAGCGACGACGTTATCTCCTGGTTTGCCAATCTCTACGAGCCCACCGAGGGTGGCTGGTATTACTCAAACTCGGGCAGAAATACCATAGGCTATCTCCCCGACATTGAGAGCACGGGTCAAGCGCTTGATTTTATCTCCGGCTCGGGTATGATAGATGAGGTAGGCGCACTTAAGACTGCTATCCCCGAGTGGATGCAGGAACAGATAGTATATTTCGTTAAGTCGCGCCAGGACGAAAACGGATATTTCTATCATCCCCAGTGGACGAAGGCACAGGTTGACGGCTCGGAAACGAGAAAGGGCAGAGATCTTGGCAAGGCGGAGGCAATTCTTAAAAGTTTTGGCAATAGCCCGACCTATGATACGGCAAACGGAACAAAGGGCGACGGTATTCCGGCAGACGGAACGAGAGTTTCCCCCGTGTCTATGCTTGCTCCCTTGAAAAAGACATCGGCTGTTACCGCGGTATCCAAGGTCATAGCCGTAAGTGACGATGCTTACGTTGAGGCGCGCTTCGTGAGCGCAAAGGCTTTTTCCGATTATCTTAAAACCCTTGATATAAACGCATCACCATACAAGGTAAGCTCTATTCTTTCAACTCAGATAAGCCAGATAAAAAAGAGAGACCAGGTGCTTAAGGGACGCGGAGAAGAGGGGCTTGAGAACGTGCTCTTCACCTGGCTTGAAACAAAGCAAAATCCTAAAACAGGTCTTTGGACAACGTACGATTACGCCGACTATGAGGGAGTAAACGGCCTTCTTAAGATTTCGGGCGCGTGGTCAACCTTTGGCCGCCCGTTCCCCTACGTTATGGAGGCGATAAGCTCTACCCTTGAGGTTATCGGTATTATGAACCCCGATGACGTTACCGCCATCACGGATATTTACAATACGTGGTATGCGGTGCTTAATCTCGTTCAGAATATTGAGAGCTATAACACGAGTCTTAAAGAAAATCTTTCCGAGGTAAGATCAGAGATACTTAAAAATGCGGTTAAGTCAATAAAGAACACGACCTCGTGTATTGCCGCCTTTATAAAGCCTGACGGCTCTATTTCCTACTCGAAGAAATACAGCTCACCAACCTCCTCAGAGATGATCGTCGCTCTTCCCAATCAGGTAGAGGGAGACATAAACGCTACCGAGCTCGGAAGCGTCGGTACGACGGAGAGAATGTTCAGAGTTCTCGGTCTTTCGATGGTTTCTATGTACACAAAGAGCGACTTTATAAGATATATGGAGATCGTAACCGACCTTAACGAGTCGGTCAAGGACGAGGTTCCAAACGCCGAGCCTCTTGATTATGAGGACAGCACGATTGGTCAGACACCCGAAGGCTTTACCAAGAGCATTTCTTCAAGCGGTGACGTTACGGTTGAAATGGGCAGGGACGGTAACGTTTTAAGATTTGAGTCGAAGAACAACGGATACGACTATGTAGTAATTCCGTACGAGTCTATGTATCTCGGAGCCAAGACCTTTATTTGCGAATCCGATTTCCTCGTTGAGTCAAGTGATGCGGGTTATATTTCGCACATCACAATTCACGACGGAATTTATATGATAGGCATTACCGTCAAGGACGAAAACGGTGACGAAATTATAGATGAAAACGACGGAGTATATCTGCACGAGGAGTCTGCCGGTGAGTCTAAAAACTCGAGGTCGGTATCCCTTGGCAGAGTAGCGGCTGTCGGTGAGTGGTTTAAGCTCAGAGTTGAGTATTACTCCCAGGATAGAGCCAATATCCGAATTAAAATATACATTAACGAAACCCTAATAGCCGTCAGCGACAACTGGTACAGCGGAGACGGTGCAAAGCTTGAAGGCGGCGGAAAGCCCTCTGAAAATTACAGGGGTGTAAGAGTCGCTGTAATGTCCACTAATAATACGACTCTTCTTATGGACAACACCACAGTAACCAAGACGTCAAAGCAATACGAGATAGTGAACGACCCGCAAGAGAAGCTTCTTATAAACGTTGACGCACCCGATAAGGAAGAGGTTGTATATGATTTTGCAAACGGTATTCACGGTGACCTGACAACCGATTCGCAGCTTAAGGAGATTGACGGCACAAGCGCGCTTGATTTGCAGTCAGGCTCGCTGAAGGTTCCTGTAACCGTCAGAACCCAGAAGGCAAACTGCGGTGTAGCAGACCTTTCCCTCACCGTTGACGAGAGTACTGCAGTAGGAGCAAAGTATGAGCTTGTCTTACGCACCACCACCTCTGTTGCAATGGTCAGGGTTCATCTTATAGTAGAACAGCGTGACGGAGTAAAATATCTTGCGCTTCACGAGGCTTCAAGCGGGGCGACCGGAGCAAAGATATCCGGATTTGAAGCTCCGATAGGCAAGAAATTTACTATAAGAGTTGAGTATTTCGGAACTATGAGAACGGCTCTTATATATCTTGATAAAACAATAGTTGCAACTCTTGACGCCTTCTGTCAAAGAGCTATAAACAATATTTACGGCGAGCTGACCTTTGCCAATATCTCGGCAGACGGTGTAAGCGGTGCGGTATTGGTGCATACGGTTAAGGCGGAAAGGGACGTAGTATCATACGACGAGGTTACCGAGCCTACAATTCCTGAGAAGGTATACGATTTTACCGACGGACTTGGTGATTGTACCGCAAGCGGAGCGAAGCTTAACGAGGGTAAGGTCGATTTTGGACAAAGCTCCTCCGGCTCACAGCTTAAAGTCCCCGTAAATAAGAGAAGCCCTGTAATCAGCGCGGTTATCCTTGAAGCAGATTTCACCATAGCCGAAAAGCAAAATTCGGAGTTCAGAGTAGCCTTTACAAATGAGGACGGACACATTATAGCCGCTCTTGATTTTGTAACCGACGGTGACGTCGTTAAGGTATACGAGGTAACCGAACAGAAGGTATATAATCTTGTACCTCTCTGCAGCTTTGAGCAGGGCTCCGGCACTCTGCGGATAGAGTACAGCGCGGCTAAGGACGCTATGAACGTAGTGCTAAACGGTAAAACGATAGGTACAACGAGCCTTGTCTATAAGCAGGAAAACGCAGACCTTTCGTGCGATTACGTAACCGCAACCTCGAATAAGGCAAATACAGCTCTCACACTCGATAACGTAAAAGCGGAGTGCTATAATATGTACTTTGCTATCGGAAAATCCGACACAGCCTCACCCGAGAAGAACAAGGCTGAAATCACCTTTGAAGAGACCTCGACGGGTAACGTTAAGGGGCTGTTCAGGCTTGACTTCCGTTCCGGCTCTGCAAATCTCAGGGTTAAGGAAATGATAATCGATGGCGCGGCGAGCAAGGTTCTCGAATATACCACGAGTGTCGGCGGAAACGACTCTCTGTATATACCCGTTATCAAGGCGGATGAAAATACAAACAGAGTAGCCTTTGAGGCTGATATTGCGGCAAACTTCCTTACTAAATCTGACGCGGTTGAAGTCTACTTTATGGCAGGCAACCAATACGCGACAAAAATGACGCTCCAGTATTCAAGCGGAAGCGTAATTCTCAGCGACAACACCGGCGGAGCAACCTATATTTCAAAGCAGGTTGCAAAGGCGGGCAAGTGGTTTAAGCTGCGTATGGAGTATCAAAAGACCGATATAGACTATACCGGTGACGGAATAGCAGATGTTCTTGTAAAGGTGTATATTGACGGTGTACTTATTGGTACGGGCTATAATGCTTACAATAACGCAACCTATACCTCAAACAACGTAAACGAGGTCAGACTCTATACGTGGAGCGATGCCAACTGTACCATCCTCCTTGATAACATTAAAACCGAGCGCTTAGCGGCAGAGCCCGACCCGCTTCCCGAAATAGACGAGGGACTCCTCCCAGGCAAGTATTTCGAGCAGTACGGCGGTAACAACTTTAACCAATATACCGGAAATGTGTGGACGGATATTGACAAGCGCAACGAAATAGACGCCTTTGATAAGATATTCGCAAGAAACAACGGTATTACCGATGCCGCATATCAGGAAACGGGTTCATATATCATATTCAACACCGAAATAGGCGGTAAATCGCTCAGGTTCGGCAAGAATACGACTGATAAAACCTCCGAGTATTACTTCAAGCGCCAGGGCGGAGAGGGCAAGACCTTCATCTATGAAACCAGCCTTAAGCTCGTGTCGCCCTCGCTCACCGCTGATGATACGGCATGGACTATGCGCATGGGCTTCACCCAGGGCATACGCACAACGACCACAGATGCAATACCCACCTTCTACTCCGAAATTAAATTCTACGCAAAGGCTGATGGCACCTTTGATATTGAGGCTCCTGACGGCATGCGCGTAAAGGTTGACGGTGACACCTGGTTCAATTTCAGAATACAGTATTACACCGTAACAAGTGAGAGCTATGGAGTCGCGGCAATATATGTAAACGGTGAGCTTGTACACACTGCGGCTGTTGAGATTTCGCCAGAGGACTTCAGCCACGTCGGCTTCATTCTTAATAAGCAAACTAAGAGCCGTGACGTATTCTTCGATAATACCACCTGCATAGCAACTGCCGAATCCTACGATGGAACTGTTCCCGAGCTTAAGATTGACGGACGCGCACCAGGTAAGAATTTCGTCAGCGGCGGCCTCAGCTTTGATAATATGAGCGACGCATATAACGGAATCGACAAGGGCGGCACCGGCATCGAGCTTCCTATGGACGATAGAGTGATAGTCAGAAATCAGTCTACCACCTCGCCCGGAAATACCACTTACGCTTACCTCAGCATAGCGAGCGATGATGGTGGAAAGAGCCTGCTTTACGCAAAGATAAACAATAGCTATCAGGGCGAAATATACGTAAAGAACGTTGTCGGCGCAGGAAGTGTGTATATCTTTGAAACCGGAATGAAGCTAGGTGAGGTAGTAGGGCTCGAGAACGAGGAAAACAAATGGGTTCTTCGCGTAGCACTTGCTGCAAATTACCGCACAGGCGGTGGTGAATCAACACCGAAAATGTATACAACTCTTGACATTTTAGCAAACAATGACGGCACGTTCACTATTGGTGAGCTTACAGTCTCTGGTGACGAGTGGATAAGATTTACTGCAAAGTATGACCTTGATAACGACAAGGTAATCTATTCTATCAATGAGAAGGTCATTATTACCGAAGAATTTACAGCCGATGTCAGCGGCACTCCTTACCTTGCGCTCCTTCTTCGTAAGGAAGCAAGCGAGGCTAAAGTATACTTTGACAATATGTGCTTCAGCTCAAACGGCACAGGCTCGGGTGATAGCGGTGACGACACAATCACAGGCGGCGGTGACGATACCGACGAGCCCACACCCCCCGAAACGCCAAAAGACGTTTACGACGGAGAGTATTTCACCGAGTACGGCGGTCTTGTTTATAACGATGCTGATAGCGCAAAGAGCCTTGCAGTAGAGGGGCTTGCATACGGTTGTAACCGTAATAATATTAATAAACATTCGCTGGCGGGATATATGATTTACGATAGCTCAAGCACCGCCACGACGGACGACAGAGCTTACCTCAATATCATAACCGATCCATGCAATGCTGCAAACAAGGTGCTCATATATCATAAGTACGATACGAAGGATACCACGCCTCTCGTATTTACGACAAATAAGTCAAATTTGAAGTCGGGTAACTGTTTAGTTTTTGAAACTAAAATTATGATAAAGAGTGCAGAAACTTCAGCGCTTGAAAGTTATGCGACACAAACTTATAAGGAAGCCTTTGCTATTGAGCTTGGCAAGACCTACACTTCTACAAATGCAAGCGGTCAAACCGTTTATTCCACCGGTTCGGGAGCTTCTGATACAACTACGCGCGGACTCATAACAGCCTGCATTTCAATAGTCGCCGATTCTAGTGCTGACAGTGGATACCGCTTCTGCGTTGCACCGTATCAGTTTGTAAACACGCTTGATAAAGGCGGCGAGATAAAAACTGATGAGTGGCACACGTTAAGGGTTGAAACCTACGGCAACGGAATTTCAAAGTACTATGTTGACGGAGTATACATTTACTCAAAGACGATTAAGTCGGACGGCATTGATATTGGCGCAACTTATGATTCTGTTTTGGTAAGACCCAGAGGCGGATTAAATAACGGCTTTGGCGCATACTTCGATGATACCTTCGTTGGAATAATCGAAAAAGAGTACACAGCAAACTAAAAAACAGGCTTGCCGTGAAATATCGGCAAGCCGCGACACAAACACAAAAAAGAAAATGAATACAGCTTTTAGAAAAGAAAAATACGAAAAGCTCTCCGCTGAGGTAACAAGGCTCGGCGGTAACGGCAATGAATTTATTGATGCCGTAGAGGACCTCTATTCAGCCTACGGCACACCCGACGTCATTTGGCTTGCAAAGCTTTTTGACTTCGACATCGGAGGCTGGTATTACTCAAATTCCGCAAGGGATAACGACGGCTTCCTACCCGACATTGAGTCCACAATACAGGCGATGAACTACCTTAAAGGCTCGGGAATGGTAAAATCCGACCTTGAGCACCCAAAATGGATGCTCGAAAAAATAAAGGAATTTAATCTCTCCCTTTTTGACTCCGAGGACGGATACATCTACCACAAGCAGTGGGGCAAGAATATCCGCGACTCCCGCCGAGGACGTGACCTTATGTGGAGCGAGGACCTTTCGCGTCGCCTCGGCTACAAGTTCCCCGCACCTACCGCAAACGAGAGACTAAAGGCGGCTCGCGAGGCTAAAGGAGAAGAGAAAAATGAAACCCTCTCGGCAATGCCCGAGTATCTTCGCTCGGAGGATGCTTTCAGAGAGTATATGAACTCTTTCGACTGGGAAGAGAAGGCGTATTGGTCGGGCAACGTCATAGCGGCGCAGGGCGCGCAGATAGTAAATGCGGGCTACAAGGACATAGCTATAGAAATTCTTAACAGTCACCAGAGGGCCGATACGGGAATTTGGGGCACAGCGACAGGCTACGAGGCGATAAATGGTATCCTTAAGATAAGCTGCTTCTACGGTACGGCAAAATCCACAATACCTAATGCGGCAAACGTAGCAAGAACGGCTATGGACTGCATCTGCTCTGATGAAAAATGCTCCACCGTTTGCTACCAGTTTAACGCCTGGTACTCTGCATGGAATGCTATATCAAACCTGAGAAAGTACGGAAACGACACAGAAAAGGCGGAGGCAGAAAAGATATATCTTGACCTGATACGCATGGCGCCCGAGGGCATCAAAGCATCAAAAAGAAAGGCGCTCACATTTAAGAAAACGGACGGCTCCTTCTCCTACTGTCCTGGTTGCACCTGCCCCACCTCACAGGGCGCACCTGTAACCCCCGGACTTATCAACGAGGGTGACGTAAACGCAACCATACTCTGCACAACAGGCCTTGTCGGCAAGATATTCGGCGCGCTGGAGCTTGAAGGTCTTATGCCGCCTATTCACGGTAAGAAACAGTATGACGCATTCCTCGAGAACATAAAGAAACCCACTAAAATGTAAATTATTATTAGCAAATACACATAAAAATCTAAAAAGGAGGCGAAAAATTTGAAAGAAGAGAAACGCAAAGCACCATATCTCGACCCCGAGATAAAGATTGTCACCTTTGAGGCAGGGGACGTTATAGCCACCTCCGGCGAAGGCAAAACACCCAACTGGAGCGACGATTATTACGATAGCTCATGGACTTAAAAACTCTCTTACAAAAAACAAAAAACAGAAAGGAAACAATAATGAAAAATTCTAAATTAACAAAAATTCTCATTCTCACTCTTACGGCAGCTCTCCTTGCTTGCTCCGCCTTTGCATTTGGCGCAAGCGCAGAGGGTGAAGCACAGAATCCCGAAATTGAAATAGCGGGAAGAAACGTTAAATATGGCGCAACACTTGCAATTCAGTACGCAGTTCTTCAAAGCTCAGTATCAGACACTGCAACTCTCGAGGTTTATAACGGCGATCCCGCAAACGGCGGAGAATTTAAGTTCAGCGTAAAGGCTGACGCAGCGCTTTGCAACGATACTGTAAACGGCATAGAAGGCCCCTTCTATACTTACACAGTACCCGGTTTTGCGGCAGCAGACGTATGCGATGAGGTATACGTTTTCGTTAAGGACGGCGATAACGTAAGCGAAACTATGAAATACAGCCCCGCAGAGTATTTCTATGAAAGACTCTTTGTGGACGACGTAATCAACCCCAACGATGAAACCGAAACTTACCAGAAGGCGCTCTACCTCTCTTACCTTGAGCACGCGGCAGACGCGCAGGACTACTTCCTCAATTTCCTTGGAAAAGAGAACGTAACCCTCGTTACAGACCGTCACTTTGTTAATATAGTAGGCGGTAAGGTTGACGGCGTTTGCGCAGGCATATACGAGCCTGGCTCGAAGGTTACTATCACTCCCGATGACGCTTCCGTAAAGGCATGGGATATTACCACATACACCATCGCCGCTGATGGAACTGTCACGACCGCGACAAAGACTGTTGCCGCTTCAGCAGAGGTTGAGCTTACAGGTCACACTACCGTTGAGGCAGGCGAGATCGGTGCGGGTATGTACTACGATGTGTACGGAGGAGTTGACTACTCTGCTGCTAATGCATATATCGTTGCAAAAGACGGATATGCATTCGGTACTTACAATTATTCTAGCTCTTCCTTTACCGGCTATACACTTTATGATAAGACCACGTATGAAACAACAGATAACCGTTTGCATCTCAATCTTGCAACAGACCCCAAGGATGCTACAAACAAGGTTCTTTGGGTGCATAGGCATAATGTAAAGGATTCGGTAGACTTTGTGTTGAGCAACAAGAAAACAGGCATGACATCCGGAAACTGCTTGGTATACGAAACGAGATTTATGCTAGTTGATACAACCGGTATCACGTCGGTTATAAGCGGTACTGAAACTTACGATTATATTATAGATTTGCAGCTCTCTAAGACAAGCGGAACAACAGGAGCATGGGCAGGATCCAGCGGACCCGTTATCGGTAAGATATTTGCAAAGATTAATGCCGAAGGCGGATATACCTATTACTTATCTTCAAACGATCATATAGATACAAGCTCCACCGGAGGAGAATTAAAGATAGGCGAGTGGAATACTATAACCATCGAGGTTTATGATAACGGTAAGGAAATTCAGTATGTAAACGGTGAAAGAATAAATTACAAGACGGTGAGCACAAGCGGATTTGACCTTGATGCAACATACGACTCTGTACTTATGAATATGCGTTACGGACTGACAGGCGGCGCCGGCGTATACTTTGATGATACCTTCGTAGGCTTCATTGATAAAGAATGTGTAGCTGATTAATTTCTAAAAAACGACAAAACATAAATCCCCGGGCATTAGCGTGATGTCCTTAACGGACAAATCACGCTAAACTATGATTGCCCTTACGGGCAAGTTATCAGTTTAGATATGCTTCGCATAGTTATGATTGGCTTCGCCAAGCTTTAGATTAGATGGGCAATCATATCATAACATTTGCGTAGCAAATTCATAACGGCGAATGAATTGCAAAGCAATTCGCGAGCCCCATAACTCTAAACTTAACCCAACAGAAAAAGAGAGAACAATTAGGCTATAAACCGATTTGTTCTCTCTTTCTGCTTGTAATAAGGGCCTGGGCTTAGCCCATACTGCATTCGTCCGGACAAATGCGACGCTCGCACTTAACGGTGTTTTTCAAATTCTCCGCTAAGAACATCACCCTTTTTGATCGGGGATTTTTCTTTTTCAAAAAATCTCCCCCGATTTTCTCGGGGGAGCGAAAGCTTTTTATATTTTACTTGCCGCCTGGTCGCAGTAGATGCATCTGCCCTCGTCGAAGAGTAGTTTTATGCCTCGCTCGTTACGGCTGATACAATGAGGATTAGTGCATACGAGGCTGTGGTCGGGCGCGCCCGTGACGCGCTTGTCCACAACGCCCTTCGTCTTAAGAAGCATAAGTATCAGAGCCATTCTGATGTATCTGCCGTACATCGCCTGGTCAAAGTAGTCGGCTCTCGGGTCATCGTCTACGTCCACGTCTATCTCGTTCACTCTGGGGAGCGGGTGAAGGATTGAGAGGTCCTCCTTTGCGATAGCCAGCTTGTCCCTTGTCAGAATGTAAGAGTCCTTAAGCCTCTCGTACTCCTCCTTTGAGTCAAAGCGCTCTGCTTGAATACGAGTCATATAAAGTATGTCAAGCGAGGGGATAGCAGTGTCGAGATTATCTGTTTCAACAAACTCGCAGCCCGTGCTGTAAAGGTACTCGTCCTTTACGTAATCGGGAAGCCTTAACTCCTCGGGTGCTATCAGCACAAACTTTACGCCCGGGTAGCGCGACATTGCCGAAATAAGCGAATGAACGGTTCTGCCGTACTTAAGGTCACCGCACACACCTATCGTCAGATTGTCAAATCTGCCCTTTTTCTTTTTTATAGTAAGGAGGTCGGTAAGCGTCTGGGTCGGGTGAAAGTGACCGCCGTCGCCTGCGTTGATAACCGGAACTGTCGCAACCTCGGAGGCAACTATCGGTGCGCCCTCCTTTGGGTGACGCATTACTATAATGTCAGAGTAGGCGCTGACCATTCTAATAGTGTCGGCAACCGTTTCGCCCTTCGCCGTAGAGGAGCTGCCCGCCTGCGAGAAGCCAAGCACGTTTCCGCCAAGCCCCATCATAGCCGACGTGAAGCTGAGTCTGGTTCTGGTAGAAGGCTCGAAGAAGAGTGTTCCGAGAATTTTTCCTCGGCAGGAGTTGGTGTAAAGCTCGGGATTGTCAAGTATATCAGACGCCGTCTTTATCAGCTCGTCTATTTCCTCTGTCGAGAGGTCAAGTATGTTTACAAGATTTCTCATATTTGCGTTTCACTCCGTTAAAATGTAAGGTTTTGTTTGCAAAAATGCTACTTAAGCGCCGTAAACCTCGAGATATTTTTTGATACGCTCAACGTTTTCTTTGTTTTCGGGCTTTTCTTCAAGGTACTCTATAATATCGTAAACGGTAACTATGGAGTAAACAGGGAAGCCAAACTGCTCCTCAATCTCAGCCATAGCGCCCTTCTCGCCCTGACCCTTTTCCTTACGGTCAACCATGATGAAGGTTGCGGCAACCTTCGTGCCCTCAAGGTGAGAGAGTATCTCCATAGATTCGCGGATAGCGGTACCTGCCGTGATAACGTCCTCGATGATAACGATCTCCTCGCTGGCGGTGGGAACGTATCCTACGAAAACTCCGCCCTCTCCGTGATCCTTAACCTCTTTTCTGTTGAAGAAGAAGGGAACGTTAAGTCCGTTTTTTGAAAGAGCCACAGCCGCCGAAACAGAGAGCGAAATTCCCTTGTACGCAGGGCCGTAAAGAACAGCCTGCTTCTTGCCGAGCTTCTCAAAATAAGCCTTTGCGTAAAATTCGCCGAGGGTCGCAATGTCTGCGCCCGTCTTTATCATTCCCGCATTGATGAAATAGGGAATCTTTCTGCCTGATTTTGCGGTAAAATCGCCAAATTTAAGAACGCCCGCGTTCTCAAGAAACTGTATAAATTCTCTCTTATAGCTTTCCATTATTAGTATCTCCTTGTGTGTTTGTTTTTAAGAATCACGCGCTTAATCCACGAACTCTGCTACGCATCTCTCGTATGCTGCGACGGGGTCCTCTGCTGCGGTGATAGGTCTGCCTACAACGATATAGTCAGAGCCAATCTTCTTCGCCTCTGCGGGAGTCATAACTCTCTTCTGGTCACCGATGTCACCGTCAGCAAATCTTACGCCGGGGGTTACGGTTACGAAATTCTTACCGCACCTGTCATGTACCTTACCAGCCTCCAGAGGAGAGCAAACAACGCCGTCAAGTCCTGCCTCCATAGCGTTATGAGCATAGTGCATAACAACTTTGTCGATAGGCTCCTTGATAAGAAGGTCGTTCTCCATAGCCTCTTGGTCGGTGGAGGTAAGCTGTGTTACAGCGATAAGCATGGGGCGAGTGCCGTCAGGACGGGTAAGCCCCTCGATAGCCGCCTCCATCATTCTCTTCGTACCCGCTGCGTGCAGGTTCGTCATATCAACGTCAAGGCGAGAAAGCACCGCCATAGACTTCTTTACCGTGTTGGGTATGTCGTGGAGCTTAAGGTCGAGGAATATTTTGTGGCCTCTCTTCTTTATCTCCTTGACGATAGAAGGACCTTCAGCATAGTAAAGCTCCATTCCTATTTTAACAAAGGGCTTCCTTCCCGTGAATTTGTCAAGGAATGCAAAGGTCTTTTCCGCACTGTCAAAGTCGCAGGCAATAATAACGTCTTTTCCCATTTTTGTATACCTCTTTATAAATTATTTTATCAAAATTAAAACCAGTCAAAGCTCTTCTTTTTTCTCACGGCGGTCTTGTCGTTGGGATTTACGGCAACGTTGGTGTTGGCCTCGCCGTTATCAATCTCACCTGACATAAGAGCGCGTATTTCACGCTCTCCCACCTTGTTTTTCGGAGCAAAAGCATCGCTTTTTGCGTATTTAATTATCTCTGATTTAAGCCAAGTCGCGCAAGGGTCACTCTCGTCAAAATTAAAGCCGCAGACGATCAGCCTGCCCGAGAGTGCCGAAAGCTCAAACAGAGCCGCCTGGCGTGTTACGTTCTTGTGAGTGGAAACCACCTCGATTATCGGGTCAAACGGCACCTCCTCACCGATGAATGCTACGGGGTACGCGCCCTCAAGCAACACTCTGAACTGCCAAGAGCAGAAGTCCTCGTGAGGAAGATCCTCTAGTATTGGGTGCTTGTTTATCACAGTCGCAAGGTTTCCCCTCGTTCTTCCTGCCAGAGCAATTCTGTAGGTTGATGCGAGTGCAGGGAATGGGCCGTGTCCGAGAAGAACAACGTCCTCTCCGCCCTTAAGTGCTGCGATAAGCTCGTCAGCGCTCATATTCTCGCGTACGGTAAGTCCGTCAGCATTAGGCTCACAGACTTTCGGGAAGAGATAAAGCTCCCATTCGTTTTCCGCCTTGATATCGCCAATGATAAGCGATGCGGAAAGCTTCAGCTCCTTCGGCTTTTCTACCTCGGGAAGCTCTGCTAAAACGTCGCATAGCCTCATCACTCTGCCGCACTCGACGTGGACGGTCTGCTCCGAGAGATATATCTGCTCGCCGTCTGCCGTAAGCTCTACGCGCAGCAGGGCAGATTTTGCATCTCCGATGCCGTACAAGGAGGCAAATATTCCGCAGCTGAGGCTTTCACCTGAGGTAAAATTCACTCTTGTGCCGATGTCGTTAAGAAGCACTGTAGGCGAATTGTAGCGCAGAACGTTCTCCACGCTCTCTCCGGGCTTCATCTCGTAAAACTCGTTCATCATTCCCACGTCGTACCCGAAGGTGTGCCAGTGGGTGTCTATCGGACCGAGGAAATCGTAGCCCGCCATGTTTTCACAGCGTCTTACCGCCTCAAAGCAGTATTTTCTTACACGCCTCTGCCACTCACAAGAGTTCTTAAAATAGAGAGGTGCTTTTTCAAGAACGCCCTTATCCTTAAGATGCTCTCTTATAGAAGAAAACATCTGGGTCGTATCACCTATCCTCGTACCCTGGTATCTTTCCTCAAGCGAGAGGTCGGTGTACGTTCCGTCAATGCATATCTCGTGAGTAACTCTCGGCTTGCCGTAAATGCGGCTCCAGTCGTCGAGCTTCTTTACGTCAGCGTCAAGAGATTTGTAGCTGACGTGTTCGAGCGAGAAGCTGTTATAAAGGTCGGAAAATTTCCCCACGAGTTCAAATCTCTTTGGGTGATGGCGGAACGGCTCTTTTACCGTCAGGTGATCCTGGTCAGGCTCGCACCAGCAGTATTCAAGTCCGCGCAGAGCGCTCATAGGTGAGAAGAGCGAGTCGGTAGTCTTATGAACGTAATCGGCGCACTTCTCAATATGGTCGATAAAGTCGTCGTAAAGCTGCATCTCGTTTCCGCAACAGTATATAACAGTTGACGTGTGCCGACTGCAAAAGTCAACGATATCGCGCCACTGTGAGAGTGTCGTATTATTCGGGCTTTCAATATGCATGAGCATACCAAGCTCGTCTGCCGCCTGCATATATTCTCTTGGCGGCACGTGGGTATGGAAGCGTATAAAGTTAAAGCCCAAGCTCTTGAGCTTTCTTATAACGGTTCTGTAAAAATCAATATCGTGCGTTGGATGCACGGTTTCGGGATAATAGCAATGCTCGCAGACACCGCGAAGATAATATGGCTCGCCATTTAAGCGGAAATGAACTCCGTCAACAACAAGCTTCCTTACGCCAAACCTTCTTTCAAGCACGCACTCACCCGAGAAAATCTTCAGCGTGTAGAGCTTTGGATTTTCGGGACTCCAGCGCGTAAGCGCCGAGGTGTCAAAGGAGAAATCTCCCTCGCACTCCCCTTGTATTAAAACAGAGTCGGAGTCGCAAACCTCGTAGCGAAGAGCGCACTTTCCGGAAAGCTCCACACGCACGGTTGCCCGGTTGCAATCGGGAGCTATAATCACCGCCGCGTCGCGAAGAGGTGAGAGATAAGTTCTTATCTCAACGTCACCGGTGATACCTCCGCTATACTGGCTTGCGGCTCTTGATGTAATGCCCGAGATGAGCTGACCGTCAAAGCCGAATATATGATGGGTGGAAACCGCCATTACCATCTCGTTTTTACCGATATTCAGTATATCAGAGGGGATAGATACACAGAAAGGCGCGCTATATCCCTCGTGTCTTGCAAGAAATCTGCCGTTCAGCCATACCGATACGGCATTCTGAACACCTTCAAAATGTAGATACGCTTCGCGTTCCTCCGCCCACTCAAAAGTGCGGCGGTAGAAAAATGTGCCTACGATATTCGGCAGAGCCATGTCTGGCGCGGTAGCGGATATCGGATATCTTTGACCGTTATATTCCGGATTTATCTTAAAGTCACGGTTAAGCCCCGCATCCGAGAAGGCGTCGGTCATATCCTCTACGTATCCGGGAACTGCCGAGTTGATATTCACACCAACAAAGCTCGGTAATTTTTCCGAGAGATAATCATCTTCGGTGTAATCCATCTCCCAAGAGCCGTTCAAGGATAGTGAATTGTAAAATCTAGTTGTCATAACAAGGTTTTAAGATCTTCAAGTGAATTTATTCCGTATTTTTCCATAACTCGAGGAAGGTCCTCGATTATTTTCTTGCAAGCATAGGGGTCAACGAGATTGGCAGCACCGACTTCAACAGCGGTAGCACCTGCCATCATCATTTCAATAACGTCCTCGGCGCTCGAAACTCCTCCCATACCAATAACGGGAATATTTACCGCGTGGGATACCTGATAAACCATTCTCACGGCAACGGGGAAGATGGCGGGTCCGGAGAAGCCGCCCATCTTGTTGGCAATAACGGGCTTCTTGGTTCTCAAATCTATTCTCATACCGAGAAGAGTGTTTATAAGGCTGATACCGTCAGCTCCCGCCTCTTCGCACGCCTTCGCTATCGAAACGATGTCGGTAACGTTAGGTGAGAGCTTAATTATAACGGGCTTTGTCGTAACCGCCTTTACCGCGCGGGTAACCTCTGCCGCAGCCTCTGGGGACGTGCCGAAGCTCATACCGCCTCCGTGAACGTTGGGGCAGGAAACGTTTACCTCTATCCAGCCGACCTGCTCGCACTTGTCGATTTTTTCGCAGGTGTATACGTACTCGTCAACCGAAAAGCCCGAAACGTTTGCCATAACCTTCTTATTAAAGCATTTTTTCAGCTTCTGAAGCTCCTCGGAGATAACCTTATCAACGCCGGGGTTCTGAAGTCCGACAGCGTTTATCATACCCATAGGGGTTTCTGCAATTCTCGGTGTCGGGTTTCCGAATCTTGCGTCCTTCGTCGTTCCCTTGAAGGAGAACGTGCCGAGTATATTTATGTCGTAAAGCTCGGCAAACTCGTAGCCGAAGCCAAACGTGCCCGATGCGGGAATTACGGGATTGTCAAGCTCTATACCGCATAAATTAACGTTTAATTTTGCCATAAGATTTCCTCCTTTACGAGCACGGGACCTTCCTTGCATATTCTCTTATATCCCGTAATCGTCTTACAAGAGCAACCCATACAAGCGCCAAATCCGCAGCCCATTCTCTCTTCAAACGAGAACTGACCGCCCGTCACAGAGGTCTTATAAACCGCCTTGAGCATAGGCTCGGGTCCGCAGGTGTAGAAATAAGAATATTCCCTATCCTTCATAACGTCGGTAACGAATCCGGGTGTGCCGTAAGAGCCGTCAACGGTGGTGACGGTTACGTCAGCTCCAAGCGCACGGAATTCATTTTCATAAAACACCTCATCAGCTTTGTTAAAGCCGAGCACGACCGACACGGACTTGCCCTCGGAAATAAGCTTTTTGCAAAGCATATACATAGGAGGAATTCCGACACCGCCGCCAAGCAGTAAGGGGGCATTTCCAGATACGTCCGTGTTATATCCGTTGCCGAGTCCCGTGAGAACGTCAAGACTCTCGCCGGAGCACATCTTGCTCATCTGCTCCGTTCCCTTACCAACAACCTTGTAAACAAGAGTGAGCGTGTCACCCTCGCAGTCGCACACCGATATAGGACGGCGAAGAAAAAGTCCGTCAAGCTTAATATTTACGAACTGACCCGAGTTCGTTATATCACTCGTGTCACCGACAAGCACCATTTTATATACGGTGCTTGTCAGGGGAGTATTTTCTTTTACTCTAAAAATTGATTGTTTCATTTTTTAACAAACCTGTC
Source organism: Clostridia bacterium (assembly GCA_017463125.1). Taxonomy (GTDB): domain Bacteria; phylum Bacillota; class Clostridia; order Oscillospirales; family CAG-272; genus UBA1740. Next base: position 10,765 of record JAFTPV010000005.1, on the reverse strand, counting down.
TTTTATATACTAGGTGCACTTACGCGTCTATTGTGGATATAGTAAGCGTGGTTTCCTCAAGCACGTCGAGGAGAACTCTTACTGTATCAAGAGAGGTGAACATAGTTACGTTGTTTTCGGTCGCGTACTTTCTTATCTCAAAGCCGTCGCGGATAACTCCCGAGGACGAGGGGTCGGATGTGTTTATAACATAAGCGATGTGTCCCTGTCTGATAGATTCTGCAATCTCCTCAGAGCCGTCGGAGAGCTTCTTCAGCACGTGGGTTCTGATGCCGTTTTCCTTAAGGAAGCTTGCAGTACCGCCGGTTGCCTCGATATTGAAGCCGAGGTTGTAGAAGCGACGAATGAGAGGAAGAGCTTCGTCCTTGTCACAGTCTGCAATGGTTGCGAAAACGGTGCCGTAGTTCTGAAGGTGCATGCCCGATGCCTGAAGAGCCTTGTAGAGTGCTCTGTAGAACTTATCGTCGTAGCCGATAGCCTCACCGGTGGACTTCATCTCGGGAGAGAGGTAAGCGTCAAGTCCGCGAAGCTTGTTGAAGGAGAAGACGGGAACCTTAACGTACCATCTGTCCTTCTCCTTGGGATAGAGCTTGAAGATGCCCTGTTCCTTTAAGGACTTGCCGAGAATACACTCGGTTGCAATATCTGCAAGAGAGTAGCCTGTAGATTTAGAAAGGAAGGGAACGGTACGCGAGGAGCGGGGGTTAACCTCGATGATGTAAACGTCCTCTTTGTCGTCAACGATAAACTGAATGTTGTAAAGACCTACGATTCCGATGCCAAGACCGAGCTTCTTTGCGTACTGCAGGATAGTACCCTTTACCTTATCGGAGATAGAGAAGGTAGGATAAACCGAGATAGAGTCGCCCGAGTGAATACCCGTACGCTCAACAAGCTCCATAATACCGGGAACGAAGACGTCCTGACCGTCGCAGATAGCGTCAACCTCAACCTCCTTACCGCTGATATACTTGTCAACGAGAACGGGCTTGTCCTCATCAATCTCAACGGCGGTCTTAAGGTAGTGGCGAAGCTGATTTTCGTTTGCAACTATCTGCATTGCACGGCCTCCAAGAACGAAGGAGGGGCGTACAAGCACAGGGTATCCGACAGCCTTTGCAGCAGCAACACCGTCCTCGATCTTGGTAACTGCTCGGCCTGCGGGCTGGGGAATGTTAAGGTCCTTAAGAAGCTTCTCAAAGGCATCTCTGTTCTCGGCTCTGTCTATAGCCGCACAGTCTGTACCGATAATCTTAACGCCAAGGTCGTAGAGTGGCTGTGCAAGGTTAATAGCAGTCTGACCGCCGAGAGAGGCAATAACGCCCTCGGGCTTCTCAAACTCTATAATATTCATAACGTCCTCGGGAGTCAGAGGCTCAAAGTAGAGCTTGTCAGCCGTAGTGTAGTCGGTAGAAACGGTTTCGGGGTTGTTATTTATGATTATAGCCTCGTAGCCGGATTTCTTGATTGTCGAAACCGCGTGAACGGTGGAGTAGTCAAATTCAACACCCTGTCCGATACGGATGGGACCTGCGCCGAGAACCACTATCTTCTTTCTGTCGGTAAGCACGGAGGTGTTCTCACCGGTGTAAGAAGAGTAGAAATAGGGAATATATGCGCCCGTGTGGCAGGTGTCAACCATTCTGAATACGGGGAAGAGGTTATGCTCTTTTCTGAACTTGAATATTTGGGTCTCGGAGCACTTCCACATTCTCGCAACGTACTTGTCCGAGAAGCCCATCTTCTTTGCAGCCTTAAGGGTTTCGAGGTCGAAGGCGTGCGCCTTAAGAACCTCTTCCATATCAACGATATTCTTTATAGCCTCAAGGAAGAAGGGAGTGATCTTAGTAATCTCGTGTATCTCGCTGACAGTTGTGCCGCGATAGATAAGCTCCGCAATCGCGAAGATGTTGTCGTCACGGAACTCGGAGATGTATTCCTTCAGCTCGCTGTCTGTCATATTGTCAAACTTGTGGTGATAAATGTGGTTTACACCGATTTCAAGCGAGCGTACACCCTTAAGAAGACATTCCTCAAGATTTGAGCCTATGCCCATAACCTCGCCCGTTGCCTTCATCTGTGTACCAAGGGTGTTGGAGGCTGCGGTGAACTTGTCAAAGGGGAATCTCGGAAGCTTCGCGATAACGTAATCAAGCTGGGGCTCGAATGCCGCGTTGGTGTTCGCAATCTTTATATCCTCAAGAGCCATACCGACGGCAATCTTTGCCGTAACTCTTGCGATAGGATAGCCCGATGCCTTAGAGGCAAGAGCGGAGGAGCGCGAAACTCTCGGGTTTACCTCAATGAGATAGTACTCGGAGGAGTGGGGGTTAAGAGCGAACTGAACGTTACAGCCACCCTCTATCTTAAGCTCTCTGATAATCTTTATAGCAGAATCGTTGAGCATCTTCTTGTCATGCTCGGAGAGAGTCATAATAGGAGCGACAACGAGCGAGTCACCCGTGTGGACACCGACGGGGTCAATGTTTTCCATACCGCAGATGGTGATAGCGTGGTCGTTAGAGTCACGCATAACCTCAAACTCGATTTCCTTATATCCCTTGACGCTCTTCTCAATAAGAACCTGGTGAACGGGAGAGAGCTTAAATGCGTTAAGACCTATTTCGTAAAGCTCCTCCTCATTATTAGCAAAGCCGCCGCCCGTACCGCCGAGGGTGAACGCGGGACGCAGAACTACGGGGTAGCCTATTCTCTCTGCCGCCGCCTTCGCCTCGTCAATGCTGTAAGTGATCTCGGAGGGAATAGTAGGCTCGCCTATGGATTGGCAAAGCTCCTTGAAAAGCTCTCTGTCCTCGGCACGCTCAATACTCTCGCTGCTTGTTCCGAGAAGCTCTGTGTGGCACTCACGAAGAACGCCCTTCTTCTCAAGCTGCATAGCGAGGTTAAGACCCGTCTGACCGCCGATGCCGGGAAGAATAGCGTCAGGACGCTCGTATCTTAAAATTTTCGCGATATACTCAAGGGTCAAGGGCTCCATATACACCTTGTCCGCAATAGTCGTATCCGTCATTATCGTAGCGGGGTTTGAGTTTACGAGGATTACCTCGTAGCCCTCCTCCTTCAGTGCAAGGCAGGCCTGCGTGCCCGCGTAGTCAAACTCGGCTGCCTGACCGATAACGATAGGTCCCGAGCCGATTATCATGACTCTTTTGATGTCTGTTCTCTTTGCCATAAATTTTATATCCTCCGTAAATTAATTAACTAAATTTTCATAGACTGACTTGCCGCCGTAAACGGTGAGAAGGCATCTGCCGTATACACGCTCTCCGACGAAAGGCGTCGAGCGTCCCTTGGAAAGAAACTCCTCGGGGTCAATTTCGTATTCCGCACTTATATCAAAGACGGTAAAGCCCGGGTCGGACTTTATTCCGAAGCGCTCCCTCGGATTTTTTGACATAAGCTCCACAAGGCGCTCAAGGCTCATAATACCCGTCTTAACGAGATTTGTGTAAAGGAGCGGGAATGCCGTTTCGATTCCAACGACGCCCATAGCGCTCTTTTCAAGACCCAGCGACTTTTCCTCCTTCGAGTGAGGGGCGTGGTCTGTTGCTATCATATCAATCGTTCCGTCAAGGACTCCCGCAAGAATTGCCTCTCTGTCCTCGGGAGATCTTAAGGGCGGATTCATCTTGAAGCGCGCGTCCTCTTGCATATACGAGTCGTCAAGCAGGATGTAGTGCGGACCTGTTTCACAGGTGATGTTTACACCCTCTGCCTTTGCGCGTCTGATAACGTCTACGCTCTCCTTGGTTGAGATGTGGCAGACGTGGTAGCCGCAGCCGCTCTTTTTCACAAGCTCTATGTCCCTCGCGATAGGACCCCACTCGCTCTCGGAGCAGATGCCTCTGTGGCCGTTAGCCCTCGCGTACTCACCGTCGTGGATGTAGCCGCCTCGCAGGAGTGAGTTGTCCTCACAGTGCGCGACTATCAGCTTATCGAGAGCCCTGGAGCGCTCCATCGCCTCGAGCATCATTTCCTCGTTCTGCACGCCCTTTCCGTCATCGGAGAAGGCAATAACGTCACCGGCTATCTCCTCCATATCCGAGAGCTCTATCCCCGCCTCGCACTTGGTTATCGTGCCGTAGGGGTAGACCGCTATTACGGCGTCACGCTTAATAATGTCAAGCTGCGCGTCAAGATTCTCCCGTGAGTCAGGTGTCGGCTTAAGATTTGGCATGGAGCAAACCGCTGTATAGCCGCCTCTTGCAGACGCCATAGTACCGCTCTTTATCGTTTCCTTATAAGAAAAGCCCGGCTCTCTAAGATGCACGTGAACATCACAAAGGCCGGGTAAAATAACGGTATTATCGAATACAAAAGAAGGGTCAAAGGAGGATACATCACCCGTGAAGGGAGCAAGCGATCCACCGTCAAAATACATATTAAGCTGCTTCATTACGCCGTTTTCATAAACTTTGGCGTTACGGAACAAAGCCTTCATTATCGGATCCTCTCTTTCCTTTAAGAATATATATAAGATATATAATATATATCCTTAATTTATTTCACAATATTATAACATACCAATAAATATATGTCAAGGTGTTTTAATAACTTTTCTACAGATTTTTTGTATTTTCTATAAAAATCGCGCTTGCAGAGAGCATTGGGCAATATCAAGCTGAGCAAAATATTCTTTTGCTTGCATTGCTTGAAAATTTCGACTAATATGGATAAAATGCGAAATTTGACAACTTAAGATTACAAAATCCTGTATTTTTGATAAAATGTGAGCGGCACTGCAAAAAGTGCCGCTCGATTTTTTATTCTGTTCTGAGAGCTACAACGGGGTCCTTCTTTGCAGCAGAGCGAGAGGGAATAATGCCTGCGATAAGAGTGAGCACCATGCTGACGATCACCAGCGCAACAGCACCCTGCCAGGGGAGAATTGCTCTGATGCTGTCAATCTCTGTAAGGTATTGCACAATAGCCGTAATGGGTATGCAGAGAATGACGGTTGTCAAAATACCGAGAGCGCCTGCCGCAAGGCCTATAATCAGCGTTTCGGCATTGAATATTCTGGAAATATCCTTCTTCGATGCACCCATAGCACGAAGTATACCAATCTCCTTTATTCTCTCAAGAACCGAGATGTTGGTGATAATACCAATCATTATCGATGAAACAACAAGCGATATGGAAACAAATGCTATAAGAACGTACGAGATAGCATCAATAATAATAGTTACGGAGGACATCATAGCGCCTACAACGTCGGTATATTTAATAACGTCACCTTCGCGCCCGTCTGCCTCGGCGGATTCGTTATAGCCCTTGATAAACTCTTCTATATACTCCTTAGATTCAAAGTCCTTTGCGAAGAAGTTTATAGATGCGGGCTGGGCCTTTTCGGCATCGTCCAGAGTTTCAAGAACGCTGTCGTAGGTTGCATCTATGCCGGGAGCCATGCCGTAAAGAGTTTCTTCCATCTGAACGAACTGCTCGTCGGGCATCGCCAAAAGCAACAGCGAAAATATTTTATCGTCGACCTCAAGATTCATAATGAGCTCGTTCATATCGGCATAAACCGTTTTCATATCCTCCGCACCGGCATGATCGACAAATCCCGGCATACCAGAGCTTGCAACGTAAGAGATTTGATAAGCGTCGGACGGAAGAGCCGTAAGGGTCTCTACAAGATTGTCGCGGTTAACCTGAGCTCCGCCCTGACCTGTCATTTGCGAAATCATACCGCAGAGGATAGAAAGCATAGTGCCGTTACCGTCGTTTATTGAAGAGACGATTTTTGTATACGCATCCTTGCGTTCAGCCTCGGGCAAATATCCTACTACTATTCCGAAATTCTCGGCGGTTACCTCGCCCAAGGGCGTTAAGGCAACCTGGGGATACTTTTTGTTTATCCCTTTTATCACGTCATCTACGACAGCACTGTCGGCAAGACCCAATATGCCTGGAATACCGAGAGCCGTAACCAGAGGCATGGTTTCCATTTTGTTAAGAACGGGAAGAAGTACAATGATATTTTCCTTTGTAACCTGAATACCGCCTGTTGAAAGCGACATTGTGTTAAAGGTTTCGTTGCACTTGTCGGGATTGTTCTTGTAAGCGGCGTTTATTATTTTCGTAAGCACCTCCGCCTGATCCTTTTCGGGCAGAAGCATAAACATCGTGTTGATATTTGCGCGGTTAACGTTCAAAAGCGCGGAAATGTTTTCATCATTCTTGATGAAGCTTGTCATATAGCTGTAGAAAGCACTCATAGTAGCAGAATCAACCTTGTCGATAAGCTCCTGAATGTTTTCTCTTGTGTAAACTGTTCTTTCAAAGGGCAGACCCGTCAGCACGTTGACACCGGGAGTTTCCTTTTGCTGATTGATAACCTTGCTGTTTGCGTTTTGTGTCAATATATAATCGGTAAGCTCCTTGGTGTAGCCGATAGCGCCCGAAATGCTTCTGGCTGTCGCGCCCTCCTTGGGGCGAACGATACCTGCAATCTTTATCTCGATTCCGTTCTCGAAAACGAACTTCTCCTGGTCGAAGCCAAAGCCTTCGCGCAGGTCGTTCCAAACGGGATAAGTCTTGTCGCTTCCGTCGACCTTATACGTGCTTCCGTTTTCAGCAAAAAAATCGGAGGTGGTAAGAAGCTTGAACCTCATGTTAAGGATATCCTCGTAGGTGAAGGGGGGAATATCCTCGGACTTGTATTCACCGTTCATCAAATCCTTTATTTCCTGGTCGATGTTTTCGGGGTCGCGCATACCGAGCATATAAAGGGTCATCTTGCTTATCTGGTTGTTTGAGTTAACGACAAGCACGACCTCGTTATACTCCTTGGGCCAATTTCCCGAGATAACCTCGTACTGCTGGTCGAGAATGGACTGGTTGTTAATCATTTCGGAAAATACGTCCATTCCCATAGACATACTGCCGCCCATTTCCATAAGCTCGCTCATTCCCGCGAAGGCATCGCCCATGTGTGAGAATACGGTCTCCATTCCTACCTTGACCTTGCCGTCCGGGGTATATACCTGAAGGTCGTAGTCATAGGAGTACTGTACGTCGCTGATATAGTCCTTTATTTCGTCGTAGTTTTCGTCAATATACTGCTTAAACGCCTCGAGGTTGTTTTCAACAGTTGAGGACATAGCCCCCATCATAGTTCCGAACGAATCGTCAACGTATATCTTACCGGAGTCGCGGTAGTCCTCCTCATCTGAAACGCTTGTCATAGCCTCAAGCATAGCCGCCATATCCTGCGTGTGCTTCTGTATGGCGAGTGGGTAGGTGGAAAGGGTATCCTCCTGCACCTGAGCGATAAATGCGTTTATTCCCGTCGAGAGCGCGAGGATAAGAGCTATACCGATGATACCAATGCTTCCCGCAAAGCTCGTCATTACCGTACGTCCCTTTTTGGTAGCAAGGTTCTTTAGCGAAAGAGAAAGAGCTGTGAGGAAGGACATCTTTGCCTTTTCCTTCTTCTTTTTAGCTGCCCGTTTTTCCTTGAGGCTAGCGGTTTTCAGGCGAGCCGCCTCCTCGTGCTCCGCCTTCTCTTTTTCCTCAACGAGCTTGGCTTCTGCCGAAAGCTCCTCGTCAGTTACAGGGTTTGTATCCTCGATAATCAGACCGTCAAGCAGGCGCACAATTCGTGAGGAATACTCCTCTGCAAGCTCAGGGTTGTGCGTTACCATGATAACGAGCCTCTCGTCTGCTATCTCGCGTATAAGCTCCATTATCTGAACGCTCGTAACGGTGTCAAGCGCACCCGTCGGCTCGTCTGCAAGCAGTATTTCGGGGTCGTTTACAAGCGCCCTTGCTATCGCGACTCTCTGGCACTGACCGCCCGAGAGCTGATTCGGCTTTTTGTAATACTGATTTTCAAGGCCAACTCTGTCAAGCGCGCGCTTCGCTCTCTTGACTCTCTCCTCCTTGCTAATGCCCGCAATAGTCAAGGCAAGCTCAACGTTGCCAAGTATCGTCTGGTGAGGAATAAGGTTATAGCTCTGGAAGATAAAGCCGACTCGGTGGTTTCGGTAAACGTCCCAGTCCCTGTCCTTATACGACTTCGTGCTTCTGCCGTTTATAACGAGGTCGCCCGAGGTGTACTTGTCAAGTCCGCCTACAATGTTAAGCATCGTCGTCTTTCCGCAGCCCGACGGGCCTAGGATAGAAACAAACTCGTGGTCCCTGAAGGAGATGTCAACACCCTTCAGCGCCCTGACCGTTTCAGACGAGGTAACGTAATCCTTCGTTATGCTTTTTAACTCTAACATTCTCTCTCTTCTTCTTTCAAAATTAAAATTTTTCAGTATAATTATATAGTATATTTATGAACAATTCTACGAAATTTACAAAATTATATGTAAACAGGAAAAAATTACAAAAAAGAAGAGCTTCAAAAAATGAAGCTCTTCCGCAATGATGCAAAATCAAATTTTCCTTCGACCTATTGCATTTGTATATATGAACCTGATAAATAGAAATAGTAAGTATATCGCATATATGTAATGCCAAAATGTAATGTTATCAAGCAATAATTCATCTATTAAGAAACCGGCGATAGCTATGGCTGTAAGAGCGTAATGCACGTATGACATATATGCCATAATCCTATATTTACTCTCATACCATTCCATAAAAACGGGAATCCATATAAGGCGTTGAAGGAATGTCCAATTGCTTTTATAGTGCTTTCGCGCTCGGTTTCCGCTTTTGCCATGTCCGTATCTGCGTGGATATCCGGTTGCAACAAAAACTGCTCTAGCATGCCAGTCCCAGAATAACAACGAGATAACCAAAGTGGATATTATACCCAAAATCGGTAGCATATTCATAAATCCTCCTGTTGTTAATCAAACATACCAAGATATGTCTTGGTCATAGCTTGCCTCCTTAAATACGCTTGATGCTTGTTATATACCTTGAATGCTTGTAGTAGGTCACCTCAAGCTTTTCGCCACCGCGAAATATGTAATACTCGAAGCAAATATATTCGCCTTTCAATTTGGGATCACTAAATCTTATGATTGAATAATAGACGTTTCTAAATACGTTTAATGCATAAACCTGTTGTCGATCGGAAAATCTGAAGCCTCGAGTGATTATTGTTTGCGGTTTTGAGAAGATTACATCAAATAAGATTTTTGCCCATTTGAAAGTGCGAATGGAAAACCAGATTATAAGTGGTATAGAAAAAACAAAATATAGGATCGTGCCAGTAAATCCTAGATATAATCCGCATAATATCAATACCCACATGGTCACAACATCCATCACAATATGCAGTTTTATATTTTTCATTTATTATTTAGGCCTCCCTTAAAGATGTTCCCGCCTTTCACCCTAATTTTATCAATTTTTCCCTTAAAAGTCAAGGAATTTATGTCGATTTTCAAAAATTCGGATACCTGCACAAGCGCGCTTCGGCGATTTTAGTAAATAAAACGAAAAGAAGAGCTTCAAAAATGAAGCTCTTCCGGCAATTATTCCACTTTCCATTTGAAAAGATCTTTGAAATCAGAAAAACATTTCAAACAAATCCAATGATAATTATCAGTAGTACAATAGCCTTCGTCTATAGATTATGATTGCAGTTTTTTCATTATCTCTTCTTTGCGTAATGTCAAAGAATAAAGTTTTCCAAGATTGTCGAGAATATACTTTTTGCCTTGATACACCGGTGGGAGAATCCTCTCTTCAAATTCTTTATCAAAATACGGACGCAATTCTTCTTCGGTATATTCCTCATATTCAATCATTGCGGTTAAAAAACACTTGCCGTGAACTGTTTTTGTCTTAGACATTGCTAAAATCCTTTCTTCAATGTCACTATCATAATAACTAGGTAATTCAACAGCATCACTGTAATCTCCTATGCAATAGAAAAAATCTACATAGTATTCATTACCATAATTCGATTTTTGCAAATAAATCCCACACAAAAGATCGCGGCCTGTCAAATAAAACATATTTTTTTTCTTTTTGAACCCTCGTGCTTCGAATTCATTTTTGCAAAACGCCTTAAATCCATTTTTATCCATATATCAACCTCAATATAACTCTAATCTTAAAATGAAACCTCCGCCTAGAGCTTTATTATATTTTTTCAACTGGCGAATGCCACTTCTAACTCCTCTTGGATTCATTGGCTTCAACTCATAAATCGTTCGTGTGTTGAAATCAATATAGTCTGGGCGAATACCATTTATCCTGCGATACTCTTTTCCTCTGCTAGAAAAATTATCTGTTGCTTTATATCCTGCATGGATTCTTCGCCCCGCACTTGCTGTTGATTTTGTAAAGCCACTACTCCTATCAAGAGTTTTTACTATATCGGCAGCGTCATCCGTAAGGTCGACTGCTTTAGCAATTTGTACTGTATCAGCGACTTTATCTATCGTTTTAACAGCTCGTGTAACTTCTCCAACACCCGTGACAAACGGGATAAGATCAATTGTATCTCCAACAAGCCCTGCCCAAGCCCATATATCTGTTGGATTTACCGCTACTTCAACAACGCTTGCGCCAAACGATAGTACGTCCCAGATGCTTTCCCAAAATTCCCCGTATTCGTCAATCCGCATAACAGGATTATTATCACAGTAAGCGTAGAGATTTTTGTCGGTTAAGGACATAGGAGTTACGGTGAGAACGTCAGGTGCGTCGGGAGAGATAAATCTACCAACCTTGTAGTCGTAATATCTTGAACCAAGATAATACATACCAAGGTCGCGGTCATAGTAATATCCCCTGTATCTCAAAGGATTTTCGTATACCGCCAGAATAT
>JAFTPV010000004.1 GCA_017463125.1 Clostridia bacterium | reverse complement strand
ATGGTAGGTGTCCCTTGGAGTGCGTTTTTTACTACCCATTATTAGTTGGAAATGTAGGGGAGAAGTGCCATCTGGCGAGCTCTCTTGATAGCTACGGTGAGCTGTCTCTGGTGAAGAGCGCAGTTGCCGCTAACACGTCTGGGGAGGATCTTTGCTCTCTCGGAAACAAACTTTCTGAGCTTTGCAATATCCTTGTAATCGATCTCGTTTACCTTGTCCTGACAGAAGATGCAAACCTTCTTTCTTCTGTGATTAGGACGAAAGGCGGGACGCTGTGTATCGTTTCTATCCATTATAGATAATCCGTAAACCTTTCCGACTCACAATTTCTGTATTGCTCTTTCCGCAGTGAGCCTAGCGGAGAGAGGACGAGCTTCTCCCAAATTAGAAGGGAAGGCTCTCGTCGCCCGGAATTTCTTCAAAATTAGAATTTTCAGCAGTGCCGAAGGATGGAGTGCCGTACGCCTGGGGCGTGTAGCTCTGTCCTTGGGGCTTTGCCTCAGAGCTGTTCTGTGATGATGCTGCGGGTGCGCCGAAGCTTACCTCATCAGCCACAACCTCCGTGACGTATCTCTTCTGTCCCTGATTATCGGTCCAGTTTCTCGTCTGCAGGCTTCCGCAAACGATGATACTGCTGCCTTTCTTAAAATAGCGGGAAACAAACTCAGCCTGCTGTCTCCAAGAAACAATATTGATGAAATCAACCGACTGTTGACCCTGATCCGCTTTAGAATAGCGGCGATTAACACCGATAGAGAAGCTGCAAACGGAGATTCCGCTCGTCGTCTGCTTAAGCTCGGGATCAGCTGTCATATGTCCCATAAGGATGACTTTATTTAAGTCTGCCATATTTCCGCCTCCAAATCAAAAATTATGCCTCGGTTGCTTCTGCAACTTCGACGGTCTCCTCAGCTACAGCGGGTGCTGCTGCCTCAGACTTTGCTGCCTTCTCGCACTTGGTCGTGGTCATGTAACGCATTACACCCTCGGTGATACCGAACACACGGTCAAGCTCGATGGGGAAGCTGGGTTCGCTCTTATAGTCAACAAGCACGTAGTATCCCTCTGTAACGTAGTTGATAGGATACGCGAATCTGCGCTTGCCCCACTCGTTAACGTTAACGTCGCTTGCGTTCTCGTTAATAAGTGCTACGAACTTCTCAACAAGTGCCTTAACTTCATCTTCTGCAAGAGTAGCGTTAACGGCAAAGAGAGTTTCGTAAGAACAAATCTTCTTTTCCATCTGAAATTTACCTCCTTTTGGTCATTTGGCCGTCATAAGACGACAAGGGGCCCGGACACATTTGTCCAAACTACCAAAGCATTATATCACAAAAAAGATAACTTGTCAAGTGATTTGAGAAAAATTAATTTTGTAAAATTATTACCTTGACATTTATAGCGTTATGTAATAAAATATATTAAATGAGAAAATTGATTTTTTCTAATGGAGGGGGTGTGCGTTATTAAAACCGTAAATGAAAAGGCTTATGCAAAGGTAAATTTATTTTTGGACGTTGTTTCGCGTAGAGATGACGGCTTTCATAACGTTAAAACGGTTATGCACTCTGTATCCCTTGCTGACGATCTCACGGTTTCGGCAGAGCTGTCTGAAAAAAACTTTATTACACTTGATATTTTGGGAGCTGACCTACCTGCTGATGATAATAATCTTGTTATGCGCGCCTGTCGTGCTTATCTTGATAAGGCAGGACTTTCTGCTACTGTATCAATTCAGCTTATAAAAAATATCCCGATTGCCGCAGGACTTGCGGGAGGCTCCTCCGATGCTGCCGCTACATTAAGAGCGCTGAACGCAATTTTCTTACGCTTTGACGAGGAGGGGCTTTGCCGTCTGGGTCTGGAAATCGGCTCCGACGTCCCGTTTTGCCTTGTTGGAAAAACGGCGCTGTGCGAGGGGCGGGGAGAGCTGATTACAAAAATGCCCGACTGTGAAAAAATGTACTTCGCAATAGCCAAGGGAAGCGAGCGGGTCTCTACACCGGAGGCATACCGCACTCTTGACGGGCAGTATTCTAACTTTGACGGTAGCGTAAAGACAGGAGGCGAAGCTCTCTATCCGTTGTTTGAAAGGGATTATTTACACTCCGTTATTTCACCCGAGCACACGTTCAATATTTTTGAAGAATCCTCAAAAGACCGTATAAAATCGGTGGCAGAGCTGAAAAAACAAATGAGCTCATACGGCGCAACGCTATCTCTTATGAGCGGCAGCGGACCGTCTGTGTTTGGAATATTCAGAACCTCTTCTGAGGCGAGGGCAGCAGTAGCAGCATTATCTGACATAGGATATGCCGCGTTTTATGCGGAAAGTGTAATATAACTCTAGGGGTCTTTACGGTTGATTTTTTTCGTAAAGACCTTTTAATATTTTATCGTTTTATTTATTGACAAGCTACGCCTTTTGTGCTAAAATAAACTAATAGATATTTTGCTTTGGGGGGAGGTTTGCCTTTATGTCTTTTGATAAGGATATGGACGATTTTTGGGATATAGAAAAGCTCGTTCCCAAAAAGAAACAAACGCTCACTCCCTTTGCTACGAATAAAGGAACTGCTCTTCACGTCGTTTCGGGAGAAGCTGATACGAAAAACGAAGAAAACAAGCTCACCTTTTCAGACGTTGATAAGCGCGACGGTGACGTGGTGCTGACTTACGAGAGCGATTCCTCTCTGATAAAGCGAGTTACCGTAAAGAAAAATATCGATAAATACGATTTTTACTCAACCTTTCGTAAGGCAGCTCTCGTCTATTACGATTTTAAGACCCCAAGAGCAGATTTCGCACCATATTATTCCTATATGCCGCAGTATTCTCAGCTTACCTCCGCACAGAAAAATTACTATTTCTTTTGGCGTGATGAGGTAAGGCACGGAAGATTTGTAAAGAGTGACTACTCCTACCTTTATCTTTACGTTTACGAGATACTGAATCTTCCGGATAAGTTTTTGCCTATGGAGGCGCTTGAGATACTCTTGACCCTCTGGCGTGAATACAGAGAGTCTTTACCTAAAATCGACCCGTATTTTGCGGTTTGGGTGCAGGATTTTTGCCTGGTATATAATCTTAAGCTTGACACCGACAAGATAGGTAATTTTCTTTACGAGGTGGTAGCCTCGTCTGATTTTAAGGAATTTTATCTTTCGGATATATTGAAGTCCGGCATTCGCGGAACGGAAACGATGCTCTATTACCTCTCCGACTATGATTTTAGGAGGGGGAGGTATGCCGCGTCGGATAAAAAGGATGCGTATAAACGGCATACGCTCCTTGCGATGTCCTTCGTTTTTGACCGTCTTTTTAGTGACGGATACAGTATAGCTGATTCCAAAGTGACTAAAATAAAAAGAGCCGCATTCCCTCACTCTCTTTGCACGCACGCGGTTAAATGCACTCTTGAGATTGAATACGTTTCGCTCTCTGGTGACGATGCTTTGCGTAAAATAGTTACCGAGTCGGTAAGATATACGGAAAACAAGCTGCGTGCCCTTCTCGGCGTTAAGAGCCGTCTTGGAATAAAAGAGCTTCCCGACGAATATAAGCGTATAATAGACAGATATTTTGACGGTCTTTTTGAAAGGGAACGCGCGCGTATCGCAAGGGAAAATCTTCCCGAGTACGAGAGACTCTACGACGCTCCGAGCCAGTCGCTCTCCTTCGAGGATGCGGAAAGGCTTGAGCAGACCTCTTGGCAGACGACGGCAAGACTCGTTGAGGAAGAGGAAATGCGGGAGGAGCCCGTAACGGCTGACGTAATAGAGCCTGTTACCCAAGCGGACGAGGGTATTTTCGGACTTTCTTTAGCCGATATTCGTCTGCTTTCTGTGGCTCTTGAGTCCGGCTTCTCTGATGACGCGGCTGCCGAGAGAATAAACGAGGCGGCATCAGACGGCTTTGGCGACGTTTTACTCGAATTTGACGGTGAAAAATATACCGTTATTGATGATTACAGAGAGGAGGTATCCGCATGGCTATCGAAATGAATGAGGCAAGGGTACCGAAAAGAATATTAAATACCCTCCTTGCGTCCCTTACCGCAGGCGTAGTACCGAGAAGCGGAGCGCCTTATATCGCGATAGGCAGACAGGACGAGATAAATTCCTTGCTTGATAATCTTGCGACCGTAGGTGAGGGGGGCGCGTTTTGCCGTTTCCTTATCGGAAGATACGGTAGCGGTAAGAGCTTTCTTATACAGCTGATACGCGGATATGCAATAGAGCGCGGCTTCGTAACGGCTGACGCAGACCTTACTCCCGAGCGCAGACTTACGGGAGGGAGCGGTGCTGGCCTTGCCACCTATAAGGAGCTTATGACGAATATCGCAACCAAGGCGTCTCCCGACGGTAACGCTCTGCAAACGATACTTTCAAGACATCTTACGGCTCTGAAAACCGAGCTTATATCCGAGGGTCGTCTTCCGGAATCGGAAGGCTTTGATACCGAGTTAAAAAAGAAGGTATACCTTACGCTTTCCGAGCTTGAGGGAGATACGGGCGGCTTTGATTTTGCAAAGGTGCTTGGCGAATATTATTCCGCCTCCATCGTCGGTGAGAGTGCCAAGGCTACGGCGTGCTTAAGATATATAAGAGGCGAGTTCTCGACAAAGACAGAGGCAACGTCCGCTCTCGGCTTCCGCGTCAGCACGGTTATAAACGATGATAATTGGTACTCCTTTATCAAGCTCTTTGCCTCCCTTACGGTAAGGCTCGGCTATTCGGGACTGATACTCTTTATTGACGAATGTGTAAATCTTTATAAAATACCTAATAGAATATCGAGAGAAGCAAATTACGAGAAGCTACTCGCCATATTTAAAGATACCTTGCAGGGAAAGGCGAAAAATCTCGGCGTAATTTTTGGAGGAACTCCGCAGTTCCTTGAGGATACGAGGCGCGGTCTTTTCAGCTACGACGCGCTGAAGAGCAGGCTTGCGGATTCAAGATATTCCGAGCTTGGCTACAGAAATCTTTCTTCACCTGTAATAAGGCTCCGAACCCTCTCGGATAACGAGCTTTTAGCGCTTGTAAAGCGGCTGACGAAGCTCTATGCACAAAGAGAGGGAAGCGACACCCTGCCTCTTTCGGATCAGCAGATCGAGCGCTTTATGAGCAAGGCGCTTTCAAGAGCGGGAGCAGAGCAGATGATAACTCCCCGTGAGATAATAAGGGATTACCTCACACTTCTGAATATTCTGAAGGATAACCCGGGTGTAAGCTTTGACACCCTTCTTGCAAAGGGAACGGCTCAGGATACGGCCAAGACTGCCCTGCAACAGACTGACAGTACACCGCAGGCGACAAACGTCAAAAAAATTAATTTGTTCGATATTGATATATAATTTCAGGCAGAAAGGAGCTTTTTGGATATGACAGAGGCGGACAGAGTCTTTGCGAGATTTCCCGATTTTATTAAGGAATATATATACGGTCACGGCTGGAGCGAGCTTCGTGACGTACAGCTTGATGCCGCGAGAATCATTTTTGAAACTGATTCCAATCTCCTTATCTCCTCCTCAACGGCTTCGGGAAAGACGGAGGCTGCTTTCTTTCCGATCCTTTCGGATATTTACGACGACCCGGAGGCAAAGCGCTCGGTTTCGGTTCTCTATATAGCGCCGCTTAAGTCGCTTATAAACGACCAGTTTTACCGCCTTGACGAGCTTCTCGATATGAGCGGAGTTCCCGTAACCCATTGGCACGGCGACGTTGGTGTGAGCCATAAATCAAAGCTGCTAAAAAATCCCGAGGGGATTTTGCAGATAACGCCCGAGTCGCTTGAGGCTATGCTGATGAAGCGCGCAAACGATATACCGCGCCTCTTCGGCTCGCTGCGTTACGTCGTGATTGATGAGGTGCACGCGATGATCGGCTCCGATAGGGGAAATCAGGTGCTGTGCCAGCTTGCGAGGATAGGCCGTCTTATCGGTCATCACCCGAGGCGTATCGGACTCAGCGCGACTGTTGGCGATATTGACCTGACTGCCGAATGGCTCGGTATGGGAAGCGGGCGTGATACCGTTGCACCGAGGCCTAAAAAAACACCGCTTAAATGGCGGCTTTGTCTTGAGCATTTCTATACTCAAAATCCTAGCGAGCTTCAGACTCCCGCCCCGACACTCGCGACAGCTTCGCCCATTGATCGAGGCGGTAGTGCAGGGCTTGATCCGGGGTATGAATTTCTCTATGATTCGGTTTATAACAGAAAAGCAATAGTTTTTTCCAATTCGAGAGAAGAAACCGAATACGTCACCGCAACTCTACGGCAGATCTCGCGCGCAAGAGGTGACGACGATATTTTTCTTATCCATCACGGAAATCTTTCCGCCTCCATAAGAGAGGACGCGGAGAGTAAGATGAAGGACGAGGAGGTCTTGCGTGCCGTTACCTGTGCCACAGTGACGCTGGAGCTGGGTATAGATATCGGAAGACTTGACAGAGTCGCGCAGATGGGCTCGCCAACTACGGTTTCGGGATTTTTACAGCGGCTCGGACGCTCGGGCAGGCGAGGCTCTCCCCCGGAGATGATAATGGTTTACAGAGAGGATACCCCGCTTCCAAACGCCCCTCTTCCGCAGATAATCCCCTGGGAGCTGTTGCGAGGTATAGCTATAATTGATCTTTATTCCGATGAGCGCTTTATCGAGCCCCCGAGGATAAAGAAAATGCCGCTTTCACTTGCATTTCATCAAACGCTCTCTATCCTTGCGTCGGTAGGTGAGCTGACCCCTAGGGCGCTTGCGGAGAGGGTTCTTACTCTGCCGCCGCTCACCGTTCTCGGTAAGGAGAGCTATCGGGCGTTGCTTGTTTCTATGATAAATAACGATTATGTCCAGCTCACCGACGAGGGCGGGTTGATAGTAGGACTTGCAGGCGAGAGAATAATAAACTCATTTAAGTTTTATGCGGTCTTTAAGGACAGCGAGGACTTTACCGTACGGTGTGACAGCGAGGAGATAGGCACTATAACAACACCGCCCCCTCCCGGTGACAGATTTGCTCTTGCGGGCAGGGTATGGGAGGTAAAGGAGGTTGATGTACCGAGAAAGCTCGTGTACGTTAAGAGCGTCGAGGGTAAGATGGAGGTTTCATGGCCCGGAGATAGCGGTGAGATACACACAAGGCTTCTCGTCGCTATGAGGAACGTGCTCTTTAACGGCAAGGACTACGCCTTCCTTGGTGATAATGCAAAGGCAAGGCTCGAGAACGCAAGAAAGGTTGCGAAAAACGCCCGTATGGACGAGCGCTACGTTATCTTCCTCGGCGGTCAGAGCTACGTTATATTCCCTTGGCTCGGCACACGTGCCTTTCGCACTCTTCGCCGACTTATGCAGAAATATTCTGGCGAGCTTGGCATAAGCGATATAAGGAGCGAGGGCTGTGTTTATATCACATTTAAGGCAAAGGACAGAGGCGCAATAGACCTTGACGCCCGCCTTGCCGAGATAGTAGAGCGCGACGGACTAGATACCTCGGAGCTTGTCTTTGACGGTGAGTGCCCGATATTTGATAAATACGATGAATATATACCCTCCGAGCTGCTTTGTGACGCCTATAGCGTTGACAGACTGTGCAAAGAGGAGGTTGTGGAAAGGCTGCTAGGTGAAAAATTATGATATACGACTTACTTGCCCCCTTCTACGATTCGATAAATTCGGATATTGATTACGGCGCTTGGGCAGACTTTATCGAGGAAATTATTAGGAGGGAATACGGGGACACCCGCCCCGAGCTTTTGCTCGATCTTGCCTGCGGAACGGGTCGAATGACTCTCGAGCTTGCATGTCGCGGCTACGATATGACGGGAGTTGACTATTCTCCCGAAATGTTGGATATTGCAAGAGAAATTGCAGAGTCTGACGGGCATGACGTTCTGTGGCTCTGTCAGGATATGCGTGAGTTTGAGCTTTACGGAACTGTTGACGTTACAGTTTGCTGTCTTGACAGTATAAACCACCTGACAAGCCCTGCCGATGTAAAAAAATGCTTATCCCTGGTTCACAATTATCTCATTCCCGACGGACTTTTTATCTTCGATATTAACGGAAAATATAAGTTTGAAAATATCTATTCTGATAGGTCCTACGTAATGGAGGAGCAGGGCGGCGTTTGTATCTGGCAGAACTATTATAATGAAAAAAGCGGTATCTGCGATTTCTACATAACTCTCTTTGCTGAGGGGGATGACGGAAGGTATGAGAGATACGACGAGGCTCAAAGGGAAAAAATGTATACTCTCAGAAGCATCAAGGGTATGCTAAAGGATACAGGCTTTGAATTTATAGGCGCTTATTCGGATTTTGATTTTTCGTCTGCGACGGACGAAAATGAGCGGATATATATCGTCGCAAGATGTAAAAAGGAAAATGGAGTAAATAATGGAAAATAGTAAAAGGTTACCAACCTCAACGATACTCAGAGGCATGACGAGAGATGGTTCTGCCCGAATTTTAGTTATTAATTCGAGAAAAATCGTTGACGATATGATAAAATACCATCACACAAGCCCTACCGCCTCCGCAGCGCTCGGCAGAACTGTTACCGCAGCTTCTATGATAGGAACTATGCTCCCCGAGTCAAAAGATACCGTTACTATATCAATTTCGGGTGACGGCGAGGCAGGTAAGATTATTGCCGTCGGTGATTATTTTGGAAACGTTAAGGGCTATATTCAGAACCCGCTTGTAAGCCCGCCGAAGAAGCCAAACGGTAAGCTCGACGTTGGAGCCGCTGTCGGTAACGGCACTATCTCATTCGTTAAGTCCGTTGGCGCAAACGAACCCCAGATCGGTACTATCGAGCTTGTGAGCGGAGAGATTGCCGAGGATATTGCCACCTATTTTGCAAAAAGCGAGCAGGTGCCGACGGTGCTTTCCCTCGGTGTTCTGATTGACAAGGACTATACCTGCCTTGCCGCAGGCGGAGTTCTTGTTCAGCTGATGCCGTTCCCCGACGACGCGACGGTTGACCTCATTGAGAGAAACGCCGCCGACCTCTCGAACATTTCCCGATATTTTGACAAAGGGCTTGACAATAAGGCTATCGCGGATATTGCAATGCGTGATATACCCTACGATATATTCGACACTCTTGAGGTGGAATATAAGTGCGACTGCGGCCGCGACAGAATGAAAAAGAAAATACAGAGCCTTGGCAAGAGCGAGATCCTTAATATGCTTGATGAGCAACAGGCGGAGGGGAAGGCGCGCGAGCTTACTGCCGTTTGCCGCTTCTGCAACACCGAATATACTTACAGCGAAAGCGAGCTTCTCAAACAGCTCTGATACCAAAAAAGCTTCGTGGGCATAAAATACTCACGAAGTTCTTTTTTTGAGGTTGCTTTATGGATAGTTCGGCGATGGAGCTCTTTTTGAGCAAGGATAATATATCAAAGCACAGAGAATATACGGAAACTTTACGATGTAAGCACTCGGTTATGGAAAAGAGCATACCAGAGATTGCAGGCAAGACACCCTTAGAGATATACCGTATGAGCTTGAAGCGTAGCGTAAAGTGTGAAATACTGCCGCTTCTTATAAATTATCACTCACACCTGACCTTTTTTGACTCATTTGCAAAAAACGACGTACGACACCCCGCGATAAAGCGGTATTTTTCCTCCGAGGATGATTTTTGTTACAGGGCGCTCGAGTATGCGAAGGGGATAGAATACGGTTTCCTTTACGTATATAAGGATAGGCGCGGTAATATAAAATTTGCATCAAGCGGTGAAAATAACGGTATGTACCTTACGACCATGCCTCTCTTGGCTCTTGACGTATGCGAGCACGCTTATTTTGCCGATTACGGATACAGAAAGGAAGAGTATCTTAAGGCCGCTGTAGCACGCCTTGATATAGCAAAACTTCTTTCGGAATAGTAAAAAGGGCTTGACATAAACTTTGGTAAATAGTATAATATATGTGAAAAACGAAAAGCGTAAAGCTGAAAGGAAAAAATATGACGATGTTAAAAGGCAATGCGGTAGTAGGACAGTCAGGCGGTCCTACCGCTGCTATAAATGCAACTCTGGCAGGTGTAATTAAAGGCGCCCTTGCGGCAAAAGGCGAGGGAATAATAGACACACTTTTCGGTATGAGGAACGGTATCGAGGGCTTCCTTCAGGAAAATCTAATCAACCTTACCGATATTTTTTCTGATGAAAGGAAGCTTGAAATTCTTAAGCAGACCCCCTCTGCGGCACTAGGCTCCTGCCGTAAGAAGATGAAATCTCCCGAGGCTGATCCTGAAACCTACGAAAAGCTTATAGAGATATTCAAAAAATATAATATCAGATATTTCTTCTACATAGGCGGAAACGATTCTATGGACACGGTTTCAAAGCTCTCGCAGTTTGCATCCGAGCACGATTACGAAATGCGTGTCGTAGGTGTTCCTAAAACTATTGATAATGACCTTGCTGCAACAGACCATACCCCCGGCTTCGGCTCTGCCGCAAAATTCGTTGCTACAACGATGAAGGAGCTTATCAGAGATATCTCCGTATATTCTATGAAGGCTGTTACGATAGTTGAGGTAATGGGCAGAGATGCAGGCTGGCTTACGGCATCGGCGGCTCTTCCCGTTATATCGGGCGGTAAGGCTCCCGACCTTATCTATCTCCCCGAGCGCAGCTTTGACCCCGAGAAATTCATAGAGTCCATAAATGAGCTTCAGAAGGATCACCCCGCGCTTCTCGTTGCGGTATCCGAGGGAATAAGGTTTGCTGACGGCAGATACGTTGGCGAGGGACTCGGCGGCAGGAAGGTTGACGCCTTCGGTCACGTTGCACTCTCGGGCGCAGGAAAGGTGCTTGAGGATCTCGTTAAGGAGCGCGTTGGTTGTAAGGTTCGCTCCATAGAGCTTAATCTTCCGCAAAGATGCGCGGCTCACATAGCCTCACTTACCGATATCACCGAGTCTGTCGGCGTAGGCTTTGCTGCTGTTAAGTATGCAACAGAGGGCAAAACCGGCGTTATGGCGACAATAGACAGGGCAGACGGTGAAGAGTATTCCGTAAGCTACGGCGCTTATAATATTGCCGAGATAGCAAATGCGGTAAAAACCGTTCCTGACGAGTATATAAACGAAACCTCTGACGGTATCACCGAGGCGGGAATAAATTATCTTAAGCCTCTCATTATGGGCGAATGCCCCGTTGTTTACGAGAACGGCATGCCCGAGCATATAGTGCTTTGATTTCTTCCTTAATATTATAATAGATACAAAAAACGCACTGCCGTAGCAGTGCGTTTTTTTGTTAGTTAATTAGGCTGTGATAGTTGCCAAACACGATTCCGAGAGTATAGAAATATACGGTGAGATAATCATCATCGCTGGTAGCGCTTATATCACCGGAAAGCTCTGTAAGATTGCTACCGACAGAAGTGTATGCCGAGCCGCCTGACACGTTAGTCAAAACGTGGCTCTCGGGATTTTTTGCCTTGTGCTCAGCTATCTTTGTATCGGTGAAGTTGTAATGCTTACCGTCTACCGTGCAGTCATCCATATCCATAATCGTTTTGTTGCCGATAATAAGCTTGCCGTCAATATCGGTGCTACCTTGCATCTGATCAAGGATACCCTGCCAGCCTCCGCTTAGATCAGGCACCATCAGGGTTACCATAACCATATTCATCATCTTGAATGTGGTTTCCTTACCGTTGACAACCTTGATTTCCTCCTTGATGAAGCTTGAGTCTTCCTTTTGCACTAGCAGATTTAGATTTTTAAGCTGAAGGGCAGCAAAGGAGATATTCATTGAGGTGAACCACGCCTCCTCACCGCTGACCCAGCTTTCCAGAACGGTGTCTTCGGAAATGTTAATTAGAGTGCCTGAATACTTATTTTTTGTAAAGGCGGGATCTGCCACAAACGAGATTATAGCAGGCCCTCCGCACGAGGTTATTTTCGAGCTTTCTATATTGACTGTAAGACGTGGATAATTTTCACTTACAGGCTCTTCATCAGCTCCTTGAATAGTATTTTCCGGACGGAAGAATAGATGGTTTTGCCAAGAATTATAGAATATAGAGTCTTTAATTCTAACGGTCTGATAATCCCCTTCTGCATAATAACTAATGTAATATGATTGTATATTAATATTGTCGAGAGTTACTGCTTGCTCACGCGTTTTTATCGCGATAAGACCGCGCATAGCCTTTGAACTATTATCTATGTTATTGCTTTGCGGATTGTTGTCTACAAGCATAAGATTCGTAATATTTGTAGAATATAGCCTGTAATTATAGTTAGCATTCTTACCAGCGTTTACAGTAAATTTGAATAACTGCCCCTCAGATAGAGAGTCGTCCTGATTTCCAAGTCCATCGGCAACTACCGGAGGCAGATCGTATGAGTAAATAGCAAAATAATTTCCGTTTATGGTAAGGGTCTTATTATCTTCTGTAAGGCAATGGTTATATACAGAGATATAATCGTAAAGCTCGTTTTTACGGTTTCCGTCAAGGAAATATTCCCTGGGGATATCGGTTGTCTTAATAACTAAGTCATTATGAATGACTATACCGCTAATATTCTCTGGGCGTGTCGCGTTCTTTTCGTTTTTCAAGAAGTCATCAACGATTGCCGTCTGACCTCTTGAGTCATCGGGAATTTTGATCTCACTGTCGAAATTTTCTGAATTTGTGAGATAGTTAAGCTCGTAAGCCTCGTAAATATTGTAGCCGTCAACTACGGTGACATCAAGGCTCCTTGTAAAGTCGTCAATCTGATTTTCTGAGCAATCACGAGGACGTGTCTTGATAACAAAGCTTTTGCCTATTGCCTCCTCTGTAAAGTCAAAGGCATTTTTCTCTTCATCGATAGAAACGTATTTGCTTAACTCACCGTCGGTCAAAGGCACCTCTTCACCCTTGAGATAAACATTAGATACGCTGGTATAAGAGGTAACGTTTTTCTTCTCACCGTCGGTGGTATAAACACTGAGCTTTAGGGTGAAATAGAAGGGATTGTCGTCACCTACTACATAGCCGTGATTTTTATTAATAAAATCGTTTTTCTTAGTACTCCAAAGAGCCAACGATTCGGGAAGGGACACGCCTGTTATAATGTCCTCGGGCGAACCTGACATAGCCCCACCTTTAACCGTTATCTGTACGGTGTGAGTGTATCCGCCGTGCTTTATCGTAAGCTGCTGCGCTCCCGCGATGGCGGTGTTAATGCCGTCAAACTGAAGAGCGGATGAGTCTACCTCGACAGATGTGCCATCATTGAATGATATACAAGCCTTGACTGATGAGAAGTCGGGTACCTCGCCTAACTCGTACTCATATTTGAGGCCACCTATTACGGTTATACCCGTTACCGCCTTTTCACCCTGACAAGCGGTGAGAATAAGCGCCAAAAGTACCGTAAATAAAGTGATAAGTATAAATCTTTTTTTCATTTTTGTTACTTTGTTTTAAAATGGTGTCTGCTTTAGCTGTCAGTTTCCAACGGGGTGATAATTTCCGAAAACAATAGCCATCGAATAGAAGTAGAGTGTTAGGAAATCATTTTCGCTCTTGGCGCTGATGTCTCCTTCTTCAATGTTGAGTGTGCCCATTGTTGTGGTATAGGCAACTCCACCGTTTGTAGTTGTAAAGACGCGTAGTTCAGGGCTTGACTCTTTTAGATCAGAAACTGTAGGGCTTCCGTATTTGATGGGCTTGCCGTTATACACGCTATCGTCCATATCCATAACGGTAGTACCGCCTATGATAAGCTTACCGTCAACGTTTCCGGAGCCTAATACCTGATTTATAGCACCGTCGATTCCGCCGCTCATATCGGGTACGAGAAGGTTGACCATAACGATGTTCATAAGAGTTAATTTCTCCTGTTTACCGCCTACGATCTTTATCTCCTCCTTGACAAAGGAAGAGTTTTGCTTCAAGAAAGACGGGTTGAGGAGCTTTATATTAGTGGAAAGAACATTGATACTCAAAGCCTTGAACCAAGCCTCGTCGCCCGAAACCCAGCTTTCTATAGTTGTATCGTCAGAAATATTCACTAAAGCACCGGAATACTTGTTTTTATTAAGAGCCGGATCGATTGTCTGCGAAATTATCGCAGGACCGCCGCTTTGTGTGATAGAGGAACTCTTAACGTTCAGAGTAAGTCTTGGATAACCGTTTGCAAGCGGCTCCTCGTCGTCCTCTTGGCAGTGGTTGTTTGCGGCGAGGTGAATGTGATTCTGATAAGAATTATAGAATATGGAGTCCTTGATGTTTACAGTATGATAGTCACGTTCAGCAATGATGCTTATATAGAATGCTTGAACCTTTACGTTATCAAGGTTTATTACGTGGCAGTAGGTTTTCATCGCGGCGATACCGAGCATTGCTTTTTTTGCATTTGCTTCGACGTTGCTTTTAGGGTCATTGTCTACGAGCATAAGATTTTTTACGTTAGTGGTATATTTCGTATGGTCGAAGTTCTTGTCCATATCTACGTCAACCAAAAATCTGAAGAGCTGTGCGTTTGATACCATATTATCCTGGTTGGCAACGCCTTCTTCAACAACGCAGGGAAGGTTATAGGAGTAGATAGCAAAATAGTTTCCGTGTATTGTAAAGGTCTTTTGCGTATCGTTTAGGGCGTGTATAAATATCGACATAAAGTCGTATAGCTCGTTATCGCGATTTCCATCAAGGAAATACTCTCGGGGAATATCCGTTTTCTCTATAACGAGATTGTTATGAATAATTATTGCGTTAAGGCTCTCGGGTCTTGTTGCATTTTTCTCGTTCCTTAAGAAATCGTCTACGATCTCAACCTGTGTTCTGGTTTCGTTTTCATTAGTTTCGCTGAAATCGAAAGTGTCGGAATTCGTAATATAATTTAGCTCGTAAGCCTCGTATACGTTATATCCGTCAACGACGGTTACAGTAAAGCTCTTCGTCATTTCTTCCTCCTTCCCCTCAACGTAGTCGCGGGGGCGGGAAGAGATAATAAACGATTTGCCAACAGCAGCATCGGTAAAATCAAAGGCGTTTTTAGACTCGTCGATAGTGACGTACTTATCAAGCTCTTCGCCTGTCAGAACGGTATCGGAACCGAGAAGACGAACAGTTGAAACACTTGTGTAGGAGGTGACGTTCACTTTTTCACCAGCTCCTGAATAAACACTTAATTTTAACGTGAAATAGAAGCTATTATCGTCACCGACAACGTAGCCGTTTGTCTGATTTTTGAATTCGCCTCTATTCGTACTCCAAAGAGCCAGCGATTCCGGAAGCGAGGTTCCTGTTACAAAAAGAGCTGATGGGTCGACAGTATCATCTGCACCGGAGTCAAGAGAATTACCCTTCACGGTTATTGCTACATTAAGTATAAAGCCCTCGTACGTGATAGTCAATTGCTTTGTTCCGACGGTTGTAGTGTCTATAGCTCCAAAGGTTAAATCCGAGAAGCCAACGTTTTTTGCAGTTCCGTCGTTGTATGTAACTTTAGCTTGTACTTTGGAAAAATCCGGAGTGTCGTTAAGGCTGTACTCGCTTATCAGTCCTCCTGTTATCTCAATTCCGCTTACCGCCTTTTGTCCTTGGCAGGCAGTAAAGAGAAGTGTCAGGAGCAGGGCGAGTAAGATTGATATGGTCAGCTTTTTGTTCATGGGATACTCCTTATTAATATAATTTTGTTAGCTTAAAAACGTTATTTCGATAGAATCGCTTTTTCTGGTACCGTCGGTAGAATAAATATACAGTATGGCACTGCCTACTTTGGTAAAGGTCACAAGCCCGTTCTCGTCAACGGTTGCGTACGGGCTGTCCATAACGAAGTCAACCGCAGGGTTTGAAGCATCGTCGGGAGTAACCGTATATTCAACTTGAAACGTTCTGTTGCCGTTCTCATCAGGGGTGAAAAATACAATATATTTTGACCCGTCAGACTCATCGATTTTAAGTCCGTTATTTGTGATTTTTATTTCGCTGACAGGAATTTCCTCGGGCTGATAGGTTGAATACTGCAGACCGAAGAAGGTGACCAGCACAATTGATGCGGCGTATATAACGCCTATTAAAACGATAACGGATTTTTTCATTTATTTCTCCTTGTAGTAGACCTTGACCTTGGAGAAGAACAAACGGGCTCTGTAAGCGAATGCCAAAAGTCCTGCGGTCAAGAGCTTGGGATATACGGGACTTGCGTCCTCAATAAGTAAAAGCAAGGTTATGCCCGTTACGGCAAAGGAAACGAGAAATGCAATAGCCGTTGACTTCAATTCGTTTGGGTCGCTTTCATACTCGCCTATGGCTGCGTATATTTCCGTATGAGGATTCATTATATCCAGCTCCGCTGAATATAGCAGGTGGGCAAGATATATCAAAAGTATAGCCAACATAAGACACAGCGCATCGAGGAAGGGGAGCGTTGTTGAGGCTAAAAGAATACCAAAGGTCAATATGAAGGAAACAAGACAAAATAACGTTGTCGGTAGCAGCTTTGCAATGAGTAGCGCTATCGGAGCTTTCGGCTGAACCTTAATGAGATATGCGCTTCTGCCGTCCCTTGAATAGATGCTTGCCGCATAGGCATTTGCGTTTAATGAAATCAAGAGGACTATAAGTATATTAAAAGATATGATCATCTTATCGCCGAAGTTATCCGTGTTCATAGCCAAGAACAGACTGTTGAGTAAGAATATAAGCACGGGGATAGCGATCATTATTACAATGTTCGAGAACATTTTTGATGAATCCTTAAATACCTTAAGCATCTCATTATAGATGCAGGTAAACCACGAGGGAAGCGCACGGTTCTTTTTAGGCTTAACGCGGTTTTTCAGGTATTCAAAGGGCTTGCTCGCCATAGAATAGAAGAGAGGCTGTACAATAAGTAGACCAAGACCCGTCAATAGCGCTATAACGGCTAACAGCACAAGGAAGCGCAGCAGCGTTGCGGCGAGAGGGAAGATTACCGTAACGACAGGACCTACAACTACCGTTTCACCGACTATCATACGCGTAAGGTCGTAGAGGGGTGAAAGATTCTCGGCGAAAGCTGTAAGAAACTCCTGAATCTTTATGAAGATATAATCCCAGTTGGTACGCAGATTAAGATCCTCCGGGATAAGTGATACTGCAAAGAACAGAGATGCAATAGTTGCCGTTACGACCAAAATTATGGACGCCGTTTGCAGTGACTTGTGGAGCCTGAAGATGTTTGATAACCACATAGCCGGAATAGAGAGAAGCGCGCCTATGGCTACCGTAAGAATAGATAACAACAGGAAGCATACGAGTAACCAAGGATAGAATATAAAGTCGTGTCCGTGAGTGATAAAATATGCCCAAAACAGAGGTATAATGAAGGAAAAATTCTTTTTAAGCTCGAAGAAGAAGAAAATAATAAGCTTTGAAAGATATACCTCTATGGGCTTACAGGGCAGAGTCAAGAGAACTGCATTATCTCTTGAAAAATACATCGCCTTCGTAAGTCCTGCCGTGCACGAGCATACCGAAAGGAAAAGCATCACGGTCAGCATAACCGACATAAAGGTGTCCGGCACCCTGCCAAGCTCGTCAAAAATTGGCAGCTTTCCGACCAAAAACAGTATAACGGAGCAGGCTAGTGTTGAGAGGGAGAATTTTAGCACCCAGATAAGAAGGCTTAACACTACTCGCAAAGCCTTCTTGGCATCGATGGAAAGGCCTTTGAAATTCAGCTTTTCCTTGAGCTGCATTTTAACTAAAGTTATTAAAGTATTCATGCCTGCACAGCACCCGTAACAGCAGAGTGGGCAGCGCTGTCAACACCCAGAATATCATCGCCGTTGATGTTGATAAGCTCGGCGTTCTCGTCGGCGTTTATGATGCTTATATAAAGCTCTTCAAGATCAATCCCCTGTGCATCAAGGTCGGCTACAGTTGCAACCGCACGTAGCTTTCCGCCTTTAATAATGGCGATCTTGTCGCATATCTTTTCAACAATATCGATAATATGAGAGGAGAAGAATACTATGTTGCCCTTTGCGGCATGCTCTTTCATACACTCCTTGACCTCAAAAATACTCGTGGGGTCAAGACCGGTGAGAGGCTCGTCGAGAATCCAAACCTTAGGATTGTGAACTAAGGCTGCCATGATGGCAATTTTTTGCTTCATACCGTGAGAGTATGTTTTCATCTGATTGTCAAACGCACCGGAAAGCTGGAACCTCGAAACGTATTTCTCAATAGTTTCGTCACGGTACTCTTGACTTACCTGATAGAGATCTGCTATGTAGTTGATATATTCACGACCGGTGAGGTTTTCATAAAGAGCGTAATGATCGGGAACAAAGCCTGTATTCATTTTAGCCATAATGGGCTGCTTATCAACGTCGTATCCGCAGATCTCAATGCTGCCCGAGGTTATAGTCTGTATACCAACTATACTCTTGATGATCGTGGACTTTCCTGCGCCGTTAGGACCGAGGAAGCCAAACACCTCGCCGCCCTTTACCTCAAAGGAAACGTGATCAACCGAGTAATGCTTGTTAGAGCCGTATTTTTTAGAGAAGCCTCTCAGCACGATTTTCGGAGAGCTGTCACCGCTGACAGGCTCGGTCGGAGCCTTGCCGCCGAGAAATTTCAGTAAATCTTTTTTCATCTGCTTGTAATCTCTTTCTTTAAGTCTTCTGCTTTCCGCAATGTCCCATCTCTTAAATAGGAACTCATATATAAACCAGGTGCCTATCGTAAGGGACGTGTAAATAATGAAGAACAGGGATTGGTATAGCGGGTAGAAGGTGAGAGTAAGCTCCCCTATGTTGAAGGTCCATACGAAATCTCTCGTTGCCAGAGCCCAGTCACCAATCTTGTCGGCAATGAAGTCGCTATTCAGATAGAAGAAGTCCGTTGTGTGTCCAAAGTTTTCAAACAGTGCGTTCAAAAACAGAACGGAGAAGAAATAGACGGTAAATATTATGAGAGATCCGCCCCAGTCGGCTAGCGTCGGACGCTTGTAAAGCTTAAGCGACAAGAGGAGAAGGGGCATAAAGAATACTACGTAATGATTGAGCCAAAAGCTGACGGAGCTTGACGCCAGAGCGTTTACCTCACCGGCACCGTACGGGACAAGCATTGAGATAAGTGCTCCCGTAACGTTGATAAAAAGACAGAAATAATAGGGCTTTTCCCACTTGAAGATAAGGCAAAGCGGGATAATGTACATTGCTATATTGCAGAGGTAAAGCGGTAAATTCCAGGGGTGGAGCCAATCCGTAAGATACCAGCGTGAAACGTAAGACCAGAACACACCCAGTGTTATATACAGCATAGCCGCTCTTTTTACGTCTTCGCTTCTGTCCTTGAATACGAAGAAGAGCGCGATGGGAATAATGACGGCAACGTAGAGTGCCATTCTGTGCTCCTCGGTGAAATCGCCGAGCTTAACGTTAGAATCAAGATAACCGATAAGAAGCTGGGGAATATACGTGGGCATTACCGTCAATATTGCGAAGGGGAGAGTGACGAGCAGAGTAATAAGCTCGCGTATAGAGGGCAATGACCGTATCTCGTTTATCAAGAAGGATACGGAAAGCGCGAGAGCGAGTACGAGCTCTATAGCAAGTGCGGGAAGCCTTGAGTCAAATACCGTTAATACGTCGGCTCCGATTATACCGCGAGCGTAAATTTCAAAGAGCAAAAGATCAAAGACAAGGACGGGGGCAGAGAAGAACTTGACCATATTCTTCAGTGTCGGAATCTTGAAAAATTCATTCAGTGCGATTGATAGAAGCGCTGCCCAAGTGAACCATATAAGGAATGCCGAGATGACCGTCAGCAGAATATCATTTCCGAAGGGGATCTCGTATCCCGGAACGAGAGTCATATTTAGTCCTCTTACCCAAGATATTGCTTCTCGGTCTATCATATAACGATAGAATGCGATGGCACTCATAACCAGGACCGCAATCCTTCTGACGAGTGAGAGATCGATTCCTTTTTTATTAGCTATATATGCACCCACAACAAGAAGAGCTGTGGCGATGATGATCGTAAGTGTATAAATGAGCACCTTTTTTACCTCTACTGTATTTTATATATAAACATACATTATAATTATAGACGATAAGGCGACATTTGTCAACATTTTTTAATACTTTATTTTAACAATTTATAAATATTTTAGAATTCTTTTTATTTTCTGACTGTTTTTTGATAAATTTGTAAAGTATTAAAGGATTTTGGAAAAAAGGGTTGATTTTTTCTTCTGTTTGTGCTATACTAACTATCGTAATTCAATATGCTTATCAAGAGAGGCGGAGGGACTGGCCCTGTGAAGCCCGGCAACCTGTGTTTTATAAGGTGCCAATTCCTGAGAGATGAGCTTTGGCTTTTTGCTCGGGGCTTTCGGACGGATTCCCGAGCGCTATTTTTTTGGAAAGGACTTGAAAATGAAAAAAATTCTTTTTACCTCAGAGTCGGTAACGGAGGGCCATCCCGACAAAATTTGTGACAAAATTTCGGACTCTATTCTTGACGCTATGCTCGCGGAGGATCCGGATAGCCGCGTTGCTTGCGAAACCTTTGCAACGACGGGTATAATCACCGTTATGGGTGAGATAACTACTAAATCCAAGGTTGATATTCAGAAAATAGTAAGAGAAACGGTATCCGAGATCGGCTACGATAGGGCAAAGTACGGCTTTGACGCTACTACCTGCGCGGTTATCAGCTCGATACACGAGCAGTCTGCAGATATTGCACTCGGAGTTGACAAGTGCCTTGAGGCAAAGGAGGGCGAGAGCTCTGACGAGCTTAATACCGGTGCGGGCGACCAGGGACTTATGTTCGGCTACGCTTGTGACGAGACACCCGAGCTTATGCCTCTGCCCATATCTCTTGCCCACAAGCTTGCAAAGAAGCTTACAGAGGTTCGTAAGAATGGTGTGCTTTCTTATCTTCGCCCTGACGGAAAAACTCAGGTTACCGTTGAGTATGTTGACGGTATGCCGAAGAGAATAGACACTATCGTTATATCCTCGCAGCACAGCCCCGAGATAGATATGGCAACTATGCGCAAGGATATTATTGATAAGGTCATTCTTCCCACCGTACCAAAGGAGCTTATGGACGGTAAGCTCAATATATACGTAAACCCCACCGGTAGATTCGTTATCGGAGGTCCTCAGGGTGACACGGGTCTTACGGGCAGAAAGATAATCGTTGATACATACGGGGGATATTCCCGTCACGGTGGCGGCGCCTTCTCGGGTAAGGATCCTACGAAGGTTGACAGAAGCGCGTCTTATGCCGCAAGATATATTGCAAAAAACGTTGTTAAAGCAGGACTTGCTAAAAAATGCGAGGTTCAGATAGCATACGCGATAGGCGTTGCCAAGCCTGTTTCGGTAATGGTTGACACCTTCGGCACCGCAACGGTAGATGAGGAAAAAATTTCCGAGGCGGTAAACAAGCTCGTGGATCTTCGTCCCGCTGCTATTATCAAGAAATTCGATTTGAAAAAGCCTATTTACAAGCAGCTTGCAGCCTATGGTCACATGGGTAGAGAAGAGCTTGGTGTTAAATGGGAAGAGTGCGACATCGCGGACAAGCTCCGCGAGCTTTGCATCTAAATTTAAGAGGTCGGGTACAGTAACCCGGCCTCTTCGTTTATATTAATGCCTTTAGCTTTTCTTTGGTTTCCTTGCTTATCCGATAGCTCTCGCGTGCCTTTTGTATCGCCTTTTTACGCGTCCACCCGTCCAGTCTATGCTCGGATACGTAAGGGAGCGCACTGTCGTATTGCTTTGTCAGCGCCGTTGCGAAAAACCATGCTCTTGCCATATTGATATAATATTCATCGCTCGAAATATTTGCTACGTAATCTAATGCTTCGGGTGTGAAATTATCGTCAAGAAAATGCTTCATCAGCATAACTATTCCGTAGCGCACCGTGTATGTGTGGCTTGAACTTAACCAGCGCACGATATCCTTTATCAGCCTCTCGGGCTGCTTTTTTAATACCCTCGGCGACATGGAATCGCAGGTCGCCCAGTTATCAACATAGGGCAAAAATCTGTCAAGCTCCTTTATGCACGAGTCGTAATCCTGTATCTGCTCTATAAGAAACGCGTGCAGGTTATCCTCGTCGTAATACCTGTGGGGCAGTGCTCCTATAAAATCCTCGGCCGCTTTGGTTCCGTAAATACTTTTGGCAAAAGCGCGCAATACGGGCGTGCGAACTCCTATTATCAGCTCCTCGTGAACCGTAGGGATAAGAGGGGCTTGGAATTTTTTATATTCTGTGTCGGATTTTTCAAAAAGCGCAGACTGTATATCCGTCATTGCTAAATTCTCCATTTTGCAGATGCTTTTCTAAAATTCTATCACAAAGTGGGGGTAATGTCAACCAAAGGTCTTGAAAAAGAGCTTGCAAAATGATATAATACTAGTGTAGAAACGCAAAACGAGGGATTAAATGGGGAAACTCGATAAATCAGAAGAAATATGCGGTACGATAGAAAACGTCGTTTACCGTAACGAGAGTAACGATTACACTGTTTTTGAAATATCAGATGCCGAGAGCAATCTTATAACCGCTGTCGGCATTATTCCTATGGCGTTTGAGGGGGAGAGAGTTGTTCTTCGAGGCTCGTATACATATCATAAGGAGTTTGGCAGGCAGTTTGCCTTTGACGCCTTTGAGAAAACTCTGCCCGAGGAGGTTGACGGTATTCTTCAGTACCTATCGTCAAGAACGGTGAAGGGCGTAGGACCTGTTACCGCGCTGAAGATAGTAAACAAATTCGGCACGGAGACCTTTGACGTTATAGAAAATCACCCGGAGTGGCTCTCGGATATTCCCGGTATAACGATGAAGAAAGCTGCCGCTATCTCGGAATCCTTCAGAGAACAGACCGGTATGCGCGGCGTTATGATGCTATGCAGCGGGGTTATGTCTGCCGGCGATGCCTCGAGGGTTTATAAAAAGCTCGGAGTAGGTGCCGTCGGAATTTTGCAGGCAAATCCTTATATACTCTGTGACGGCGAGTTCGGTATCCCGTTTGACAAGGCAGACTCGATAGCGCGGGCGCTGAACGTTCCGCACGATTCAAGAGAACGGATACTATCCGGAATAAAATACGTCCTCTCCTACAACGCTTCGGTAAACGGACATACCTGTCTGCCCGATAATAAGCTCGTTTTGGCAGCGTCGGAGCTGCTTGAGATAGACGCTGACACGGCGCGCACAAATCTCGATGAGCTGCTTGACGAGGGGGAGCTTGCCTCGATGAAGATTGACGATACCTTGTTCGTTATGACGTGCGAGGTTGCCGAGGACGAGGACTATATAGCAAAAAAGCTTTTTATGCTTTCTGAAAATGCAGACAGCTTCGGTACAGCAGAGATCGGCGCTCTTGTAGAAAAGGTGGAGATAGAGCTTGGTATAAGCTTTGCGCCTCTTCAGCGCGAGGCACTCTACTCGTCATTGCGCTCCGGCGTTATGGTCCTGACAGGAGGTCCCGGAACGGGTAAGACGACCGTTATCAAGGCTATGCTCTCTATCTTCCGAAGCCTTGGTATGAAGGTGGCGCTCGCTGCTCCGACAGGAAGAGCTGCAAAGCGTATGAGCGAGGCGACAGGCGAGGAAGCAAAGACCGTCCACCGTATGCTTGAGATGGAGCATAACTTTGTTGGTGAAACTAAATTTTACCGCAACGAGCGCTCCCCGATTTCCGAGAGCGTTATAATAGTTGACGAGGCGTCGATGCTCGATTTATCCTTGACGGCGGCTCTTCTTCGTGCAATAAAGCGCGGCTCCCGGCTTATACTTATAGGTGATTCCGATCAGCTTCCAAGCGTAGGCGCGGGCAATGTGCTGTCGGATATAATAGCGACGGAGAGGATAAAGACCGTAAGGCTTACCGAAATTTTCAGGCAATCTAAGGAAAGCCTCATAGTTACCAACGCTCATAAAATAAATAACGGCGAGTCCCCGAATCTTGCCGTTACGGATAACGACTTTTTCTTCGTCAGACGAGAGGCGGATACGGACATTCCAGAAGCTATTGCCACGCTTATAACCGAAAGACTCCCGAGAACTTATGGCAGGGAGATCCGCGACGTTATACAGGTCATAACCCCTTCCAAAAAGGGCGTCGGCGGTGTCGAAAACTTGAATACGGTTCTTCAAGAAAGTATCAATCCTAGAGCTAAATTCAAAAAGGAAAAACAAGCGCACGGCGTCATTTTTAGAGAAGGTGACAGAGTTATGCAGATTGCCAACAATTACGATATAGAGTGGGAGAAAAACGGTGCTGTCGGCACAGGGCTTTTTAACGGAGATATCGGAGTTATACAGAGTATAAACGAGTCCGAGGAAGCAATGACTATTTGGTTTGACGACAGGGTTGCCGAATATTCCTTTGACCTTCTTTCTGAGCTGGAGCTTGCTTATGCAATAACAGTGCACAAAAGTCAGGGAAGTGAATATCCTGTTGTTATAATCCCGATGTATTACTGTCCGCCTATGCTCATGACCAGAAATCTTTTTTATACAGCGGTTACCAGAGCAAAAAAAATGGTAATTCTTGTCGGAAAGAGCGAAATACCGCGAAAAATGGTGGCAAACAACAGCGAGGTTATGCGTTACACTGCTTTGAAGCAGAAAATTTTTGCCTATTATTAATTTTAATTTCAAAATACCCTTGAAATTTTTGTTGAAATATAGTATAATGTAATTTGAATTGGAATTTCTTTTTTCCGATTTGAAAATCAAGAAAGGACGAATGGAGCATGCTGACAAAAATCGGTCTTGATCTCGGCTATGCCAATATCACGTTAAGTGACAGTGCAGCAGCTATATATCGCGAACCGTCTATCGCTCTTATAGATAAAGAAAACCGTCGCATCATCTCCGTTGGCGACGAGGCGGTAAAGGCCTTTGACGGCGGCGAAAGAACGGTTCTTGTACGTCCTTTTAAAAACGGTCTGCTTTTCGATCATAAGATTACGCAGAGCGTAATTTCAAACGCGATGAGAGCAATCAATACCGGTGACCGTATCAGATGTATGGTCGGTGTTCCTTCCGACTTCGTTCCGAAGCAGGAAAAGGAGCTGTTCTCTATGCTGAACGCGGCGGGTGTTTCTGATTGCTATGCCGTCAGCCGTGCGGTTGCCGCTCTGATAGGCGCTGGATATTCTCCGATGATGAGCGTTATTTCCGTAAACGTAGGTGCTTCCAGAACGGAGATTGCTGTATTTAATAACGGGTCGGTAATTCAGTCTGCCAGCGTTGCCGTTGGTGGCGAGGATTTTGACAAGGTTGTTAAGCAGTATATTCTCGAGCAGGGGGACGTAAACGTTTCTCTCTCTGTTGCCAAGGCGATAAAGGAAAGGCTTGGCTCGGTTTGGACGGGCAGGGAAGCAGAAAGTGTTGAGATTGAGGGAACCCTTTCCCTGACGGGAAACAAGGTTCGTATGTTTGTTTCAACCGAGGATATAGTCGGCGTCTTTGAAAAGCCGCTGCACATGCTTCTTATGGCGGTTGCCGAGGTGATAAAGAAGATACCGCTCGACCATGTTGAAAAAACGTTTGAGAACGGTATAGTCCTTACGGGCGGCGGCGCTATGCTGTACGGTCTTGATATGATGATGAATAAGATTCTCGGCGTTCCTGTTACTCAACCGCGCGATGCTATTGACAGTGTTGCAAAGGGACTCTCGAGGATAAATAACTTCATTCCTGTTAAGGCTCATGTGGCTAATAAGAATATCACGTCACAGATTGCTAAGTATTACGAGAATAATAAAAGTTAAAATAAATAGCGAGGGAATTATAATGAAAAAGACAACGGAAAATAATAAGACTACAGGAAAGAAGTACTCGATGTTTGCGAGAGTTATGGCAGGCTTCCTTGCTTTCTTGATGCTCTTCAGCGTGGTTGCGACTGTTATAATTATGCTTGTACAGGCTTAAGTCTTTACATAATTTGAAAAAATCTGCGTTCCGAAAAGGACGCAGATTTTTTATTTCCTAACGCGACGCTGACGTAGTAAGACGTTATACCGACGGTAATATTGATATTGGTATATCGAAAGAGGGAGATTCTTACAGGATATACGATTATCATACGGATTCTTTGACGAATGAGATGTCAAAGAGTGACGTAAACGGTATTTTACACTCTTATAACGGCGAAAAGCTCAAAGTATTTGAGGCGGCAAGGGCGCAAAAGGCGGCTATCGAGCAGATGCAGAGGCAGGCAGCCGAGATAGATACGTATGCCAGGGCGAATATCAAGGACTATAAGAAGCTATCATCCCCGGCGCAGAGCCAGATAAGGCGGATTATCGAGGACGGACGTGCGAAAGGTTTGGAGGATAGCGACGTTCTTATGTATGCGAAGGTCGCGGCACATTCGGGACTTGATATTGTGTTCGACAAGGGTATGAATTATCGCGGTGTGAACGAGCAGGGCGAGGATACGTATTCTGACGGATTTTACAGCGCTAGCAGGAATACTATATTTGTAAATCCCGAGGCGTCGAGGACACATGAGAGGTTGCTTATTCATGAGCTGGACCATGCGATAAGGACTGCTCTTGGCAAGAATGGGCGGAACGTTACCAGAACATACAAGTATGCCGTTGACGGTGTTAGCGAGGATATTAAGAAGAGTATCAAGGAAAAATACGGTGATGATCCTGACGTGAACGCCGATGAGGCTAACGCATATTATGCTGAAATTGCTTTTTCTAACAAGCACGTGCTTGAGAAGCTTATCGAGGCGGAGCCGAGTCTTAAAGAGAAGATTCTTAACTTCTTCAAGGGTGCTGTGACAGATTATGCCGACGTGCCGAAGCTCTCGGGAGCTGCAAAGAGGTATTACAGGACCTATAAGAAGCTGTTTGATGAGTTTAGCGCACGTAATGCGGAGAATAACGCTATGGAAAACGCACATTTAAGTACGTTATCTGCAGAAAATTCGCAAAAAACAACGCTAACGAACATAAATCAGGGAAATATGTCGGTTAGCGATAGGCAGTATGCGGTTGGAACGGAAAATAAAACACGAATTACAGCTGAAATGTCGGAAGAGAAACGAGCTGATATAATAGAAAAACAAGAAATATCTCCTGTTGCGATTCAGATATCCAATCTTGATAATAGCATTGATTGGAAAGCACTTGAAGAAAACAGAAAAAGCATAGTTGCAAAACCGTTGATAAAAAAACTTCGTGAACTTGGATACTTGAAAACTTATAAAACAGAAGCAATAGACATAGAGTTTGACTTTACCGCATCTGGATTAAGAAAAAGTATGAATTCACAGGTATACGATTATGGTGGTACTTTAGGCGATCTTGCTAAAGTTGTAACGCATATGCAAAAACTGTTAGATAACTCTGTTCTGTTGGAAATACACAAAGATAAGGCAAAAGGAACGCCGAAGGAAAATCGCCAGCTAATGCAAACGTATGTGTTGCTCAGTGCTTTTAGCGAGAACAACAAAATTTCTCCTGTTCAGTTTGAGATAAAACAATATGTTGACGATGCAAATAGGCTTTATCTGGCTGTTGCTTTAACAAAAATAGAGACAGGCGTCGTGGACGATACCATAATTGAAAATAATCAATCATCGACACGTCTGTTACCTGTCTCTAAATATAGTATACCACAATTGATCAAAAAAATCAACCCGAAAGACGAAAATTTCTTTAAGTATATACCAAATCGTTTACTTACAGATGAACAAAAAATAGCTAAACAGCGTGCTCTAAACAAAGAGGCTAAAAAATACGGATATGATAAAGAATATTCGAACAGGCAGTTTGCGCTGCCGCTTGATGAGGACGGTGAGGAGAAAATTTCCGGAGCGGAGGTTATGAGTTGGCTGAAAAGCAAGCCTGAGAGTGACGGAAAGATAGACCTGGAGGCGACGGTAGCGAGGGGCTTGCCGTACAGACGAGGCAAGAGTAATCTTACCGTTGGAGAGCTACGCAAGGTTATTGCTAACTCGACACACGAGAAGGTATACTCGAAAAAGGACGCTTTGCGTGTTGTAAACAAATTCTCCGGCTCTTCGGGGCTTACGGTTAAGGCTAGGGAGGAGATTGCCGATACGATATGGCAATTCTTAAACGAGGCTCCAGATATTGAGTACAGAGCCGACATGGCGCAGGATATTGCGGAGTTTATCGTTGCGAAGATCCTAGTTGATTCAAAGACTGAAAACCCCGATGCACTTGCCGCAGCGGAGACGTTAAATTACCTCAGGACAGGCATAGGAAAGATTTCATTTACCGACGGAGATATTATAGAGCTACGCCATGCGCTTGACGACAAGGGTGTTAAGAGGCTTGTAGGCCGTTGGGGATACAAGGGCGCTCACAAGGTTGCGGGAGAGAGGTTTCGTATTTGCAAATTAAATAGCGGGGAAGGGAACTATACTTGATTCTGTAAATATGCTTGGTTTTTCGTTGATTTTGAAAAAATACACTTTTCCGTTTAACCCTTAAAAGATGTGGAAGGGTGTGGAATTAATGAAAATTTTTTGGAAAATTCTGTGGGAAAAAGATGGTGAAAAAAGTATACTATTCCGTTATTTGAATGAATTTGCAGTCAAAAATGAGAGGTTTTGTAAGTCGCTTTTTATCAAATGAATGAAAACGTGTCAAAATGACGGAACGGAAAAATTCACAAATTATAAAAGCTCTGAAAAACGCACAACGGAATTTTATAATTGTGGAAAACTAAGGCGACAGCTATGGTGTATATCGTGAAGAATATAAAGCAGGGGAAGTTATGATTTGTAATATAATAATTAGCCCCGGAAACAAAAAAGCATCACGCCTCTTTTGAGCCGTGATGCTGATAAGTAATATTAAATTATCTCTTCTTTGTGATGCACTTAAAAACAGCGCCGTAGCTGTTCTCGTAAGAGTCATTTACGTTTGCAGGAGCGCTCTGCTGGGGCTCTGCTGCAACCTTGGCAACGGGGGTAACGAGCTCTGCTGTTTCAAATGCAAAGGCTGCGTTCTCTTCCGATACGGGCTCTTCGGTAACCTTGTTTTCCGCTTTGCTTGCCTCACCTGCAACAGAAACCTTTTTACCGTCGGTTTTCTCAAATCCTGTAGCGATGATAGTAACGCGCATCTCGTCCTGGAGAGTGGGATCGAAGGTAGCACCCCAAATGATATTAGCATCAGGATGAGCCTCCTCGTATATCATACGGGATGCAGCATCGATTTCGTCAAGCTGAATATCCTCGGAAGCAGTAATGCTTACAAGAACGCCGGTAGCACCGGTGATGCTAGTTTCAAGAAGGGGAGAGGAGATAGCCTCCATAGCAGCAACCTGTGCCTTATCCGCACCCTTTGCAGAACCAACGCCCATGTGAGCATAGCCTGCGTTCTTCATAATAGAGGTGACGTCTGCAAAGTCGAGGTTGATAAATCCGGGAACGTTAATAAGCTCGGATACAGATTGAACGCCGCGACGAAGAACGTCGTCAGCAATCTCAAACGCGTTTGCAAGCGTGATGTGTGTGTCCTCAACCTGCTTAAGTCTTTCGTTAGGGATAACGATAAGAGAGTCTACGAATTTAGCAAGCTCGGCAATACCCGCCTCTGCCTGTGCATATCTTCTATGTCC
Source organism: Clostridia bacterium (assembly GCA_017463125.1). Classification (GTDB taxonomy): domain Bacteria; phylum Bacillota; class Clostridia; order Oscillospirales; family CAG-272; genus UBA1740. The sequence continues at coordinate 29,187 of JAFTPV010000004.1, read as the reverse complement.
CTCGAAGGAGAATGGCTTTGTTACTATACCAACTGTAAGAATACCCATTTCCTTTGCCGCCTTTGCGATAACGGGAGCCGCACCCGTACCGGTACCGCCGCCCATACCTGCGGTGATGAATACCATGTCAGTTTCGGCAAGTGCTTCCTTGACGGTTTCGATAGATTCCTCGGCGCTTCTCTTACCAACCTCGGGGTTAGCGCCGGCACCCTTGCCGCGAGTAATCTTATCGCCGATAACGAGCTTCTTTGCCGCGCAGGAGGTATCAAGAGCCATGCTATCCGTATTTACAGCGATAAACTCAACCCCGCGAATGTTTGTGGAAATCATACGATTTACGGCGTTGTTTCCGCCGCCGCCTACGCCTATGACCTTAATGCTGACACCGCTATCAAATACCTGTTCAAAATCGAATTCCATTAATTTTTACCTCCGTTTTATGTCAAAGAGCCGAAACGTTGAGCTCTTAAACTCTAAATAATTTATTTTGCATATATTTTATCATAAATATTTATTATTTTCAATACAAAAATAAATATATTATATAAAATTTACAAAATATTTTATTTTAGAAACATAATACGTGGCAGAAGAGGATGTCCGAAGCAGACCTTTCGATACAATTCGACACTTTTTAGTTATATCGCGGGAAAAAATGAGGCAGAATTGATTATTTCTGTATAGCAGAAATTATATTGTCAACGGCTAACTCTGACGAATTTGGAAAAGCGAATTTCTTTACCCTTTTTGCGATATCATCACGCCTATTCTTATCATTTATCAGGACGTAGATTTTCTCTCTCAAGACCTCCTTCGTCAGATCCTTTTCTTCAATCAACACGCACGCATCGGAGTCTGCTATTACCTTGGCGTTTTTGTATTGGTGGTTGTCTGTGACGTTTGGCGACGGTATCAGTATTGCTGTGACCCCTACGAGCGCTATCTCCGAGAGCGTTACTGCACCGCTTCTGCATATCACTATATCGGCAGCACTCAAGTGCAGAGGCATATTTTCTATATAGGGAACTATTTTTTTCTTTCCGTTTGCGAATTTCGTGCCCTCATTTTTTTCATAATACCGCTTTCCCGTTGCATGAAGGTGACGTAGCTTCTTATTACTTTCGCTCTCCTCCTTCATAAAGCTTATCACCGTATCGTTAAGTCTTTCTGCCCCAAGACTGCCTCCGAAGGACAGTATATATATTTCATCCTTTCTGATATTCAGCTTCTGTCGTGCCTCTATTCTTGATAGTCTTGTGAAATCCTTACGCATTGGATTTCCGACTACCTGAATATTGTTTTTTCTGTTTAATAGGTTTGCGGTTTCCTTATGATTTATAAGGACTCTCGTGCATTTTTTTGCGAGTAGCTTTGTGGTGAGTCCCGGCGAGCAGTTTGACTCGTGGATAACTGTTGGGATCTTCATCATCTGTGCCGCACGTATTACCGGCCAACTGACGTAGCCGCCGGTGCCCACTACGGCGTCGGGGCTAAAACCACCTATAATCTCTTTCGCCCTTTTTATCGCTTCCATCGCGCCGAGTATGTTTTTTATATTTTTTAAGGTGAGGCGCCTTTGAATTCCGCTTATCTTGATATGTTTTATCGGTATACCCGCCTTCTTTACCATTCCGTTTTCAAATCCGCCCTCACGGCATATAAAAAGTATTTCGCTTTTTGGCTCACGCAGCTTTACTTCCTCGGCAATAGCGAGAGCGGGGTTTATATGTCCCGCACTTCCTCCGCCGCAAAGAATTATTCTCATAAGCATTCCTTTCGTTTATTTTGCTATATTGGATTTTTTCGATACGGACAGTACTATTCCCATCTCAAAAAACAGCATAACGAGCGAAGAGCCTCCGTAGCTGAAAAATGGAAGGGATATTCCGGTATTGGGAATGGTGTTTGTAACGACGGCGATGTTGAGAAGCACCTGTACTGCCATTTTTATACATATCCCAAGGCATAAGAGACGTGAAAAGGTATCCTCGGCATGCATTGCTATATGACTTATCCGTACTATCAGCACGCCGAATAAAATTATAGCTGTTGCCGCACCCACAAGCCCCAGCTCCTCGCACAGAATAGCAAAAATCATATCGTTTGCAGGCTCGGATACGTAGCAGTGCTTAAGCACGCTCTCCCCAAGCCCTACGCCAAAAATCCCTCCCGTGCCTATCGCCATAAGCCCTTGTAGCGTTTGCCACCCTCCCGTCAGCTTGTATAGCTCCGGGTTTTGCCAAACAACTATCCGCTCCTTCGTGTAATCGGTAAATAGGGCAATAAAGGCAACACCGCCGACCCCTCCTGCACAAAACATCGAAAGATATCTCGGATTTATACCTGCCGTGAACATCAGAAGTATTCCTATCGTTCCGAGTATTATTATACAGGACAGGTGCTTTTGCAGCATTACGAGAAGTATCGGAAGGGCAAGAATTAATCCGGGAATAAGAGTGCCATATACAAAGATGTTTTTCTTCTTTCTCTGATCTGTTGCGCGCTCGTCGAAGTCGGCGAAATATTTTGCCAGCATAAGTATTAAGGTGAGCTTTGCAATTTCGGAGGGCTGGATTGTCAGAGGACCTATGGATATCCACCTTTTTGCTCCGTTACCCACAAAGCCAACCAAAAGCACTAAAAGGAGAAGGGCTATGGTGACTATATATGAATGAAGCGCATATTTCTTCAAAAGCCTTGTAGGAATATTTGATGCGACTATCATCGTAGCAAGTCCTAAAAGAAGCCAAACGGTCTGCTTTTTTACAAAATAATAGCTGTCGTGGTATCTGGCGGTGGCGTAAGGCGCACCCGCGCTGAAGACCATAACCGTGCCGTATGCGGCGATTAAAATAACGCTTATCAAAAATACTAGATCAAGCCCCGTGTTGTTTACTGAAATTTTCCATTTTTTTATTTTACGTCTTGATTCGTTATTACCTGAAAAATCCATTCCTTAAGGAAGAAAAACGACGAATGCAAAAGATGAGAGAATAAGCGTCACGATAATTGAAATAATGCATATTTTATTTTCGCTGATACCGCATCTCTCAAGGTGATGGTGAAGGGGTGCCATTTTGAAAAGACGCTTTTTGGTCAGCTTGTAATATACTACCTGCATTATAACCGAAAAACCCTCGATTACGTAAACGCCGCCGATGAGAATTATAAGGAGAGGATTGCCAAGCGAGAATGTCGTGCTGACAATCAAGGCGCCTAGAAATAGCGAGCCCGTATCACCCATAAAGATTTTTGCGGGATTTATATTGAATATCAAAAATCCTACGGTTGCTCCGATTATCGCTGCTGCGATTATTGCAACGTCATGAAAGAGCGCTGCTGAAATATAAAAAAGAGATATTCCTATTGAAAAAGCAACGCTTGACGCAAGCCCGTCAACTCCGTCGGTAAGATTGGCACAGTTTACCGTTCCGAGAAGGGCTAAAAGCGAAATAGGATAATATAAAATGCCAAGGTCAACCTTACCGGAAGAAAAATAAATAACGGTAGAATCAGACATAAGCTGTGACCTGAAAGCTAAAAAACAAACGGCAAAGAAAAACTGCAAAAGAAGCTTTTGCTTTGGTGTAAGACCGCCGTTTTGCTTGTTTTTCAGCTTTTTGAGATCGTCAATTATGCCAACCAGAGAATTGCCTATGGCGTAAAGAGCGGATATTATCAGAGCAAGCGATTCCTCCGCCATTCCTTGAAAATACAAGAACAGAGCAGAGAGTATAAGTGATAACGATATGGAGCAGAGAAAGGCAAGACCTCCCATTGTTGGAGTTCCGCTTTTCTTTATGTGCCAGGCGGGCCCATCCGTGTATATTGGTTGTCTTGCGTGAAGCTTCAGCTTCGGTATGGCAACTCTTTCTATTGCTACGGTGAGCAGAAAGGCACCGAAAAACACAAGCAAATATAACGGGAAATATTTATCAACCATCTTGCCTTTCTCCTTTGACGTTTTTATGTATAATGCTTTTTAATTCTTCTAACACTTTACCGAGTCTTACAGCGTTTGACGCCTTGAAAAGAATTATTTCGCCCTCGGTGCCGTTTCGGGATATTTGCAGAGCCGTCCTTCGCGGGTCATCTCGATTTTCGTTAATGAAGATTTTGTTTTCGGGGTAACCTGCATCGATGGCGCCCTCTCTTATACTTTTTGCATATTCACCGTATAGATAAAGATTGTTTAGATTTTTTTTTGCGGCATATCTTCCTATTTTTATGTGTATTTCCTCACTCATATCCCCAAGCTCGAGCACCGTACCCAAAAGTGCGCTCTTGACCGTATATCCTTCAAGGCTTAAGAGCTGATCTAAGGCGGCTCTGACGGATTCGTAAGATGCGTTATAGTAATCTGCTAAAATATAGAATTTGTTTAAGGGAATAATAGTCTGCCTTGTATTTTCGCAAGAAATTAAAGAAATTTGTCTTGCGATAATGTCTTTTGAAATATCTGCATCTTCTGCTGCGAGTACCGCCGCACAAAGACATTCAAGGTTGTGCTCTCCGGTAGGCTTAAAGGGAGCGGTATAATATCCGTCCTTATCAAAAACAGTTACGTTTCCTTCCTTATATATTATATATATATCAGCATCTTTGCTTTTAGATGAAAAGTAATGCGCCCTCTCTTGTTCGTATAAAAGCTCCTCGCCGTAAGGTAAAATCAACCTGCCGCCCTTCATTCCGTCCTTTATTTCAAGCTTTGCCTTGGCGATATTATCTCTGCTTTTCAAAATGCCTATATGTGCTGTTCCGATATTGGTTATTACCGATATGTCGGGCGCAGCACACCTTGATAATAAAGAAATCTCACCGATGTGATTCATTCCCATTTCCAAAATCAAAATTTCCGTATCTGCATCGGCACATAAAATAGTCAAAGGAACGCCTAAAAGATTGTTTTCATTACCCCTTGTAGCATGGGTCTTATATTTTCCGTCGCAAATGATTTTTAGAAATTCCTTGGTCGTGGTTTTCCCGACGCTGCCCGTTATCGCTACCGTATATTTTAGCTTTTTTAATTTTGATTTATAATATTTTGCGAGCTCGAGAAGGGCAAGGAGTGTATCGCTTACGGTAAGCGCGTCATCAATGCTTTGCGTAGTTATGATATAGGCGCCCTTTAGTGCGGCATCACGGACGTAGTGTTCTCCGTTATCATCTCTGCCACATAACGCGATGAAAAGATCTCCGCTAAAGCACTCGCGTGAGTCTGTTACAATATGCGATACGGTATCTTCCGTTATATTGCCCTCGGCGCATATAGCGTCTTTTATTTCGGATAATTTTAGCGGTATATCAAGCCTTATTCGCATGTTGCCTTCGCTCCTTGAGAGCCTCCTTGACCGTCTCGGACTCGGAATAATAATGATAGCCGTTATTGTCTATATTGTATTTTTCCGCACCCTTTCCAACAATCGCGATAACGTCATTTTTTGTTGCCAGCTCTACGGCGGCTTTTATGGCGTCCTTTCTTGAAGGATAGGTTGAATAATTGTTAGACTCGAAGCCGCAGATGATTTCATCAAATATCCGCTCAGTGCTTTCATCTCTTGAATTGTCGGCGGTAACGATTATTACGTCCGAATATTTTTCTACCACCTTCGCGATTTTTGGCCTTTTTTCTCTATCTCTGTTGCCTCCGCAACCGAAAACGGTGATAAGCCTGCCTTTTCCCTTGATTTTACTAGCCTCGCGGAGAAAGCTTTCGTACGCCTTCTCTGTATGCGCATAATCTATTATTACCGTTAATTCATCTTTTATTATTTCAAATCGCCCGCGTGGGCTTTGAATTTTTGCTATTGCGCTCTTCACGAAGCAGGGAGCTATTCCCATATCTATAAGCGCCGCCGCAGCTATAAGAGTGTTGTATACGTTATACATTCCAACAAGTGAGCTTCTCATCTTGAAGGAAAAGTTTTTACCTTGGTATATGTACGTTGTTCCCGCCAGCCCGAGGTTTTCTACGTGTGTGGCGTAGGCGTCGCCTCTATACAGCACTCCTGCGGTAATTTTCCGTCCTGTATGCTCTCGACTTACAGCTCTTAAGGTGCTGTCGTCAATATTGAAAACGCAAGTTCTTGATTTATCCAATAGCTTCTTTTTTGCTTCAAGATAGCTATCTATATTATTATGAAAATCAAGATGCTCGGGACTGAAATTCGTAAATATCCCGTAATTAAAGGTGATAGGAGCAACCTTATCCAGAACCAGTGCATGACTTGATACCTCCATAACGATATGAGTGCATCCCGCCTGTTGCATTTTCTTTAAGGTTTTATATAAAACGGCAGGGTCGGGGGTCGTCATAGAATAATAATCGTCATTTTCTGCCTTGCCGTCCGTTTCTATTCTGCCCGTGCCGATAAAGCCTGCTTTAACGCCGGCTTTTCTTAATACTTCGTAAATGATAGTCGCTGTTGTAGTTTTACCATTTGTGCCTGTTATTCCGATTATTTTTAACCTCGAATAATCGATTCTGTAGAATCTTGAGTGGATTTCAGCACTTGACCTGCGCGCGTTTTCTACTATGATTTTCGGGATACCGTCCGTGTCAATAGCTCTGTCACATAGTACCGCAACGGGTCTATTCTCGAGTGCGGTAAAGTCGGGAGCCTTTTCGGAATTTTCTACGATGAAAAGCGACGTTCCCTCTACCGTAGCCGCATTTGTTGCAATGCCGTCTATTTCAAAATCACAGGATTCGTTTGATACGCAATCGCTGCTGCTTATTAATTCGCTAAGCCTCATTCCTTTTTCCTCTCTAATCTTCAAAATCCGTAGTTAATATTCTGATACAAATTACGGTACCGCGCTTTACCATCTCTCCCGGTGCAATAGACTGCGAATATATATTGTCTGTTGCGACAGCCGTAGTGCCGCCGGAAAATTTTATATTCAGCCCTGAGTTTACCGCAAGCCTCATTCCTTCCGACACGCTTAAGCCTACGAGATTCGGTACCTTAATTTGCGAGTCGTTATTTTTCTCTGTATAGAGGATAACTCTTGATACCGGTGCGGAAAATTCGGTGTTTGCACTTGGGGTTTGTGATAGAACGACACTTCCTTTTCCGACGATTTCGTAAGCAATCTTCGCTTCTGAAAGCTTCTTCTTTGCCGCGTCGACGCTCATTCCCACGTAGTTTTCCACCGTTACGTTCTGTGAGTCACTAGTTGACTTGTATTCGAGATAGGGAAGAGCCTTTTCTAAAAACAGCGAAACGTATGGTGCTGCTACGACGCTTCCGTATTTCACCTCGGAGGTCGGCTCGTCAACCACAATTATAACGGCTATTCCCGTGTCGGAGTCGGTAGCGTAGGCAACGGTTGAGCCTATTCGCAGATAGGAGTTTCCGTTTTCGTCAAGAATGTCAAATTTTTCCGAGGTTCCGGTCTTTGCTGCTATATCATAACCAACAACGCCTGCATTCTTCGCTCCGCCGTCACCGCTTACACCCTCTATCAGCATTTTCGATACGGTGTTTGCGGCGCTTTCGCTAATGACCTGACGCTTAATTTCGGTTTCGTGCTGTGAAATTATATTTCCATCGCTGTCAATGATTTTATCTACGATATACGGAGTTACGAGCTTTCCGCCGTTTGCTACGGCAGATATCGCAGTAAGATGATTGATTATAGATACCTTAAAGCGTTGACCAAATGAGGCGGTTGCAAGCTCCGTCGTGCCGATGCTCCCCTCGTTATGAAATATAGCTCCGGCCTCACCCGGCAGGTCTATCCCCGTTTTTTCAAGATAGCCGAAATTTTTCACGTATGAGTAGAAATTATCGGCTCCGAGCCTTTCGGAAACGGCTATCATACAGGGGTTACAGGACATCTGCAGACCGTATGCAAGACTGAAGCCCGAGCCGTGTCCTGTTCTTTTGTGACACCTGATATTCCAGCCCCCTACAGAGCATGAGCCACTGCACGAGAAGGTATCGCGCGCTGTAACGGCTCCGAAATCGAGCGCTGATGCTACGGTTATTATCTTAAAGGTAGAGCCCGGCTCGTAGGTTTCGCTCAGCACTTTGTTTGACCACATCGTTTGCATAAGCGAGGTTTTGTAAGCGTTATATTCCTCTGTACCGTTGACAAGACCCGATTCGACAAGCTTTTGTGCCGAGATTTCATCGAGTGTAAACGGGTCGTTAGGGTCAAAGGGGGAGGTCGTTGCCATAGCGAGAATTGCACCCGTATTCGTATCCATAACTACACCGCAAACGCGGTTTTGTGCCGCGTGATTTACTCTCGCCTCTTCGATTATCGATTCAAGCTCCGTCTGAAGATAGGAATCAATTGTTGTAACGAGGCTGCAGCCGTCTTTTGCAGGGAAATAGTCCGAGTATTCGGTATCGAGAGCATTTCCGTTTGCGTCCTTTGCGTAAACGTAATAGCCGTCAGTTCCGGATAGTGTATCGTCATAATAGTATTCAAGTCCGTAAAGTCCTTGATTATCGCTTCCTGTAAAGCCTAGCGCATGGGCTAAAAACGTACCCTCGGGATACGAGCGGGAGCTGCCCGCCTCGCAGAATACCAGCTCCTCTATATCATTTTCCTCAAGAAAAGATAGAATTTGCCTGTATTCCTTTTCTTCAACTCGTTTTTTTATAGTTACGTCAAGGACGTTTGCGTTTTTTATCTTATTATATAATTTATCCGTGTTCATAGACAAAATTTTGCCTATACCTATGGATATTATTTTGGTATAATCTTTGCCGTCCTTTTTTTCTGCTGCGCGTATATCTCTTGTGGATACCGAGATTCGCCATTCGGTGTTACTTGTGGCGAGGATTTTCATATTAGAGTCGTAAATATTACCGCGCTTTGCTGGCAGAGGGGAGGTTGTCGTTATCTGATCGTATGTTTTTTCTTTATAGTAATCGTGCTTTACGTACCCAAGATAAAAAATGTTATATAAGAGGTACGAGGTAAAAAACAAAAATAGCAGCAGTATAGCGCTAATGCGCTTTTTCGTTGAACTTTTAGTGCGGGCTTTCAATTTTATATCCTTGTAAAATAAAAAATATAGCGACGGTAAAAACCATCGCTATATCTTATTTATGAAAACTTGATTTTATGAAAGAAAATTCGATTATTCTGCCGCATAAGCAGTTTCTGCGTTATCCTGCATCTCCTCGGTTTCCGTTATTTCAACGGTTTCGATATTGGACTCGGGAGTGAGGAGCTTTGAACCGATGAAGGCAAAGGAAAGCATAAATGTGCATGCTACCACTGCGGAGAGCAGGGCAGAGGCAGAGGTGCGGAGAGGAAAAGAGCGGATTATAGTATCCTTCTCTGGAGTTTCCTTAACCGTGAGCTTTTCCTCAACGTAGGTGCAGATCATAGCAACGGTGCGCTCACTGCGCGTTGCAGAAGGACGTAACGCTACGGGAAGTGCCGCTTCGCTCTTCTTCTGTGCTGCCTTCATGAGCATATATTCGCCAAGAGAACAGTCGCCGCTTTCTACCGTGAAGCTCTCCTTCATGCTATTGTAAAGTCTATCATAGTTATTCATAGTATTGCGTGCCATTTTCTTTTTCTCCTTCTTATATTTTTTCTGCCACTCTGAGCTTTGCGCTTCTTGAACGCGGATTGCTCTCAAGCTCTTCTTTGCTCGGCAGTATCGGTTTCTTTGAAATTTCTTTGATTTTGGGCTTGTTTCCACAAATGCAAACGGGGAAGTCCTTCGGGCAGGTGCAGCCGGAGGCAAGCGCCTTGTACGCCTGCTTTACTATCCTGTCCTCAAGGGAGTGGAAGGAAATTATAGCTATCCTTCCTCCGCTTACCATATTTGCGCTTGCCGCCTCGATAAGAGGCTTTATTGCATCAAGCTCCGCGTTTACCTCAATCCTAATTGCTTGAAAGGTTCTCTTTGAGGGGTGGGGGCCATCGGCTCTCGCCGCTGCAGGAATGGCCCCCTTGATTATTTCGGTAAGTTCAAAGGTTGTTTTGATAGGGGAGAGCTCTCTTCTTTTACATATTGCCGATGCTATCCTTGGCGCGAAGCGCTCTTCTCCGTAGTCGTATATTATTCTTTTAAGATCGTTTTCTGAATATCCGTTCACAACCTCGTATGCCGAGAGAGGGGAATCGGTGTCCATTCTCATATCAAGAGGCGCGTCGTGCATATAGCTGAAGCCGCGCTCCGGTGTGTCAAACTGATGTGAGCTGCAACCGAGGTCGGCAAGAACTCCACCGAGATTTGTGATGCCGTATTCTTTTATTACTCTATCAAGACCGCTGAAATTATCGTTTACAAAAGTAACTCTGTCGAGATAATCCTTAAGTCTTTCGCTCGCGGCAGCTATCGCGTTCTTATCTCTGTCAAAACAGATAAGGCGTGAATTTTTTCCCATTCTCTTTGCAATCTCTATCGAGTGACCGCCGCCGCCGGCAGTGCAGTCTATATAAGTATAACCATCCCTTATGTCAAGTGCTTCTATACATTCCCAGAGTAACACCGACGTATGTGAGAAGCTTGTGTTTGTCATAACAGTTACCTTTCGATAGGGAATTAAAGACCGTATTCTGCAAGAGTTTGACGCATCTTTTCAAAGTCGCGCTTTTCCTCACGCTCGCACCAAAGCTCCTCCGCCCATACACGAATTTGCTTTCCGGCGCCTACGAAGACTACGTTCTTGTTTATCATTGCGTGCTTTAGTAGTCTGTCCTCGATTATAATTCTTCCGTTGCTGTCAAGCGAGCATTTCTGCGCTCCGCCGAGAATGAAATCCTGTATCTCGGCACCGATAGACTCGGGCAGCTTTTCGATTTTTTCAAGATAGATATTCCAATCGTCTTCGGTGTAAATAGAAAGGTAGGTATCAAATTTTCGAGTTATGTAGAACACTTCGCCGAGCTCTTCACGATATTTCGCAGGGATAAAGACGCGCTTTTTTGCATCAAGAGAATGCGAATATGAGCCAACGAATGACATAAAAGATACCTCCTTTGCTGATTTTTTTATGATTTTAAGGTCTGAACCGGGAATTTTAGTGTCTTTTTAGGGGAAAATGATACACATTTGTCCACTTTGCCCCACTTGTGTATATTATAATACATAAATTCTAAAATTGCAATAGGTTTTTCAAAAAAAATCAAAAAAAATATGACTTTTTTTAGTTTTTAATAAAAAAACACCCAAAAACTGAAAAAAGCCCTTCCATTTTCGCCTTATTTATGCTAAAATGTTAGTAGAAATTTTCGGGAGATACTTATGTCAATATTTTCAAAGCTGTTCGGCGGAAAGAAAAACGGTGATCCTTATTCTGTCAGGCTGGAGAGAGCCAAGGCACTTCACGGTCAGGTGGTAAAGTACGTCACCGAGAGAAGAAACGATAACGAGGACGTTATCGGCAGGGGAGGCGCACTCACCGTCAAGGACGATACGTTCATCGTAGACTCCTCGGGTGACAGACTCTTTGTATGCAATATATCCGAGCTCGAGGTTTCTACACTGATGAGCGGTGACGGCGTTATCGTAAGAGGACCGAATCTTCTCGAGGACGGGAAATATAGAACCATAACCGTTCATTTCGTATATTACAGAAAATAAAAAAATTCTCTGTCTTATAACAAGGCAGAACGGAGAGCAATATGATAAAAACGACCGCTATTATTCTGGCAGCAGGAAACGGCGCTCGAATGAATTCCGAAACTACAAAGCAGAGAATGCTTATAGGCGGTGAGAGCGTTTTACATAGAAGCGTAAGAGCCTTTAGCGACTCCTCGCTCGTTGACGGAATCATTGTCGTGTGCCGAGAGGATGAGATGGATTTTGCGGCAGAAGAGCTGCTAGTCGATTTCCCGAAGATTGAAAAAATAGTCGTTGGCGGAAATACACGCGCAGAATCGGCAAAAAATGCATTTTCCACGATTTCTCGCGAGGCAGAATTCGTAGCGATACACGATGCCGCAAGGTGCCTGATTACAGTCGATATGATAGATAAGGTAATTATGCGGGCGTACGATACGGGGGCGGCAACGGCCGGATATCCCGTGACCGATACGGTAAAGATAGTATCCAATAGTAAAATTACTAAAACCGTCGACAGAAGCACACTCTTCTTTGCCACGACGCCGCAGGTGTTTAAGAGCTCCATCTACTCAAAAGCGTTGTCGGAGAATTTTGATTTATCCTTGATTACCGATGATAATATGCTTATCGAGCAAATAGGGATATCCCCCTCGGCAGTAGACGTAGGTAAAGAAAATATAAAAATTACGACCCCCCAAGACAAAGAATACGCGGAATTTTTAATTAAAAAGAGAGAGCGGGATATGACTGATATAAGAGTGGGGCACGGCTATGACGTGCATAGATTTTCGGAAGGGCGGGATCTGATACTCGGAGGTGTCAGGATACCGTATGAGCGCGGGCTTCTCGGACACTCCGATGCCGACGTTCTTACACACGCGATAATGGACTCCCTCCTCGGCGCAGCATCACTTGGCGACATTGGCCGTCATTTTCCTGATACGAGCGACGAATTTTGCGGTATAAGTAGTCTTATATTATTAGAAAAGGTAGTAAAGCTGCTGAATGACTCAGGATACACCATAAAAAACATAGACGCAACTCTTGTTTTACAAAGGCCCAAGATTGCGCCGTATATTGATGAGATGCGTGCGAATATTTCTGAAAAAGCAGGGATTTCTCTCGGCAGAGTCAATATAAAGGCCACGACAGAGGAGCATCTGGGATTTACCGGAAGCGGCGATGGCGCTGCTGCTCATGCGGTTTCGTTAATTGAAAAGAAATAAGGGTGGCAATTATGCCACCCAATCAAAAGATAAAAGCTTTTGCGATTTATCAAATATACGTCTTCTCTGTTGAAAGTCTTTCGCTTGGCTCTTATCGCTATTTGCCGCAAAATGCAGCTCTGTATTATTTTATGGCAAATGCAAACTTATGTCACAAATAATATATATATAATAGAAAGGTAATAAAAATGGTAAAAATTTCTCCTTCGGTTCTTGCATCCGATCTCTCAAATCTCGCCTCGGAGGTTGCTGAAATTGAAAAGGCAGGGGCAGAAATGGTTCATCTTGACGTTATGGACGGCGTTTTCGTTCCCAATATGTCCTTTGGTATGCCCGTTATCGAGTGCTTAAGGAAGAAGAGTGGGATGTTCTTTGACGTTCATCTTATGATTGTAAAGCCCGAAAATTACGCGAAGCGCTTTATTGACGCGGGAGCGGATCTTGTCACATTTCACTACGAGGCCTCCGAGAATCCGGCAAAGCTTCTTGATGAAATTCACGCAGCAGGCGCAAAGGCGGCAATCTCCATAAAGCCCGCCACGAAGGCGGAGGAGATATTCCACCTTATCCCGAGGTGTGATATGGTGCTTGTAATGACGGTTGAGCCCGGTTACGGCGGTCAGAAGTTTATGCCCGATATGCTCGAAAAAGTGTCAAAAATTAGGGCAGAAGCTAATAGACTCGGACAAGACCTTGATATTCAGGTTGACGGCGGCATAAATCCCGAAACCGCAAAGCTTGCAGTAGCAGCGGGCGCAAACGTGCTTGTGGCAGGCAGCTCGGTATTCAACGCATCAGACAGACGCGCAGCAGTAGACGCTCTGCGATAATATAAAAAACACAAAAAAATCCGTCCTTTTGGACGGATTTTTTGCGTTTTTAATTAAACTTATATTCGGAATTTGCCGAGATAACAGTCTTTACGTTGTTTATAGTGACGTAGACTGCAATATCGGAATTATTAACTATTCCTTCGTCAGTTATTACGAGTGCCTTTACTGCGTCCTCGTACTCGAAAATGTCGCGGTTTGACGCATAGTAGAAGTCCTTGGGGCGATTACCGTAGGTGTCTGCAAAGGTCTCAAGAACCTCCCACTGCCCGTTAAAGTCACCGGAATGTACTCCGAAAGAGAAAAATTTGAGATTTCCGTCATCGGCAAGAGCGTCAAACGCTGCCATAACGTCGTTAAGGCAGGATACGTCTGCGTTGTACGACCACTCGTATCTGTCGGAGGGAAGAGCAAAGCCCGTAGAATCCTTTATACATCCGGTTTTTCTTGCATATAGATAACCGTTATCCTTAAGATACTGCTTAACATACGTGCTTAATTTACCGTGAGGATATGCAAAGCCAACGACCGTGCCTTCACCGAAAATGGACTCAAGGTCATCCTCCGTTATATTGATGTAAGCTGTGTACGTATCATTTGTAGCAATCGGGTGCCAATACGGAGCCGTGTATGCCGGATTTATGTAATGGTAATCAACGTAATATAGCCCTTCAATATTTGTCTTATATACGTAATCGGTATCCGCCGTTTCCGAATTGAATATTTCGTCCTTTTTCTCAATGCTATCGAAGTTGAAGTCGTCAAGCATCGGCAGACAATGGAGTCTGTGGTGGTTTGCCACCTCGTAACCTTTGTATAAATCTGTATACCCTTGATCCGTCAGACTATCGGTATTTATTAGATTAAAGGTTCCGAGAATGCCGGCAGGCTTAACTATATTGAGGAATTTCGTGTCATTGGTTATATTTCCGTCGTCTATAGTGAAGGTAACGGCCTTTCTTACAAAGCCTGGGTAGTAGTTTGTGTCAACCTTGTTTTCGCCTATAACCGTTCCGTATTCGCTTTCAAGAGTAGTGTCGTCGGTGTAGATAACAGGGACTACAGTTGCTTTTCCTGCGTCGGGCACGATGTCAACATCGACGATATGCTTACCCTCTACCGTCTTTGCCGTAGCGTAGGATTCTACACCGTTTTGAGTAACTTTGACGGTCTGCCATTCAGCGGGTATATTCACACGGACGGTGAGAGCGTGGTTATAGATAGTGTCATCCATTTCGTCGGTAAGATTCAGCGTTATTGAGTCGTTCTGTGCATAGCCTGTAATGGTTGCGGTTTCAGCTTCCCTGAGGTAGAGAATAGCGTCCTCGTAGCTTGTGTTCCATATCGTACCGTTGTCAACGTACTTTTTAATTTCGGCACAGAGGTTTTCCATATAGGTTCTGGTAACGTAATATGTATTATTATCATAATCAGCATCCTCTACTACGCCGTGCTGGAATAGCACCTGTACATACCCATTTGATGCTAAGGCTACTTTGTTAAGCATGGTGTCCGGTTTATTTATGCTGCTTGTAGTTGCGGGGTGGAAGTACCAGTCATTTTCCTCGTCCACCTTAAGCTCACCACTTCCGACGGTAACAGTCCACGTGCCTTTATCCGGATCGTATTCGGTACCTCTGCAATACCGCCCCGCTATGTAAGTTTTTGAAACAAGCTCCTTCATTATTCCGTAGACGTTATTCACGCCGAGCTCTTGTACCAAGGAGTCTTTACCGGGATATGCAAAGGTGAGAACTTTCTGACCATCGAATATCGAACGTAAAATATCTTGGGATTTTACAACCTCGTTTTCCATTGAAGCACTGTTATTATACTCTGTCATATCGTGTGTCAGTGAGTGAGACGTAAGCTTCCAACGGCCTGTATCAAAGAGTTCTTGCCACTGTGAAACCAGCTCTTCGTTAAGCGTGGCGTTAATATTCTCTCCGGTGTATAATTTAGCTGCGTGAATAGCAGCATCGGCAACAATACCGTATTTTTGAAGAACCTCATCGGTGATTTTTGCCGAATCAATACGTCCGTCGTCAAGCATAAGAACGACGATACCGTTAGCGCCGCCCTTAACCGGTAATACCTTTGCAATTGACGGGGAAGAGGACGGGTTCTTTTCAAAATAATCGCTGGCTATACCGCCGTAGGCAAGAAGCTTTTCGTATAGATTTTTTTGATTAATCTCTTCTGCCGTAAGATAACCGACGCTTTCATAGATATTCAAGAGATCGGAAAGACGCTCGTTTGCGTATAGCTCAACGCTGAAATCCTCAGGCTCACTTGCGATAACTATTCCGGTATCCGTCTTTACAGCGGCAGAAACCTTATAGACCTTACCCATTTCCTTTGCCGGTATTCCGGGGCCGGCGTAATATATTTTACCGTTAGGGTCAACAGATTCGTTAAAGCAGGAGTAGCAGGCATTTGAGACCTTGTATGCCGTTACATCATCCTCCCACATTATAATTCCTGCATTACCAACAGGCGCATCCTCCGTAAGACTTACGGTAAACGCAAGGTGGAGCAGATCTCTGTATTCTACGTTCTTTTCTTCAATTGAAGCGCAGGCAACTACGGGATCGCTCGTTGTCGCTATAATTACCGTTGTAACCAAGCAGGTTAATAGTAGCAAAATAATTCCAACGGCAAGAGACGTCTTAAGAATTTTTGATTTTGTCATAGCACTCATTCTCCTTATCCTTTCATTAAACAATTATAGCATAAGAAAAAAAGTTTCGCTATATGTAATTATTACTGAAAAAAATTATAATATTTGTATAATATAAACAAAGAGGAAGAGCTAAGTTACTCTTCCTCTTATAAATAAGCTTTTTAAGAAAATAAATCGATATCGTTCATACCAAATGGTATGCCGAGATGGTCGTAGGCAAGCTTAGTAACGCACCTGCCGCGCGGCGTTCTTGACAGGAATCCTATTTGCATAAGATAAGGCTCGTAGACGTCCTCGATAGTGATAGCCTCCTCACCGATAGTTGCCGCAAGGGTGTCAAGACCGACGGGGCCGCCACCGTAAAATTTGATTATAGCCTCAAGCATTCTGCGGTCAATGTTGTCGAGTCCGAGCTCGTCAATCTCAAGCGCCTCAAGCGCGTAAGTCGCAATCTCTGAGGTTATCGTTCCGTTGCCCTTTACGAGTGCAAAATCACGCACACGCTTCAAAAGACGGTTGGCAATACGGGGTGTTCCTCTGGACCTTGAGGCTATTCCAATAGCGCCGTCGTCAGTAATTTTTATATCAAGGATACTTGCAGAGCGCTTTACTATTGTGGCAAGCTCATCGGTTGTGTAAAGCTCGAGCTTAAGAAGAACGCCGAACCTGTCACGAAGGGGTGTGGTAAGCTGTCCTGCTCGGGTCGTTGCGCCTATGAGAGTAAACTTCGGTATCGGCATATGTATTGTTCTTGCGCTGGGACCCTTGCCGATTATAATATCAAGCGCGTAGTCCTCCATAGCGGGATAGAGTATTTCCTCTGCAACTCTTGAAAGACGGTGTATCTCGTCGATAAACAGTACGTCACCCGGAGCGAGATTTGTTAAAATAGCGGCAAGGTCACCGGGCTTTTCGATAGCGGGTCCTGATGTGGTGCGGATATTAACGCCCATCTCGTTTGCGATTATTGAGGAAAGGGTGGTTTTTCCAAGACCGGGAGGGCCGTAAAGCAGGACGTGGTCAAGCGCCTCGGAGCGCAGCTTAGCACTCTCGATATAAACCTTAAGATTTGATTTTGCTTTTGTCTGACCGACGTATTCCTCAAGCGTCTTTGGTCTTAAGCAGATTTCAACCTCACCGTCCTCCATAGAGTCGTACTCGGTTGAAACTATTCGGTTCTCAAAATCAAATTCATTTGATTCTTCTATCATAAATACAGTCCTTTCGGGTTATCTGCCGCCGGCAAGCTTTTTTAGAGCGTTTTTAACGATGTCGCCGATATCGGCGTTAAGGTCTGCGTCCTTAAGCACCGTAAGAATCGTGTTTTTATCGTAGCCAAGCACGAGAAGTGCCTCGGTTGCTTCCGCAAGGGTAGAATTATTTGCGATTTTCGTAACAGGTGCGCTGCCACCGCTGACTGCCGTTTCGTAGGAAAGCATATTTTTTGACATCTTGTCCTTTAGCTCAAGCACGATTCTGGCGGCGCTCTTCGCACCGATGCCTGGTGCCTTTGCGATGGCTTTAATATCATCCGTGCAGATAGCAAGAGCCAGCTTCTCGGGGGTTAGGGTGGAGAGAATGCTCATAGCGACCTTGGGGCCGACTCCGCTGACGCTTGTCAGATTATTAAAGCACTCGCGCTCTTCCAAGGAGCCGAAGCCGAAGAGCTCAACTCCGTCCTCTCTTACGGCAAGGTGAGTGAATAATTTCACAGTTTTGCCTAGCTTGGATACGAGTGCGTCCGATGTCGTGAGGCTCACCGTCAGCTTGTAGCCAACTCCTCCGCAGTCAATAACGCAGGTATTAATATCGCGGTATGCAAGCTCACCGCTTAAATAGTAAAACATAATTTCTCCAATCGTTTTTTTATATTTCAGAGAATCTTTTTCACCGCTTTTTCAAGCTGCTCTCGTTTCAAGGTCAGATCGCGTCCGCAGCCGTCGCAGATAATGCGTATATCGCTTCCGAGTCGCTTCACGGTAAAAATATCTGTGCCGCAGGGATGCTTCTTTTTCAAAACGAGCTTGTCCTCTTCATTTATTCTGATAATTTTCATATTACTGCTTTGAGGAATACAGAGATTTGTATTCTGATTTCTTTTCCGTATTCTTTTTAGATCTTTTGTCTACTTTATTATCAACGGCGTTTACTAATTTTTTGATAAAATAAACCGCACCGAAGAGCATGGCGTAAAGAAACGTAAATATTACAACAGCAGAAAAGATTTTTGCGGGACTGTCAGCACTGATGTTGCCCGATGCCATAAAAATAATGCAGAACGCCACCATAAGAGAAGTGTAATGGATAGCTATTCTTAAGGGTAGTGCAAGCTTTTTAAGACCGAGGAGCATTGTAGTAAATGAAATTAACATACCGAAGGCTAAAATTAGAGCAAAGGTAGAAAACTCAATGGTCGCATTATTATAGTTGCTTGTGAGTGCAAATATGTAGAATAGGGTCAAAATCAAAACGGCAAATCCGCAGCCCTTGAGTAGAATGTTTTCAAATCTTTTCATTTTAGTATCCGTTCCTATAAAATAATCAAAAATATTATATCATAAACAGTAAAATATTGCAAGTCCCTATTTTATATAAAAATAAAGTTTGAAAACGTTTTTATGATTTGTTTAACTTTCGCCTCATTCTGTTAAGATGTCGCTCAAAGCTGCCGCTTGATATAAATTCAGCTAAGATGTACTGATCCATAACGGGAACGGAACAGGAGTGGCTTCCGAGATGTGCGTCGTATAAAGGCAGCAGCTCATCGGGAAGTATCATATAACCTAAACGCATAGCAGGGCTTAAGCTCTTTGAGAAGGTGTTAATGTATATAACAGATTTTCCGGAATTTAGCTTATATAATGATTCGATAGGGTTACCGGGGATAAAAAATTCACTGTCAAAGTCGTCTTCAATTATATAATTTCCGTTTTGGTTTGCCCAGTCCAAATATTCATATCTCTTGGATATAGATGCGGTAATGCCCGAGGGATAGCTGTGAAATGGGGTGACGTGCAAAACGTCGAATTCCCCTTTTTTGAGTGCATCGCTGACTATTCCGTCATTCCCCATATCAAGACTGCATACTGCGGCACCCATATCATGATATATTGTAGGTATTTGTTCGTAGCAGGGAGATTCAATGCCGTAAATTTTATTTCTGCCTAAAATTTTTATTGCTATTTCGTAAAGCTGCTCTGATCCGGAGCCGATGATTATATTTTTTGGTTCTGCGTGCATACCGCGATAACGGTAAAGATAATCCGCGATTGCGTTACGTAAAACAGCACATCCCCGGACCGGCGACTTTATGAATAGTAGGCTTCCTTTTTCCGAAATAACCCTTCTTACCGTCTTGAACCAAACGGAGTATTCAAAGTCAGTGTCAGGCACACCTGTAGGGTCGTCAAGATAGCTTATAGTATCCTTTGCCGTATTTTTTTCTTGAATGTAATGATTTATGGCAGATACAAAATACCCGCTGCGCTCTCGCGGCGTAATATATCCTTCATCAATCAATACATCGTACGCCGCCTCAACGGTTATAACGCTTACACCGTGCAGATCTGCCATAACTCTTTTTGACGGCAGCTTTTTTCCTCCAGGATATTCTCCGCTTAAAATTTTTTCTTTAATTTCTTTATATAGCTTTACATACTTTTTATCCATTTTAATTTATCCATCTGGTTATAAAAAAATATTCAAATTTGAGTATTTACACATACTCACATATTCATTATAATATAAACAGCAGAAAAAGTAAAGGGGTTTTGAAAATGTCATATCCAAAAATTCTTACGATACAGGATATTTCCTGTGTAGGTCAGTGCTCTCTGACCGTTGCGCTTCCGATAATTTCAGCCTGCGGAGTAGAAACCTGCGTTTTGCCGTCGGCGGTTCTTTCTACGCATACTGCCGGCTTCTCGGGTTATACATTCCGTGATTTGACCGATGATATGCCTCCGGTCAACGAGCACTGGAAAAAAGAGGGAATCAAATTTGACGCCGTTTATACCGGATATCTCGGCAGCACAAGACAGGTGCAATATGTTATTGATATAATTAAATCCTCAAAGAAGCAGGGCGGCGTAGTTATAATCGATCCTGCTATGGCAGATAATGGAAAGCTTTATCCCGGGTTTGACGACGATTTCGTTGCGGCAATGCGTACCCTTTGTGCCGATGCTGATTACGTTGTTCCGAATATGACTGAGGCTTGCCTTCTTACCGGAATTGAATACAAGACCGAGTACGATGAGGCTTACGTTAAAAAAATAATTGAGGCGCTCGTTTCTCTTGGCGCAAGGAACGTTATCTTCACCGGAATCTCATACAAAAAGGGAAAGAACGGCGTTGTGGTATACGAAAACGGCAATTACGCATATTACGAGCACGAGATGCTTTCTAATAGCTGTCACGGAACTGGAGATATATACGCTTCGGCCTTCGTTGGTGCGCTGATCAGAGGAAAGAGCTCTTATGATGCTGCGAGAATTGCCGCAGATTACACGGTTGAGTGCATAAAGGCAACCGCTGAGGAGGAAAATCATTGGTACGGTGCTAAATTCGAGCCTGTGCTCCCAAAGCTTATTTCTATGATTAACGAATAATTAAAAAAGCATATCCGCAGAAAATTCTCTATCTGCGGATATGCCTTTTTTATTTCAAAATACACTTTCAATAACTCTTTTTGAAATTTTTGGCGAATAGCGCCAGCTGTCAATATGAGTTACCGTTTTCGTGTCTATGTAATATTCAAGCGGTTCAAGATAACCTTGAATATCCTCCGAGTCGATGATGATAAGCTTAATTTTCATCTTTTCGGGTATAATGCTTTTTATGTATACGGCGGCAGTCATACCAACCTCGGCATCGGCCCTGTATTCAGCAAGACCGGCAAGATTCGGCTTCAGCTCTACGAATACGCCGTAGCTTTCAACACTGCGTATAATTCCGCGCACCGTCTGTCCCTCTGAAAAATGAGCGGCGTTCTCCTCCCAGCTTCCGAGAAGCTCCTTTGACGATACGTATATTCTGCCTCGGTCGTCAATGCTTTTCACAACGGTATAAATAACGTCACCTACGCAAACTCTTGCCGATGGGTGAGAAATTCTTGAAACAGAAATAGAATCAATAGAGAGCAGGGAAACGATTCCGCAGCCTATATCAACGAAGGCACCGAAATTTTCGAGGTGAGTAACCTTTGCCGGAATAATATCGCCGGGCTCGAGAGCGGATATATAATTATGTATACATTCCTTTTGTGCGGCTCTTCTTGAAAGAATTACAATCGGTTTTCCGTTTTCCCCCTTTTCAAAACCAATAACCTTGAAGGCTACAGTTTTGCCAACTCGCGTTAAAATTGCAATATCCTTTATTTCTTCATTACCTTGGGCTTTTACAACCTCGGCCCTTGGGATTATAGCCTTTATTTTTCCGGGAAGCTCAACGTGTAAATTGAAATTATGGTCGCAAAGCACCGCCACCGATTCTAATATTATACCTTCTCTTTGAGCCTTTTGCAGTCCCTCAAGTGAGGAAATATATTCGTAATTATCTTCCTCGGAAATAAGCATTCCCTCGGGCATATAGCTATTCATAGTCCTTACCTTTCCTTTTTCGTATTAAAGCGGATAGCCGATTGATAAATTATATGCCCGAGTATTTTTATCTATGCTTTTTATTAATAATATTCTTCTGAGCTTCTTCCGCCTCCAAGCCCAAAGCTGACCTCTATAGCGGAATTGACGCTACTCATCGTTACGTCGTCAAGATGTCCCATTTTTTCTTTCAGACGCTTTTTGTCTATCGTGCGTATCTGCTCAAGAAGAATAATGCTGTCCTTTGCAAGTCCTGCGTCCTCTCCGGGTACGTCAATATGCGTTGGCAGCTTCGTTTTGCTGATTTTTGATGTAATTGCGGCTGCAATCACCGTAGGGCTGTATTTGTTTCCTACGTCGTTTTGAACTATAAGAACAGGTCTTAGTCCTCCTTGCTCGCTCCCTACTACGGGGCTAAGGTCTGCGTAATAAATATCTCCTCGTTTTATGTTCATTTTTTATAACCCCAATTCTCATTTTTGAGAATTGCTTTTTTTCTCCTTTTTTGTTTCCAATGTTATTCTGCCTTTTTTTGCATCAATTTAATCATCGTATGTGGGAATTTTTTCTTACTATTTATTTTATGCCAAAGGTGCTTTTGCTCTACTGTTGCTGTTTTTTTGTAACTTTGCAGTAAATGAAAAATATTTTGTCAAAAAGGGCGAAAACATGTTGACTTTGTGAACAAATTGTTATATAATTATTACATCCTAAAAAAATAAAAAGGAGAAATGACATGAAAGAAAAATTAGACAAATTTTTCAAAATCAGTGAGCGCGGCTCAACCGTTAAAACGGAAATCGTTGCCGGACTCACAACGTTCTTCGCTATGGCGTATATCGTAGTGACGAATCCCAATCAGATTACCAGCTTCAGTACAATCGGTTCGCTTGGTGATATTTGGAATGCCGTCTACGTTGCGTCTATTCTCGTAGCAGTGCTTGGAACGCTTCTTTATGCGTTTTACGCAAAGCTGCCGTTCGCTCAGGCATGCGGAATGGGTCTTAACTCATTCTTCTTCGTATCCTTCATTCTTCCCGCTCTTCTTTCTGGCGGCGACGTTATAGAAGGGTACCGCGAAGGTCTGGCTATAATACTCCTTTCGGGTATTGTTTTCCTTGTTCTTTCGCTTACAGGTGCGAGAGTTTATATCGCAAAAGCGCTTCCTGATTGTCTTAAGAAGGCTATACCGGCAGGCATCGGATTGTTTATTGCGTTTATCGGTTTCAAGAATGTTGGTATTATTCAAGCGAATATGTACACCTTCGTTCAGCTCTTCGATTTTCACGGAGCTGTTGAGGGGAAGGAATTCTTTGATGCATGGTGCGCTATCGCTCCTGTAGTTCTTTCGCTTCTTGGTCTGTTTGCTATCGCTGTTCTTGATAAAAAGAATGTTAAGGGATCTGTCATCATTACGATTGTGGCCGTTACGGTGCTTTATTATCTTACTACATGGCAACTTCCTTCCTTCGATCTTGGACAAATAGGCGAATCCTTTAAGGACTTCGGTGAGATTGGTATTTTTGGTGCATTCCAGGGCTTTGGAACGCTGTTTGCGGGTGGAGTTACCGCTATAATCAATGCTATCGTTCTTACTATTACATTTGCGCTTGTTGATATGTTCGATACGATCGGAACGCTTTATGGAACTGCTTCTCAGGCTGATATGCTTGACGAGAACGGAGATCCTGTAGACGTTGAGAAGGCTATGGCTTGTGACTCTATTGCAACTGTAGGGGGTGCTGTTCTTGGTACATCTACCTGTACGACCTTCGTTGAGTCGGCGGCAGGTGTTGCTGCAGGCGGTAGAACAGGTCTTACATCCTTGGTAACAGCAGCGTGCTTCTTCCTCTGTTTGTTCCTCACTCCTGTTGCTGCTATCGTTCCTTCTTGCGCGACAGCTCCTGCTCTTATTTATGTGGGTGTGCTTATGCTCAAGAATTTTGCTAAGGTTGATATGAGTGACATCGCGCAGGCTGTTCCCGCATTCCTTGCGCTTATTATGATGCCTCTTACATATTCGATTTCTAACGGTATAGCAGTAGGTGCTATTGCTTACACGCTTATTACACTCTTCACAGGTAAGTATACAAAGAAGGATATTGTGGTTACTATAATCGCTATACTCTTCACTCTCAGATTCTTCCTTGTAACGATGTAATTTGTTAGAAAAATAAAACGGAGAGCCCGAATCGGACTCTCCGTCTTTTCTTTTGTGCAATTATGCGTGTGTTTGCGATGTTGTCGTTGAGTGGTGCTCCTCTTCGTCATCCATAAAGAGCATAGAGATGCACCAGATGCCCGCAAGAGCAATAACAATGTATATAATTCTTGCGAGTATTGCGGTAGGTCCGCCCGCGATCCATGCAACAAGATCGAAGGAGAACAGCCCTACGAGTCCCCAGTTAATTGCACCGAGTATTACCAAAGCGAGTGCAATCTTGTTTACAATCATCATATATATGACCATACCTTTACAAAAATTTAGATGCTTGAATCAATGTATTGATCCACCGTTAGTTTGACCTTATATATGACGTTTTATACATCAAATTGATTTAGTCTTCAAAAAAAGGCTTTGTATCTCCAAACGCATTTTTCAATTTTTCTAAAGCCCGTTTTTCAATTCTTGATACGTATGAGCGTGAAATTCCAAGATACGCCGCCACCTCTCTTTGCGTTCTCGGCTTGTAACCCTTCAGACCGTATCTTAATACTATTATTTCCCGTTCTCTTGGTGGGAGCAGTTCGTCAACGAGCGCTCTGATTTTTTCTATATGGCCCTTCAGGTCAAGGTCAGCCTCTATCGATTCCTCGACGCTTATTATATCAAGATATGTAAGAGGATTTCCGTCCTTATCCACGTCAATGGTATCATTTATCGAAACCTCGAGAGAGGAGCGCTTTTTACTTCTGAAAAACATTAAAATTTCGTTTTGAATACATTTTGATGCATAGGTTGCAAATCTTGTTCCGAAGCTTGGCTTAAATGAATCGACAGCCTTTATAAGACCCAAACTGCCGATAGATAAAAGCTCATCGGGATTTTCATAAGATGAGTAATATTTTTTGATTATATGAGATACAAGTCGTAAATTGTGCTCGATTAGTTTATCGCGCGCCGCATCGTCCGCCGCCTCCTTGCGAATAAATAATGCAATCTCCTCGTCTTTTGAAAGTGGGGGAGGAAAGCTAGCGGATTCCTCGATTCCCAAAATAAGAGATATGAAACGCAAGAGCAGCTTCGTTATATCAAACATATTAATATACTCCGTTCCGCCAATATATAAGGCCGTGTTAATTGGAGTATATGCATATCCCGCTTGTACTCTTTACTGTTTTTATGTTATTTTAGTGTTTTGCGGGGTAATTATAACATATCCCTTGTTTTTTATAAATTTGATTTTCGGACGATTTATGTAATCGGTGAATTTGGCGTTCATATTTGAGATATGCGCCCTGATGTTACTTGGCTGCGGAAGCCTTGTGTGAGGAAAAACGTTTTTAATTATTTCCTTTATAGGAGTTGGAGCAGGGTAAGCCTTTGCAAGATAACGCAAAATCATACACTCGGTTTTTGTCAGCGGTATTTTTGTATCAAGAAAGCTTACGTAGCGGCTATAAACTGATGCGTCAAATCCGCCGCAACGATAGTTGCCAACCAAGGGGTATCCGTAAAAGTCGAGATACGTTACAATTTTGCTCATAAGTAGCTTTTTAGGTATTTCCAGCGGAAGATATAGCTCTGACTTTATTCTTGCAGAAGCTTCGCCAAGTGTGAATATAGGAGCTTCAAATACAGAATTGTTCAGCGCCTTTACTAAATTCGGCATAATTTCAAAATTTTTAGGCTCGATTAAAATTATGGCTCTGTATCTTGGTCCCAGTTCTTTTACGGCGTTCTTTGCGGCGGAACCGATGGTGAGAAAGCCCAAAGATCTTATCGACTCGGCAAGCCTCACCGCCTTGTAATTTTTATCGTGAATAACAAGAATTATCTGTATCACTCGCTCT
Organism: Clostridia bacterium; assembly: GCA_017463125.1. GTDB lineage: Bacteria > Bacillota > Clostridia > Oscillospirales > CAG-272 > UBA1740. Next base: position 3,289 of record JAFTPV010000004.1, on the reverse strand, counting down.
CGTTTTGAATTTGTCTATAAATAAAGTATAACAGAATTTCTTGCAGAATACAAGATATTGTTATAAAAATTGTAAGTGCGATAGCGCATTTTGCTGTTTGGATCATATAATGTTATCAGAGCGCAATGTCGCTCTGTGAAAAGAAAAAACAAAGACGAAAAAACGGAGAGAAAAATGGCAACATTTTATAATCAGGCATCGCTTTCCTTTGGAGGCAGTGTTACCAATTCCAATACTACCACCGGGGAGATCGTTGCAGAGCTCCAAATGACAAAGGCGTCTGCCACCAGTGACTACGGTCCGGGTGACAGTATAACTTACGTTGTAAACATCGTAAATTCAGGCAATACCGATTATACGGGCATTACTCTCACCGATGACCTCGGCAGAGTCGAGCTTAACCCAATGCTTTCGGTCGTTCCATTAACCTACGTAGAGGGCTCGGTGCTTTACTATCTTGGTGGAATATTACAGGTCGCACCTACTGTTACTGCAGGTGATAGCCTTGTTATCGAGGGGATAAATATTCCCGCAGGGAGTAACGCAACCGTTATCTACGAGGCCCGTGCAAACGCTTATGCACCTCAAGGTGCTTCTGCAAGCATAAATAATACCGTCACCGTCGGCGGCGGTGCTTGCGAGCTTTCTGATAGTGCTACGGTTCCTACGCGTAATGAGCCTAATCTAACTATATCAAAGTCGGTTTCTCCCGCCGTTGTTACTTGTGCCGGCGAGGTTACCTATACAATCGTTGTGCAGAATACGGGTAATACCGAGGTCGTAGCGACTGACGACTTAATAATTAATGATGCTTTCAACCCTATTCTTACAAATATAAGCGTATCCTTAAACGGAGAGGCTTTGGAAGCGGGGGTAGGATACAGCTACGATGAAGCAACCGGCGAGTTCGCAACCTTACCGGGTGCTATAACGGTTCCCGCAGCAACGTTTACGCGTGACAGCGTAACCGGACTCATTACAACTACACCCGGTGTGGCCGTGCTTACCGTAACCGGAACGGTATAGCTTGACAAAAGGCGTCTTTTTTAAGGCGCCTTTTATATTTCACTTGACGCGATGATATTTTTGTGCTAAAATTATATAAAAGATTTTGAAAGGTAAGTAAAATAATATGAAATATGGTATGCCGACGCTCGTGGAGTGTCTTGATATATACGAATGCAGAAGGGTTGCGGTAGAGTCTGGACTTGATTTTATTGAAATCAATATGAGCTTTCCGCAGTATCAGCCGTCCTCCCTTGATGCCGCAGTACTATGTGAAATAAGCCGCAAGGACGGAATTTTTTATACAATACACGCCGATGAAATGCTAAATCCATTTGACTTTAATCCAAAGGTGTCGGAATGTTATTTTGACGTCATGCGCGATACTATAAGATTTGCAAAGGAAGCCGCTATTCCCGTCATTAATATGCATCTTCTTAAGGGCGTTTATGTAACGCTGCCCGGCAAGGTGATACTGCTTAATGATGTTTATCGCGAAAAGTATATAGAAAAAGTTAGGCAGTTTGTAAAAATGTGTGAAAAGGAAATTGGTGGCGCCCCTCTTAAGATCGCTATTGAGAACGTTGATTCAAATCCGTTTACGGAAAGTCAGCTTGATGCTCTTCCTATATTTCTTGACAGCCCGGTGTTTGCTCTTACCTTGGATACGGGACACGAGCTTTGTCTTGATTTTAAGGACAGCTTCGTGTTTGAGCGCTATCCGGAAAAGCTGATTCATATGCATCTGCACGACGCAAAGGGCAAGAGCGCGCACCTTCCTTTCGGTGAAGGGGACGTAAGGATAAAAGAAAAGCTATCTATGCTGCGTAATGGAGATACCTGTCTTATTGAGGTTAAGACTATTGCGGGTCTTAAGAGCAGCGTAGAATATTTGAAAAATAATAATTTATGGGAGAAATAAGATGACTAGTAAGGAAAAATTTATCGAGATTTATAAAAAATATATAACGCGTGACGGGGCAGATAAGCTGCTTGAATATCTTCTTTCAACGTCCTCCGATTTCTTTACGGCACCCGCTTCGGCAAGATTTCATTCTTCATACGAGGGTGGTCTTGTTGACCATTCTATAAATGTTTTTGAGTGCTTGAGCTCATATCTTGAATCTCCGAGAATGCAGGATATTTTCGGTCTGGAATATTCAAAGGAGAGTATAGCAATCGTTTCGCTCTTGCACGATTTGTGTAAGATAAACGTTTATAAAAAGGGATTTAGGAACGTTAAGGACGAGCGTGGAACCTGGCAGAGAGTTGATACGTTTGAATATGATGACAGAATGCCTTATGGTCACGGTGAGAAGAGTGTTTATATAATCTCAGGTTATATGAAGCTTACAAGGGAAGAGGCGTTTGCTATAAGGTACCATATGGGATATTCCTCAACTGAAGATCCGCGAAACGTTTCGGCCGCATTTGAAATGTATCCCTTGGCCTTTGCGTTATCTACTGCTGACAGCGAGGCTACATATTTTATAGAAACAAATACAACTAAATAAGGAGTTAAGGCAGAAAATGAGAAAGAATTTTGGAGCAAAGCCGATACTTTATCCTCAGCCTGTATTTATAATCGGTACATACGACGAGAAGGGTAACCCCAATGCGATGAATGCCGCGTGGGGAGGTCTCAGCGAGGAAAATGAAATAACTATATGCATAAGCGCAGACCATAAAACGACTAAAAACATAGTGGCAAATGGCGCCTTTACCGTAAGCATGGCAGATGCCTCTCACGTCGCAGCCTGTGATTACGTTGGTGTCGTTTCGGGGAATGACGTTGCTGACAAGTTTTACAAGGCAGGCTTCCACGATACGAAGTCGGAGCTTGTAGACGCACCGCTTATTGACGAGCTTGCAATGGCTCTTGAATGTAAGCTGAAGAGCTATGACGAGGATACATGCCGTCTTGTCGGTGAGATAATTAATGTTTCTGTCGATGAGTCAGTTCTCTCGGAAAATGGTAAAATCGACCCTGAAAAGCTAAAGCCGATAACCTTTGACCCCTCTAATAACGAGTATCTCGTTCTTGGCGAGTCGGTAGGAAAAGCATTTTTCGACGGACTAAAATTAAAATAAAAATAAAAGGAACAGATCTTTGTGGTCTGTTCCTCTTCTTGTATAGAGTCGACTTTACAAAAGGAGACTCAAGAAAACCACGCGATAGTCGCGTGGTTCAAAAGAGGTTAACCGATGAGGAAAAAATCCTCCGTTTGTGATATAATTAGAATAGACCTGCCAGTCGAAACTAAAAAAACACAAACGGAGGATT